>NZ_JBFUFB010000004.1:0-553204 GCF_056403655.1 Mesorhizobium sp. P2_F8
GTGGGGGGGGGGTGGGGGTCCCACGCTCGGCCCACCCCCACCCCGCTCCGCTTCGCGGATCGACCCTCCCCACAAGGGGGAGGGTGAAGAGGCCTGCCTCGCTAACCTCTCCGCAAGCTGGCGCGCCGCCGTTGCACGCGGCGATCGCTCGGAGCGAAAGCGCATCAGCCGTCGCTCCAGATCGGCGCCGTCGCCGCCAAGCCCGCGTTCCGTCAGCAGCACGGCAAGCATGGCCGCCTCGCCGGCATGGCCACTCCTGGCGGCCTCGGCGACCATATGCGCCAGCCGCACCGGCAGAGCGAGCTTGCGCATCGCCATGCCCGCCTCCGTCAGGCGGCCGGCCTCGTCAACGGCATCCAGCGCCCGCAGCAGCAGCCTTGCCTCGTTGAGCGCCGGAACGGGCGGCGGATCGAGGAAAGCGAGGCTGATGGGATCGGCGACACCGAAGGCGGCGCAGTCGAGCAACAGGCCGGACAGATCGGCCTCGAGGATTTCCGGTGGCGTGAAGGCGGGGAGTGCCGCCGTCTGCTCGGCCCGCCACAGCCGCATGGCGACGCCCGGCTGCGTGCGCCCGGCACGGCCGGCGCGCTGGTCGGCGGACGCCTTGCTGACACGCACGGTTTCCAGCCGGGTGAGGCCGCTGGCCGGCTCGTAGCGTGGCAGCCGTGACAGGCCGGAATCGATGACCACGCGCACGCCGTCGATGGTGATGGAAGTCTCGGCGATCGAGGTGGCCAGCACCACCTTGCGGCGGCCGGCAGGCGCCGGCTTGATCGCCGCGTCCTGCGCCTTGCCGTCGAGCATGCCGTAGAGCGGCACGATATCGGTGTCGGCGCCGACCTTGCCGGCCAGCCGCTCGGCGGTGCGCTCGATCTCGCGTTGGCCGGGCAGGAAGGCCAGCACGCTGCCGCTCTCGTCGGCAAGCGCGGAGCGGATCGCCCTGGCCATGGCGTCCTCGATGGTGGTGCCGGCCGGACGCTCGTCATAGCGGATGTCGACGGGGAAGGCGCGGCCCTCGCTCTCGATCACCGGCGCGCCCGACAGCAGCTTCGCGACGCGCGCACCGTCGAGCGTCGCCGACATCACCAGCACTCGCAGATCCGGCCGCAGCGCGCCCTGCACATCGAGCGCCAGCGCAAGGCCGAAATCGCCATCGAGCGAGCGCTCGTGGAATTCGTCGAAGATCACAGCCGAGACGCCGGGCAATTCGGGGTCATCGAGGATCATGCGGGCCAGCACGCCTTCGGTGACGACCAGTATCCTGGTCTTGGCCGAGGTGCGGTTCTCCATGCGCATGGCGTAGCCGACCGTGGCGCCGGGCTCCTCGCCGACGAGTTCGGCCATGCGGCGGGCGGCGGCGCGGGCCGCGAGCCGGCGCGGTTCGAGCAGAACGATCTTGCCGGCCCCCAACCAGGGCGCACCAAGCAGCGCCAGCGGCACCAGCGTCGTCTTGCCGGCGCCGGGCGGCGCCACCAGCACGGCGCTGTTGCGTTCGGCCAGCGCTTCACTCAGCGCCGGCAGCACGGCGGATACGGGAAGCTCCGGCAAGGGTTTTGTCGTCATCGCGTCCGCATATCAGCGGTCGCGGTCGCCGTGCAACCTGGACAGGTTCAAAGCCGGGTGCGCGAAAACGGGTTCCAGCGCACCGTGCCGAGCCGCGCTTCCTCGCGCACCATGGTCAGCAGGCCGGACCCGCCGACGACAGCGAGGCCTACCAGCGACAGCCAGTCGGGGTATTCCTGGAAGAACAACGCACCGAGGATGACCGCCCAGACGATCTGCGAATAATGCGTCGGCGCGATCCGGTTGGCGGGCGCATATTTGACAGCCAGCAGCTGCAGCAGCTGCCCGCAAGCGGTGAAGGCACCCGCCATCACCAGCCACACCAGCTGCTTGCCGTGCGGAACGGTGAATGAGGTAGCGGCGGCTCCCACGCCGTTGAACAATAGGCCGTAGCCGATCAGGACACCCAGCATGGTCGTGCGCTTTTCCTGCTGTGCCAGCGAGCGCATCAGGATGACGCTGGCGGCGGCGAGGAAGGCAACGCCGAAGGCGGCAAGGTGGCCGAGATTGAGCTCGCGAAACCCAGGCCGCACCACCAGCATGACACCGGCAAAACCGGCGACCACCGCCAGCCAGCGCCACGGGCCGACCTTCTCCTTGAGGATGACGGTGGACAGGATGGTGACGCAGAGCGGCGCCAGAAAGACCAGCGCATAGACTTCCGCCAGCGGGATGGTGGTGAAAGCGTAGACGCTGAGCACGCCGGATGCGATGCCCGCCCAGGCGCGCGCCTGCACCGCCCAGGGCCGCCTGGTGCGCCAGAAGTCACGCCAGCGCTCGCCCACCGGCCGCGTGAAGAAAAGAAAGAAGCCGGCAAACAGCGTCGTGAAAAATCCGATCTCGAAGACCGTGAACTGTCCGCCGAGGCTTTTGACAACGGCATCGCTGCCCGAATAGCTTGCATAGGCGATCAGGGCGAGCAGGATTCCGTTCGTCACGTTTTTTGATTTCCGGGGAGAGAGTGGGTTGAAGATATTGGCGCTCGGTGCGCATCCGGACGACATCGAGATCTTCATGTTCGGTACGATGGCCGCCTATGCTGCGCAAGGCGCAGAACTCACTTTTGCCATAGCCACCGATGGGGCCAAGGGCGGCATGGGCGATCCCGGCGCGCTTGCCCGGGCGCGGCGCAAGGAGGCGAGCCAAGCGGCAAGCCTGCTTGGGGCCACGCCGCGCTTTCTTGACTTCCCGGATGGCGCGCTGGTCGCCGATGCGGCGCTGATCGAGGCTCTGAATGCGCTGATCGGCGAGATCGGCCCGGACCTGGCGATCACCCATGCGCCGAACGACTATCATGGCGACCACCGCGCGCTGTCGGACGGCGTGCGCATCGCGGCTTCTTTCGCTGTGCCGGTGCTGCATGCCGACACGCTCGGCGGCACCGGTTTTTCGCCGACGCACTATGTCGATATTTCCGCGCATGCCGACGTCAAGGCCGAGGCGATCCGCATGCATCAGTCGCAGGATCCGGAGCGCTTCGTCGACGGCGCGCGAACGCAAAACCTTTTTCGTTCAGGCCAGTGCAACGGTGCGCAGGGTTCACTGGCCGAAGCCTTCCGCTTCGAGCCTGTGTTTCCCTTCGCCGACATCCGGGCGCTGCTGCCGCCGGCACCGGCGATCCGGCCGGTCATGGTGAGCACCAAACGGGTCGACTGAGAGCCGGGACGACCTTCGAGTCTGGCCGGGCCCGGCCTGCGCGGCTTCCACAATCGGATCCGCGATACACGCTTTTCCCAACGTTTTCAGGCACCGCCGCAAGCATGCTGCGGCGCAGCAACGAATTCGCTTGCGTTGTTTAGTAAAAATTGCATCACTAAACAAATTACTAAACATCTGCAGCGCTGCCGCGCCGCCATGTTTGGGCCCCTGAGGAGAGGGGTTTGGAGCTCTTGAAACCGTCATCCGGACGCGTTTCGCAAATGGGAGGAAGGCATGAAATCGAGCTTGAAACTGGCGTTTGGACTGGCCTCGGCGATTACAGCGTCGACAGCCGTCTCGAATGTCGCGCACGCTGAAGACCTGACGCTGTGCTGGGCCGCCTGGGACCCGGCGAACGCACTTGTCGAACTGTCCAAGGATTTTACCAAGGAAACCGGCATCGGCATGAAATTCGAATTCGTGCCGTGGACCAACTATGCCGACCGTTTCCTCAACGAGCTGAACTCGCACGGCAAGCTGTGCGACCTGATCATCGGCGACAGCCAGTGGATCGGCGGCGCCGCCGAGAACGGCCACTACGTCAAGCTGAACGACTTCTTCGACAAGGAGAAGATCAGCATGGACGACTTCGTGCCGGCAACCGTCGTCGGCTATTCGGAATGGCCGAAGAACACGCCCAACTACTGGGCGCTGCCGGCCATGGGCGACGTCGTCGGCTGGACCTATCGCAAGGACTGGTTCTCCAAGCCGGAGCTGCAGAAGGAATTCAAGGAGAAGTACGGCTGGGACCTCGGCCCGCCGACCACCTTCGACCAGCTGAAGCAGATCGCCGAGTTCTTCCAGAAGCGGCAGGTCGACGGCAAGACCGTCTATGGCGCCTCGATCTACACCGAGCGCGGCTCGGAAGGCATCACCATGGGCGCCATGGACGTGCTTTACAGCTACGGCTTCCAGTACGAGAACCCGAAGAAGCCCTACGAAATGGAAGGCTTCGTGAATTCCGACAAGTCGGTTAAGGGGCTGGAGTTCTACAAGGCGCTCTATGATTGCTGCACCCCTCCGGGCGCCTCGAACAGCTACATGGGCGAAGGCGTCGATGCCTTCAAATCCGGCCAGGTAGCGATGCACATGAACTTCGCCTTCACATGGCCGGGCCTGCAGAAGGACGAGAATGTCGGCGGCGACAAGATCGGTTACTTCGTCAACCCCAAGGGGCCTGACGGCGACCAGTTCGCGCAGCTCGGCGGCCAGGGCATCTCCGTGGTGTCCTATTCCGACAAGCAGGAATCGGCACTGAAATACATCAAGTGGTTCGCCAACAAGGATGTGCAGGCCAAATGGTGGTCGCTCGGCGGTTATTCCTGCCTCAACGCGGTGGTCAAGGACCCGAAGTTCCCGGCCAGCCAACCCTATGCGCAGACCTTCCTCGACTCGATGGCGATCGTGAAGGACTTCTGGGCTGAGCCCAGCTACGCGCCGCTGCTGCAGGCGTCGCAGAAGCGCTTCCATGACTATGTCGTTGCCGGCCAGGGTTCGGCCAAGGATGCCCTCGACGGCCTGGTCAAGGACTGGACGCAGGTCTTCCAGGACGACGGCAAGATGTAACAGGCTCCTCCCGAGCTAGGCCCAGGCGTCCCGTGCCACCTTGGCACGGGACGCAGTTCAGATAAATTCCATGACAGAGACGACCCAAGTGACCGAAGCAGGACTGACCATGCTCAATCGGACTGCGGAGAACGTTGCCCGGGCGACCCCGGAACCGTTGGCCCGCAAGGTCCGGGGCATCAGCGACAAGGGCCTCGCCTGGCTGTTCATCTCGCCGACGATCCTGTTGCTGCTCGCCATCAACATCTTCCCGCTGTTCTGGGCGATCTATCTGTCGTTCACCAACTTCCGCGCCAACCGCCCGAACGAGGTGGTGAAGAACCTCGGCTTTGCCAATTACCAGCGCATCCTCGCCGACAAGGACATCTGGATCGCCATGCAGACGACGGCGCATTTCGTGTTCTGGACCATCCTGCTGCAGACGCTGATCGGCTTCACGCTGGCCTGGCTGATCGACAGAAAGTTCCGTGGCCACGCGTTCTGGACGACGCTCATCCTGGTTCCGATGATGCTGTCGCCGGCGGTGGTCGGCAATTTCTGGCGCTTCCTCTACGAGCCGCAGATCGGCCTTTTCGCCTATGCCATTTCCTTCGTCACCGGCATCCCGCCAACAAATATCCAGATGCTCTCCAACGTGTCGCTGGCGCCATGGTCGATCATCATCGTCGACACCTGGATGTGGACGCCCTACGTGATGCTGATCTGCCTCGCCGGGCTGCGGTCGATCCCCGAATACATCTATGAGGCGGCCGAGGTCGACCGCGCCTCCAACTGGCGGCAGTTCTGGTCGATCACGCTGCCGATGGCGCTGCCCTTCATCATGCTGGCGGTGCTGTTTCGCGGCATCGAGAACTTCAAGATGTTCGACATGGTCAATCTGCTCACCGGCGGCGGGCCGGGCTCGACCACCGAGGTCGCCTCGATCACGCTGAAACGCCAGGCGTTCGAAAGCTGGCGGACGGGCTATTCCTCGGCCTTCGCCATCATCCTGTTCGTCGCGGTGTTCGGTCTGGCCAACATCTACGTCAAGGCGCTCAACAAGGTGAAGCAGAGATGAGCCTGACCACTGCCCACTCGGTCGTCGCACCTTCGGCAAATTCCAAGCGGATCGCCGGCGCGATCATCATCGCCTACGCGCTGATCTCGATCGTGCCGCTGCTGTGGATCTTCGCCACCAGCTTCAAGACGCCGCCGGATTCGATCGCCTACCCGCCGAAGCTGCTGTTCCAGCCGAGCCTCGAGGGCTACTGCAACCTGTTCACGACGCGCACCCGGCAAACGCCGGAATACATCAACTCGCTCGGACCGGCGACCGGCTTTTGCGACGAGACCACGCGCAAGCGCAACATGGTGATCGCCGGCCCGTCCAACTTCCTGCCGCGCTTCGTCAATTCGCTGATCATCGCCTTTGGCTCGACCTTCTGCGCCGTCTTCCTTGGCACGCTGTCGGCCTATGGTTTCTCGCGCTTCAAGGTGCCGCTCGCCGACGACCTCCTGTTCTTCATCCTGTCGACGCGCATGATGCCGCCGATCGCCGTCGCTATTCCCATCTACCTGATGTACCGCGAGCTTGGCCTGTCCGACACCGCGCTCGGCATGATCCTGCTCTATACGGCGGTCAATGTCTCGCTGGCGGTGTGGCTCTTGAAAGGCTTCATCGACGAGATCCCGCGCGAATACGAGGAGGCGGCGATGATCGACGGCTATACGCGGCTGCAGGCCTTCTGGCGCACCGTGCTGCCGCAAGCGACGACCGGCATTGCCGCCACCGCCATCTTCTGCCTGATCTTCGCCTGGAACGAATATGCCTTCGCTGCGCTTTTGACCTCGGGCACGGCGCAAACCGCGCCGCCCTTCATCCCGACCATCATCGGCGAAGGCGGCCAGGACTGGCCGGCGGTGGCGGCCGGCACGACGATCTTCCTGGTACCGATCCTCGTCTTCACCATCCTGCTTCGCAAGCAATTGCTGCGCGGCATCACCTTCGGCGCGGTGCGCAAATGAGCCTGACCAGCCCTCAGAAACGCAAATCGCGCTGGCCGGTCTGGGCCAGGCGCGGGCTGATGGAAAACATCGCCACGGTGTTGATCGCCCTCGGCTTCCTGATGCTGTTCCAGCCCTTCGCGCTGTCGCTCTACACCTATTCCTTCATCACCATGCTCGCCGGCACCGTGATGTTCATCATCGTCTCGAAGTTCCCGGAATAGCCATGGCCGAAATTCGCGTTCAGCACCTGAGAAAGGCCTTCGGCGATTTCGTCGCCGTGCAGGATTCCAACTTCGTCGTCGAAGATGGCGAGTTCTTCGTCATGCTCGGACCGTCGGGCTGCGGCAAGACGACGACCTTGCGCATGATCGCCGGACTCGAACTGCCGACCGGCGGCCAGATCCTGCTTGGCGGAGACGACGTCACCATGCTGCGGGCGCGCGAGCGCGACATCGCCTTCGTCTTCCAGCTGTTCGCGCTCTACCCGCACATGAACGTGCGCAAGAACATCGGCTTCCCGCTGCTGGCGCAAGGCATGCCGTCAGCCGAGATTCGCCAGCGCGTCGAAGAGACGGCCAAGCTTCTGCGCATCGACCATCTGCTCAACAAATCCGTCTCAGGCCTCGCCGGTGGCGACCGCCAGCGGGTGGCGCTCGGCCGCGCCATCGTGCGGCGGCCAAAGTGCTTCCTGATGGACGAGCCGCTCGGGACCCTTGATACCGAGTTCCGCGATTTGATGGTCCATGAGTTGCGCGAACTGCACAACCGCATCCACGCCACCACCGTCTATGTCACGCACGACCAGATGGAAGCGATGTCGATGGCCGACAAGATCGCGGTGATGAACCATGGCGTCATCGAACAGTTCGGCACGCCGCGCGAGATCTACGACCGGCCGGCGACCATGTTCGTCGCCGATTTCATCGGCTCGCCGCCGATGAATTTCCTGGGCTTCGGCGGTGGACTGGCAAAGGGCGTGAAGGAAATCATCGTCCAGGGCGCGAAGGTCGCGGTGCCGGAAGTGCGCGAGGATATCGCCCCGGCCGACATGGCGCTGGGCATCCGTCCGGAACATATCCGCTTCGACGACAACTCCAAGCTGCGTGGCGCAATCTACGGCACCGAATATCTCGGCACCACACAGATCGTCGCGGTGGAGACGGCGGACGGCATCATCAAGGCCCGGGTGCCGGCCGAAATCCGGCTCTCGACCGGCGACCATGTCGGCCTGACGCTGAGCAGCGCGCGGCTGTCACTGTTCGAGAAAGGATCGGGCCGCGCGGTGAGAACCGCGATCCACGATGCCGCCTCGGAGCGGAGGGCACAGCATGGCTGACGTGCACATCAAGAATGTGAGCAAGAGTTTTGGCGACCATGTCGCCGTCAACGGTCTCGACCTCTCCATCGCCGATGGTGAGTTCGTCGTGCTGCTCGGGCCGACCGGCGCCGGCAAGACGACGACGCTGCGGCTGATCGCCGGGCTGGAGCGGCCGGATGCCGGCACCATCGAAATCGGCGGCCACAATGCCACGACGCTGTCGCCGGCCGAGCGCGACACCGCCTTCGTGTTCCAGCAATACTCGCTCTATCCGCATCTGTCGGTTTTCGACAACCTTGCCTTCCCGCTGCGCTCGCCGGCACGAAGAATGCCGGAAGAACAGATCCGCCGCCGGGTCGAGGAGGTGGCGAAAATGGTGCGCATCCACCACAAGCTCGCCAACCGCTCGACCAAGCTGTCGGGTGGCGAAATGCAGCGCGTCGCCATCGGCCGTGCGCTGGTGCGCAAGCCTTCCATCTATCTGATGGACGAGCCGCTGTCGTCGCTCGATGCCAAGTTGCGGGCGGATCTCAGGCTCGAACTTAAACGCATCCAGGCCGAACTCGGCGCCACCATGCTCTATGTCACGCATGACCAGATCGAGGCTATGACGATGGCCGACCGCATCGGCATCCTTGCCGATGGCGTGCTGGTGCAGATCGGCTCGCCCCGTACGATCTATTCGGAGCCGGCAAACCTGCATGTCGCGGCCAGGCTCGGCCAGCCGGCGATCAATCTATTGCCAACCGGGCTGCTGCCCGATGGCGGCGCACCGGCCGGCACCAAGACGATCGGTGCACGCACCGAACATCTGTCGATCGAGAAGGCCGCGAATGGCCATGCCGACGGCGTCGTCGACTGGGTCGAGCATCTTGGCGACCAGAACCACCTGCATGTGACGGTGGGGGCCAGGAAGCTGGTGACGCTGACCGATCCCGAAACGGATCTGGGGCAAGGCGACAGGGTGGTGATCCGCTACCGGTCGCCGCTCTATTTTGGTGCCGACGGACAAAGGCTGATATGAACGGTTTTCGGTGTTTCCCTGCCAAGGGTCAACACCGGCTTCTGATTGATGACTGCAGACAAGTGACTGGACGAATTCGATGAAGCACTTTTTCAATCGCAGGGAAACGATCGTCACCGAGGCGCTGGACGGCCTCTTGCGGACCATTGGCGCAGGCGACCTCGCGCGGCTCGACGGCTATCCCGAGATCAAGGTCGTCCTGCGCGCCGACTGGGACAAGACCAACGTCAGCGTCGTCTCCGGCGGCGGCGCCGGGCACGAGCCGTCACATGCCGGCTTCGTCGGCAAGGGCATGCTGACGGCCGCTGTCTCGGGCGAGATCTTTGCCTCGCCAAGCGTCGAGGCGGTGCTGGCGGCCATTCGCGCGGTCACCGGCCCGGCCGGCTGCCTGCTGATCGTCAAGAACTACACCGGCGACCGCCTCAATTTCGGTCTGGCGGCCGAGAAGGCGCGCGCCGAAGGCTTTCGCGTCGAGATGGTGATCGTCGCCGACGATATCGCGCTCCCCGACATTGCCCAGCCGCGCGGCGTTGCCGGCACCTTGTTCGTGCACAAGATATCAGGCCATCTGTCGCAAGCCGGCCACGATCTGGCTGATATCGCGGCGGTCGCGCGAGCCGCGGCGAAGGACATCGTGTCGCTCGGCATGTCGCTGTCGTCCTGCTCGATCCCTGGGCTGCCGCACGAAGACAGATTTGGCGAAAACGATGGCGAGCTCGGCCTTGGCATTCATGGTGAGCCGGGCGTCGAGCGGATTGCCGTGCAAAGCGCCGACACGCTGGTCGCGATCATGGCGGAGCGGCTTGCGGCACGGCTCGATCCTGCGGCCAGCCATGCCTTGCTGATCAACAATCTCGGTTCGGTACCGCCGCTCGAAATGTCGCTGGTCGCCAATGCGGTGCTTGCTTCGCCGCTGGCCAAATCCATCAAGCTCACGATCGGCCCAGGACCGTTGATGACGGCGCTCAACATGAACGGCCTCTCGCTGTCGCTGATCCGGCTCGACGCCGTACGCGAGAAAGCCCTGCTGGCGCCGGTTGGTCCGCACGCCTGGATGCCGGCAAAGCCTGTTGTATCGCCCTCTGTCGTGCCCATCGCGAAACCTGCTGAAGGCGCGGCGCGCAAACCCAGCCAAGATGCCCGCACCCGGCGCCTTGTCGTCAGCATCTGCGAAAAGCTGATCGCGCTCGAAGGCACTTTGAACGGGCTGGACGCCAAGGCGGGAGACGGCGACACCGGTTCGACGGTGGCGACAGGCGCGCGCAGCGTGCTCGAGCGGCTTGATACGCTGCCGCTTGCCGATCCTGCGGCCACCCTTGGCGCGGTGGGCGACATTCTGAGCGCGTCCATGGGCGGCTCCAGCGGGGTGCTGCTGTCGATCTTCTTCACCGCGGCGGCGCAGGCCCTGGACGGCGGCGCCAGCGTGGCCAAGGCGCTGCTTGCCGGTCTCGAACGGATGACGTTCTATGGCGGCGCGGAGGTCGGCGACCGCACCATGATCGATGCCCTCGAGCCTGCCCTGAAAGCGCTCGACGCCCGCGGCCTGGAGGACGCGGCAACAGCGGCTCGACGCGGTGCCGAGGCCACGTCCGCCATGGACCGGGCGAAAGCCGGGCGGTCCGCCTATGTCGGCAGCAAGCTGCAGGGCGTGGTCGACCCCGGCGCCTATGCGGTGGCCGAGGCCTTTGCGGCCGCGGCCGCGCTGCTTGCAGCGGCCTGACGCATGCTACAGTTGTCGAATGAAAATTCTTTCGCTACTGCCGGCAGGGTGGGAACCAAGAATTTGGCTGACATGGCGGCGTTGAACCTTTCCAGGCTGATCGTGGCGGCCGCGGATACGATTGCCGCTCACGCCGAGGAGTTGACGGCGCTGGACCAGGCGATCGGCGACGGCGACCACGGGCTGAACATGAAGCGCGGTTTCGAGGCCGTACGCAGCGAGGCCGAGGCGTTTGCCGCCAAACCGCTACCCGAGGCACTCAAGGCGATCGGCACCAAGCTGGTGATGACGGTCGGCGGCGCTTCGGGTCCGCTGTTCGGCACCTTGTTCATGGCGCTCGGCAAGGAAATTTCTGCCGCGCCCGACCGCGCCAGTCTGACCCTGGCTTTCGGCAAGGCCATCGAAGCCGTGGCGGCGCGGGGCAAATCGCAGGTCGGGCAGAAGACGATGCTCGACGTGCTGCAGCCTGTGCATGAGGCGCTGCTTCAAGGAAAGACGGCGGCGGAGATCGCCGACAGCGCCGACGCGGCCGCCGAAGCAACCGTGCCGATGAAGGCCCTGCGTGGCCGCGCCTCGTTCCTTGGCGACCGCTCGATCGGCCATATGGATGCCGGCGCGCGTTCAACCGCGCTTCTGGTGCGGACAGTGGCGGAAACCGTCGGGGAAAGCGCATGAGCAATGTCGGCATCGTCATCGTTTCGCATTCGCCGCTCGTCGCCGAGGGCACGGCCGACATGGTGCGGCAGATGGTGGGCGACGAAGTGCCGCTTGCATGGTGCGGCGGAAACGGCCATGGCGGGCTCGGCACCAATGTCGAGGCGATCATGAGCGCCATCGACAGGGCCTGGTCGGAAGCCGGCGTCGCCATCCTGGTCGATCTCGGCGGTGCCGAGACCAACAGCGAAATGGCGGTGGAGATGATTGGCGAGCCGCGTGCGCAGAAGATCATCGTCTGCAACGCGCCGATCGTCGAAGGCGCGGTGATGGCGGCGACCGAGGCGTCCGGCGGCGCCTCGCTGCGCGAAGTGGTGGCGACGGCGCACGAATTGTCGCCGTCGTGAACGAAGGGGAACTTTAAAAGACATGTCCGCAGCCGCCGAAGCGACCGTCCTGATCACCCACGAGGTGGGTCTGCATGCGCGTCCTTCGGTGAAGTTCACCAAGCTGGCCAAGACCTTCGCCGCCGAGGTGGAAATAGCACTGGCCGCCAACGGGCCATGGTTCGACGCCAAGAGCATCGTCAAGGTGATGGCCACCAAGGCGCCGAAGGGCACGGTGCTGCACATTCGCGCCAGCGGCGATGGCGCCAATGATGCCGTCGACGCACTGGTCGAACTGGTGCGGCGCGATTTCGACGAAGGCGCGGACCATGTCCGAACCGCTTAGGCTGCAAGGCATTTCGGCCTCGGCCGGGTATGCCGAGGGACCGCTGTTTGACCTCGACCAGATTGTCATTTCTTATGCCTGCAAGGAAAATGCCGACGACGAGAAGGCTGCGCTCGAGACCGCAATCGATGTCGCGACGGGCCGCCTCGCTGGATTGATCAAAATCGCTGACGGTGACGCCGCCGACATCCTCGAATTTCAGATCGCCATGCTGGAGGACGACGCGTTGAGCGGCCCGGCTTTTGCTGCGATTGCCTCTGGACACCCCGCCGATGCGGCATGGCGACAGGCGCTGGATGTGGAAATCGCCGGCTACGAGACCTCGGATCAAGACTATTTCCGCGCCCGTGCGGCCGACATACGAGACATCAGGGACCAGGTGCTGCGCGCGCTGACCGAGGATGGCGGGGTGCAAGCACCATCCGGCGCCATCCTCTACGGCGAGGACATCGCGCCGACGCGTTTTCTCGAAACCGACTGGAGTGGCGGTGGCGGCATCGCGCTGAAGGCGGGCAGCACGGCGAGCCATGTCGCCATGCTGGCGCGCTCGCGCGGCGTACCCATGGTTGTTGGGCTTGGGGTGGTGGGGCTTGGCAACGCGCCCGCCAATCTTGCCGGCATAGCACTGCTCGATGCCGAACATGGCGACATCGTGCTGTCGCCTTCCAAGGCCGAGATCGATGCCTTTCGCCAATCGTCGTCGTTGTTCTCGGCGCGCCGCGACCTGGCCGGGATTTTTCTGGCGCGGCCGGCGGTGACCAGGACCGGGATAGCGGTGCGGGTGCGGGTCAACATCGCCGACCCGTCCGACGTCGACGGCATCGACATCGCCACCTGCGACGGTGTCGGCCTGATGCGCACCGAATTCCTGTTCGGAAAGACGTTGCCCGATGAGGAAACGCAGTATCGCGCCTATCGCAAGGTGCTGGAATGGGCCGGCGACAAGCCGGTGACGATCCGCACCGTCGATGCCGGCGGCGACAAGCCGGTGCCCGGCTTCACCGTCGAGGAAGGCAATCCATTCCTCGGCCTGCGCGGCATCAGGCTGTCGCTAGCGCGGCCGGAAGTGTTTCGTGTACAAATCCGGGCACTGCTGCGCGCCGCCGTCCATGGCAGTCTGAAAGTGATGTTCCCGATGATCGCCATTGTGGAGGAATACAGACAGGCAGCAGCGATGTTCGCCGAAGAGCAGGCAGCGCTTGCCGCGCGCGGCATCGCGCAACAGATGCCGCCGCTCGGCATCATGGTCGAGGTGCCGTCGGTGGCGATCGCGCCCGAGGCCTTTACCGAGGTCGCCTTCTTCTCTATCGGCTCCAACGACCTGACCCAGTATGTCATGGCAGCCGCCCGCGACAACGCTCTGGTGGCGCACCTCAATTCGGTCCGGCATCCAGCCGTGCTGCGGCTGGTCGCTGCGGTGACCGCGTTTGGCCTGCGCGAAGAAATCCCGGTCAGCCTGTGCGGCGACGCAGGCGGTGACCCCGCCGCGATCCCGTCGCTGCTCGAGGCCGGCCTACGCGATCTGTCCGTCGCTCCGGCGCAACTCGCCCTGGCCAAGGCGGCGATCGCGGACGTTTCGATCCAGGCGCAGCCGGCATGATCGACAAGATACCTGAAGCCGGTTCCGAAGAGGCGATCCGCGCCTATAAGACGATCCTGTCGCATGTCATCGACCAGCGACCGTCCGGCATGCGCCAGCGGCTTGCCGATGCGCTTGGCAAGCACCGCAGCTTCGTCACGCAGATATCCAGCCCGGCCTATTCGATCCCGATTCCGTCAAAGCATTTGCCTTCGATCTTTTCGGTCTGCCATTTCAGCCCGGCCGAGCGCGATCAGTTTCTTGCCGCCTACCATCAGGCGCATCCGGGAAAAATGTCTGTCGCGGCAGGCATGCGCAAGACTCGGCATGTTTCGCTCATCGTGCCCGATTTCGGCGACGACAAGCAGAACGCTGCACTCGATCGGGCAGTGAATGATTTTATCCAGAAGATCACCAGCATCACCGGCAAGGGTGGCTGATCCGTTAGAGCGGTTCAACAAGGCCCATTTCGGGAGGAGACGGCCGTGAAGAAATTTATTAATTCGGTGGACACGGTGCTGACCGAAAGCCTCGACGGCTTCGTTGCCGCCCATGCCGACATCCTAGTGCTTGGCGAGGAACATAAATTCGTCCGCCGCAAGACCTTGCGGCCTGGCAAGGTGGCGCTGATCTCCGGCGGCGGCTCCGGCCACGAGCCGCTGCATGGCGGCTTTGTCGGCCACGGCATGCTTGATGCCGCCTGCCCCGGCCAGGTGTTCACCTCGCCGACGCCGGACCAGATGCTGGCGGCGGCGGAGGCCGTCGACACCGGCGCCGGCTGCCTGTTCATCGTCAAGAACTATGAGGGCGACGTGATGAACTTCGAGATGGCGGCTGAAATGTCGGAAGGCGTCGTGCAAATCGTCACCAATGACGATGTCGCCGTCGAGAATTCGTCCTACACGACCGGCCGGCGCGGCGTCGCCGGCACGCTGGTGGTGGAAAGAATCGTCGGCGCGGCGGCCGAGCATGGCCTGGCGCTGGCGCCGCTGAAGGCGCTGGGCGAACGCGTCAACGCGGCTACCCGCTCGATGGGCGTGGCGCTGACCAGTTGCACCGTGCCGGCGGCCGGCAAGCCGACTTTCGACATCGGCGACGGCGAGATGGAGTTCGGCGTCGGCATCCACGGCGAGCCCGGACGGCGACGCGACGCCTTGAAAAGCGCCGATGCCATTGCCGAGGAAATTTGTGCCGCGATCCTTGGCGATCTCGGCGACGGAGCCAAGGGCCCGGCGCTGCTGTTCGTCAACGGTTTTGGCGGCACGCCGCTGATGGAGCTCTACCTCATGTACAACAGCGCGCGGCGGATTTTCGAGAAGCATGGCGTGACGGTGACCCGTTCGCTGGTCGGCTCCTATGTCACCTCCCTGGACATGGCCGGCTGCTCGATCACGTTGACCATGCTCGACGCGGAAACGACCGCGTTCTGGGATGCGCCGGTGCATACGGCGGCGCTGCGCTGGGGCATGTAGACTTCCTGCCAGCCGGCGACTGGAACGCGCCCGCCGCCGGCTTCCAGCAGGTATCGTCCCAGATATAGTCTTCTTCGCGATGCGGGGGCACACGGGCCGTCCGCGCCAGACCGTTGCTTTTCTTCCCCTAAGTAAGGTAAAGACTCCTCGGGCCTTCGGGAGATAGCGTATGCGTTACAATTGGGAGCGGGCTCCGACGAGCTTCGAACGTCACAGAAAAGCCCTGGCGACAGCCATTTTGATCTTCGGTGGCATCGGCCTCATGCTTGTGGCTTTGCCGATCTAGAGCAATCGACTTTGTCAGCGCGGTTGGCCGGTCACCGCAATGAAGCGGCGGTCGCGGCCCTCGAAGCCCTGGCTGAAGCGCTGCACCAGCACCACAATGACGGCCGGCTTGCCGGCCGGGGTGAATTCGTAGGATTCCGAGAGGCTGTAGGAGGTCGGGCAATTCCTCGACCCCGGCACGGTCTTGTCTTCATGCAGGACCTTGAAGGGCTTGCCGTCCTGCCCTTGCAGCGCCAGTCGGAAGCCGAGCGCCTTGCCCGATATGTCGCCTTGCTGCGTGGCGTCGAAACTCGCTGAACAGTCTGTGGTGCTGCTGGCCAGGATCTGGTCGAGCTGGATGGTCGAAATGTCGAGTTGGTCATAGAGCGGCGAAAGCCATTTCTGCGACACCTGCTCGAGGCGGGAAATGTCGTTGTAGGCAACCATCTCATCGGGAAAGGTGAACTTGTCGGAAGCCGTCTGCTCGCCGCGCGATGCGATGGCATATTTGGCAAGGATGGGCGCCGCCTTGGCGGCGGCCTGTGCCCTTGCCTGTTCGAGGGTCAGCGTCGCCTCCTCGGACTCGTCGACGACGAGGATCGGCTTGCCGCCGACGAAGGCGTCGGTACGGGTGTCGATGATGTCGATCTGCGAATAGCCGGAGTTCGAAGCGCCGGCGTCGAGCGTTCCAAATTGCTCGAAGGCGAAATAGTTGCCGTCGGGCGAAAAACCGATGATGCGCCGTGCCGCCGCATCGCCAGCCCAGGCGGCGGACGCGGCCGTCAATAACAGCGCCGCCAGCACGGCCGCTCCAATCCGATATCGCAATTTCATCGCAGCTTGCCCCCAAGCGCCAGATCGATGCCGGCCGCACAATGGCGCACATTTGCGGCCAAGGTTAGAGCGCGCTATCTGGTGGGAAGAAAAACATTCCTGGGGAGGTGTCGGATGACTTCACGCTATCACGAGGTCTATGACGGCTGGAAACGCGATCCGGAAAGGTTCTGGGCGGAGGCGGCCGATGCCATCGACTGGTATTCGCCCTATGACAACGTGTTCGATGCCACGGCCGGCGTCTACGGCCGCTGGTTTACCGGCGCGACCTGCAACACCTGCTACAATGCCATCGACCGCCACGTCGCGGGCGGACGCGCCGAGCAGATCGCGCTGATCCATGACAGCGCCATCACCGGAACGATCAAGAAATTCACCTATGCCGAACTGAAGCGCGAGGTGGTCGCACTGACCTCGGTGCTGAAGAACCGCGGCATCGGCAAGGGCGACCGCGTCATCATCTACATGCCGATGGTGCCGGAGGCTGCCTTCGCCATGCTGGCCTGCGCCCGCATTGGCGCCGTGCATTCGGTCGTCTTCGGCGGCTTTGCCTCGCATGAGCTTGCCACCCGCATCGACGACGCCAAGCCGAAGCTGATCATCTCGGCCTCCTGCGGGCTGGAGCCGGGCCGCGTCGTTGCCTACAAGCCGCTGCTCGACAGAGCGATCGAGATTTCCCGCCACAAGCCGGACGGCTGCCTGATCCTGCAGCGCGACCAGTTGCCCTGCGAATTGAAGGAGCATTTCGACATCGACTATGCCGATGCCGTCGCCCGCGAACGGGCAGCCGGCGCCAATGTCGACTGCGTTCCGGTGCTTGCCACCGACCCGCTCTACATCATCTACACATCGGGCACGACCGGCCAGCCCAAGGGCATCGTGCGCGACAATGGCGGCCACATGGTCGCACTGAAATGGACGATGGAAAACGAGTTCGGCGTCAAGCCGGGCGAGGTGTTCTGGGCAGCGTCGGATGTCGGCTGGGTGGTCGGCCATTCCTATATCGTCTATGGGCCGCTGCTGCATGGCTGCACCAGCGTGCTGTTCGAAGGCAAGCCGATCGGTACGCCCGATGCCGGCACCTACTGGCGGGTGATAGCAGAGCATGGCGTCGTCGCGCTGTTCACCGCGCCGACCGCGTTTCGGGCCATCAAGGGACAGGATCCGAAAGGCGAGTTCATTCCGAAATACGACCTGTCGAAATTCCGCACGCTGTTCCTCGCCGGCGAGCGCGCCGACCCCGAAACTATCAAATGGGCGGAGCAGAAGCTCAACGTGCCGGTGGTCGACCATTGGTGGCAGACCGAGACCGGCTCGCCGATGACGATCAATCCGGCCGGCCTCGGTCTCCTGCCGGTGAAATATGGCTCGCCCGGCGTGCCGATGCCGGGCTACGACATTCGTGTGCTCGACGATGCCGGCCACGAAGTGCCGCGCGGCACGCTGGGCAATGTGGTGGTCAAGCTGCCGCTGCCGGCCGGCTGCCTGCCGACGCTGTGGAATGCCGATCAACGGTTCCGCCAGGCCTATCTCGACGAGTTCCCCGGCTTCTACAAGACGGCGGATGCGGGCATGGTCGACGAGGACGGCTATCTCTATGTCATGGCCCGCACAGACGACATCATCAATGTCGCCGGCCACCGGTTGTCGACCGGAGCCATGGAGGAAGTGCTTTCCGCCCATCCCGATGTTGCCGAATGCGCCGTCATCGGCATCGCCGATACCATGAAGGGCCAGGTGCCGCTTGGCTTCGTGGTGCTGAATGCAGGCGTTTCGCGCGAAACCGGTGCCATCGAAAGCGAAGTTGTCGGCCTGGTGCGCGAACGCATCGGCCCGGTCGCCGCCTTCAAGACGGTGGTGACGATCAAGCGGCTGCCCAAGACACGTTCGGGCAAGATCCTGCGCGGCACCATGCAGAAGATCGCCGACAAGGAAGAATGGACGATGCCGGCAACCATCGACGATCCGCTGATCCTCGACGAGATAACCGCCGCCTTGAGGGAGCGAGGGATCGTGGTTTAGGAAAATCGGCGAGGTCGGCGCCGCAATCTTTTGTTGTGCAATGCAGCAATCCACCTTACACCCTCGATCGGGGGGCCATCCGGCGAGGCGGTATGGCTCAGCAGAAGAAAATCACATTTGGCGGCGTCGACATCCTGCGGTTCCTCGCCGCCGTCATGGTCATGGTCTACCACTACGGCTTCTGGGTGTGGGCGTTTCCGGACGGCGTTTCGGCACGCGCCACGGGCGGTATTCCAGCGCAGCCGGCGATAGGCGCCTGGGTCGAATCCGGCTGGGTCGGCGTCCAGATCTTCTTCGTCATCAGCGGCTTCGTCATCGCCTTCAGCGCCGAGAGATCGACGCCGCTGCGGTTTTTCGAAGCAAGGGTGAAACGACTGGCGCCGGCGGTCTGGATCTGCGCACCCGTCACCGCGGTCGTGCTTCTGATCGGCGGCCTGAGCTGGCCGACCGATGCCGTCGACAGGCTGGTTCGCACCGGCCTGTTCGTTCCCGACGCACCCTGGGTGGACAGCGTCTACTGGACGCTCGGCATCGAGATCGCCTTCTATGCCATCGTCTGGACCTTGCTGCGGCTTGGCCGCTTCCATCAGATGGAATGGGTGGCGATTGCCATCGGCATGGTCAGCACGCTTTTCTGGTGCCTCGATTACCCGCTCGGCTGGGCCGACCTTGCCGAGACACGCACGCTCGACCTTTTGCTGGTGCATCACGGCGTTTTCTTCGCGACCGGCGTCATGTTGTGGCTGATGCGCTTCAAGGCGGTGACGACGGCTCGCCTTGCCTTCTGCGCCCTGTTCCTGGGCGGCGGCGTGCTGCAGATCGCCAGTTCGGTCGACGTTCACATCCTGAAGGTCGGGCAAGAGATGCCGTTCGCGCCGCCGATCCTCATCTTCCTCGGTGGGGTCGCACTGATGGCATGGTCGCTTCGGCTCGACCTCTCCTGGAGCGGCTGGCGCCGGATCGGCCTGATGACCTATCCGCTCTACCTCCTCCATGACGTCGTCGGCGCGGCCCTGCTCGGCGTCCTGGTCCGCGCGGGTCTGCCGCATCTCTTCTCGATGGTGATCGTCGGCGCGACGATGATCGCGGCAAGCTGGCTGGTGGCGACCGAGGCCGAACCACGCATCCGGCTGCTGCTCGACCACACCGTTTTCCGCTATCGGCTCAAGGCTGTGTAGTCGCGACTGATCATCCGCGGGTCTCCTAGGCCCGGCTCGGCACTGCGGCCTTCCAGAGCGGACGGCCGACTGCCACAGGAATCGCCGGACCCGCGAAGAAGGTTGACCCATGTGCCTCTGGAGGCTGACCTGCTCCTAATGCATCACCCAAAGCGCGCGGCGTTCGGGCATGCATAAAGCAAAGATTCAGGGCGCGTCGACCGGCCCTGTTTCAACGCAATGCGCTTTCGAAAGGGCCTACTCGAACAACGTCAGACCGTTGCCTTTGCCTTGCTGCGCACTTCCGACTTTTCCAGATAGTAGGTCGAGTATTTGTCGAAGAATTTCTCGGAGCCGCCGAACGATCCGTATTTGGCCAGCTTCTTCAGATCGACCTTGTTCAGCACCGCCCCGATGATCTTGTTGGCAACATAGGGTTCGGATTCCAGCATCGACCTCACCATCGCGCGGGGCGTGCGCCCCCATTCGGTGACGAGCACAAACCCGTCGACCAGCGGCGCGAATGCTTTGGCATCGACCACCGGTCCGAGCGGCGGCAGATCGACGACGATGTATTCGAAGGTCTCCTTGGCGTTATCGATGAAGCGCCGCATCCCGGCCGAGGAGAGAAGTTCGCTGGTGTGCGAGAAGTGACCGCGCGACACGGCCGGGATGATGGCCAGCTTCGTCTGCCGGTCGATCTTGCCAACGGACTGCCACGCCTGGCCGTTGACCACGGCTTCCATCAAACCTTGCTCGGCTTCCATGCCGAGACCACGGCTGAGGCCGGGGTTGCGCAGGTCGCCGTCGATGAGCAGCGTCTTGGCGCCGTTGGCGGCAAGCAATCCGGCGAGATTTGCCGCGACCGTCGACTTACCCTCGCCGGGAAGCACCGAGACGATGCCGATAACGCGGCTGCCTTGCCCTTCCATCACGACGTCGAAGGCGATCTTGGCGCTGCGCAGCGTTTCGGAGAACATCGACGCAGGCGAATCGATGCTCACCCGCATGCGCGCCCGCCTTTCGGCGGACGACAGCGATCTGGCGGTCTTGTCATCCACCTGGGTATCGCCCGGCTTTTCTTCCTTGCTCAGCTTGCCGCCGATCGTCGGCAGATAGCCGAGGAATTTCAGCCCGACACGGTCGCGCACCTCCTCGCCGGTCCTGAAGAAACGTTCGTTGAATTCATTCAGGCCGCCGAAGCCGGCGCCCATCAGCGTGCCAAGCACCAGCGAAAGTCCAATCACGATGATCGTGCGTGGGCTTGACGCGGTGAGCGGCATCGAGGCGTCGGAGATGATGCGGATCTTGCCGACCGGGAAGGATTGCTGCTGCGCGGCTTCCTCGTAGCGGCCGAGGAATGTCTGATAGAGCGTGGTGAGCGCCGTCGCCTGCTGATCGAGTTCCCGCAGCTTGACTTGCGTCTGGTTGTCGACGGAACTCTTGCCTTGCGCGGCCGCGACATTGGCCCTGAGCGCGGTCTCGCGCGCCAGCGCCACCTCATATTCGTTGCGATAGCTTTCGGTCAGCTGCTTCAGTTCGCCGAAGATCTGCGTCGATATGTCGGCCTTCTCCTTGGCCAGCGCCAACGCCTGCGGATGCTGGGCGCCGAAATTCGCCTCGACGTCCTGCAGCCGCTTGGAGACAGTGAGGTAACGGGTCTTGAGGGCCGCGATGACCGAGCTGCTCGGCTGGTCGCTTGATATGGCGGCATCCTTGAAAGCGTTGTCGGAGCCGCTTTCGACAATCGCCTTGTACTGCTGGTAGCGGGCACTGGCGCGTGCGGTGTCGGCCTGCGCGACGATGAGCTGGGCGTTGAGATCGGACAGTTGCTTGTCGCTCATCAACTGGCCATCGCTGTTGGCGGCCAGGCCATGTTCGGCCCTGAATTTCTCGACCGCGAGCGATGCCGCCTGCGAGCTCTCGCGCAATTCCGTCAACCGGCCCTGCAGCCAGACCGCCGCCCGCTCGGTGGCGTCGAAGCTGGCATCGAGCTGATCGGCGAGATAGGCATCGGCATAGGCTTTGGTGATCGCATGGGCGAGCGCCGGATCCGTCGACTGATAGCCGAGGGCGATGACGTAGCTTCGCCCCGTGCGCTCCGCCCGCACCTCGTTCTGCAGCTTGAGGATCGCGTAGTCGCGACGGGACGTGGCGATCAGCGCATCGCGGGCGGCGGGGTCGAGCTTGCTGATGTCACCGACGCCCGGCATGACGGGGCTCGGGCGAACATACTGGATCAGGCCCCGGATCAGACCGACGCCCCTTGCCAGAGCCGATACGGGCGGATTCAGGAAGGCATCGTTCTGGTCGAGCTTCAGCTTGTCGACGACCACGGCGGCAAGCCGCGTCGAGGTCAGGATCTCGATCTGGCTCAGGATGGCGGAATCGGTCTGCATGGTTGTCGACGCCGCCGAAATGTCATCGACGATCTTGTTCAAGCCCTCGTCGATCAGCACGCTTGAGACCGACTGATATTGGGGCGGCGTGGTCTGCAGATAGAGCAGGCCTAGAAAGAGACCGATGACGGCGCACACGGCAACCACCTTGGCTTGCCGTGCGGCCATGCCAAGCAGCCGCTCGATGTCGATGAAGTCTTCGCCGTCTCCTGCGTCCGAATTCGGCAATGGCATCCTCTTGTCGAGAGGAAAGTTGGCATAATTCATCTTCGGTCCAATTCCAGAGCCTGTTCCATCCCGACGATCGGGATGGGGATCCATCTCAGCGTTTGAGCATGATCTTTTCCGAAAACCGGTGGTCATTTTTCGGGATCATGCCGGGGCTTGCACAGCCGCCAAGATCGGGAGCATTGCGCAATAAAACGCAAACTTCGTGCCAGGCGGCGCGGGAGCTATCGCCCCGCGTCGCCGGCCATCTGTAAATGCTCCCAAAACATGGGCATTATGCGGCTTCTTCCTGGCGTTCATGCGACCGGACGAACTCCTGAAGCATCTCGAAAATCGGGCCCTTCATGTCGTCGCGCGCCAGCGCGAAGGCGATGTTGGCCTGGATGAACCCTTCCTTCGAACCGCAGTCGAACATGCGGCCCTTGAATGGTTGGGCGAAGAACGCCTGGTCCCGCGACAGCCGGACCATGGCATCCGTCAACTGGATCTCGTTGCCGGCGCCGCGCTGTTGATTGCCCAGAAGCGCGAAAATCTCGGGCTGCAGGATGTAGCGGCCGTTGATGTAGAAGTTCGACGGCGCGTTGGCAGGCGCGGGCTTTTCGACCATGGCCGTCACCTCGAAACCGCCGCCGATATCGGCGCCACGGCCGACGATGCCGTATTTGTTGGTCTCGGTCGGATCGCAGCGCTCGACGGCGATGACGTTGCCGCCGGTTTCAGCATAGAGATCGACGATCTCGGCCAGGCATCCGCGGCCACCGAACGACACCATGTCCGGCAACAGCAAGGCGAAGGGCTCGTTGCCGATGACTTCGCGCGCGCACCAGACAGCATGGCCGAGGCCTTGCGGCGACTGCTGGCGGATGAAGGAGGTGGCGCCGGCCACCGGCAGCATGCTTTCGAGCGCCTCCAGCTGGGTCTTCTTGCCGGTCTGCTCCAGGGTTCCGATCAATTCCGGATGCAGGTCGAAATAGTCCTCGATGACCGCCTTGTTGCGGCCGGTGACGAACACGATGTGCTCGATGCCCGCCTCGAAGGCCTCGTCCACCGCATATTGCACGACAGGCCTGTCGACGACGGGGAGCATTTCCTTCGGCATCGACTTGGTCGCCGGCAGGAACCTTGTTCCAAGTCCTGCCACCGGTATCACGGCCTTCCTGATTTTCTTCATCGCAAATTCCTTCTGAGGAGATCGACTTCAGTCCATTCACAAGCCACGAAAAATCCCTTCATGTGCCTGCATCTTCACCTCCCCACCCCAACGGCAAACTGCGCCGCTACTCTTCGCAACCGCACGGCGATCGGCATGCCCATATGCCTGACCGCCGCCGGGTCGCTGAGCGCAGTCCGGATCGCCTTGAGCGGGGACCGCGCCTTGATGTGCTGAACCATAGACAGGAACGATGCGGCCTTGCGCAGGCTGCGGCTGCGCCGGGCGAACGCGACTTGCGCGGCCTCGTCCATCGAATGGGTTTGAGCGAACACGGCATCTGCCTTGCGCATCGCTTCGACGTGGTGAAGCTCGAGCACGCGGGAGATGGAGCCGCTGCGGATATGATAGGCATATCCGATCGCCGGCTCGACCACGCATTTGCCGCCCTTGGCCAAAGCGTTGGCGAGCAGGATGTAATCTTCGCCGATGCTCAGTTTTTCATCATAGCGAAGCTCGTTTTCGTCCAGGAACGCGCGCTGGAAGATCGGCTTGAGGTAGCCGAGATTGAACTTCGATTCGAAAACGACGTTGCCGGCGATGTAGCTGGCCAGCGAGATTTCGCTCAAATCCTCCAGATAGCGTGTTGGAAACATCGCGTCCTCGACGACACCGTCCTCGCGAATGACCTGCAAATTGTCGACGGCGATCTCGGCGCCCGCCTTTTCGGCACGAGCGATCATGGCCGCGATGCGGTCGGGAAAAACGGCGTCGTCGGAATCGAGAACCGCGATCCATCTGCCGCGGGCGACATCGAGCCCGGCATTCCTGGCGCCGCCGGGACCGCGATTGCTGGCCAGGGCGACGACGCGAACGATATCTTGCGGATAGGCCCGCGCCACGTCGAGCGTCGCGTCGCGCGATTTGTCGTCGACGACGATGATCTCGACGCTGACGTTTTTCTGCGCGATGGCGCTGGCGATCGCCCGGTCGAGGGTCGCCTCGGCGTTGTAGGCGGCGATGACAAAGCTGACGTCAGGCTGCACGCTTGCCCCCTTCCTGCGGCGAAGGCTGGCCGTAGAGGCGGATTTCGCGGATGCCGACAAGGCCGCTGACGACACCGACATGCATAATGCCGCGCAGCACGCTGCGGTTCCTTCGAACCGGGCTGATGACGACCGGAAGCGCAGAGGCGAAGCAATAGATGGCCTTTGCCGACGCCAGGCCGACCTGCTTGACCAGGCCGATGCCGCGCGCGTTGCGCCCCAGAAGATGCCCATGCGTCTGCCCGACGCGGAAGCGTCGGCGCCCGAGCCAGTCGAATGCCGCCCTCGAGCGCGGCACCACCTCGTCGACCCAGGCGTCGGGCGAAAAGACGATGCGGCCGCCCGCTTTGTGCATCTGGTCGAAGAACTCGGTATCCTCGCCGCCTGTCTGGCCGCGCGCCAGGCTGAAGCGGCGGCCGCGCAGGCTGTCCGACCCCATGCGGAGCAAAACGTTGCAGGTGTAGCCGGTCTGGATCTCGCCGCGAACCCAGACGGGCAAGGTCGAATGGAAATCGCCGCGCCGCATCCAGTCCGGCGCATCCGCGCGATAACGCGCCCGGACCGGGCCGAGCACGGCGGCAGCTCCGCTCGCTTGCGCCACCGCGGCCAGTTCGGCGAGCCAGCGCGCCGTGGCCGTCTCGTCGTCGTCGATGAAAGCGACAAAATCCGCTGTGCTGGCGTCGAGGCAAGCGTTGCGGGCGATCGAAATGTTGCGGGCCGGGCAATGCTGATAGCGGACCGGCACCGTCAATTGCCGCGACAGCGCCGTCACCAGGTCGCGGGCGGTCGGCGTGTCGTCATTGTCGGCGACGATGATGCAGATATCGAACCCGGCCGGCATCTCCATGGCGTCGAGCGAGCGCAGGGTGTCGGCCAGCTCCGGCCGCCGGAACGTGCAGACGCCGATGTCGATGCTGAGCTTCTTGGCCATCACGCCACCCCGCGCCGCGACCCGAGGCCGAGAAGCTGCAGCCAAAAGCCGATCGACCAGCCAAGGTGCATGACCATCGCCGAGACGCCGGCCAGCGCGATGTCGGCATTGCGCTGGCGGATCGCCGTCCACAGGCCGTAACCCTGGCACACCGAGGCCCACAGCAGCAGCGGCACCGCCGCCAGCCAGTGCACGAATGAGAGCGCCGCCAGCAGCACGACCGGAAACACCAGGAGCGGCACCATCTGCCGGACCTTCGGGATGACGCGGTGCTTCAGCACATTCTTGGCGCGGCCGCGGCCATAGCCGAGATACTGGAAATAGAGGCCGCTGAGCGAGGTGCGCGGGTAGTAGATCATATGCGTCTTGCCGCTCATCCAGATCTTGTAGCCGGCCTGTCTCAGCCTGTAGTCGAGTTCGGCATCCTCGTTGTGGCTGAATGTCTCGTCATAGCCGCCGACAGAGCCGAACGCCGATATCCTCATCAGCGCGTGATGGCCGTGATCGACCCACTCTCCGGCGGAGCGGTGCCGGTGCTTGGAGCCGCCGGTGCCGAGCTTGGAATTCTGCGCCGCCGCGGCAGCCTTCTGCACGGTGCTGCTGCCGCTGGTCAGCATCGAAACGACAACCGAATCCGCTCCGGTGGCCAATGCCTCCTCGACCAGCCGGTCGCAATAGTCGTCGGGATAGCCGCCATGCGCATCGATGCGGATGAGATAGTCTGCTCCTTCGCCGAAGGTACCGACGGCGAGGTTTATCGCCGCGCTCTGGATGCGCCGTTCGTTGTGAAGCAGGATAACGCGCGGATCCTTGCTTGCGATGTCCTTGACGATAGCCAGCGTGCCGTCGGTGCTGCCGCCGTCGGCGACGATGATCCTGGCGCCAAGCCTTGCCGCGGCGGGACGCAGTTGATCGAGCAGCACACCGATATGGGCCGCTTCGTTCAGGCACGGAATAACGATCAGGCTGGATGAAGTTTTTTTAGTCTGCGTCATCAGCCTCTGTCCATGTTCAGCCATCTTATGCCAACGCCTCGGCTGCAAATGAACCCGATACGGCGGTCAGGCTGCGCAGCCGCTCGACAAGCGCCCGGCAATCGCTGCGGTCGTAGCTCCAGATCCTCGGGTTGCGGGCAAGAACATGCGCCTTCAACCCGGCGAAACGATGCTCATCCATCTTGCCAAGTGTCGCTTCGAGCGCCTCGGGCGAAGCCTCCGGCAAGAGAATGCCGATATCCTGCTTGCTGAGGAACCGCCCGGTTTCGGTGTCGCCCATCGAGATCGGCACCGCGCCGAAGCGGCAGCCTTCGTAGAGGCGGTTGGGCAGGAGCCATTCGGAGTTCTGTCCCGCTTCGAAGAAATCGATCGCCCAGGAAAAATGGACGTCGCCATAGATCGACGCCATGTCCTCCGGGTTGCGATAGGGCCCGCCAAACGAGAGCCACGGCTCTGATTCGACGAAGGCATGGAAATTCGGGAATTCGGATAGAGCCGGACGGCCCCGCAGCACGATCTCGACTCGTCCTTCCATCCGGCGGGAGAAATCGGCCAGCAGTTCGAGCGAGCGGCGGCAGCGCAGCGCGCCGAACCAGCCGATTCGCCATGGCGGTCCGACGGGACTCTCAACCGCCTCAGGGCTAACGGGCGCTTCAGGGCTAACGGGCGCTTCAGGGCTGCCGGGCAGAATCGCGGCTGCCTCGAAATACTTGTTCTCGACCAGTTCGATCGGCGCCGCAACCTGTCCGAACGGCTTGAAGTAATTGGCGATGAAGGCAGGCGAACTGGTCACCAGCAGCTTCACGTCCCTGGCCAGGAAGCGTTCGACGGCGCGCAACGCCTTGCCCAGGACATCTTTGCGAAGCACAAGGCGATGAATGTCGAGGCACTCGTATACGATCGGAACCGATGCACCGAAGGCGGATCTGGCGCGACGGGCAAGCGCAAGCATTTCCAGGTTGCGCGCAATGATGAGATCGGGCCTGGGCATGCCGCCAAGCCTGGAGCCGATCGAAACCGCCGCCTTGGTGACCGCCGCGAGCCGCTGGCCGAATCGCCCGTCACGCGTCGCGCCAAGGTCGATCGGCCGCAATCCCTCGATATCCGCAATCGGATTTGTGGTGCGACGGAAGCCGGCCAACGTGACCTCGGCCCCACCTGCCCTGAGCATTATGATCCTCCGGCGCACGGCCGGATCGGAGACGTCGTGCACAAGGTACAAGACATGCAGCATGAAAACTCGACCGCTGTTGGCCCACCCAAGGAGAACCTAGTACAGCTCTTGCTGCATCGCAACATTTTTGGCGCAACGATCCACCTTTTCTGTTGCACTGCAAAATTATTGCCGTAGTTTGTCGTTGGCGGAGGTGGTGGATTTTTTCGGGGTCGGAAATCCGCACAAAAGTCAGGAATCCTGAATTTGGAAGCCAATGCATTCGATCCGCCGGAAGGCTCCCTGCGCAAATCCGTTGGGCGCGGCGCGGTTGTCACGGCCATGGCGCAATCGGTGCGCGTCGCGACACAGATCATATCCGTCATCGTGCTGTCGCGGCTTTTGTCGCCGCAGGATTTCGGCGTCGTGGCGATGTGCGCGCCGGTGCTGGCCTTCATCGCGCTGTTCCAGGATTTCGGCCTGACCCAGGCGACAATCCAGAAGAGCGGCATCCGGCATGAGGAAGTGAACTACCTCTTCTGGATCAATGTGGCCGTCAGCGCGATTCTGGCCTGCGTGCTCGCAGGTGCCGCCCCTCTGGTCGCCGCTTTCTACGGCGAGCCGCGCGTGGCCGGCCTGGTGGCGGCGTTCGGGCTGCAGATCATGGCCTATGGGCTGGGCGCGCAGCACCTGGCGCTTTTGACGCGCCGCATGCAGTTCGGCCGGCTGGCCGTCATCGACGTCGCCAGCGCCGTCGTGGGGCTCGCCGTATCGATCGCCTGGACTTTCATCGACCGCTCCTATTGGGCACTGTTTGCCGGTACGCTGACCGGTGCCGTGCTGCCGACGCTCTGCTACTGGGCAAGCTCGCGCTGGCGTCCCGGCCTGCCGCGTAAGGTCGCCGGAATCAGCGAATTGATCAATTTCGGCGCCGGCATCACCGGCTTCAACTTCGCCAATTTCTTTGCCCGCAACCTCGACAATGTGCTGATCGGCAAATACTGGGGCGAAGCCCAGCTCGGCCTTTATGACCGAGCCTACAAGCTGCTTTTGTTTCCGCTGAGCCAGATCACCAATCCGTTGTCGAAGGTGATGGTTCCGGCGCTGTCCAGGCTGAAGGACGAGCCGGACCGCTACCGCAGCGCCTATCTGCGCGTCATGCCGCTGATCCTGCTGGTGGCGCTTCCCGGCGTCGCCTTCGCCACCGCGATGTCGGACGTACTGATCCCCTTCGTGCTCGGCGAGCAATGGCGCGCGAGCGCCGACATTTTCCTGGCGCTCGGCTTTGCCGGGCTGCTGCAGCCGCTCAACAATCCGGCGGGATGGCTTTTCGTCAGCCAGGGCCGCTCCGGCGATTTCATGCGCTGGGGCATCATAACGGCGGTGACGTCGGTGCTGGCCTTCGCGCTCGGCCTGCCCTATGGCGCGCTGGGCGTGGCGATTGCCTATGCGATCAGCGAGTATCTGAGGACCCCATTCCTGTGGCTCTATGTCGGCAAGAGCGGTCCGTTGCAGGCGCAACACGTGCTGCGCGCGGCAACGCCGTTCGTGCTTGGCGCCCATCTGGCGCTGGCCGCCATCTGGTTCATCAAGCCGCTCCTGCCGCAGCAGCATGTCATTGGCTTGGCCAGCGGCGCCGTTCTCGCCTATCTGATCACCATCGTCGTCGCGTTGGCATTCGCATCCGGCCGCGAAGCCCTGCGCGAGGCCTTGAAGATGCTGCCGGCAAGGCTGCCCGCAGCAGCACCACGCGAGGCGCAATAGTTTGCGCGACCTCGACAGGTACGGATATTCACTCCAGGACCAGGTCTGACCCTATGCACTACCGATCGATTTCCGACATGAACGACGCCATTGTCAGGGGCCTGCACCGGCTGCCGCGCGACATCGACCTGGTCGTCGGCGTTCCCAGAAGCGGTGTGCTCGCGGCAACGCTGGTGAGCCTGGCGGCGAACATTCCAATGACCGATCTGGACAGCTTCCTGGCCGGGCGGATCTACACGTCGGGCATCACAAAGCGCCGGGCGGCACTCGACCGCAAGGTCTCCGAAATGCGCAAGGTGCTGGTGATCGACGACAGCGTCGCCGGCGGCAACGCCATGCGCGATGCACGCTCGCGCATCGAGACTGCCGGCATCAAGGCCGATTTCACCTTTGCCGCGGTGTTCGGCCTGCAGCCGCAACATCAGGAAACCGATGTCGTCTTCGAGGTCGTGCCGCATCCGCGCATGTTCCAGTGGAATTTCATGCATCACAAATTCCTGGCGCAGTGCTGCGTCGACATTGACGGCGTGCTGTGCCTCGATCCGACCGAAGCCGAAAACGACGATGGGCCGGCCTATGAGAAATTCCTCAGCGAGGCGCGGCCTCTCCATGTTGCGACACACAAGATCGGCTGGCTGGTCACCAGCCGGCTGGAGAAATATCGCGCGCTGACCGAGGCATGGCTCGCCAAACACGAGATCAAATACGACCGGCTGATCATGCTCGATCTGCCGAGCAAGGCGGAGCGGCAGCGGCTTGGCGCGCATGGCAGTTTCAAGGCCGATTTCTACCGCAAATCCGATGCCATCTTGTTCATCGAAAGCGAGCACGAGCAGGCGCTGAGGATCACCGAACTGTCCGGCAAGCCGGTGCTGTGCGTCGAAACGCATATGGTGAGCTTTCCCGATGCGCTGTCGCTGCCGGCGCTCGGCCAGGCGGCCCGCAACCTGCCGGCAAGGCTGCGGCAGATCAACTCGCAAGAGGGCCGCAAAAGCGCCGCCAAGACTCTTGCCCGCGCCCTGCTCGGCGCGCGCGGTTACGAGACGCTAAAGAGCCGGGTCAAACGCCCGGCCTGATCCGCACGACGCTACGAGGCTTGCTAAGCGGCTTGCCGCGCGCGCTGCTGTATCGCCCTGTCCACGATCGAGAAGAAGGTGATGAACTGGCGGTCGGGTTCCAGTTCTGGCCGCGCGGCGAAGCTGCGCGCGAGGCCCGAGACCCGGTCATATTCCTGGCTGTCGTTCCACAGCCGCCTGACGGCCGCGACCCAGTCGGCGAGCGGTGCATCGTAGTCGAGCACCACGCCACCTGAGCCGATCGCCTCGGGCAGGCCGCCACGCCGCGAGCCGACAACCGGGATTCCGCTGCAATGGGCTTCCGACGCGACGCGGCCCCATGCCTCTTCCCATTTGCTGGGAGCAAGCAGGATCTTGGTGCGGCCGTAGACCGTCTTCATGTCGCTGGTGCGGCTCTCCAACACGACATTGCCCAAAGGCGCGATCGTCTGTTCGATCCGCGCCCGATGATCGTCTTCCAGCTTCCAGCTTTCGACGAACAAGAACGGTATCTCGGGGCAGGCGCCGGCGATGCGCACCGCAAGCTCGAAACCCTTTTCCTCATAGGGATTGATCAGCGTGACAAACTGGCCCGTCGTCGGCGTGCTGTAATGCGCCGGATTGATGGTCGGCGGGATCACCGTCGCGTTGATGTCGAACTCGTTCTTGTAGGTGCGCGCGGTGAACTCGGAATTCGCGATGTATAGTGCAGAACGCAGTTCGCGCAGGTCGCCGCCCAGTTCATGGAATTCGACATTGCGAAGATAGACGACCAAAGGCACGCCCTCCGCCTGCAGCGCCTTGCCGATCGGAACCGATTTGTGACACTGGACGACGGCCACATCCGGCTTCAGCCTGTCGACGGCAAAGGCTGCCGCTTCCCAGGGAAACCAGGCCCGCACCACCGGATAGCCGGGATAGCTGTCGATGACCCCCGGTTGCCGCAACAGCTTCATCTTGGCGCGCGCCTTCAAGCCGAAGACACCATCGCCGAACAGGGCGGCGAGCACAGCGGCTTCATGGCCATGTTCGATCAACTGTTCGGCCAGATGGTGCGTGCTCGACTGAACGCCGCCGCTGAACTCGGGTGGATAGCCGCTGCCACCTGCAAAAAGGACTTTCATGGATCGGGCTCCTTGTCGCATATCGTATTTCGTTCCGAGGCAACCGGCGGCGCCTCGCTTTCGACGTCAGGCGAGTTTCGGCGGCTCCAGATTCGCGAACGGGTTGGTACAGGATTGCCAGCCGGTAAACCGGATCGGGTCATTGGGCGAACTGCGCCATGCGTAGTCCGTCAGCATATGGAATTCGGCGATGACCCAGCGATCGAATTGGATCAGATCTTCCCGCTTCTCCTGCGGCAGGAGGCGGCGGACGGCGCCCAATTTGAGCTCCTCGACCAGGGTGACGGCGTCGCTGAGCTTGTCGCTGGGAAATATCCACGGGTTCCGGTTGCGGAACTCCAGCACGAACTGCTGCAGATGCTCGATACGGATGTTGAGCCTGCCGAGGTATTTTTCGAGGGTGACGCGCACCAGGTCCTCATCGGAAAACGAGCTGACGGCGGCAAAGGCAACGCCCGTCGACACCACCCCACCGGCCACGATGGCCAAGGCCGAGCGTCTGGAAACTTCGATCATCCGATGCCCTCCTCTCACGCCATGCGGCTCGCCGCCCTCAGGGAGAGGGCCGCGGCGGTCAGGCTCGGGTTGGCGCAGGAACAGCTCGGATAGGTGCTGGTGCCGACGACAACCAGGTTTCTCAACTGGTGATGGATCATGTCGCTGTCGATGACCGAATCGGCCGGGCCGGTTCCCATCCTCAGCGTGCCCTGGACGTGCGATTCGGTTGGCCGGATGCCGCGATCGAACAGCTTTTCGACCGGCAGCGGAGCCAGAAGGTCAGGCAATTTCTCCAGCGCGCGGGCCATGCCCTTGACCGCGTAGTCCGACGGCGCCTTGAAGTTGACGAAGGCGTTGTCGTCTTCGTCGAGGGTGACGAAATTTTCGTGGTCGAGCAGGTTTTCGGTGACCACGACGAGCGGCAGCGCCTGGCGCAGCCGCCCCTTTTCGGCACGCATTCCGTGCTGCCAGCGGTTCTCGAAATAGACCAGTGCCGCCGCATGCTCCGATCTGTGCGGACCGTCATAGAGGCCGAAGTTCAGGCCGGTGGTGATGGTGCTGCCGTCGAAATTGTCGACACCGTCGAGATAGACCTCGAAGTTCCAGCCGTATGATTCGTGCAGGCCGCGGCCGACGAATTCGCCGCCCAGGCCGGACCGCAGCATGATCGCCGCGCTCTGGATGGCATTGGCACCGAGAATGAAAAGGTCGCCGCTAACCTGGTATTCCTTGCCGTCATGCATGAACGTGACCGAGCGGACCGTGCCGCCGACATGATCGAGCCGCCGCACCTCCGCACCGAGGCAAACCGAAATGTCGGGATGCTCGAAGACATGCATCAAGCCGTTGTTGACGGTGAATTTGGCGTCGACCGGACACAGCCAGCAGCGCAGATTGGCACAGCACGAGGTGCGCTGCGCGATCGGCACACGCGCCCGCGCCGTCGGCATGACGAAATGCTGGCCGGGCTGCGCCGCCTTCATCATCCGGTCCGGCGTCGACATGCGATGCGGCGGTTGCGGAAACGGCTTCGAGCGCGGCAGCATCGCCGCCATGTCGGGATCGCCGGAGATCGACATGATGTCTTCGGCGTCGCAGTAGAACGGTTCGACGTCGTCATAGCTGATCGGCCAGTCATTGCCGATGCCGTAGGTGCTTTTCAGCCTGAAGTCATTGGGATGGAACCTTGGCGTCTGCGCGAACCAGCAGTTCGTTCCACCCCCCAGTCCGATGGTGTAATTCCACGGCTTGTCGGAATTGGTCTTGTAGGTCGTCTCGTCGTCGATGTCGGTGTTGGCATTCTGCTGGAGCTGCCATTCATGGGTGTTGTGCCGGCCCCATTCGAGCACCAGGACGCGTGCCTTTCGGCGCTTGGCGAACTCGTGCAGGAAGAAGGCCGAGCCGAAGCCGGAACCGATCGCGACGAGATCGAAATGATCGCTGGTGATTTGCTCGGGCTTTACGTCCAGCACCATCAGCCACAACTCCTTGACGCGCCGGGCGCACCCGCCGGATTCCGCTTCCGGGTCTTCGCTGCCGGCCTCATGCCGCCATTCTGCCGATCGAGTGATATTCGATGCCGTGGCGGGCGATGACCTTGGGGTCATAGAGGTTGCGGCCATCGAAAATGATCGGCGTGGTCAGCGCATCCTTCATCGCGTCGAAGGACGGCGCGCGGAAACTCTTCCATTCGGTGGCGATCAGCAGCGCATCGGCGCCGCGCAGCGCGGCTTCCTTGGTGCCGCACAACAACAGGTCGTCGCGCAGCCCGTATATGTGCTGGCATTCCTGCATCGCCTCGGGGTCATAGGCCTGCACTTTGGCGCCGGCGTTCCACAGCGCCTCCATCAGCGTGCGGGCGGGCGCCTCGCGCATGTCGTCGGTGTTGGGCTTGAAGGCCAGCCCCCACAGCGCAAAGGTCTTGCCCTTGAGATTGCCCTTGAAATAGCGATTCACCTTGTCGAACAGGACGGATTTCTGCTCGTTGTTGCGTTCCTCGACGGCGCGCAGCAGCTTGGCGTCGAACTTGACACCTTCGGCGGTCTTGATCAGCGCGCGCACATCCTTGGGGAAGCACGAGCCGCCATAGCCAAGCCCCGGATAGATGAAGTGGTAGCCGATGCGCGGATCGCTGCCGATGCCCTTGCGGACCTCCTCGATGTCGGCGCCGAGCTGCTCGGCCAGGTTGGCCATCTCGTTCATGAAGCTGATCTTGGTCGCCAGCATGCAATTGGCGGCGTATTTGGTGAATTCGGCGCTGCGCACGTCCATCACGATCATCTTCTCGTGGTTGCGGTTGAAGGGAGCGTAGAGCTCGCGCATCACCGCTTCGGTGCCCTCGCTGTCGGTGCCGACGATGATGCGGTCGGGCTTCATGCAATCGGCAACCGCGGAACCCTCCTTGAGGAATTCCGGATTCGAAGCGACGTCGAAGGACAGGTCCTCGCGCCCTCTTTTCTTCAGCGTCTCGGCGACCCTGGCCTTCACCTTTTCGCAGGTGCCGACCGGCACGGTCGACTTGCCGACGATGATCTTGGGGGTGTCCATCTCACGGCCGATGGTCTCGGCGACCGCCAGCACATATTTGAGATCGGCCGAACCGTCCTCGCCCGGCGGCGTGCCGACCGCGATCATCTGGATTTCGCCGTGCCTGACCGCGGCCGCTGCGTCGGTGGTGAACTTGATGCGGCCAGCGGCATGGTTCTCCTTGACGAGGCTTTCGAGCCCGGGCTCGAAAATCGGAACGAACCCCTGGTTGAGCCGCTCGACCTTGTTGGCGTCGATGTCGACGCACACCACCTGGTGCCCGACTTCGGCAAGCACCGCTGCCTGCACGAGACCGACATAGCCAATTCCAAAGACCGTCAAATTCATTCGATTTCATTCCCATGCAAGGCAGCGGACCGCTCTCGGCCCGGCCAGTTCAAATCGACTTTCCCAACTACTTTATGCTGCATGCCAGCGATTCTGGAAACTGACAGGGCTCGCCCAAGGCCGTGAACGCCACGCGATCGATCTGCAGCGTGAGCTTGCGGCCTGGATCGGCGAACGCTCCCATCCAACCGGTCATCTTGTCGCTGCCCCAAAGGCTGAAGAATATCTTCTGGGCATGCGTCGGCAATTTCGCCGGATCGGTGATCGTGTTGACCAGCTGGCCGTTGACATACCAGCGCAAGCTATCTTTCTGCCAGACGAAGGCATAGTCGTTGAAGGCCTTGTCGGTGCCGCCCGCCACGTCGACCAGCTTCTCATTGTTGCCCTTGCCGGCGATGTAGGCGTTGACCTGCACCTTGGAGGTGTCCTTGGTCAGGACCTCGAAGTCGATCTCGTCCCAGGGCTGCTTGTCGGACGGACCGATATAGGAGAAGAAGGCCGCATTGAGACCGGAGCCGGTGTCGGTCTTTATCCGCGCCTCATAGGTGCCGTAGCCGAAGCGCTGCTTGGTCTGGATCTCGCCGCAAGCGTAGTCGCGGTCCTTCAGCTTCTGCTTTTCGAAGCCGAGCGACAGCACCCCGTCGGACAGCGCGACCAGGCCTTTCGACCAGGTGCAGTTTTGATGACTGCCGTTCGACCAACCGTCGGAAACATACCAGCGTGCACGATCGAAGCTGGTGAAATCATCGACGAATGAAGGCGACGACTGAATGTCCTGGGCGTGGGCGGGAGCCGTCACCAAACTCCCGAGAGCGACGAGCAGCAACGCACTGATCGCACTCAGCCGCTTGAGGCCGGCTTGTCTGTCCTGGCTTGTGAACGGCGTTCCGCCGGTTGCGATGGTGGACGTAGTCTTCGGATTCGAATTCATACCAAACTCACCTTTGTGCTGTGCATCCCCAACCCAAAGTCGACGTTCGAACCACTTCTTGAACGGGCCAACCTTGACCTCCTGCTTGACCCTCCCCTGACCTTGTCCTGCCTCGCATCAAATCTGTTGCAGCAATTGCGAACCTTCACTTTCAACCTCTGCCAGCGCCCGCCGGCCTGGTGTACTCGGCGGCTACGGTGGCCGAATCGGACGCCGCATTCTCGTCGAAGACCGTATCCAGCGAATGACGGAGTTCTTTCATCATGCCGTTCTGGCGCGACAGGTCCGCGATGCGGCGTTCGCAATTCAGGATCGACTTCGTCAGTGCGCTGACTTCGGACGACCGGCGGTCTGAGGTGGAGCCGTTCTCCATCGCTTCGACCAGGAAAGCGGCGTTGGTCGCCTTCGTCCGATAGCGATTCTCCAACCCGGCTCTCTCAGCCTCGATCTCGACCGCGATCTGCTCAAACAGCTTTGCCAGGCGATCAAGGCGTGAACCATCGGTCTGCCGGTCACGGGCCGGATCCCTGGATCTGAAACCGAATATCGAAGCCATGAACTCAGATTCCTGTCATCGCCGGCCTACGGGCCGGGCTTCTGGCCGATCCCCGCAGCCGGGGCTCAAAAAACTCATACTGCTTTGTCCTGCTCCTGCGAGGGAGAGACATCAGACCAATCCGATCGGGGGCCAGTTCGGCTGGTCGTCCAATTTGCTGCACCGCAACATAGACTGCCATCGTCTGGGCCGCGAGGCAACCACCCAGTTCGTAAACTCATAAATCCGACCGAAATGGTTTGCGCGATCAACTTGTCGCCGGCGGGTCAACCCGGACGAAACGGACAGTTTCACCGCTCCTTGCCGGTGCTGGTGCCGGCCATCAAAAAACGCAATGGCGGCACGTGCTTGTGCCTGGACACGAGGCCGACGCGGCGAAACAGCGCCTCGATCTTGTCGAAAGCCACGCCCTGGACGATGGGGACGAGGTTGGATTGGCTGGCGAATGCGTAGGCCGCTGCCGATGCCAGCCCGCGCTCGGCCTTGACGTCGAGGAAATTGCGCAGCCGGTATTTGTCGCGCACGTGCCGCTCGTGCCGTCTCAGCACCGCTTTCGAGCCTTCCGGCAGACTGTCGATCGCCAGCAGCGCGAGATCGGCATCGGCCAGACGCTTCAGGTCCTGCGTCTTGTGACGGCCGCTGAGCGAATCGGCGCGGACGATGGCGCCGTAGCCACACGAGCGGATGACCTTGAAGCGCGCCCCGCAGGCGACAGCACGGGCGTAGAGCTCATAGTCCTCGCCGAGCCGCAGGCTCTCGTCATAACGCAATCCATGGCGATCGAGGAAGGCGCGGCTGATCACCGGCTTGAGGAAGCCCAGTTCGCCCCTTTGCACGCGGCGCCTGGAAATATTGCCTTCGACGAAGCGCTCGAGATCGAGGAATTCCGGATCCGCGGCAAATTGCGGGGCGACGATTTTCGTCGCGTCGCCGGTTGCATCATCCCTGATGAGCATGATGTTGTCCGCCGCGAAATCCCAGTCGGCGACGGCAAACAGGTTGCGAAACCGGCCTTCGAGGAAAAAATCGTCGGCGTCGAGAATGCTGATGAACGGCGATCTCGAACTGGCGATCGCGGCGTTGCGAGCGTAGGAGGGGCCGCGATTGACATCGAGGCGCATCACCGCAAGCCGGCCGCTGCCGTCGTCGGCGGATCGCGCGACTGCCGCGGTGTCGTCCGTGGAGGCGTCGTCGACGACGACGACTTCCGCCACTTCCGGTTCGCGCAACGCGGATGCGATGGCGACGGCGATTGTCGCCGCCGCGTTCTTGGCCGCGATGATCACGCAGACCTGGGATTTCGTCATCGACATGGATTAGCCTCTCGTACAGGTGATATCGATTTGTGTTCGCCCCGTACCCGTTCGATGCCCGATTGCCACCAGCGCCAAATCTGTGTTCATTCAACGACCGCCCGGCCGTTCAAAGATGCGGCGGCTGATGTCGGCGGACGCCGCCCAACCAGCTTCCGCCAGATAGCGGACCGGCGCGCGACCGCACAGTTCCCACAGCACCGTTCGCCGCTGCGGCCACCGAAGCGACGACAGCCACGGCGCCATGACCATGTTGAGCAGGTCCTCGTTGCCGATGCGCGACAGGATGCGCGTCGCACGCTCCGACAGCAGCGTGCCGGCACCGCCGAGCAGTACATCGGCTGCGCGTATACCAAGCAGCAGCGTATCGTCCAGCCCCTGCGCTACCGCGGCATCGAGCACATGCCGCTGGTCCGCCTCGTCGAGGCGGCTGGCGCTGGCGCGCACGTCACAGACATAGCCCGCGCAGGGTTCCCGGTTGAACAGTGCCTTGGCGACGCTGATGCAGGACAAAAGCAGCGTGTCGGCGGCCGAGGTGAACGGCACCGTGGCACCGGCGATTTCGACCTGCCGCTTTCGCCGCAGAAACCCATCCGCGTCGCGCGGGCTCGGCGAGCCGGGCTGCTGGAGGCGGTAGTGGAGATCGACAGTGGAAGGCCTCGGTCCGTCGCCGCGCGTCATATGCTGTTCGCCGAGGAAGCGAACCCACCAGACGGAGCGCGACTTGCCGGCGACTTCGTAGCCGATCGAGCGCAGCGCATCCCGCGCCTTGAAATAGCCGACCGGCGAAACCAGAATGTCCACATCGCCCGAGGGCTTCATGAAGTGGTCGTCGTAGAGAAGCTGCTGCTGGAACGGACCCTTCAGAAAGACAAAATCGATCCGGCTTTCGCTCAGCACCTCATGGATCGCCATGGAGTCCATGATGCAGGACGCGTTCATCGAAACCGTCCTCCTGCGATAGCTGTCCAGCCAATGAAAAAGCTCGGGCGGTCTGTCACTGACAGGCGCGCGTGACAGTGCCTTGAGGACAAACGTCGCGACCTTGTTCAGCCTGGCGATGTCGGCAACATTGGCGCCGCCAGGGCCGGGCATCGATACGTCGCCCGCGGTGGCTCCTGCCCCGGCGAAATACAACCGCAGGCAGGCCCGCACATAGGCAACCTCGTCGGCACAATCGGCGGCGCGCAGTCGTTCATAGGAACCATCCGGCAAGCCCATTTAGCGCACAGTCTCCCAAAAAAGCGATTTGCGCGGCGCGTATGCTGCAATTGCGAAGCAAGCATCACCAAAATCCTTGATGGCGTAAAGCCTTTCCTTTTGCAGTGCAGAATTTTGCAACCTGAGCGTTTACCGACACTTCTGAAAAGCCGGTCAAAACCGCTGTTGAAATACCGCCCCTAACAAGGCGTTTTCAGCTTGCCTCACCATGGATTTGCCGGCTCAGTTCACCCTATTAGGGATGCCTAAAATAAAGGCACTTGGCAAATGTTTTATTCAAGCAAAATCAAATGCTTAAAGAATCGGCATCGACATAGTCGCCAAACATAGGGAATCGGTCTAGAAGACGTCATATTTTAGGCATGACCCACACATAAGGTGCTCGCGCAACCCGTAATTGATTAATGCCTGGTAAATCAGGCTTGACTCATAAATGCTGCCATGCAGCTATTGCGCTGCAGCATGCAAGTGCTGACGGCACTCGACAAGCCGTTTCCAGTCCATATTGGAGAGTAAAATGGAACAGAATGTTGAAAAGCAAGAATACGAGACGCCAAGCCTGACGGTGCATGGTTCGATCGAAACCATCACCCAGGGCGGCGGCGGCAGCACGGCGATCGACGCGTCTTTCCCCGCGCATACGCCGATCGGCGACCTGACGTTTTCCTGAAGCCTATCGCAATTACTCCAGAGTGATGACGTTGGGTCTCTGGGTTTAAAAATAAGAGAGTCGGGGGCACTGCCTCCGACTCCCCTTTCATTGCCTGGAACTGCGAAGCGTAGTGTAAGCGAGGTTTTGGGATGAACTGGAAGCAATCCGGCCAGCAGTTGGCCGACCAGGATTTGGCCGACCGATATTCAGCCGACCACGTTCGTGTGAGTGCGACCAAGGATGCCGTGGCTTGCGAGTTCGGCGATGGCCTGGCGCTCCTCAATCTGAAATCCAACATCTATTACAGCCTGAACGGCGTCGGCGCCTTCATCTGGGATTTGATCCAGGAGCCCAGGTCGATCGCGGAGATCCGCAGTGCGGTGCTTGCGCGCTACAACGTCGATCCAGAGCGCTGCCAGGCCGACGTCGAGGCACTGCTGAAGGGCCTGGCCGATAACGGGCTTGCGAGGCTTGATCATGAGGAACTTGTCTAAGCAGGTTCCGCATAAGGCCATGGTTTTGCGGCAGGAACCCGCGACCGAAAGGAGCCCCCAGCAGAGAAGGCGCCGGCAAGGCCGGCGAAGCCTGTTTGGGATTCTCTCCCTGAGCGGCTCGGAAATGATCTTCCTTAGCCGCTGCCTGCTCGTGGTCGCGGCGGTTCGGCTGGGACTGACACTGTTGTCCTACAACCGTGTTCGCAGCCTGGTGACGCGGCTTGACGCGCGACAGTGCGCCAGCATGGGCGAACTGCGGCGCGTCGCCTGGGGGGTTGCCGCAGCGGCCCGTTTCGTCCCTTACGCCACGTGCCTGACCCAGGCGCTTTCGGGCCAATACATGCTTGCTCGACAGGGTAATGCCTCGAAGATACGCATTGGCATCGAACGCGGCACGGGCGAGCAACTCAAGGCGCACGCCTGGCTGGTCAGCGACAATCATATCGTGCTTGGCGGATCGATCGACGGTTTCGCCCATCTGGTCGACCACGGCAGCCGATGAGCGGCGTGGCCGGAATCCTGCTTCGACATGGGCACGCGGCAGCGGCCCGGGGGCCCGCCCCAGCGGTCGCGGCGGCCGATATCCAGCAGATGCTGGCGCGCATGCGCCATCGCGGCCCGGACGGAAATTCGTGGTGGCTGGACACCGGCATCGCGCTTGGCCACGCCTGGCTCAACACCACCGATGAAGCCGGCCCCGGTCCGCTGACGATGGCCGACGGCAAGCTCGCCATCACCGCAGACTGCCGGCTCGACAACCGTGACGAACTGCTGGCCAGGCTGGGCATCCGCGACAGATCGGTCGCCGATGCGACCTTGCTGATGCGGGCCTATCTGCGTTGGGGCGAAGCCTGCCCCGTGCATCTGCAAGGCGATTTCGCCTTTGCCATCTGGGATGCCGAGCGGCTGCTGCTGTTTTGCGCGCGCGACCATTTCGGGGTCAAGCCGTTCTACTACCATGCGGCGGATCGGCGTTTTGCCTTTGCCTCGGAGATCGGGCCGATCTTGGGCGTCGAGGGGGTCGGCAGACATGTCTCCGAGCACCAGATCTCCGGGTTTCTGGCCGGGCTTCCCGATGACCCTCAGGCGACACCCTACAGCGACATCTTCAGCTTGCCGGCGCGCCACAGCCTGACCGTCACCGGCCAACAAGTGGTGCTGCGCCGTTATTGGCAGATCGAGCCGTCAGCCCGACCGATGCGGTCGGATGCGCCTGAGGAATTCGCCCATCTGTTCTCGCAATCGGTGCGCAATCGCATGCGCGGAACCTCCGCGGTCGGCGCGATGCTGAGCGGCGGCCTCGATTCCTCCTCGATCGCCTGTGTCGCCGGCCTGCAGAACGCAGCCGGGCGCAGGCCGAGGCTGCCCACCTTCTCGCTGATTTTCGAAAAGGGCTCGTCGATGGACGAGCGCCCGTTCATCGACGCCGTGCTGGATCAGCAGAAGGTCGACGGAACGCTGATTCCAGTCGGCAACTATGCGCCATTCGCCGAATTCGAACGGGTGCTGGAAGAGCAGGAAGGGACGTTCCTGGCGCCGGGCCTGACGTTGACCCGCGGCATCTACCGGACTGCCGGCGCCAAGGGCATCAAGGTCTTGCTGGACGGCCATGGCGGCGACGAGGTCGTTTCACAAGGTCATGGCCATCTGCATGAGCTTGCCAACGCCGGCAGATGGATGGATCTGTGGCGTGAGATCCGCAGCGCCTCCGACACCTATGGCGACAGCACGCTGGGTCTGTATTTCCAGTTCCTGACCCTCTACGGGCCGGCCTGGCGGATCGCGAAGCTAAGACATTTGGCAAATCGCGCCCTGAACAGGATACGCAGGCCGGCGCAGGCGCGGCGCGGCCGCGGCTGGCGCGACCTGATCAATCCCGATCTGGCCAGGCGCACCGAGCTTGTCGACCGATTTCACCGGGCCGGATACATGCCGCCCGGCGTCCAGGCCAGCGACGCCTTGAGCCATCGCTGGATCCTGTCGAACGGTTATGTCCCGCATGCTTTCGAGGTTCTCGACAAGGCCGCGGCCAATTTCGGCGTCGAGCCGCGCTATCCGTTCTGGGACAAGCCGCTGGTCGAGTTCTGCCTCGGCCTGCCCGGTGAGGAAAAGCTCAGCCACGGCTTTGGTCGCTATGTGCTGCGCCGCGCCATGGAAGGCGTGCTGCCGGCAGCGGTTCAGTGGCGGCGCGACAAGATCGACTTCACCGCCAATCTCGTCAACGGCATGCTGCGCAACCACCGCGACCTCTTGGAACAGCTGCTGATCTCGGATGCGAGCCGCATCGCGCCCTACGTCAATCTCCCCCAGGTGAGTGCTGCCTATGCGCGGCTGCTGCGCCAGCCCGATCGGGCGGCGCCTTTGGATGTCCAGTATGTCTGGCGCTCGGCATCGCTGTCGCTCTGGCTGCGGCAGCTCCAGCACAGCGGGAGCCCCGCATGATGCTGCGCAACGAGCCGCTCGTCGCATACAGCGATCATCCCCGTCCGGATGGCCGGACCGCGAGAGAGCGCCGCTTCTACCGCGCCTATGGCCTGACCATCGCGTCCGAGGTGGCGTTGCCCGAACTGGAGCCGGCGGCGCCGGGGGCGGCGGACGTCGTGATCGCCGTCGGCCCGATCGACCTGCCAAAACCCGGCTTGGAAGCCGCGACCGAGTTTCGCTTCGAGGCGGACCGGCAATATCTCGCATGGCAGGCCGTCGGCGCATTCCTGATCAGCGATGGCTGCCGCATCGACGTCGAGCCGGCGCCCGGCGTCGACGACATGCTGATCGCGTTTCCGCTGCTGGGTCCGGTGATGGCGCTGCTGCTGCATCGGCGCGGCCTGCTCGTCCTGCACGCCAGTGCCATTGCCGTCGCCGGCACGAGCGCCATCTTCATGGGCGACAAGGGCGCCGGCAAGTCGACGACGGCAAGCGCGATGATCCGGGCCGGACACGATCTGCTTACCGATGATGTCGTGGCGCTGGACCTCGCCAATCCGGGTCAGCCGATGATCGTTCCGGGTTTTCCGCAGATCAAGCTGGCAGCCGACGCCGCGGCGGCGATCTCGCTCGGAGAAGCCGAGGTGCGACCGCAAGTGCATCCGGCAATCGACAAGATGCAGCATCGCCTGAATGGCGCCTTTTCCGGCAACAGGGTGCCTGCGACCAGGATCTATATCCTCGAGCGCGGCGAAAAGGCTGCCATCACGCCGTTGCCCGGCATCGCCGCCCTGCCGGCCATCATCAAATTCTCCTATGTGACGCGGTTCGGCCGCGCGGCTCTGCCCAGCGATCTTGCAGAAGTGCATCTTCGGCAATGCGCGCGGCTGGCTGACCATGTCGGCGTTCGACGCCTCGAAGTCCCGACGGGCCTCGACAGGATCGGTGAGGCCGTGGACCTGATCGAAAGGGATCTGGCGGCCGGGAATCTGGCGACTGATCGTATGTGGTCGTGAGCGCAATCATGTCGAAGTCCTCAATCCTTCGCCTGTCGCTGTTTCGAGACGTTGCCGCATTCGGCGCCGCCATTGCCCAGATCGGCGGCCGGCGAACATGGACGGCGCTGCTCTTCCTGATCCTCGGCAGCCTGACCGAAGGCATCTCGATCCTGCTGCTGGTGCCGCTGCTGCATCTGGTGGGACGCGCCGACCAGGACTATGCGGTCAAGCTGCCGAACAATGATTTCGTACGCTGGCTGGTGCCAGACGGAACGCTGCAACTGACGACCGTGCTTTGCGTGCTGGTCGGGCTTGTTGCCGTGCAGGCGGCGTTCAACCGCTTCAAGTCGGTCTACATGGCCAAACTGCTGTTCGATTTCATCAACCGCGTGCGCATGAATTTGTTCGAGAGCATCGGCAAGGCACGCTGGGGCGTCTTCACGCGCATGCGCAGTTCCGATCTCGACCATGCCCTGACCGGCGATATCGACCGCGTCCAGGGCGCTGCCTTCTCGCTGTTGATGCTGGTGCAGATCGCCGTGCTTCTGGCCGGCTATCTGCTGGTTTCAGTGTTCATCTCGCCGGTGATGACGCTGTTTGCGGTCATTATCGGCATCGTGATGTTCGTGGCGCTGCAGCCGTTTCGATCGCGGGCCACCGCCTTTGGCCGGGTTCTGACCGCCAATCGCCAGGATCAGTACCGGACGGTTTCGGAATTCCTCGGCGGCATCAAGGTGGCCAAGAGCCTGAATGTCGAGGCGACCTATTTCGCACAGCTGCAAGCGACGCTCGAGAAGATGAAGGCCGACAATGTCGACTATGTGCGCAACAGCACGATCGGCACCGCGGTGTTCCAGGTGGCGAGCGTCGTTGGTTTGAGCCTGTTCATCTATGTGGCGCTGGTCCGCTTCAACCTGTCGCTGGCCGAGATCGTCGTCCTTCTGCTGGTTTTCATGCGCATCGCGCCGCGCTTCATGGACATGCAGACGCAGGCCCAGCAGGTCTTGATCAATCTTCCCGCCTATACGGCGATGCGCGGCATGCAGGCGCGTTTCGACGCCGAACGCGAGCCGGGCGATGCCGAAACCAGCGAAGGCGGCAAGCTGTCGCTGACAACAGGCCTCAACATCAGGGACGTCTGCTTCGGCTATGGCGACGACCCCACCAAGACGGTCGTCAGGGACATCACCTTCGGCCTGCCGGCCGGCAAAGTCACCGCGCTGATCGGCCCCTCCGGCTCGGGCAAGAGCACGATCGCCGACATGCTGCTCGGCCTGCTCGAGCCGACCGCCGGCACGATGCTCGTTGACGGCGTCGAGATCGATGCCGGTAACCGCCGCCGCTGGCGCGACCAGGTGGCCTATGTGCCGCAGGACGTGTTCCTGCTGCATGACACGATCGCGGCCAACCTGCGCCTCGCCGCGCCGCAAGCCAGCGATGACGATCTGTGGACCGCGCTGCGCTCGGCGCACGCCGGCGAATTCGTCGAACGGCTCGACATCAGGCTCGAGACGGTGGTTGGCGACCGGGGTGTGCGGCTTTCGGGCGGTGAACGCCAGCGCATTGCGCTTGCGCGCGCGCTGCTGCGCAAACCGTCCCTGCTCATCCTGGACGAGGCCACCAGCGCGCTCGACTGGCAGAACCAGTCGCTGATCGCCAAGTCGATTGACGGATTGCGCGGCACCATGACGATCCTGACCATTGCACACCGGCCGTCGATGATCGCCTTCGCCGACTGGGTTGTGGCGATGGAAAACGGCCGCGTTGTCGAAGTCGGGCAATATCAGCGGCTGAAGGAAAAAGCCGGCAGCCGATTGTCGCGAATGCTTTTGGGCGAACAGTCCGAGAGCCAGCCCGCTAACGTCGCGTGAGGCTGGCTAGTGCAGGCTTCGCCTGGCGCTGCCCAACTTCTCGCCTTCGGCCACCTCGGGCGCATTCAGCTTTCTCTCCGCGTCGCGAGCCATGTCGGCCGGCGTCGGCGGGCTTCTGGCGATCATGGCATAGACGAGCACGAAGTAGCCCGCCTGAATGATAATTGCGCAGATGATGACGCGGATCAGCGTCGTACCGATCGAAGCGCCGCCTAGCCAGGACCAGGCAACGACGATTGAAAGAGCGAAAATCATCCCGACGATGAATTTTGGAAGTGCCATACCCAACAGCCCATAAACCGGCTCGGGTCTATATAACGATTGCCCCACCCGAGCGCCGTCCCTTGTCATGCGGGCTTGTTAAGGTCGCCCGCTCTCGGCCGGTTGCTTCCGGCCTTTTCTACCTGTCGCCACTCTGACAGGTATAATTTGCAATTCTATTAAGGCGAGCAGTAGGCGGCAAGGGCAACTCCGGATATTTTTGATTGAGCTTTTGCGATCGATTCGGCCATGCTGCAATGCACGCAAAGGGATTTGAACCGACCTCGAATGGTCGCCATTCTTGAGTAAAAGAAACAATATTAAGTAGTATTTTACGGGATTTGCCTTGAGTATCGAGCTCTGTTAAAGCACTATTGTGCTCCGTGCCTTACCCCATAGGACAGCCCGCCTAAGAACCGCCCCAAAAAGGCCCTTATTTTTCGGGGTTTGCCCATTTATTGTCACAAATGTGCTAAATATCCCGAAATTTGTGCATGGCTAGCTTATTATTTAGTCAATTCATGACGCGACTATTTCAACCGGTTGGTAAATTGTGTGTTGCGCTGCAACATTTTTTTGGTATCTTGCGGCGAACCATTCGTTCACGCATGGAGTTTACGGCATGAGGGACGTTGCCAAGTCGGCCACAGCGGGCTTTTCGCAGGTCGACATCGATTTTCCGCCGCCGATCGGCGGCCTGCTCAAACGCAGCTTCGATATCACCGGATCACTGATTGGCTTGATCGCTCTCAGCCCGCTGTTTGTCATGATCGCTCTGCTCGTCAAACTTTCCGACGGCGGATCGATTTTCTACGGCCACAGGCGAATCGGACGCGGGGGACGGATTTTTCCGTGCCTGAAGTTCCGCACCATGGTTCCCGATGGCGACAAGGTGCTGGCCGCTTATCTGGCCACAAACCCGGACGCCAACGCGGAATGGGTGGCGACCCGCAAGCTGAAGAGCGATCCGCGCGTCACCCGCGTCGGAGCGGTCTTGAGGAAACTCAGCCTCGATGAGCTGCCGCAGATCATCAACATCCTGCAGGGCGACATGAGCCTTGTCGGGCCGCGTCCGGTCGTGCGCGACGAGCTCGAGATCTATGGCACCTCCGCCGTCTACTATCTGAAATCCCGCCCGGGCCTGACCGGTCTGTGGCAGGTCAGCGGTCGCAACGACGTCTCCTATGACAGCCGCGTCGCCTTCGATCGCCACTATGTCGAGAACTGGTCGCTGTTCGAGGACGTTCGCATCATCATCAAGACAGTCCCCGCCGTCTGGATGTCACGCGGCTCTTACTGACCGCCGCGATGCCAGGCTTTCGCGGCAAGCATCATCGGGCGATGGGGCTAAAGCGGATCGGAACGTTCAGTTGAAAACAGATATGTTTGAAGCCCTTCGCAGCGGCCCGGTTTCCGGCCGGCTGCGGCGGGTGCGTTTGCTGGCCACTTGCGTTGCCATGTCGCTGGTCATCCCCCACATCGCCGCGGCCGACGAATACCGTCTCGGATCGCAGGACAAGCTCACCATCCGCGTTGCCGAATGGCAGACGGTCGAAGGCACATTCCGTGACTGGTCGGCGGTGAATGGCGAGTACACGGTTGGCCCTTCCGGCACGCTGTCGGTGCCGTTCGCAGGCGAGCTTCCGGCATCCGGCAAGACCACGTCCGAAATCGCAGCGGCAATCGGCCAGGCATTGCAGCGCAAGCTCGCTCTGTCGGACAAGCCGGAAGCCTCTGTCGAAATGGCGCAGTACCGGCCATTCTACATTTCGGGCGAAGTCCAGAACCCCGGCCAATTTCCCTATGTGCCAGAGCTGACGGTGCTGAAGGCCATCAGTGTCGCCGGGGGGATCAGGCGAAACGCCGACTTTGGCCCGCAGCTTGGCAAGGACCTGGTCACCGCCAAGGGCAATTTCGATATCTCTGACGACCAGCGCATTCGGCTGCTCGTCAAGCGCGCCCGTATCGACGCCGATATGGCCGGCAAGGCGAGTTTCGAAGTGCCGAAGGAGGCCGAGGGCGATCCCAGACTGCCAGCCATCGTCGCGGACGAGATGACGATCCTGACGTCCGACCAAAAGGCGCTGAAGCTGAAGCTTGAGGCGCTCAGCGATCTGAAGGGGGTTCTGCAGTCCGAAATCGAGTCGCTGCAGAAGAAGATCGTCAACCAGCAGCAGCAGGTCGACCTGGCACAGCAGCAGCTCACCAGCATCGGCCCGCTGGCACAGAAAGGCCTGATCGCCAACGCCCGGCTGCTCGATTCGCGGCAGTCCGTCGCCGACCTGCAGGGCAAGATCCTGGACTACGAAACGGCCATCCTCACCGCCAAGCAGGCGATCAGCAAGGCGACGCAGGACGCCATCGATGCCCAGAACACCTTGAGTTCAAATCTCGCCACCGACCGGCAGCAGACCGAAGCCGACCTCAACGAGGCCGCGCTCAAGGTGAATATGCAGAAAGGCCTGATGGCCCAAGCCAGCGATCCCTCGATGAGGTCCGCCAGTGACACCGACCAGCAACCCAGCCTGCTCTACGCACTGGTGCGGGTCGTCGACGGCAAGAGCAGCGAAATCTCGGCGAAGGAAGATACGCCGGTGCTGCCCGGCGACGTGATCAAGGTCAAGCTGGCGCCGCTGACCAGCCAGTAGACCCCCAGCCAGTAGACCCCTTGAGCAGTTCACTGTTTCACGGAAACAGCGAACCGCTCCAACTCTTTGCTTTGACGCGATTCCCTAAGGGAACGCGCTACGCGCTTTTCCCGGGAAAACCGTTTCATACTTTCCTGGAATTGTTCTAGCCAGCAGACCCGGAAACCCCGGCACGATCCGGCGTTTCGATCCATCCCGCCAGGGATGGATCCCGCCTTGGGCCAGGCCTGCCTGGGCGAGGCTCCCAGGCGAAACCGCCGTTGGCCCTGCTTCCGCCTCCCAAACGATAAAGCGCGTCGCGTTTGAAGGGATTCATGCGACGCGCTTCAAGCCTTTGTTTTGATGCATGTCAAAACCGCTGCGCAGTTTTGAGCGCCAAGCACTGGCTCAGGACGGGTTGGCGGCCGCCGGACCATTCACATGCCGGGGCCAGGCGGCCTCTCTCTTGGCCGCCTCAGCCTGCTCGAAGGCGGGGCTCCACCGCGTGCGGGTGACCGGCAGCCGCGCCAGCTTGAAGAAGCTGAAATACATCAGGAAGGAGCCCATGATGTAGGGGTTGAGAATCTCGACCTCGACGAAGGAGCGGATCAGGAGCAGCACCATCACGCCGAAGAGAATCACCGAATCCGCTTGCCATGCCTTGAAGATCACCGCCGAGACGTGGCCGTAGAGCGTGCGCAGCATGATCAGCGAGACCAGCGTCGCTCCGACGAAGCCGAGTTCGACGAGGGCTTCGATATAGGTGTTGTGGAAGTGGAAGCCGGTGCGGGTGGTGATGTAGAATTCGTTCCACAGCCGCTCGGCTTCGGCGAAGCCCTGCACCCAATAGGCGGCATAGCCGATGCCGAGAATCGGTGCTTTCTGCACGGCGTTCCAGCCCTGCTCCCACAGATAGGTTCGCCCGGTGAGCGTCGAATCCTTTCCGAAGAGGCCAAGGACGAAGTCCATCAGCCCGAGATTCAAGGCGACGAAGGCAACCACGACCAGCAGGCCGGCGCCGATCAGGAAGATCACCCGCCGATAGCGCCGCGACAGGAGCTTGCTCATGGTAAGAAGCGCGACCAGCGCCAGGACCGCCGGTATCGAGGCCATCGAGGTGGCGGAATGCGCAATGACCAGCAGATAGGCCGACACCAGCACGATAGGCACCGCCAGGATGACGCTCCGCCAGCCGCGCCTGTAAAAAGCAACGAAAACGACGCAGAAGTAGATGCCGAGCGAGGCGACAAAGCCAATCTGGTTCTTGGAGGCGAAAGCGCCGACGAAGTTGTAGGTCCCGTCGAGAACGTCCTCGGAATAGTTTCCGACCCGCAGCGAATAGAGCAGGACGACAAATATCCCGATCAGGGCGCCTATGGTCAATGTGCGCACGCTGACGGTGCGCGCCGCGACGTAGGCGCAGGCGATATGGGAAAAATACTGGATCGACGTCCTCGCCGTGACGCCGGGCGCCTGCGACCAGAAGACCGAGAAGCAGACATAGGCGGCAAACAGCAGTGGCAGCCAGGCACTGGACAGGTGCCGCAGGAACCGCTGGTAGTCGACCAGGATGAGCGGCAGCCAGACCGCGTAGTAAGCGAGGATCAGTATCTGGCCGAAAATGACCGAATAGGAAAATGCCCAGATCGAGACGGCAACGGCAAAACTGCCATAGACCGAATTCTTCTCGGGATCGACCAGCAGGGACTTTGGAATCTTCATCTCAGAGTCCCGCCGGCGCGACCCAAGGCCGGCAGGCTGTGGGCCTGTCGGCATATCCGCAAACAAGGGCGTGCAATAAACGGCGTCTCCATGGTGCAGTGCAATATAACCTATCGCGCCCTGCGCTCAATGGCAAATCCGGTCACCTTGTCTTACAGCGAGGCGATTGCCGAGATCAGCCGGCGCTTGTCCGGCCACACAGCTGCCTGGATCAGCGCTACCACAGTGCCCCGCCGGTGATCTGTATGTTTTCCATGGTGATGCCCTTGGCCAGATCCGAGCACAGGAAGACGGCAAGAGCCGCGATCTCCTGTGGCTGCAGGAGGCGCTGCTGCGGGTTGCCGCTGGCGATTTCGGCCATGGCTTGCTCCGCCGTGCGCCCCTTGCCTTCGCGCTCGACGACCTGCGCCACGTTGCGGCGCATCAGTTCGGTCTCAACCCAGGTCGGGCTGATCATGACGCAGGTGACGCCATGCGCCGCCCCTTCCAGCGCCACGCAGCGGGTCAGGCCGAGCAGGCCGGCCTTGGAAGCGCAATACGCCGGGTTGTCCTTCCAGCCGACGGAGGCGGCGGTCGAGCCTATGTTGACGATACGGCCCCAGCCGCGCCCGATCATGCCGGGCAGCACGGCACGGGTGACGCGGAAGGCGCCGGTCAGATTGGTGTCGACGATCTTGTCCCACAGCGCGTCGGAGTGGCCGCAGACCGGCTGCTCGGCGGTGGTGCCGGCGGCGTTGACCAATATGTCGGCGGGGCCGATAGCGGCTTCGGCTTCCGCCGCGAATCGGCTGGTGACGTCGCTGTCGCGCACGTCGAGATGGGCGGCGTGAACGCTGGTGCCATGGGCGGCAAGAGCCGAACGCACGCGCACGATTTCGTCGGCGCCGGGATAATAGGCGGCATCGGATTTGTCGGCGCCGGCGGGCGCGATGTAGGAGCCGACGGCGACATTGGCGCCAGCCTCAGCGAGTGCCGTGGCAATGGCAAAGCCCATTCCGGAAAACCCGCCGGTGATGATCGCGCTGCGGCCGGAAAGGTTTGTCATCAGGCATGGTCTCCAGACAATTCGGTGCGGGCAACCAGGCTACCTTGCCTGCGATGCGCCTCACAAGATCAGTGTCGTCAAAGTGGTTTGCCCAGCCATTCGCGATAAAAGCCTTCGAGATCGGGTTCGAAATCATGCACGATCGGATAGCCCGGCGCCGCCGCCTCGACCTCGTGCAAGGTACCGCACTGCGGGCAGATGAATTCGCGGATTTCCATCCATTCGGGATCGGGAAGATCGCTGTTCGGATAGATCTCGCGCAGGGATTGCTCGGTGTTGCGCACGTTGATCGCGGCGTTGAGCTTCCAGTTCTTGCGGTAGTCGCCGAAGGAGTGGCCGCACTCGCAGCGGGTTATCCGCTCATCGCCGCTCTGGCAGATGAACAGGTGATCCGAGACCGGCAGCAGGATCGTATCCTTCCAGGCGACGCGATCCTGATAGACGGCGACCATCTTGAAGAAGCGGTCATCGTCCTTGTAGGCGCTCATGATGCGCCGGGTCTGCGGCCAGGGCAGCTGGCCGGCAGCCAGATCGCGGATGACTTCCTTGCTGTACGAGGTCATGGCTTTGCTCCCGGCGTGAAGATCGACCTGGCGTCGACGTTCCAGAAATCACTGAAATCCTTGGTGAAGCGCGACGACAGCTTGATCGCGCTGGCGTACATCTTCTTCACCTCCGGCGCGAAGTCGGCCTTTTCGACCCGACCTCGCTCGGTGGCGATCCAGTCCGCCACCGGGATTGCTTTCGCCAGACGCTCTTTGCGCATGGCGGCGCGACGCGTCACGGTCGCATCGATATCGGCCGTGGGATAACCGTCTTCATCGTCCTTCAGCACGATGCCGAACACGCTGTCCGCCGCTTCGCGGGTGAGAAAGCCGTTCTCGACATCCCAGGCCGTCTTGATCGGATCGCGCTCCAGCACGTCGCCGTAGCCGCCGCCGCCATTGTAGGAATGGCTGAAGATATCGCCCTCCTTGTGCGGCGAGGTGATGTAGGGGCCCTCGACCACGACATGGTCGCCGCCAATATTCTTCTCATAGTCCGACTCATGGGGGTCGATGCCTGGCGCATGCGCCAGCGGTTCGCCCCTGGCCGCCAGTTCATGGATGTTGGAATTGCGCACGGCGCGGTGCTTCTGACAGGTCGGCGCCGGATAGCCGCCGCACATGCCGCCATTGTCGAACACACGCGAGGAGTGTTCCGAGGTGTGGAGCCGTAGATGCGAAGTCTTGTTGATCAGCCAGGTCGAGACGAAGGAACAGCCGCCGCGATATTTGCCGGCGCCGCCGGAATTCGGCACGATCGAGCGGCCGATATAGACCATCGGCATCGACTGTTCCCAGACCTCGATGTTGCCCATGTCGGATTCCGGGTTCCAGCCGACATAGGCGGTGTCGAGACCGTCCTTGATGGCGAGCGCACCGGAGCCGGCAGCGGCGCATTCGAAATGCGCCATGCCGAACGGCGTGCCGTACTGGCTTTCGCCGCCCATCTCTATCATCGGGCTGTTGACCTGACCGACGAATGCCTCCTCGACGAAACCACGGGCAATGAAGCTGCGCGACAGCAGCCGCTGGAACACGCCATAGGCCGGCAGCAGCAGCGCCCACGATGTGGCTGTCGCCACCATCTCGTTGTCGGGGTTGGTCCAGGTGCCGTGCGGCAATTTCAGCTCGGTCGCCATCCAGGCGCCGTCATTGACCAGGCCCTCGAAATTCATGTGCTGGGTCAAGGTCACGAACATGCCGCCATCCATGCCGGCCGGCGTGCAGTTCATCGAATGGTAGCCCCAGGGCTGGGTGCCCTCGAAGTCCATGGTGATCTTGCCGTCGGTGGTGATCTCCATCTCGATCGGGATGTTGTAGAGCCAGTCCGGATCGCCGAGCAGCTGGAAGCCGGGCTTGCCTGCGGTGACGTGGCCATAGAAGGTGTGGCCGCGATAGATGCCGGGCACGGTGAGCTGGCGGGTACGGGCAAGCTGGGCGCGGCGGCCTTCCTCGATGAACTCCTTGGACACCTTCATCCAGTAGTCGAGGCCGATCTCGGAGATCAGCTGCTTGACGCTTTCGCGCATGTCGATGCAGGAGGCGACCTTGGCCTTTTCGTCCAGCACCCAGTAGATCGGCATGCGCAGATTGCGCTCGCAGCGGATGACATAGTCGCGGCGGATCTCGTCGTTCTCGCCGATCTTCTCGGCGCAGACGAACAGGCCTTCGGTGAAGCGCTCCTGCGCCAGGCAGACGTCGCCGCCGGGCGTGATACCGCCGGCCTCGAGCTCATGGCAGACGGCACCGGCCCAGCCGACCAAGGTGCCCTCGTGGAAGATCGGCACCACGTCCATGACGTCTGGCACCTGCACGGTGCCAATGAAGGCGTCGTTGTTGGCGAAGATGTCGCCTTCGTGGATGCGCGGGTTTTCCTCGTAATTGTTCTTGATCATCCACTTGATGAAGCGGCTCATCGTGTGGACATGCACCATGATGCCGTTGGACAGCGCGATGGCATCGCCCTCGGGGGTGTAGATGGCGACCACCATTTCGCCGACCTCGCGCACGCCGGGCGAGGCCGAGATGCGGCGGGCCATTTCGCGTGCCGAGACGCAATAGGCGCGCAACTTGGTGTGCAGCGTCTCGAATTTCAGCGGATCCTGGTTGCGCAGCGTGAGTTCCGTGATGCCGTCATAGCAGCCGGTCTCTTCCATCAGCCGCTCGGAGTCGAGCAGTCTTTCGCGAAGGCGCAGGGCCGAGGCAGGTTTGTCCAACATGGCGATCGCCCTCTCAAGCGTGGGTGTAGTGCAGCAGCGTCCATTCATCGACATGGACACGGTCTTGCGGATGGACGACGAGCGTCGTGGCGGGGTGTTCGATGATGGCCGGGCCGATCACTTCGTGACCGGGCTGCAAGAGATCCATCTCGTAGAGGTTGGCCTTGTGCCAGCGCCCACTGATATAGGCCTCGCGCACGCCCTTGTGGGCGGCAGCCGGATTGGAGGCACCGAGCGGCCGCTTGAGCAGCACCGGCTTGACCTTATCGGCGGTGGCGATCAGGCCGAGCTCGGTGATGGTGAAGCCGGCCTCGCCATAGCGCGACACGCGGTGGTTGACTTTGGCATAGACCGCCTCGAACTCGTCGAGCACCTTGCGCATGTCGTCGGCCGAGTTGACCTCAGCGAGCGGCGCCATCACTTCGACGTCCTCGAGCTGGCCGGTGTAGCGCATCATCAGGAACGGTGCGGTCCTAATCTTTTCGCGCGCATGGCCGTCGGCAATCATCTCGTCGACCGCGGCCTTGGTCAGATCGTTCCAGACCGTGGTGACCTTGGCGCCGAAAGCGGCAAGCGTCGCCTCGTCGGCGCGCGAGGGGATGTCGTGCTGCGTCGATACCGAATGCCGGCGCATGAAATCGGCCGTTGTGCAGCCGAACGCGGAGAAGGCGGCGGCGAACTGGAAGGTGATGATGTCCTTGAAGCCGATGCCCCTGGAGCAGCCGGCCAGATGCAGCGGGCCAGAGCCGCCATAGGACAGCAGCGTGAATTCCGACGGATGGATGCCCTGGCCCGAGATGACGCGGCGCAGCGCGTTGTTGGCGTCGGCCTCCAGCATGTCGATCATGCCTTCGGCGGCCTCCTCGACACCGACGCCGAGCACGTTGGCGCACTTTTCCTCGAAAGCCTTGCGGGCCTTCTCGACCTGCAGCACGACCTTGCCGCCGAGGAAGTAATACGGGTTCAGCCGACCGAGAATGGCGTCGCAATCGGCGATGGTCGGCTCGGTACCGCCCTTGGCGAAGCAGATCGGGCCGGGATCGGAGCCAGCGCTTTCCGGCCCTAGGCTGACTTTTTTGGTCAGCGGATCGACCTTGAGGATCATGCCGGCGCCCGCACCAATGGTGTCGAGATGGAGCGTCGGCACGTTGAGCTTGAAACGGTCCATCAGCGGCTCGTTCTCGATCCGCGTCTGGCCGCGCGTGATGACGCCCATGTCGAAGGAAGTGCCGCCCATGTCCGAACAGATCAGCGAGTCGTTGCCGATCAGCTTGCCGACATAGGCAGCACCGAGAATGCCGCCGATCGGGCCTGAAATCATGGTTTCATGCAGGCGCGGATGATTGATCGAGGTCAGGCCGCCAAAGGAGAGCAGCGTCTGCACGCCATACTTGAAGCCGTATTTCTTCGAGACGTCTTCGATCCCCTTGAGCTGCTTGCGGCCACGTGAGGTGGCGTAGGCCTCGATCAGCACCGAGTTAAGCCGCGACTGTTCGCGGATGACCGGACGAACCTCGTGGCTGGTGTAAACGGTGATCTCGGCGCCGGCCTTTTCGATCTCTTCGCGGCAGATCTCGGCAATGCGCTTCTCGTGCACCGGATTGACGTGCGAGAAGATCGTCATGATGCAGATCCCCTCGACCTTGTCGGCGATCAGCTTTTTCGCCGCCACCGCGACCTCATGCTCGTAGAGCGGCAGCACGATGTCGCCGAACTGGTCGATGCGTTCGGTAACGCCATGGGTACGGCGGCGCGGCACCAGCGGATCGGGATGATGGTGGGTGACCGCATGCAGCCGGTCGGCGTAGGAATAGTCGGCCCAGGCCTGCAGGCCGCGACCCATCAGGATCATGTCCTCGAGGCCCTTGGTGGTGATCAGGCCGAGCCGGCGCCCGGTGCGCGACAGCAGCGTGTTGAGCATGCCGGTACCGGAATAGAGCACGACATTGACGCCGGAAAACAGCTGCTCCAGCGAGATGCCCCAGGCGTCCGCCGCGTCCTCGGCCGAAGCGAGGAAACCTTCGGCTTCGTTCTTCGGTGTCGTCGCCGACTTGCCTATCTTGAAGTGGCCGTCCTGATCGACAAGGATGGTGTCGGTCATGGTGCCGCCGGCGTCGATACCGATGACAATTGGATTGCCAATGATCGGCTGATTGCCAACGATGGGGCCGGTGAGGTTGGGCTGGGTCACGGTCGCCTCGGAATCTGGTCTAAGTTGTCGCTAGGCTAGATTCGACGGGTGGCCTCGCGCCATATGCCTAAAGACACAATGACGGGCTGACCGACATCGCCGAGAAAAGGGCATGCGCATGGGGACCATCTGGGCGCCRCTCGCCAAAGCGATCGCCGCCACCGGCACGGACAGGCATGTCGATTGCCTGATCGACCTGATCGGCGCGGACATCGCGCACGACCTCGTCACCGTGACGCGCTATTCGGCGACGCAGACACCGGAATTCGTCAAGCACCGGCGCTTCTCGGACGAGATGGTGCAGCGCTATCTCGCCAGCTACTACGTGTTCGACCCGTTCTATGCTTCGTGGCGGCGCGAGCGACGGCTCGGCATCATGCCGCTGAAGCGGCTTGCCGACGACGCGGCCAAGCGCGGCCAGTACATTGCCGGCTTCCTGGCGCAGTCGGAAATCTGCGACGAGGTTGGCATCATGCTGGCCGATGGCGGCGACTGGTGCCTCGGCATCTTCCTCGACCGCTCGACCACCGCATTCAAGGACAGCGAGATCGCCCTGCTGGACGAACGGCTGCCGGTGTTCGAGGCGTTGCATGCGCTCGACATCAAGGCACGCGGAAGCGAGTTCTCCCGCACCTCGGCGCCGACCGGCCCCGGCGCCTCGCCCCGGCAGGAGCCGACCATCCCGGCAAGCCTGTGGCCGGAACTGTCGCTGCGCGAACGGGAACTGGTCCAGTTGATCCTGGCCGGCCACCCGACGGCGAACATCGCCGAGCGCCTTGGCATCACCGTCGGCACGGTCAAGAACCATCGCCGCCGCATCTACGAAAAACTCGACATCACCACCGAGCGGGAACTGTTCCTGCAGTTCTTCCAGCACCAGGTGGACCGATAGAAGCTCCTGCGTAGACGTGCCTTTCCGTCGGTGGCGATGTGACAGCGCCATCCACCGGACCATTCCCTGCGTCGGTGGATACAGCTACAATTCTGCGTGACGGGGGCAACGAAGGGAGCGCTACACGCGTATGATTGCCAACGTCCGAATCGACGAGAACGCAAGAAAGATATGGGAAAGCCATGACACCGAGTGACAGTTCGGCATGCGCGATGACCTGCCATGGGCTCGCCATGCGACCGGCGGAACCTGCGGCGGTCAGGCTGGAGTGTGCATCGTTTGCTTAGGGCCGAACCCGCCGCGCTGTCCGATGACGAGCTTCTGGATCGCTACCAGCGTGCGGCCTTCGACTATTTCCTGGAGAATGTGAACGCGGAGAACGGGCTGGTCGCCGATACGTCGCGGCCGAATTCGCCGGCCAGCATCGCCGTCGTCGGTTTCGCCCTGTCCTGCTATCCGATTGGCGTCGAGCGCGGCTGGATGACACGCGAGGCGGCGGTGAAACTGACCCTTGCGGCACTGCGCTTCTTCTCGACCTCCACGCAAGGCAATGGCGACGACGTCACCGGCCACAGAGGCTTCTACTACCACTTCCTCGACATGCGAACCGGCTTGCGCGTCTGGCGCTGCGAGTTGTCGATGGTGGATACCGCATTGCTGATCGCCGGCGTGCTGGTGGCGGGAGCCTATTTCTCCGGTGAACATGACGAGGAAGCCGAAATCCGCCGGCTGGCCGAGGCACTCTACCGGCGTGTCGACTGGCGGTGGGCGCAAGGCAGCAGTCCGACCTTGCGGCAGGGCTGGAAGCCGAAGAGCGGCTTTCTCCACTATGGCTGGGAAGGCTACAACGAAGCGACGATCCTCTATGTGCTGTCGATGGCCTCGCCCGACAGCCCGACCTCCGGCGACAGCTACGAAGGTTGGACGGCCACCTACCAGTGGGAAAACATCTACGGCTACGACGTGCTCTATGGCGGACCGCTGTTCATGCACCAGTTCTCGCATGCCTGGATCGATTTCGCCGGCATCCGCGACGCTTTCATGCGCGAGAAGAATTCGGACTATTTCGAAAACAGCCGCCGCTCGACCTACCTCCACCGCGACTATGCGCGGCACAACCCCTACGGCTATGGCGGCTACGACGAGAACCTGTGGGGACTTTCGGCAGGCGACGGACCAGGTGGCTTTCGCACCAGCGTGCAGCGACAGCGTCGCCGGTTTTCCGGCTATGCCGCGCGTGGCGCTCCGTTCGGGCCGGACGACGGGACGATCGCCCCATGGTCCTATCCGGCGTCGCTGCCGTTCGCGCCGGAGATCTGCCTGGCGGCGCTGCGCCATCTCGGGGATCGCTACCCCGAGGTGGTCGACAATTTCCGGCTGCCGAGCGGCTTCAATCCGACACTGGCGAACCGGCGAAAATTCGGCCGCAACGGCTGGGTGTCGGAAGGCCACTACGGTCTGGACCAGGGTATTGTGGTGATGATGATCGAGAACCACCGCTCGCGCCTGATCTGGAAGCTGATGCGGTCCAACCAGCACATCCGTCGCGGCTTGCGCAAGGCGGGTTTCACGGGTGGATGGCTGTCGAGGGATCACGGCGATGACGCCTGACCGGACCAGTGCTGCCGCCTTCCCTGTCGACCGCAATGACATCGAGCTGATCCAGCACGCCCATCCACCGCACTGGAAAAACTCGGAGCCGGACGGTCCCTACAACCTCGTCGTCATCGGCGCCGGGCCGGCCGGGCTGACCGCCGCCCGCGACGCGGCCGGCCTCGGCGCAAAGGTCGCGCTGATCGAGCGCAACCTGATCGGCGGAGCCTGCGTCAATGTCGGCTGCATCCCGTCGAAGTCGGTCATCCGCACGGCCAGGCTCTATGCCGATATGCGCGATGCCGAAAGTTTTGGCGGCGACACGCCGGAGCGTCTTCACGTCGACTTCCAGCGGGCCATGAGGCGGATGCGGCAAATCCGGCAGCGGATAAGCCGCGCCGATTCGGCCGCGACCATCGCCTCGGAAGGCATCGATGTCTTTTTCGGCGAAGCGCGGTTTGCCGGACTGGACGCGGTCATGGTCGCCGGCAAGACGCTGCGTTTCAAGAAGGCGCTGGTCGCGACAGGTGCCCGTGCGAGCCTGCCGACGATTCCGGGGCTGGCCGAAGCCGGTTATCTCAGCAACGAGACCGTGTTCAACCTCACAGCCTGCCCGCCACGGCTTCTGGTCATCGGCGGCGGGCCGCTCGGTTGCGAGGCGGCGCAGGCCTTCTGCCTGCTGGGTGCGAAAGTCATCCTGGCCCAGCGGGATCCGATGTTCCTGCCCGGCGAAGAGCGCGACGCCGCCCAGGTCCTTTCGGATGCGCTGGCGCGCGAAGGGGTCGAGGTTCGCCTCAACACCGAGGTTGTGGCCGTGCGGACGGCAGGCGGCAAGAAGCTCGCCGACCTGCTGCGGGACGACGACACGACGACGATTTCCGTCGACGAGATCATCACCGGCATCGGCCGTTCGCCCAATGTCGACGGTCTCGACTTGGAAAACGCCGGGGTGGCATACGATGCCAACGGCATCAAGGTCGACGATTATCTGCGGACCACAAATCCGCGCGTCTATGCGGCGGGCGATGTCTGCCTCGACTACAAATTCACCCATATCGCGGAGGCAACGGCCCGCATCGTCGTGCAGAACGCCCTGTTCCTCGGGCGCAAGAGGGTGAGCCAGTTGGTCGTGCCGTGGTGCACCTATACCGATCCGGAAATTGCCCATGTCGGCCTCTATCCGGCACAGGCGCGCCAGGATGGCATCCCGGTCAAGACCTATACGGTGCTGATGCACGACGTCGCGCGTGCGGTCATGGACGGCGAGGAGGAGGGCTTTGTCAAAATCCACGTCAAGGAAGGGTCCGATCGCATCCTGGGCGCCACGGTCGTCGCCAGCCATGCCGGCGAGATGATCAATGCGGTGTCGCTCGCCATCAAATCCGGTATGGGATTGCACGCGCTGGCCGACGTCATCCATCCCTTCCCGACGCAGGCACAAGGCATAAAGATGGCCGGAGACGCCTACCGGCGAACCCGGTTCACCTCACTGTGGAAGCGATTGTCGGCGCGCTGGCTGGCGTGGTCCAGGCGGTGACCCCTTGCGGCCCGCCGCCATGTTGCTGCACCGGGCATCCAAAGAGGATCATGCGCTTGACGCAAGCGCCCTTCAGCTAAACAAGTCGAACCCCTTTTTGTGATCGCGGAACCGTCTGGAATGCCGTCTGGAACAGAGCCTCGGAGCGCCGAACGGCGTGTGCTGGTCGTGTCGCACGATCCGGCCTTTCCGCCGAAGTCCGGCACGGATTTGCGCAACCACCGCAATGCCGTGGCGGCAGCGGCATTCGGACCCGTCTGCCTGGTGTCGGTGCGGCCTCAGGCCGTGGAAGCGGTCGATCCGACGATCCGCATCGAGGCCCTGTCGATCGACGGCGAAGCCCGCACCGGTTCGATCGGCTGGTGGCGCATAAGGGCAGAGCATCGCATTTCGCGCTCCGCCCTGATGCGGCTCGAGACACTCGTTCAAGACTTCCGTCCGGACACAATTGTGGTCGAGGGCATAGGCCTGTTCAAGCTGCTGCGACCTTTGAGACCCCTGACGAAACAGCTCATCCTCGATATGCACAATGTCGAGTCCGACCTGGCGGGACAATTGCATCGCGCCGACAAGGCGCGATCCGCCGCGGCCAGGCTTGCCACGGCCATTGCCATCAGGCGCCTCGAAGGAAAGGCGCTTTCCCTCGTCGACAGGGTATGGGTCTGTTCGAACGAGGACCGCGAAAGGCTGATGACCCTTTTCCCGCACAGAATGCCGGTCGATGTCGTTCCGAACGGAATTCCCCACGCCGGCGATATCCCCGAAACGCTGCGCGCCCAGCATGCGGCTGACAATGACTTTCCAGTGATCCTGTTCGTCGGCCATCTCGACTATCCGCCAAATGTCGATGCCGCCAAGAGATTAGCCGGCATCATATTTCCTCGTATCCAGGCGGCTTTTCCGGCGGCGACGCTGGTTATTGCCGGGCGCAGGCCGAAGCCTGCCGTGCGGGCGCTGGCCGGATTGCAAGGCGTGGAGCTGGTCGAAGATCCGGAAACCATGGCACCGCTCCTATCCAGGGCGCATCTCACCATCATCCCGCTTGCGGCAGGCGGCGGCACCCGCATCAAGATCCTGGAGGCGATGGCCTGGGGCGTGCCGGTGATCGCGACGCCGCTGGCGGCCGAGGGGCTTGGCTTTGTCGAGAACCAGGAGCTGCTGCTGTCGGATAGCGATGAGGAGCTTGCCGACATGGCGGTCGGACTTTGCCTGGACGCCGAACGCAGAGCAAAGCAGCGCATCCGCGCGCATCAGGCAGTCTGGGACAGATTCGGCCCGCGAGCCATCCGCAACGCCGTTCGCGACGGGCTGGGGCTGGACGAAGCTGGTGGGTGATTGAGGCGCAGAAGCGCAGGCTTCAGTCGTGCAGTTCCCGCGCTATCGGCGGGCCGACCGAAAAACCGGAGAACGTCACCTCAAAACCCTCGCGTTGCGGCGAACAGCACATCATGCCGACATCGACCACCTTCGAGATCGGAAAATAGGCGAGCCGCACCGGCTTCCATCGACCATCGGAAGCATCGAGATACTGGACGCGGATCGTCTCGGCATGACGGGTCAAGCGGATCCGCACACCGTGCGGGCTGGCCGGAATGGTGGCCAGCGACCAGTCCGAGGCATCGTTGGTGACGACGACGGAAAAATACATCACGCCGTCGGTGTATTCGATGCCGGCCTTGATCCAGTGCGTTTCGCTGAGCCGGACCATCAGTCCGGCCTGGTCGTACAGCACCTCGTAGCGGCCCTCGACCGTGACTTCGGCGGTGAAATCGCCCTCGACCTTACGGTAGAGGAAGTGGCCGTTGTCGCGCCAGAAATCGTAGAAGGTCTCGCGCCAGAAATCGGTCTCCTTGCCGGTGCGCACACGAACTGTATCGCCGTCGATGGCATGGTGCGGCGGCGGATTGAGCCAGGTCAGGTCTCGCAATGTCATCGCCGCGCGCCGGTCCGGTGTTCTTGAGTTTGCCGCGTCGCCGGCATGATCGGCCCGGGTGGCCGATCAGCCAGGCGTGATCGGCGGTGGCCGATCAGCCTGCGAAGGTATAGGCGGTCTTCACCGTGGTGTAGAATTCCATGGCATAGCGGCCCTGTTCGCGCGGGCCGTAGCTCGACCCCTTGCGGCCGCCGAAGGGAACATGGAAATCGACGCCCGCCGTCGGCAGGTTGACCATCACCATGCCGGCCTCCGAATTGCGCTTGAAGTGCGTGGCGTGCTTGAGGCTCGTGGTGCAGATGCCCGAGGTCAGCCCGAACGGTGTGTCGTTGGCGACAGCCAACGCCTCGTCATAGTCCCTGACGCGGATGACGCTGGCGACAGGTCCGAAAATCTCCTCGCGCGAGCTGCGCATGGCATTGGTGGCTTCGGTCAGCAGGGCCGGGCTGAGATAGAAGCCGGGCGTCTTGCGGTCGAGCCGTTCGCCGCCGAAGGCGAGCGTGGCGCCTTCCCTGACGCCGATGGCAATATAATCCTCGTCCTGCTTCAATTGGGTCGCGTCGACGACCGGGCCGATCTGGGTCTGCGCGTCGAGAGCGTCGCCGACGACCAGCTTGCCCATGCGATCCTTGAGGGCATCGACAAAACGGTCATGGATGGCGTCGGTCACGATCAGCCTGGACGAGGCCGTGCAGCGCTGGCCGGTCGAGAAGAAGGCACCGTTGAGCGCACAATCGACGGCGACCGCAAGGTCGGCATCGTCAAGCACGACCAGCGGGTTCTTGCCGCCCATTTCGAGCTGGAACTTGCGCATGTGCTCGACGCTTGCGGCGGCGACGCGCTTGCCCGTGCCGACCGAACCGGTGAAGCTGATAGCGTTGACATCTGGACTGTCGAGCATGGCCTGACCAACGACCGAGCCCTTGCCCATGACGAGATTGAGCACGCCCTTCGGCAGGCCGGCGCGATGCAGGATGTCGACGATGGACCAGGCGCTCTCGGGAACCAGCTCCGCCGGCTTGAAGACGACCGTGTTGCCATGGGCGAGCGCCGGAGCGATCTTCCAGGCCGGAATGGCGATCGGGAAATTCCACGGCGTGATGATGCCGACCACGCCGACGGCTTCCCGGGTGATCTCGACGCCAACGCCCGGCCGCACGCTTGGCACGACCTCGCCTGACAAGCGCAATGTTTCGCCGGCGAAGAAATCGAATATCTGGGCGGCGCGAATGGTCTCGCCGATGCCTTCGGCCAGTGTCTTGCCTTCCTCACGCGCCAGATTGCGGCCGATCTCGTCCTTGCGCGCCATGATCTCGTCCGAGGCCTTTTTCAGCACTGCGTGGCGCGCCAGCGGACCAGACCGGGACCATGCCGGAAACGTGGCCTTGGCGGCGGCGATTGCTTGCCCTGCCTGCGCGGCTCCCGCCGAGGCATAGTCGCCGACGACATCGCCGGTGTCCGAGGGGTTGATGTTGCGGGAGCCGGCGTCGCCGACCCATTCGCCATCGATGAGGTTCTGTCGAAACAGGGTCATGTCTTGTCTTCCTGCTGGTTGGCCGCGCGGCGGCGTCTGTCTGAATTGGTATTTGCCAGACAATTGCCTTGCAGGAAAGCATGCAGTGGGCCAGCCGCCCGCGACAAAAGTCCCCGGCCTGGCATCATGCCGATGGCGGGGCGGCGACAGCGCCATACGATCCCCAGTCCGGCTAACATCCGCGAGGCATCATCCGGGCTAGGCCGAATTGACCTGGACATAAGTGTCCATAGCCTTGATTTGCCTGATGCAGCGTGTCATGCGTCGTGCCTATGGAAGCCACAGATACGACGATCCAGCGCGCCGGCGCCACCGGAAACATCAAGGCCACGCGCGAAGACTGGCTGAAGCTTGCGCTTGAAACGTTGATCTCGGATGGTGTCGAACGCGTTCGCGTGCTGACCCTTGGCCAGAAGCTCGACGTCTCGCGCTCCAGCTTCTACTGGTATTTCAAAAGTCGTCAGGACCTGCTCGACCAGTTGCTGGATTACTGGCGGCAGACCAACACCAGGTTCATCGTCGAACGCGCCAGGCGGCCCTCCGCGACCGTGATCCGCGGGGTGATGAGCATCTTCGAATGCTGGGTGGACGAAAGGCTGTTCGATCCGCAACTCGATTTCGCGATCAGGGCCTGGGCCCGTCGCTCGCCTGCCATCAGGCGCGCGCTCGACGAGGCGGACGAGGAGCGCGTCGATGCCATTCGCGACATGTTCGTGCGTCATGGCTATGACGAAGAAGACGCGTTCGTGCGCGCCCGCGTGCTCTATTTCATGCAGATCGGCTATTACTCGCTCGAACTCAACGAGCCGATGAGCAGCCGCCTGGCTCAGGTCGCCTTGTATCTGCGCAGCTTCACCGGCCAGGAGCCTTTGGCGGAGGATGTCGAGGCGTTCTCGCGCTACGTCGAGGAGACGATTTCGCGCAAACGCTAGCACCATCAGCCTACGTGTATGATCGACAGGCGTACTAGACATGTATGTACAATACCATTACGCTTTGAACTGAGAGAGCAGCTTGCCCGGCACGCCATGACCAGAATTTACTCCGCTTTGTCGCTCTTCAAGGAGGGTCTGGTCGGCCAGACCGGCTGGCAGCCGGCATGGCGCTCGCCTGAGCCGAAGCCATCCTATGACGCGATCGTGATTGGCGGCGGCGGCCATGGGCTGGCGACGGCTTACTACCTAGCAAGGAACCATAATGTCAGCCGGGTTGCAGTGCTGGAAAAGGGCTGGATCGGTGGCGGCAACACCGGCCGCAACACAACCGTGGTGCGCTCCAACTACTATTATCCGGAAAGCGTCGAGCTCTACGGGCTGGCGCACCGGCTTTACGAGGGGTTGTCCAGGGACCTGAACTACAACGTCATGCTGTCGCAGCGCGGCATGGTCAATCTTTGTCACAGCACCGCTGAAATGGAGGTCGGGGCGCGAACCGTCAACGCCATGCAGATCAATGGCATCGATGCGGAGCTGTTTTCGCCAGACGATGTGCGCCGGGTGGCGCCGATCTACAATTTCTCAGCCGATGCGCGCTTCCCGGTGTTCGGCGGCATCTGGCAAGGCCGGGCCGGCACGGCGCGCCATGACGCGGTCGCCTGGGGTTACGCGCGGGCGGCGAGCCGGCTCGGCGTCGACATCATCCAGAACTGCGAGATCACCGATTTCATCATCGAGGGCGGCCGCTGCCGCGGCGTCCAGACGACGCGTGGCGCGATCCGTGCCGACCGTATCGGCATGGCGGTCGCCGGTCATTCCTCGGTGCTGGCGGCCAAGGCCGGCTTTCGCCTGCCGATCAACTCCTACGCGCTGCAGGCCTGCGTTTCCGAGCCGGTCAAGCCGATCCTCGACACGGTGGTGCTGTCGCCAGGCACAGGGGTCTATGTCAGCCAGTCGGACAAGGGCGAGATTGTCATCGGCGGCGGGCTCGACCGCATCCCCTCCTATGCGCAGCGCGGCAATCTACCCACCTTGGAGACGGTGATTGCCGGCCTGCTGGAGATGTTCCCGATCTTCGGCCAGTTGAAGCTGATGCGGCAATGGGCCGGGATCGTCGATGTCGTGCCGGACTCCTCACCCATCATCGGTGAATCGCCGTTGCCCGGCCTGTTCCTCAATTGCGGCTGGGGCACGGGGGGCTTCAAGGCCATCCCCGCCGGCGGCACGCTGCTGGCGCAATTGCTGGCAACAGGCAAGCACAACGACATCAGCCGTCCCTTCGATCTGGATCGCTTCGCTAGTGGGCGACTGATCGACGAAGCGGCAGGCTCCGGCATCGCGCATTAAGAGGACTTTATGCAGCTTTTCCTTTGCCCGTTCTGCGGCCCGCGCGACGAAACCGAGTTCCACTATGGCGGCGATGCCGGCAACACGCGGCCGGATGGCGTCGATGTGCCGGTCGAGCGCTGGGCTGATTACCTCTATCTGCGTTCCAACCCGAAAGGCACCGCGCGCGAAATCTGGGTGCATATGAACTGCGGCGAGTTCTTCGTCATGGAACGTGACACCGTCACCCACACGGTGCTGTCCTCAACCGCTCTCGGTGGGGAGCACGCAGCGTGACCGCCTCGCGCCTCGCCACCGGCGGCAGCGCGATCGACCGGTCGCGGCCGGTCCGCTTCAGCTTCGACGGCGCCACCGTGCACGGCTTTGCCGGCGACACCATCGCCTCGGCGCTGCTGGCCGGCGATGTCGCGGTCGTCGGCCGCAGCTTCAAGTATCACCGGCCGCGCGGCATCTGGGGCGCCGGCGTCGAGGAGCCGAACGCACTGGTCGATATCGGCGGCAGCGTGCCGGCGACGCCGAACACGCGAGCCACGACCGAGGCGGCGCGCGAGGGGCTGGTGGCGAAAAGCGTCAACGCCACGCCCAATGCATTGAGCGACCGCAACGCCTTCCTCGATCGCTTCTCCCGCTTCATTCCAGCGGCGTTCTACTACAAGACCTTCATGTGGCCAGACTGGCACATGTTCGAGCCGCGCATCCGCGCCATGGCGGGGCTGGGCACGGTCGATACGGACTGGACATCGCAGGGCACAGCCGACCAGATCAACCACCATTGCGACGTGCTGGTGGTGGGCGCGGGACCGGCCGGGTTGGCGGCGGCAAGGCTGGCGGCCGGCGCGGGTCTCACCGTCACGCTGGTCGACGACCAACTGAGGCCGGGCGGATCGCTCGGCCACCGGACTGGTGAGATCGACGGCAAGCCGGTCGCCGACTGGATCGAGGAGGTGGTTGCGGAGCTTGCCGCAGCCGGTCACCTGGTCCTGTCTTCGACCACCGCCTTCGGCATCTACGACCACAATCTGGTCGGCCTGAACCAGCGCCATCGCGACGGACGGCCGGACACGCTGTGGCGGGTCAGGCCGCGCCAGATCGTGCTGGCGACCGGCGCCATCGAGCGGCCGCTGCCCTTCGCCAACAACGACCTGCCGGGCATCATGTCGGCGGATGCCGCACTCGCCTATCTCAGGCGGCATGCGGTGCTGGTCGGCCGCAGGATCGTCATCGCCACGAACAATGACAGCGCCTATGAAGTGGCGGAGGCGCTCGCCACGGCCGGCGCCGAAGTCACGCTTGTCGATCTGCGGCGCGACGACACGCCCGCCGGGCCTGCCAATGTCCGGCTGATCGCGGGACGCAGCCTCGCCGCCGCGCAGGGCATGTTGCGTGTCCAAGCCGTGACCCTCGATGACGGCACCAGGCTGGATGCCGATTGCGTGCTGGTTTCGGGTGGCTGGTCGCCGACCATTCATCTCTTCGGCCAGGCCAGGGGCAAGCTCGCCTGGAGCGAGGCGCGCGCCGCCTTCCTGCCCGGCGATCCGGTCTACGGTATCGCCGTGGCCGGCGCCGCAGCCGATGCGGTTTCCTTGTCGGAGGTTTTTGCTGGCGCCGGCAAGGCTATTGCATCGCGTGGCCAAACGACCACGGCAGTACCGCGCAGCACCGGGCCGGAAGCGACGGGCGGCATTCTCGCGGCATGGCCGATGCCCGGCTCGAAGGGACGCGTCTGGATCGACTACCAGAACGACGTGACGGTGAAGGACGTCGAACTGGCGGCACGCGAAAACTTCGTCTCGGTCGAACATCTGAAGCGCTACACGACGCTCGGCATGGCGACCGACCAGGGCAAGACCTCCAACCTGCCGGGTCTGGCGCTGATGGCCGGGATCACCGGCCGCACGGTGCCGGAGGTCGGCACCACCACCTATCGCCCGCCGTTCACGCCGGTGCCGCTGGCGAGCTTCGCTGGCACGCGCGCCGGCGAACTGATGGCGCCAGTGCGCCGGCTGCCGCTGGAGAGCGTGCATCGTGCCAGCGGCGCCGTCTTCCAGGAGTATGGCGGCTGGCTGCGCCCGGCTCACTATGGCGGCAACGCCGACGCGGAACGCTCTATCGCGGACGAGGCGCGGCGCGCTCGCCAGTCGGTCGCGCTATTCGATGGTTCGACGCTCGGCAAGATCGAGGTGATCGGACCCAAGGCGGCCGAGTTCGTCGATTTCATCTACTACAACACCATGTCGACGCTGAAACCCGGCCACTGCCGCTATGGCTTCATGCTGTCGGAGAATGGCGTGGTCTTCGATGACGGCGTGCTGGTTCGGCTCGACGAGCATCGCTTCGTCGTCTCGTGCTCGTCCTCGCATGTCGCTGCCGTGCATGCGCGGCTGGAGGAGTGGCGCCAGGACCGCTTCGGGCGCGGCGCCGTCTACATTCACAACGCCACCGCCGAAATGGCGACGCTGACCGTTTCCGGGCCGAACGCCCGGAAGTTGCTCGAAGCGCTGGATCTCGGTCTCTCGCTCGACGATGCCGACCTGCCGCATATGACGATCGGCCATGGCTCCCATGCCGGTGACGAGGTCCGCATCGCCCGCGTCAGCTTCACTGGCGACAGGAGCTACGAGATCTCCATCCGGGCTGATCGCGCCGAGCCGCTGTGGGCGCATCTGCGCCATGCCGGCCAGGCGTTCGACGCGGTCGTCATCGGCCTCGAGGCATTGATGATCCTGCGCGCCGAGAAGGGTTTTGTCGTCATCGGCAAGGACACTGACGGCACCACGCTGCCGCAGGATCTCGGCGTCGATGGTCCGCGCGCCAAACGTCAGGGCGAATTCATCGGCCGCCGCTCGTTGTTCACCGAGGAGGCATCGCGCGGCGACCGCATGCAGCTTGTCGGACTGACGGTGCCGTCTGGCGAAGCGCCGCTGCCGACCGGCGCGCATGGCGTCAGGTGGAGCGATGGCAGATTGCGCAGCCAGGGCTTTGTCACCTCGAGCTACCAGAGCCCAGCACTCGGTCGTCCGGTCGCACTTGGCCTTATCGAAAGCGGCGCCTCCCGCCACGGTGAGACGATCGACATCCAGCACCTCGGCAAGGTCAGCAAGGCGACGATTGCCGCCCCTTGCGCCTTCGACCCAGCAGGAGACCGGCTGCATGCGTGATCTCGCCGAGAAATGGTCTGTCGCGCCCGACTGGCAGTCGGCGGTTATCACGGCACCCGGCCTCGTGGTGCGCGCGATCGCCGGCCTCAATCAGTTGCTGGTCAGTGGCGACCTCGACGCCTGGTCGCGGGCGTCGGGCCTGGACGGAAATGAGGTCGGTGCCTTTGGCGAAGCGCAAGGCGACCGCTATGCGGCGCGGCTGGCGCGCGACCGGCTGCTCGTCGTGTCGAACAGCCCACTCGCCGTCGCGATGGGCTGGCACGCAGAAGGTTTCGCGGTGACGGCGATCAGCGCCGGGCTGCAGGTGTTCGAGGTCGAGGGCTCGGCGCTCGACGCTTTCATCGCGCGCGGGACGACACTCGATCCCAAGCAAGCGAGTGCCAGCGCAGCGCTTTCCTTCGGTGGCATAAGCGCCATCGTCTATCGCCATCAGGGCAGGCTGCGCATTCATGTCGATCGCGGGCTTGCCGCCTATCTCTGGACATGGATGGCAACGACGGCCAGCAACATCAGCGCTGGATCATGAATTAGCCGACTCAGAGCGAGAACGACCAGAACAGGCAGGCCAGCGTCGCGGCGGCGAAAACCACGAAGAACAGGCTGCGCAGCAGCACATTGCGGCGCAGCTCGTTCATGACGAAGTGGCAACCGACGATCGCTGCGGCAAACAGGAACCGCCAGTTGAGCAGCGCCCACACGGCGCTGCCCTGGCCGAAGGCCCATCTGGCGGCGAGACAGCCGACGATGGCGGCAAACAGCACGATGACAGTCCAGAAGACCGCATCGGCGGCATGGGTGAGAACGATGCTGGCCGCCCTGATCGGCAAGATCATCATCAGCAGGGCGCTGAAGAAATAGACCGCGGCAAGCGGAATGAACGTTCCGGCATCGGCAATGCCATCGAGCCGTCTGACGCCGATCGCGCCATAGGGATAGCCGTGCCTGGCCACAGCCAGGCTCAACGCCATGAGCAAGGCGGACAGCACCGCGACCAGTGCGAAGGATGTGAGGGCTTTGCTCATGACGTTCCTGTCCCAGACGAATCAGACAGGAACAGATGTAGCGGGCGGTCGTAAATTGCGCGTAAGCGAGACTACCGCCCACAGGAATAATCGTCGCAATCCGCCGACGGAATGCTACTCGGCGGCGATCCTTCCAGCCGAGCGGTTGGCCAGCACGAAGCCGACCTCGTCCACCGCCTGCGCCGCACGCTTCAGGATGGCATCGGAGCGCAGCACACCGTCGGTAAAATCCTTGTCGGTGGCGTAGACGGCGGTGGGTAGCGTGAAGGCCTCGAAGAAGCCGAACAGCGGCCGCAGTTGATGCTCGACGATCAAGGCGTGACGCTCGCCACCGCCGGTCGCGGTCAACAGGATGGGCTTTCCACGCAACGCGGCCGGATCGATCAGGTCGAAGAAGTGCTTGAACAAGCCGGTATAGCTGCCCTTGTAGGTTGGCGACCCGACGACGAGCACGTCGGCGGCGAGGATCTCCTCGAGGATTGGGCGCGCCTGGCTGTCGAGATCGCGGGCCCATCTTGCCGTCCCCAGCGATGGACCGAGATCCTCGATATCATAGGTGCTCGCCGACAGGCCGTGACGGGCTGCTATGTCCCTGGTGACCAGATCGACGAAGGCGCGCGTCTTTGACGGCCGGGTGATGTTGCCGGAAAAGCCGACGACTGTTGGATTTGACATGGCAGTGGGCCTCTTGATGATCGATGTCTGATGCGGCGAACCTATGCCCGCCGGTGGAAACTCAGCTCCAGGCGTGCAGCGGCGGATTTTCGCCGTTGAGGAAATACTTGCCGAGGATGGAGTATTTCCAGCGCACCGGATCGTGCAGCGTGTGCGTGCGGGCGTTGCGCCAATGCCGGTCGAGATTGTGCTCGGCCAGCGTCGAGCGGGTTCCCGCCAGTTCGAACAGCTTGTTGGTGGCGGCGATGGCGATCTCGGTCGACAGGATCTTCGCCTCGGCGGTGACGACCTGCGCATGCGCCACCGTCTCGGCGGTCGGCTCGGCCACCGCCCGGTCTATCGCCAGGCCGGCCTTTTCCAACAAGGCCTGCGCCGCATGCAGGCGCAGCGTCAGGTCGCCGATGGCCTGGATGGTGTAGGGATCGTCCCAGGCATTGTCGACGCCGCTGTCGATCCAGGCGCGGCTCTTGGTTCTGACGAAACTGACCGTCTCGTCGATCGCCGCCTGGGCGATGCCGGTGTCCACCGCCACCTGGATGATCTGGAAGATGGCGCCGTCGGCTGTCGGCTTGTCATAGCCCTTGTAGCCGGGCACCAGATGCGTCTTCGGCACCTTGACGTTGTCGATGATGACGGTGCCGGACAGCGTCGTGCGCTGGCCGAAGCTCGACCAGTCGTCGATCACCGTCAGGCCGGGCGCGGCGCGGTCGGCAATTGCATACCAGGCGCGGCCCTCGTCATCGAGCGCCACGATCGGCACCAGATGGGCAAGAATCGCACCGGACGAATAGAATTTCCGGCCGTTGACGACGACATGATCGCCGGCATCGGTGAAACGGGTCTCGAAATCGGCGGCGCGCTTGGAGCCGAACTCGGAAAAAGCGTTGCCGAACCGCGTGCCCTTCAGCACTTCGGCGAACAGCAGCTTCTGCTGATCCGCATCCGACACCGTGCGAATGGCGGCGACGACACCGAGATGGTTCTGGGCAACCTGGCCGATCGAGGAATCCGCCGCCGAGATGATCTCGATCACCCTGGCGAGGGTGGCATAGGACAATTCGGGACCACCGAATGCCTTCGGCACATTGATCGACCACAGGCCGCTTTGCGAAAACGCATCGAGCTCGGCAACGGGCCAGATTCGCTCGCGGTCGCGCCGGGAAGAATCCCTGGCGAATTCGGCGGCGAGCGCGTGAGCGATGGCGATCGCCTCGACGTCGTCCTTGATAATGTGCGCTGGTGCGGTTGGCCTTGCGACTGGTGGCACGGCGGCGGAAGCGTGGTCGGTCTTGACGGTCGAGACGGTCATTTCACTGTTCCTTCGGATTTCGGTTCAGGCAACGGCATGGAGATGGGCTTGCTTGGCGGCCGGCGATGCCTGTTGCCCCAGGTAGAAGGCCCGCACATCCTCGCGCTGGCGAAGCTCGGCAGCCGCACCGGAGAGAACGGAGACGCCGTTTTCGAGCACCGTGGCGTGGTCGGCATATCCAAGAGCGACCGCCGAATTCTGCTCGGCGACGAGGATCGACAGGCCGGTCTCGCGGTTGAGTTTCCGGAGCGTCTGGAAGATGTCCTGGACGATGAGCGGCGCGAGCCCCATCGACGGTTCGTCGAGGACCAGAAGACGCGGTCGCGACATCAACGCCCGGCCGATGGCCGTCATCTGCTGCTCGCCCCCAGAGGTGAGGCCGGACAGGGTCCGGCGCTTCTCCTCGAGACGGGGAAAATAGCCGTAGATCCGCTCGAGATCCCCGTTGATCTCGGCGCGGCGGCCGCTGCGGCCGATGCCGCCGGCGACCAGGTTCTCCTCGACGGTGAGGCTCTTGAAGCAGTGCCGGCCTTCCAGCACCTGCACCAGTCCGGCGCGCACCAGATCGCCCGGCTGGCGGCGCGAGACATCGCTGCCGTCATAGCGGATGGTGCCGGCATTGACCTGACCGCGCTCGGCCGGCAGCAGGTTGGAGACGGCCTTCAGCGTGGTGGTCTTGCCGGCGCCGTTGGCGCCGAGCAGCGCCAGGATCTCGCCGCGCCTGAGCTCGAAGCTGACGCCATGCAACGCGGTGATGGCGTGGTTGTAGGTCGCATGAACTGCGTCCACGACAAGAATGACGTCATCGTTTGGCATGAGCTCTTACTTCCCGTGGTTCGAAAACCGGAAATGGGCCGGGCGTCGCGGAAAACTGGCCGTGACGCCCGGCTTGGATTGATCAGTTGGTGGTCACGGCATCGGCGTCATCGGCGGTCCGCAGCTTGATGCCTTTCTCGGCGGCATAAGCCTCGGCAGACTTCTCGATGATCGGCCGCAGCAGAGCCCAGTCCGGCGCGATCCAGTCGGAGACGACATTCCATTTCTTGCCGTCCCACTGCTGGAAGGTCACGTAGCCCTCGCCCTCGTGATTGTCCCAGCTGACATTGATCGAGTGGAACAGGTCCTTGGCGCCGAGCGCCTCGACCTTGGCCGGATCAAGCTTGAGGTGCTCGAAGCCCCAGCGGACCTCGTCGCCGGTCAGCGTGCGATGGCCGAATTTCTCCTGCGCGACACGGATGGCCTCGACATTGAGGATACCGTTGACGATGCCGAGGTTGTGGTAGACCGAGCCGATGCGCGACTTGTCTTCCAGATTGCCCTTGCCGGCGTCGTAGACCGTCTTCACGATCTCCTGCACCACCGGATAGGAGTTGCCGGAGGCCTGCGTGGTTATGGCGGTGTAGCCCTTGGCGGCGTCGCCGGCCGGGATCACGTCCTCTTCCGAATTCGACCAGACATTGCCGACGATATGGTCGACGGGATAGCCGACCTTGACCGCCGTCTTCAACGCCACCGGGTTCATCACGCCCCAGCCGCGCAGGACGACGAAGTCCGGCTTGGCGCGGCGGATGGTCAGCCACTGCGACTGCTGCTCGTTGCCGGGATGCGGCACCTCGATCTGCTGCACGGTGAAGCCGTATTTCTGTGCCAGCAACTCGTAGATCGGGATGGTCTCCTTTCCGTAAGGCGAGCCGTGATAGAGCACGACGATCTTCTTGCCCTTGAGCTTGTCGATGCCGCCTTCCTTCGAGGCGATGTAGTTCACGATGCCGGACGTCTCGCTGTAGGGATTGAGCAGTAGCGGGAAGACGTAAGGGAAGACACGGCCGTCGGTGGAGTCGGTCCGGCCATGGTTGACGGTGATCAGCGGCACCTTGTCGGCGGTGATGCGGTCGATCATGGCGTAGGCGATGCCGACCGAGAGCGGGTTCCAGGCGGCGGCGCCGGCATGGCTCTTCTGCCGTTCGTAGCACTCGACGCCGCGCTCGACCTCATACTGGGTCTCGCATTCGTCCCAGGTCAGCTTGACGCCGTTGACGCCGCCGTCGCGGATGTTGATGAGATTGAGATAGTCGATGAAGCCGCCGAAGAAGCCGGTGCCGCCGGCCGCATAGGGCCCGACGCGGTAGCTTTGCAGCGGGAAATATTGCTCGTCGGCGTGAGCGGCGGGCAAGGCCACCGACACGATCATCGCCGCGGACAGCGCCGCCGCCTTGATGGTGCTCAGGAAGGTCATGGCTAGGTACTCCCGGTATGGGCCGTCTTGGGTCCGGCCTCTGGTTCATTTTCAGTTCGGGGCGGTTGCCCCGGATCAGCTCAAGTCGACTGCCAGGCGAACAGGAGCCGTCTTCGGATCCTGTCCCACAGCGCCACCAGCCCGTCGGGTTCGAGGATCAGAAACAGGATGATGAGCGCGCCCAGCACGATGCGCTGGCTCATGTCGAGCACGCCCGAGTCAAAGTGATCGCCGAGCAGAAAGCCGCCGAGGCGAGACAGAGCGAGCGGAAAGACCACGATGAGGGCGGCACCGAAAAAGGCGCCTCGGATCGAGGCCAGGCCACCGATGATGATGATGAACAGTATCTGGAACGAGCGATCGAGGTCGAAACCATCCGGCTCGACGGTCCGCAGATAGGCGAAGGCCCAGATGACGCCGGCGACGCCGATGATGAAGGACGAGATGGCGAAGGCCAGAAGCTTGGTCTTCAGGACCGGGATGCCGATGATGCGGGCGGCGGTTTCATTGTCGCGGATGGCGATGAAGTTGCGCCCGGTCTGTGACGACACCAGCCGATAAGCAAGGAAGGTGAGGACGGCGACGATGGTCAGCGCAAAGAGATAACGGCCGACGGCGCCGTCGAGAGCGTAGCCGGCTATTGATAGTCTTGGCGCATCGATGACGCCGGACGCCGAGTCGTTGGAGAACCAGCTGAACTTGGTCAGCGCCCACTGGACAAAGAACTGTGCGGCAAGCGTCGAAACCGCGAGATAGAAGCCCTTCAGCCGCAGGCTCGGCAGGCCGAAGACGATGCCGATCGCGGCCGCGACCAGACCGGCCAGGACAATGCTACCGATCAGCGGCAGGCCCTCGACCCGCAGGTTGAAATTATAGGCGGCGAAGGCGCCCGCCGCCATGAAGGCGGCACTGCCCAGCGAAACCTGGCCGGCATAGCCGGTCAGGATATTCAAGCCCACGCCGGCGAGGCTGAGCGCCAGGAACGGCAGCAGGATGGCCTCGAACAGGTAGCTTGAGCCAATCAATGGCACGACGCAGTAGGCGAAGGCGAGCAGCAGGACGGGCGCGATCCATTTCGGCAGCACCGGTGCGGAGGAGAAATCGCTTGATATCGCGGTCATGGCTCAGATCCTTTCGACGAGCTTCTGGCCGAACAGGCCGGAAGGACGGATCAAGAGGAAGACGAGCGCGACGACATAGGCGAACCAGCTCTCGATGCCGCCGCCGAAATAGTCGCCGATATAGACCTCGGCGAGCTTCTCGCTGGCGCCGATAAGCAGTCCGCCGACGATGGCGCCGAGGATGGAATCGAAGCCGCCGAGCACCAGCACCGGCAGCGCCTTCAGGACCACCAGGGACAGCGAGAACTGCACGCCAAGGCGAGCCCCCCAAAGCAATCCCGCCACTAGTGCGACGAGACCGGCAGCAGCCCAGACGGTCGCCCAGATCAAGGGCAGGCGCAGGCCAACCGCGAGGGCCGCGAACTGGTCGTCGGCGACGGCGCGAAAGCTGAGGCCGATGCGGGTGTAGCGGAAGAACAACGACAAAAGCAGAACCATGCCGGCGGCCACCAATGCGGCGAAGATATCGAACTGGCTGATCAGCACGCCGCCGATCTCCAGCGGCACGTCCTCGATGCCGAGATCGAGGCCATGGACCTGCGTGCCCCAGATCAACTGGGCCGCGCCCTCGATGATGTAGGAGAGGCCGAGCGTCGCCATGAACAGCGTGATCGGCGGCTTGTTGGTGAGAGGCCGCAGCACCGTCCGCTCGATGGCAATGCCGATCGCCACCATGATGGCGAAGGTGACCACCAGCGCCAGCGCGAAGGGGATGCCGCGTTCGACCAGGCTGACGAAGGTGAGCGCCGCGAACAGGAGCAGCGCGCCTTGCGCGAAATTGAGCACGCCTGAGGTCTTGTAGATCAGCACGAAGCCGATGGCGACCAGCGAGTACATGACGCCGGAGAGCAGGCCACCGACGAGCACTTCGATGAAGAACTGATAATCGAAGTCGGCGATCATATGCCTGCCCCATCCTCATTGTCCGAGGCGACACCGAGATAGGCATCGATCACGCGCTGGTCGTTCCTGACTTCGTCGGGCGTGGCGTCTGCGATCTTGCGACCGTAGTCGAGAACGGCGATGCGGTCGGACAGGCCCATGACGACGCCGACGTCGTGTTCGATCAGCACGACTGTGGTGGCGAAGCGGTCCCGTGCGGCACGCACGAAGCCCGCCATCTCGCTCTTTTCGCTTGCGGTCATGCCGGCCATCGGTTCGTCGAGCAAAAGCAGGCGCGGTTCGGCGACCAGCGCGCGGGCAAGTTCGACCCGCTTCTGCAATCCGTAAGGCAAGGTGCCGACAAGACGATCGCGAACGGCGGTGAGGTCGAGGAATTCGAGGATCTGATCGGCGCGGCTCAGAGTGTCGCGCTGCTCGCCGCGCGAGCGGCCGATGCCGAGCACCTGGCCGGCAAAGTTGGAGCGGACCTTGTAGGCAAGGCCTGAGGCGACATTGTCGAGGACGCTGAGGCCCTTGAACAGGGCAAGGTTCTGGAAGGTCCTGGCGACGCCRAGATGCGCCAGCCGCTGCGTCGGGACCTGGGCGTGACTGATCCCGTCGAGCAGGACATGACCGCGATCCGGCCGGTAGACGCCGCTGATGACGTTGATCAGCGAGCTTTTGCCGGCGCCGTTCGGGCCGATGATGGCGCGGATCTCGCCTGATAGAACCGACAGGTCGATATCGGCCAGTGCGACGACGCCGCCAAACGACAGGCCGATGCCCTGAAGCGAAAGCAGTGGGGCGGCTTGCGCGGCAAGCCCGGCGGGCTCGGCGCGGCCTTCGGATGGCTGCGCTGACGGCAGGCCGCGCGCCAAGATTTCCGGCGCATAGACCGAAGCCTCCATCGCTCCGAGGGCATAACTTGGCAACGGCATTATAATAGTCCTCGATTGCACCCTCAGGCGCGCAAATCCTCGTTGCCGCTCGAAGGATCGAGCGCGCCGGGCAAGCTTCATTCGTGGGTTGGCCGGCGCCTGTCCGGCCAACCTTTCAGGGTGACTATTCCGCCGCCAGCGAGGCTGCCGCCTCGCTGTCTTCCAGCTCGCGGACAAGCGGGATGACATGCTTGCCGAAATACTCGACCTCTTCCTGGAAGTGCAGGAAGCCGAGCAGGATGAGATCGGCGCCGGCACGCTTCAGGTCGACGATGCGCTCGGCGACCTGCCTCGGCGTGCCGATCAGGTTCGAGCGGAAGCCGTCATTGTACTGGACCTGATCGTCGAAGGACGATTTCGCCCAATTGCCCTCGCCTTCCGGCGAGGCCTTGCCGGCATTCTTGACCTCATGGCCAAAGGCGTTGACCGCCTCAGGATTGGCCTTGGCGATGATTTCGGCGAGCACCGCCTTGGCCTCATCCTCGGTCTCGCGGGCGATGGCGAAGGCATTGACGCCAACCTTGACGGAATGGTTGTTGGCCTTCGCCTTGGCCTGGATGTCGTCGACCTGTTTGGCGATCTCGGTCGGCGTGTTGCCATTGGTGAAGTACCAGTCCGAAACGCGCGATGCCATGTCGCGCGCGGCGCGCGACGAGCCACCCTGGAAGATTTCGGGCAGCGGATGCGGCGGCTTCGGCTTCAGCGAATATTCGTTGAAGCGATAGAAATCGCCACGGAAGGTGAAGCTGTCCTGCGTCCATATTCCGCGTAGCGAACGGATGAACTCCTCCGAGCGGCGATAGCGCTCGTCATGGTCGAGCCAATGTTCGCCGATGGCGTGGAACTCGCCACGGAACCAGCCGGAAACGAGGTTGATGGCGACGCGGCCGTTGGTCAGGTAGCTGATGGTGGCGATCTGCTTGGCCGCCAGCGCCGGATTCCACGGTCCGGGCAGGATCGCCGCGATGACCTTGAGCGTGGTGGTCGCCGCCAGCAGGTCATGGCTGAACGCCACCGATTCATGCTGCTCGTCGGCGCCGTAGCCGGCGGTGAAACGGATCTGGCTGAGCGCATAGTCGAAGCCGGCCTTCTCGGCGATCTGCGCCAGCTTGCGATTGTATTCAGCCGAATGGTTGGTGCGCTGCTCGATGTTGGAGATCACCAGGCCGCCCGAAACATTGGGCACCCAGTAGGCGAATTTGATCGCGTCGGTCTCTGCGTGTGCCATGAACTGTCTCCCCTTCAGGCCGTGTCGTTGATCGATCCGACCGCAGCCGGTTTTCGCCAATATTTATTATGTTTATAGAATATATATACAAAGAAGGATTTTCCGTTTTTAGTGCCCTCTCGGGACGGAAATACCAATTTTGCGCGGCAGACCCGGCTTCCGGTTGTCAGTCCGTGACCAGACCGTGCGCGGCAGTGGCGCCGACGGCCTCGGCTGGCGTGTCGAGCAGCTTTGCAATCTCGGCCGCGACCGCCTGGGCGTGGCGGGCAACCTCCGGCAGGCCCATGAGTTCGCCGAAGGTCCCCCGTGCCAGCGGACCGGCGACAAAGAGTGTCGTGACCACCCTGCCGTCCCGGGCGACAGCGCGGCTGTCGCGACTTGTCTCGATACCGAGCCCGTAGGGGTCGGCCCCGATCAGCCCGGCCTCGGTCAGCGAGCGCAGTGCCGGGTTGTTCTGTAGTGCCTGCCCATGCGCCGGGCCCGTGGTGTTGATGACCGCGTCGAAGCGGGCCGTCTCGATCCGTGTCTGCCCGCGCCGTTGAAAGCTGACCGCCAGGCTGCCGTCCTCGTGGTTCGATGCGACAAGCCTGGCGGCGATGTTGTCGAATGTGCCGGCTGTATGGCGGCGGTCGAGCACGGCCGCGACCTGCGGTGCGATCCTGAAACGATGCACGTCCCAGAACACGCGCAGCTGGCGGACCAACCTTGCCCGCTCGGGCGGGGCAAGTGCTGCCCACAGCACCGGTCCCTGCTGGCGCAGCTGGTCGAAGACGGACTGCCAGTTGACATTGGCTGCCTGTGCCGCTGCCAGCGTCGTACGGATGGTCTTGAGCAGAAGCAGCGCCGTCGTGGCCGGCTCGGACGCAAAGTCGCCGAAGGCCTCACCCCTGATGTCAGGGTGGCCGCGCGAGCGCAGCCCGCGGCGAGACAGCGCCAGGATGCGGCCGCGATGCCCGCGACGATCGAGTTCGGCAACCATGTCGGCCGAGGTCAGTCCGGAGCCGACGATCAGCACCGACGCTTCCCGGCCGATCCCGGCAAGTGCTGCAGGAGCGTACGGATCGGCGATGAATCCCGGCGCCTCCGCCAGCGAGGTCAATGTGGCGGGTATATTGGGCAGCGGATGCGTCGCCGCCAGGACGACGATATCAGCGGCGACCGGCCCGCTGGTGGTGTGCACGGTCCAGCCGCTGCCATCCGCGTCAGGTGCCACATGTGTGGCGAGACCGCCGACATGGCGCACCGCGCCCGAACCGAGCCAGGGAGCGAGGTGCTCGGCGACGTAACGGCCGAACACGCGCCGGCGCGGATAGGCGTCGCCATTCTTCCAGATGGCGTCCGAATCGCGTTCGAGTTCCCCATCACGGTTCAACCAGCGCACAAAATGCTGCGGATCATCGGGAGCCATGCTCATTCTGACTGCAGGGACATTGACCCGGTGCGCGGGCTCCTCGCTGGAATAGGCAAGGCCGCCGCCAAGCGCCGAGCGCGGCTCGATCACGGAAATCGACAGGTGCTCCGGCCTCGATGCCTGCGCCAGATGCCAGGCCACCGCAGCACCGGAAAAGCCGCCGCCGATGATGGCGACGCGCAACCGACGGGTCGGGGGGAGCGCGTTCACGAGGCGCTGGCGAGTGACTTCGGCCGGTGGTCGCCGGCAATGGTCTCGCCGAACGGGCCGGTGTTGACCGACGAGCCGGCAGCCTTCACCGGATGATCGGTGGGCAGTTTCGGCAGGACCAATTCGCCGAAGCGGTAGGCTTCTTCGAGATGCGGATAGCCGGACAGGATGAAGGTATCGATGCCGAGGCGCCGGTACTCGTCGATGCGTTCGGCAATCGTGTCGGGGTCACCGACAAGCGCTGTTCCAGCGCCGCCGCGCACCAGGCCGACGCCGGCCCACAAATTGGGTGCAATCTCGAGCTTGGCGCGGTTGCCGCCGTGCAGTGCGCTCATCCGCGCCTGGCCGACCGAATCCATGCGGGCAAAGACCTTCTGCGCCGAGGCGATCGTCGCGTCGTCGAGCCGGCTGATCAAGCTGTCCGCCGCGGCCCAGGCCTGTTCGGTCGTCTCACGCGCGATGACATGCAGGCGGATGCCGAAGGAAAGCTTGCGGCCGGCCTTCTCGGCCAGTTCGCGCACGCCGTCCAGCTTGCGCTCGACATCGGCGGGCGGCTCGCCCCAGGTCAGGTATTTGTCGATCTCCTGCGCCGCCACCACGGATCCGGCGTCGGAGGAGCCGCCGAAATAGAGCGGCGGGTACGGCGTCTGCACCGGCGGAAACAGCAGCCGGCCATCCTCGATGCGGAAATGCTTGCCTTCGTGCTCGACCGTCTCGCCGCTCAGCACGCGCTTGTAGATCTGCAGGAATTCCTGCGTCACTTCATAGCGCTCGGCGTGCGAAAGGAAGATGCCGTCCCCCTTGTTCTCCAGCGGATCACCGCCGGTGACGACGTTGATCAGCAAACGGCCGTTGGAGATGCGGTCGAGCGTCGCGGTCATGCGCGCGGCGAGCGTCGGCGATTGCAGACCGGGCCGCACGGCAACGAGGAAGCGCAACCGCTCGGTCGCCGGCACCAGAGCCGAGGCGATCACCCAGGAATCCTCGCAGGCCCGGCCGGTCGGCAACAGCACGCCGTAATAACCCAGCGTGTCGGCTGCCTTTGCCACTTGCGTCAGGTAGGGCAGGTCGACGGCCCTGCCGCCTTCCGATGTGCCGAGATAGCGGCTGTCGCCATGCGTCGGCAGGAACCAGAGCACCTTGATGCGGTCAGGGATATCCCGGGTCATGGCTTGCCTCCCGCGGTCCGACGACATTGGCCGACTATGCCAGACGGAATTGAAGGCGAGCGCAAAAGGTTGGGCATGGCGGGGTCCTGTCCGGGTGGAAACCAGATCGCCAGTGCAGATTGCTTATTCTATAAATTCTGTAGAGTTAGTTTATTCCAAATCTGCGACGGCGATTAGAATTTCTCTCCTCCGGTGGTGGCGCCGACCCGGTTCAACCCTTGCCCAAATCGCCGAAGCCGTGCTGCGATCGTCTCTTGGCTATGATCTTTCCCCGGCACTCAGGCGGGATGCTGCAGCTGGCTCAGCCCGCCATCGACGACGAGGGTGGCCGCGTTCATGAACGGGCACTCGTCGGAAATCATGAACACCGCGGAAAGCGCGATCTCGCGCACCGAGGCGATGCGGCCGCCGGGATGCAGCGCCATGGTGTTGGCGCGCGCCGCGGCCGGGTCAGGAAAACTGTTCCAGTAGTCGATGGCCTTCTGCGTCTCGACATAGCCCGGCGCCAGCGCATTCACACGCACGCCCTGCCCCGCATATTCGAGTGCCAACGATTTGGTCAGGCCGAGCAGAGCGTGCTTGGCGACGGGATAGGGGAAGGTATGCGGAATGATGGTGAAGCTATGCGTCGAGGCGATGTTAAGGATGGCGCCGCCGCCGCTTGCGATCATGCTCGGCAAGACTGCCTTGCTGCAGTTCCAGGCGCCTTTGACGTTGACGTCGAAGTTGCGGTTCCACTCCTCCTCGCTGGTGTCGAGCGGCGTCGAGAACACATTGACCCCGGCATTGTTGATCAGCGCGTTGATTGGACCGATCTCGTCACCTGCCCGGCTGACAGCCGCGGCAATCGCCGCCCCATCGCTGATGTCGGCTGCGGTATGCCCGACATGGCCTTGGGGTGCGACGAGACCAGCAACGGCCTTGTCCAGCAACACGCTGTTGCGGTCGACCAGGAACAGCCTGGCTCCTTCGGCCAAACAGGCTTCAGCGATGGCGAGCCCGATGCCTTGCGCGGCCCCTGTCAGGAAGATGCGTTTGCCGGACAGGCGCTCAGCCATTCTTGTTGCTCCAGTCGAAGACGGTCAACGCCGGCCCAGTGCCGACGAGCGCAGATTGTCGAGCAGCACCGCCAGGAGCAAGATAACGCCGCGCACGATGTACTGGTAGAAGGCCGGGATGTTGAGCAGATTCATGGCGTTTTCGGCGATGCCCATGATCAGCACGCCGACGATGACACCCGACATGGTGGCGCGACCACCGGCGAGCGAGACGCCGCCGAGCACGCAGGCCGAGATGACCGAAAGCTCAAGCCCGACCGCCGCGTTGGGCTGGCCGGAGGTGATGCGTGACGCGAGCAGGATGCCGGCGATGCCGCAGACGACGCCCTGGAGCGTAAAGATCCAGATGCGCGTCCGGTCGACATTGACGCCGGCCAGCCGCGAGGCCTCAGGATTGCCGCCGATGGCCAGCGTGTTCTTGCCGAAGACGGTGCGGTTGAGGACGAAGCCGAAGATGCCGAAGAGAACGGCCAGCACCCAGATCGGCGTCGGTATGCCAAGCAGTTTCGACAGCGCCAGCTGGTAGAAGTCCGGGCTGTTGATGCCGACGGCGCGGCCGTCGGATGCGATCAGCGCAAGGCCGCGCACGATCTGCATGGTGGCCAGGGTGGTGATCAGCGCGTTGATGCGGAATTTGGCGATGACGACGCCGTTGATGAAGCCGACGAAGGCGCCGCAGGCGATTGCCGCCAGAAGGCCGAGCAGGATCGAACCGGTGGTGTTCGACGCCATCACCGCGACCATGCCGGCAAAGGCGACGATTGAGCCGACCGACAGGTCGAAGTCGCGCGCCGCGAGGCAGAACATCATGGTGCAGGCGACGATGCCGACGGTGACCACCGACTGCAGCAGGCCGAGCATGTTGCGGTCGGTGAGGAAGTTCGGCACCAGAGCCGACACCAGCGCGAAGGCAACGACGAAGATGACGACAAGGCCCTGTTCGCCGAGCAGGATCTTCTTCAACCGGTCGGTCATGGCAGAGGTCCTCAGGATGCGATCGCGTCGGGGGTTTTCTTGTCGGGAAGTGCTGCGGCCAGGATCGCCTTCTCGGCGAACTGGTGGCGGGTGAGTTCGGCGCTGATGCGCCCACCGCACATCACCAGGATGCGGTCGCAGATGCCCATCACCTCCGGCAGTTCGGACGAGACGACGACGATCGCCATGCCGTCTTCGGCAAGCTGGTAGAGCAGTTCGTAGATTTCCGATTTGGCGCCGACGTCGATGCCACGCGTCGGCTCGTCGACGATGAGAACCCGCACACCTTGCTCGGACAGCCAGCGGCCCAGGATGACCTTCTGCTGGTTGCCGCCGGAGAGGTTGATGATGTCCTGCTTGCGCGACGGCGTGCGCACCTTGAGCTTCTTGATGAATGTTTCGGCCGTCGCGATCTCGCTGGCGCGGTTCAAGACGCCAAAGCGTGTGTGATGGCGGCGCGACGAGATGTTGATGTTCTCCTCGATCGAGCGGCCCTGGATGATGCCGTCATGCTTGCGGTCTTCCGAGCACAGCACGATGCCGGCCCGGATCGCGCCATGCGGATCGGTGGCGTGAATCCCCTTGCCGTCGACGATGATGGCGCCGCCCGAGCGCGGGTCGGCGCCGAAGACCAACCGCATCAGTTCCGAGCGGCCGGCACCGATCAGGCCGAAGAAGCCGACGATCTCGCCGGCTCTCGCCTCGAAGCTGGCCGGCGTCGTCAGCTTTGTCCCTGACAGGGCCTCGATCTTCAGTCTGATATCGCCTGCCTTGCGCGGGCGAAAACCCCAAATGTCCGAAATCTCGCGGCCGACCATTTCGGCGACGACCTGGTCGCGGGTGACGTCCTTGAGCGAAATGTGGTGCGCCGCCAGCTTGCCGTCGCGCAGCACTGTCAGGCTGTCGCAAAGCCGGAACACCTCATCCAATCGGTGCGATACGTAGATGATGACCTTGCCCTCGCCGCGCAGCCGATCGATCAGGGCAAACAGGATTTCGCTTTCGCGCGACGACAGCGACGAGGTCGGCTCGTCCAGCGCGATGACGCGCGCGTCGAGCATGATCGCCTTGGCGATCTCGACCATCTGGCGTTCGCCGATCGACAGCGTCTTGACCTTGCGGCGCATGTCGATGTCGATGCCCGCCGATTTCAGCTTGGCGCCGACGTCGTCCAGCATCCGGGTGCGCGCGATGATGCCGGCACTGGCGGGAAAACGGCCAAGCCTGAGGTTTTCGGCAACGGTGAGCTCGGGAACGAGCTGCAGCTCCTGGTGAATGACGATGACGCCATTGTCGAAGGCATCCCGGGTCGAGGCATAGGCCTGGACCTTGCCGTCGATGCTTATCTCACCCGCGTCGGCATGCTGGTCGCCGGACAGGATCTTGATCAGGGTGGATTTGCCAGCGCCGTTCTCGCCCATCAGGCCATGTACGGCGCCCTTGTCGACGCCGAACGAGACGTCCGACAGTGCCTTGACGCCCGGATAGGCCTTGGTGATGCGCGAAAAGTCTAGAAAGGACACGGGCGTCGATCTTTGTTGTGCCATGACAAACAGGCGGCGGGATGAGCCGCCGCCTGTTTGTACAGGGAGGATTACTCGATGCCGAGGCCCTGGCGGACCTTCTGATAGTCGTCGCGCTTGGCCAGCGCGCCGGAGGTCAGGATCAGCTTCTCCGGTTCCTTGTTGTTGGCAACCCAGTCATACATGTTGAGCGCCGTCTCATAGCCATGGCGCTTCGGCGAGATGATCACGGTGCCGACAAAGCCGGTGGCGGCCGGCTTCTTGAACTCGTTGATCGCCGAATCCGCGCCGCCGATGCCGACGCCGATCATGCCATCCGCCGGGATGCCGACGCTTTCTGAGGCGCGCACGGCGCCCAGCACGGCTTCGTCGTTGAGGCCGAAGGAGATCCATTTCTTGATGTCGGCATGCGCATTGAGCACGACCGTCGCGGCGTTCAGCGCGGCTTCCGTGTCGGTCTTGGCCTGCGGCGCGTCGAAGATGTTCTCGGCCTTGAAGCCGTTCGCCTTCAGCACCGAGATGGCGCCTTCGACACGATCGACCGCCGTCGGCAGTTGATCATAGGAGACGCGGATGGCGCCAACCTCGTCGGCCTTCCAGCCACGCGCCTTCATTTCATCGACGATCGCCTGGCCGACGGCCTCGCCGATCTTGGTGGCCGAGATGCCCATGTGCGGCACGTCTTCCAGTGCCTTGCCGTCGGCACCGACCAGACGGTCGTCGACGGTCATCAGCTTGAGATTGTTGGCGGCGGCCTTGGCGACGATGCCAGGTCCGAGCTTCACGTCCGGCGTGCAGACGATGAAGCCCTGAGCGCCCTGGGCACCGAGATTGTCGATCGCCGACATCAGTTTCTCACCGTCCTCGGCGCCGATCTTGACGAGGGTGAAGCCCTTTTCCTTGGCTGCCTGGTCGGCGAACTTCCATTCGTCCTGGAACCACGGTTCCTCGGGCTGCTTGACGATGAAACCGATCTTGGTGTCCTGAGCATAGGCAGAAGCGATCGTCGTGACGGACAACACGGCAAGCGCGCCCGCGACGAGCGCGGTCTTCAAAAGTCGCATGATTACCTCCCAGCGATAGGCCGGGCGCTCAGCCCGGGTGTCGGCGTTTCTATTCGCTTTTATCATACTCGTCAATTGATCTGGTATGATAATTAATGTACATGCTCTGACCAACGATCGCTGGCGCAACTCGTTTGCATCCGCTAATGCCGGGCCGGTTGCGCGAACTCGCAGGTTCGCCGCCTTGGAGGGAGGGCTAAGGTGACCGAAATTTCGAAGAAAGCCCCGGAGGGGGCTACCACCCGTCGCCCGCGCGTCATGCCCGACGTGACCAAGGCGATGGCCTCGGACATCTTTTCCGGCCGCTACCCGGCCGGGTCCTCCTTGCCGACCGAAAACGAACTTGGCGTCGAGTACGGCGTGAGCCGCACCGTCATCCGCGAGGCGCTGAAGGTGCTGGCCGCCAAGGGGCTGGTGTTGTCGCGGCCGCGCGTCGGCACCATCGTCTGCAACGAGGACGACTGGAACATCATCGACCCGCAGGTGTTGGCCTGGCACGCACCGCACGCACTGGACGACAAGCTCTTCGACGCCATCCTGGAGACACGGCGAGCCATCGAACCGCTGGTCGCCGAGCTTGCCGCGACGCGCGCGACACTGCAGGAGATCGCCGATCTCGAAGCGGCCTGGCGCGGCATGGCGAGCGCCGGCGAGGATCGCGCCGCTTTCTCGCGCTCCGACATCGCTTTCCACCAAATCGTCTATGCCGCGAGCCACAACCCGATCTTTCGCCAGATCGGCAATCTGATCGACACGGGGCTGAAATTCTCGCTGGAGGCGACGGCGACGATTTCGCTCGAGCGGCGCCTGGAAGCGGTGGCGGCGCACCGCGAGGTGGTCGAGGCGCTGCGCATGCGCGACGCCGAGGCGGCGCGTGGGGCGGCAAACAAGATCCTCGACCTTGCGGCGCGCGACCTCGTCAGCGCCAAGAAACTCAAGAACAACTGAGACAGCGCATGAAAATCATCTCGCTCACCACCTACATCGTTCCGCCGCGCTGGCTGTTCCTGAAGATCGAGACCGATGCCGGTGTCACCGGCTGGGGCGAGCCGGTCGTCGAAGGCCGGGCGCTGACCGTCGAGGCGGCGGTCAAGGAGCTTGGCGATTATCTCATCGGCAAGGATCCGCGCCTGATCGAGGACCACTGGACGGTGATGCATCGCGGCGGCTTCTACCGTGGCGGACCGATCCTAATGAGCGCTATTGCGGGTATCGACCAGGCGCTGTGGGACATCAAGGGCAAGGCGCTCGGCGTGCCCGTGCATGAACTGCTCGGCGGCAAGTTGCGTGACAGTATCAAGGTCTATTCCTGGATCGGCGGCGACCGTCCGGCCGAGGTCGCCGCCGGCGCTCGGGAAGTGGTGGCGCGCGGCTTCCTGGCGCTCAAGATGAACGGCACCGAGGAACTGCAGATCGTCGATAGCCATGACAGGATAGATGCCGCGGTCGAGCGGGTCGCCATGGTGCGCGAGGCCGTCGGCCCCAACATCGGCATCGCGGTCGATTTCCACGGCCGCGTGCACCGGCCGATGGCGCGCATCCTGGTCAAGGAGCTCGAGCCCTACAGGCTGATGTTCATCGAGGAGCCGGTGCTGAGCGAAAACCGCGAGGCGCTGAAGGAAATCGCCGCCCTTGGCTCGACGCCGATTGCTTTGGGTGAGCGGCTCTACAGCCGCTGGGACTTCAAGTCGGTGTTCGAGCAAGGCGTCGTCGACATCATCCAGCCCGATCTGTCACATGCCGGCGGCATCACCGAATGCCGCAAGATCGCGGCCATGGCCGAGGCCTATGACGTCGCGGTGGCGCCGCACTGCCCGCTCGGGCCGATCGCGCTTGCCGCCTGCCTGCAGCTCGACGCGGTCAGCTACAACTGCTTCATCCAGGAGCAGAGCCTCGGCATCCACTACAACGCCGCCAACGACCTGCTAGACTACGCCGCCAACAAGGATGTCTTCCGCTACCAGGATGGTTATGTCGCCATTCCCGACGGCCCGGGCCTCGGCGTCGAGATCGACGAGGACTACGTCAAGGAGCGCGCCAAGGAAGGCCACCGCTGGCGCAACCCAATCTGGCGCCACAAGGACGGCTCCTTCGCCGAGTGGTGATGACTATGCTTTCACCTGCGCCGCGTCGGGTGACTTCAGTCCATCAACCAGGTGATGAAGATCCGCCTCGTTCTCGTAGTGCAGGGTAGAGACCAACGCATCAATCGTAAATTCCGGATCGACCTTGTCTATCTGAGCGAGGTGAGCGGACGCAGCGGTCCGATCGCCCAGCCAGTGATAGGCCGCCGCGACAAAGGCGTGTTGGTTGGCATCCATCTTCGACAGATGCATGAAGGCCTCGATTGCTTCGGGATATTCGTGGGCTGTAAAGTGAGCTTTCCCAAGATGGCTCCAGAAGCGTTCGGGGTGGTGAGGGTTCAACCGCATCGCCTTGCGGATCCAGTCGGCCCCTTCCTTGGGGTGACCGAGCCAAGTCAAAAGCTCGCCGTGCTGGACCACGACGAGATCGTAGTTTGGATTGAGGGCGAGTGCCCGCTCCTGGTGGTGCCGAGCCTTCGTCAGATCGTTGCGGCTGATGCTGATGGCCGCCAATATCCGTTGGACGTCCGCATCGTTGCTGTCCAGCTCTTGCGCCAACTCAAGCTCACGGATGACTTCGTCGAAAGCGGCGTCCTTATCGGCGCACCAGCCGTAGCCCCAAGCTTGCCCCAGGATGCAGCCCCGCCAGGCATGGGCATGCGCGTATTCGGGGTCGAGTTCCAGCGCTCGTGTCACCAGCTTCAGCGCCTCCTCATTCTCGGCTCGACTGCTGCGATGGTGGCGGACCTTGGCCGCGAGCACGCATTCGTATGCTGCCATGTTGGCGGGTGTTTTCCGCGCCACGACATCCTGCTGCGCGGCTTCGACGCGGCCTGGCAGCGTGGCCACGATCGCTGCGGTCAGTTCGTCCTGAATGGCGAAGACATCGTCGAGCTTGCGGTCGTATCGCTCGGCCCAGATGTGCGTATCGGTGGCAGTATCGATCAGCTGCGCCGTCACCCTGAGCTGCCCGCCCGATTTGCGGACGCTGCCCTCCACCAGGAATTGCGCGCCCAGCTTCCGGGCAATTTCACGAAGGTTAACCGACTGCCCTTTGTAGACGAAGGTGGAGTTGCGCGAGATGACGAACAGCTCGTGCCGGCGCGAAAGTTCCGTGATGATGTCCTCGGTCAGACCATCAACGAAAAATTCCTGTTCGGATTCGCCGCTCATATTGGCGAAAGGCAGGACCGCGATCGACGGCTTCACCACGCTGTGCCGGGCCGAGCTGTCCCCCACTCGCGGATCGGCTGCATCGTCCAGCACCGCGCGCCAGACCCGTATCGGGCGAGAGATGTTCTTCAGGGCCTTCTCGCCAAGGTCCTCGAACCTGATTTCGAGCCGATCGAAGACCTGTTCGTACACGGCCTGGGTGACGCACACCCCGCCGACTTCGGCCATCTGCTCCAGCCGGGCGGCGACATTCACGCCGTCGCCATAAATGTCGCCCTCATCGAAGATGATGTCGCCGAGATTGATGCCGATCCGAAACTGAATGCGTCCGGCTTCCGGTACGTCGGCGTTGCGGCGGCGCATACGGATCTGCACCTCCGCCGCGCAGCGCACGGCATCTGCCACGCTCTGGAACTCGACCAGCATGCCGTCACCGGTGGTTTTGATGATGTGGCCCTGGTTCTTGGCGATTGCCGGATCAATGAGTTCGATCCGGTGCGTTTTGAGCCGCGCAAGCGTGCCCCTCTCGTCGGCTTCCATGAGCCGAGAGTATCCAGCCATGTCGGCTGCCAGCACCGCCGCGAGCCTGTGTTCCATGTTCCAGCCTCGAAGCACGCAATCCTAGATGGCAAACGCTGCAATCAAAGCCGATCACGGTCACGCCGCCACCTAACAGCACCGTCCCCGCGCGATCGGAAGGCGCCCAGTCATAGCATTACTCGAAATGAGCGCATGCGGGAAGGAAATCGAACGCTCCCCATACCCGCTCGCGGCTGTTCAATTGGTCTGCCTGCTCGAAAGGGCAAGGTTTCATCCCAAATCGATCGCATTCAGTAGCCGATTGAACGGCTTCGAAAATGGCGGGAAAGAGTGCTTCGACCACGTCCGTAGAATAGAGCCTTGAAATCAAGGCTTTCCAGGAAAATCAATGGTCTAGAGGGAACTTGGTGGAGCCAATCGGAATCGAACCGACGACCTCTTGAATGCCATTCAAGCGCTCTCCCAACTGAGCTATGGCCCCACTTCCGGCAGTCAACCGGCGCCGTTTCCGGCGAAGAGATCCGGCGTGGGTTGGAGACCGCGCCGTTAGTGCAGGCGGCTTCTAACCCCGCCTTTCGTCAATATCAAGCCTTCAAGAGCGGCTTTTTCTTCACAGGCCACGAAAGCTGGCAAACGCCTGCTTTCAAGGCCGATCAGACCTCGTCGTCGTCGTCGCCGACGCCGATCATGTCGGCGACGTCGTCGTCTTCTTCCTCTTCGTCGGCAAGGAACGTGTCATCCTCGTCGTCGCCGAGGTCGACATCGTCCTCGTCGTCGCCGAGATCCGGCAGATCGTCGGCCTTGACGTCTTCGTCGGCCTCTTCGAGCGAGACGACTTCAACGCCCTCTTCGTCCTCGGCGTCCACTTCCTTCTCGGCCACTTCCTCTTCCTCCTCGAGGGCGGCGATCTTGCCTTCCTCGAAATAGGAACGCGGATAGGTCTTGCCGGTGTAGGGCGAGACGATCGGGTCCTTGTTCAGGTCGTAGAATTTTCGACCCGTCTCCGGGTCGATGCGCTTTATGCCAAGTTCGGTTTTTGCCACGGCAAGCCTCGTCAATAAAAGAGTGGTCCCCTTAACCACAGTTTGCAGCGCTGTCAAAGCGAAAAGCCGGCGTCACAAAACCATGCAATGAAAGGCCTCGCGTCGATGACGACCATGGGGGATGACCATTTCGGCCCGCCGTGATACGAGACCGCCGCAACAAATGAAAAGCGCCGGCCMGCCGGCATTCCGTCCAGGGAAATTCCATGTCTCACGCCGCCGCCCCAAAGTCGGCCACCGCCCGCAAATCACAAGCCCTTGCCGGCACGGCGCGCGTGCCGGGCGACAAATCGATCTCGCACCGCTCCTTCATGTTTGGCGGCCTCGCTTCCGGCGAGACCCGCATCACCGGCCTGCTCGAAGGCGAGGACGTGATGCGCACCGGTGCGGCCATGAAGGCAATGGGCGCTCATATCGAGAAGCGCGGCGCCGAGTGGGTGATCCGCGGCACCGGCAATGGCGCGCTGCTGCAGCCGGAAGGCCCGCTCGACTTCGGCAATGCCGGCACGGGCTCGCGGCTGACCATGGGCCTGGTCGGTACCTATGACATGGAAACGACCTTCATCGGCGACGCCTCGCTGTCGGGCCGGCCGATGGGCCGCGTGCTCGAACCCTTGCGCCAGATGGGCGTTCAGGTGCTGAAGGCGACGCCAGGCGACCGCATGCCGATCACGTTGCATGGGCCGAAGCACGCCGCACCCATCACCTACCGCGTGCCGATGGCCTCGGCGCAGGTCAAATCGGCGGTGCTGCTCGCCGGTCTCAACACGCCGGGCATCACCACCGTCATCGAACCTGTCATGACGCGCGACCATACCGAAAAGATGCTGAAGGGCTTTGGCGCCAATCTGTCGGTCGAGACCGACGAGCGCGGCGTGCGCCACATCTTCATCGAAGGCCAGGGCAGACTGACCGGCCAGACGATCGCGGTGCCGGGCGACCCGTCCTCGGCCGGCTTCCCGCTGGTGGCCGCACTGATCGTGCCGGGCTCCGACATCGTCATCGAGAACGTGCTGATGAACCCTACCCGCACCGGCCTGCTTTTGACGCTGCAGGAAATGGGCGGCAAGATCGAGATCCTCAATCCGCGCAATGCCGGCGGCGAGGATGTCGCCGACCTGCGCGTGCGTTACTCCGAGTTGAAAGGCGTCATCGTGCCGCCCGAGCGGGCACCGTCGATGATCGACGAATATCCCGTGCTTGCGGTTGCCGCCAGCTTCGCCGAGGGCGAAACGCTGATGCAGGGGCTGGAAGAGCTGCGGGTGAAGGAATCCGACCGGCTGTCGGCCGTCGCCAACGGGCTGAAGATCAACGGCGTCGACTGCACCGAGGGCGAGGCTTCCCTTGCCGTGCGCGGCAAACCGGGCGGAAAGGGCCTTGGCCGCCATCCCAACGGCCAGGACACGACGGTGCAGACCCATCTCGACCACCGCATCGCCATGAGCTTTCTGGTCATGGGGCTGGCGACGGAAAAGCCTGTCACCATCGACGACCAGGCGATGATCGCGACCAGTTTTCCGGAATTCATGGGGCTGATGAAGGGGCTGGGCGCGGAGATTGTATGAAATACGTCTACGTTCATTGGAAGCATGAGAAGGCAGAGGAGCCGTCTCATCTCTGGTATGAGATCGCAGACGATAAGTTTCAGAACCGAACAATAGAGTTCTATGCCGATGGGTCGGTCGGTTTCGCCGTTCGCGGCGAAGCCACGGATGGCTCAGATGATCTTGAAATCGGCGGCACAACAAACTCCACCGAGGGTTTTCCAGATGTTGAAGAGATCAATTCGGACAAAGAATTCGAAGCTCTGGAGATCACGGCAGCCGAGTTCGATCAACAATGGCGCAAAGCGCTTGCGTCACGACGTCATATGACGAGGCTCCTGACCATCGCCATCGACGGCCCGGCCGGCGCCGGAAAAGGCACGCTGGCCCGGCGGCTGGCCGACCATTACCGGCTGAACCTGCTCGACACCGGCCTTACCTATCGCGCGGTGGCCTACGCGCTGATCCAGCACGCGCTGCCGCTCGACAATGTCTCGGCGGCCGAAACCGCGGCACGCCAGGTCGATCTGGCCAAGCTCGACCGGGCGGTGCTGTCGGCGCATGCGGTTGGCGAGGCGGCCTCGAAGGTCGCGGTGTTCCCGACCGTGCGGCGCATCCTGGTCGAAAAGCAGCGCGCATTCGCCACGACGCCGCCGGGCGCCGTGCTCGATGGCCGCGACATCGGCACCGTCGTCTGCCCCGACGCCGACATAAAACTCTATGTAACGGCGAGCGCCGAGGTGCGGGCGCGGCGGCGACTGGCCGAGATCGAGAGCATCGGCGGGACCGCCGATTTCACCGAGATCCTCGCCGATATCGTGCGCCGCGACGAGCGCGACATGGGCCGCGCCGACTCGCCCTTGAAGCCGGCGGCAGACGCGCACTTGCTTGATACCAGCGAAATGGCTATAGAAGCCGCGTTTCTTGCGGCCATGGCGATCATCGACGACGTCTTAGCCACGAGAAACAAGGCCTGAGCCGGGTTTTTCCCTCGTGTTTCCGTTGCCGGAGGCGAAGAAAATACCCATATCGGGCATCAACCAGCCTGCCAGCATTCTTCATGCGCCGGAATTGCCGCTTAAAGAGCGGCCCAGGGCTTTTGTAGCCCGGAACGCCGGCAGGCCAACGCAACGCTAACCCACGGCGCCCGTCCCGCGACAGAAGCGGGGCACTCCAGGAGAAACAATGTCAGCTGCAAATCCCACTCGCGACGATTTCGCGAGCCTGCTCGAAGAATCATTCACAACAGGCCATTCCGGCGAAGGCCAGGTCGTCAAGGGCACGATCACGGCCATCGAAAAGGACATGGCCATCATCGACGTCGGCCTCAAGGTCGAAGGCCGCGTGCCGCTGAAGGAATTCGGCGTCAAGGGCAAGGACACCACCCTCAAGGTCGGTGACACCGTCGAAGTCTATGTCGAGCGCATCGAGAACGCGCTTGGCGAAGCGATGCTCAGCCGTGAGAAGGCCCGCCGCGAAGAGAGCTGGGTCCGCCTCGAAGAGAAGTTCACCAAGGGTGAGCGCGTCGAAGGCGTCATCTTCAACCAGGTCAAGGGCGGCTTCACCGTCGACCTCGACGGCGCCGTGGCCTTCCTGCCGCGCAGCCAGGTCGATATCCGCCCGATCCGCGACGTCTCGCCGCTGATGCACAACCCGCAGCCCTTCGAGATCCTCAAGATGGATCGCCGCCGCGGCAACATCGTGGTGTCGCGCCGCACCGTGCTCGAAGAGAGCCGCGCCGAACAGCGTTCGGAAATCGTGCAGAACCTCGAAGAAGGCCAGGTTGTCGAAGGCGTCGTCAAGAACATCACCGACTACGGTGCGTTCGTCGACCTCGGCGGCATCGACGGCCTGCTGCATGTCACTGACATGGCATGGCGCCGCGTCAACCATCCGACCGAAATCCTCAACATCGGTCAGACGGTCAAGGTGCAGATCATCCGCATCAACCAGGAAACCCACCGCATCTCGCTCGGCATGAAGCAGCTCGAGAGCGATCCGTGGTCCGAGATCGGCACCAAGTTCCCGATCGGCAAGAAGATCAAGGGTACCGTCACCAACATCACCGACTACGGCGCGTTCGTCGAGCTGGAGCCGGGCATCGAAGGCCTCATCCACGTTTCGGAAATGTCGTGGACGAAGAAGAACGTGCATCCTGGCAAGATCCTGTCGACGACCCAGGAAGTCGACGTGGTGGTGCTCGAAGTCGATCCGGCCAAGCGCCGTATCTCACTCGGCCTCAAGCAGACGCTCGAGAATCCGTGGCAGGCTTTCGCCAGCAGCCATCCGGTCGGCAGCCAGGTCGAGGGCGAGGTCAAGAACAAGACCGAGTTCGGCCTGTTCATCGGCCTCGAAGGCGACGTGGACGGCATGGTCCATCTCTCCGATCTCGACTGGACCCGTCCGGGCGAGCAGGTCATCGAAGAGTACAATCGCGGCGACATGGTCAAGGCGCAGGTGCTCGACGTCGACATCGACAAGGAGCGCATCTCGCTCGGCATCAAGCAGCTGGCCAAGGATACGGTCGGCGAAGCAGCGACGAGCGGCGAACTGCGCAAGAACGCGGTCGTCACCTGCGAAGTCATCGGCGTCAAGGATGGCGGTCTGGAAGTGCGGCTGGTCGACAGCGGCATCGAGACCTTCATCAAGCGCTCCGATCTGAGCCGTGACCGCGACGAGCAGCGCCCCGAGCGCTTCACCGTCGGCCAGAAGGTCGACGCGCGCGTCATCGCCTTCGACAAGAAGACCCGCAAGCTGCAGGTCTCGATCAAGGCGCTGGAAATCGCCGAAGAGAAGGAAGCGGTCGCCCAGTACGGCTCGACCGACTCCGGCGCTTCGCTGGGCGACATACTGGGTGCCGCGCTGAAGAAGCAGGGCAGCTAAGTCATCTGCCCCCACCGCCCTGCGCGGTGGTCAGTTCAAACCCCGCCGGAGCGATCCGGCGGGGTTTTTCTTTACGGTAAGATAAACTTCCTCGCGTATTTGCCGGTGGTCCGAGGAGAGGCTTTCCATGCGCAATGACGACGATTGTCCCGCTACGGGCTCTTCGTGGTTGCCGCGTCTCTACATCGGGTCACCGGCCTTGTTCTGCTTTTGCGGAATGGCGATCTTGATGGCCGTCCTCTGGTCCCTGGGCTTCCAGCTCAACGGCGACGTGGACGACCTGGTCAAACTGCATGAAGTCCGCACCTTGCTTGAAACGGGCAACATCTTCGACCGGATGCTGCCCGGTGTTGCCCAGCCAGAGCCCTATGTCTCGCATTGGCCATGGATCGTGGACCTGCCCTATGCCGCCTTCGCGCGTCTGCTGATGCCGTTTGCCGGCTTCGAGCCGGCGCTGACGCTGGCAAGCTTTGCCGTGCCGCTGCTGCTGCTTGCGCCGGCGCTCTATTTCTACAATAGGCTGGTGATCGCAGTGGGCTTTGCCAACCCGGCCGTTGCATTGCCGCTGGCTCTGATCTTTGCCGCGCGCAGCTTTTTCGAATACGCCCCGGGACGGATCGACTACCACAATCTGCAAATACTGCTTCTGCTCGCGGCCCTGGTCTTGATGTTGTCGCAGAACCGCTTCGCTGCCTTCATCAACGGGCTGCTGGCGGCCTTGGCGCTTGCCATCAGCGCCGAGTTCGCGCCGTTCTATGCGCTGGTGATGGCGGTCTATGCCTTTGACTGGATCTTCGGCCGCGAACGGGGTGCCGACAGGATCGCTGGCTTCGGGCTGGCATTGGCCCTGGGCGGGCTCGGGCTGTTCGCCACGATCGTGCCGCCTTCAGCCTATTCCGACGTCAGATGCGACACCTATTCCACACCGCATGTGACGGCACTCGTAGCGGCCGGGCTTTCATTTGCCGTGGTGCCTTTGCTTGTCGGCCGGCGCGGCGGATGGGCGACGCGGACGGCAATCTTGCTGGTGTTCGCGGCCGCCAGCGCGGCGGCGCTGGTGGTGTTGTTCCCGCAATGCCTGGCCGGCCCTTATGCTTCGCTCGACGCCTATGTACGCGACAACATGCTCAACAGGATCCCTCAGGAACTGAGCCTGTTCCGGCGCCCTGATTTCGTTTTGTCGGACAGCTTTCCCAGCATGGCGTTGCTGTTCGTCGGCGCGCTCGCCCCGGCAGTCATCTGCCTCAATCCGCGGAGCCGAAGCCGGCCGCTTGTCATCCTGGCGCTGTTCTCGCTGCTCTCGCTGGCGCTGGCGATCGGCTACTTCCGCTACTTTCGCTATCTTCCGGTCTTTTCCGGCATCGGTCTGACCTTCGTGCTGGCGAGTTTCCTGCCACCGGATGCGGGACTGGGGCGCTATTTGAAGTCACACGTGCCGGTGGCATCGCGAAGATACGCGTTGATCCTGCCCGGTCTGGTTCTGTCCGCGGCGATGGCGCTGTACCAGCTGTCGGCAAGACCATCGCAGGCAGCCATTCCAGCCGGCGAGTTCGCCGACAGCTGCGATCTCAGGCACATTGAGCCGCGACAGGGTTGGCCGGCAGGCGCCGTCGTTCTGACGCCACCGTTGATCGGAGCGCATTTTCTTGCTCTTGCTGAAGGTCCCAAGGTGGTGACAATCCCCAATCACCCGTCGGCTCAAGGGATCGAACGGAGCTATCGCTTCCTTGATCCCTCGACCGCCGACCCGCGCACGTTTCTCGATGCGTCCAAGGCGACACATGTCGCCCTTTGCGGGTGGAGGGGCCCGCCGTCGCTTGAACTCGAAAACACCTATCCATTCGCGGCAGCGCTGATGGAGGGCCACCCGCCGTCATGGCTCAAGGAGTGTCCGACGGATGCTTCCTCGCCGCTGCGGCTCTACCGCTACCGCAACGCCGACGGATCGGAGGCCACCTGCCCTGTTTCGACGGTTTCTGCTCAGGCCCTGCCGTAGAGCGGCACCAGCGTTCCGCTCATCGCCTGATTGGCTGGCGAGGCGAGATAGGCGATGGCTTCGGCGGCCGCTTCGAGACTGACCCATCTGGTGACGTCGGCATCCGGCATATCGGCGCGGTTTGCTGGCGTATCGAGCGTCGATGGCGCCACGGCATTGACCAGGATGCCCTTGCCTTTCAACTCCTCGGCCATCGCCACCGTCATCGCCGCTACCGCGGCCTTGCTGGCGGCGTAGGCAACCATGCCGCTGCCGCGCCGCGGGTCGAGCCCGGCGCGCGCCGTGACATTGACGATGCGGCCCGCGATGTCAGACGCCAGCATCGAGCGCACTGCCGCACGGCAGCACAGGAAGGCGGTGCGTGCGTTGGTGTCCATCATCTCGGCAAAGGATGCCGACTCGATCTTTTCCACCGGTGCCGCGGTGAAGCCGCCGGCCAGATGGATCGAGCCCCACAGACCTGGAACCTGGCTGTAGAACGCCTCGACCTTGGCGGAGTCCGAGAGATCGACATTGTGCACCAGCTTGACACGGTCGTGCTCGGCAAAGGGGAAATGCCCGGGCGCCGCGGCATGGGCATTGGGCACATGGCAGATCGCGCCCTCACTCAGCAGTTTGCCGACGACCGCACCACCGAGCGCCCCGGTGCCTCCGGTCACGACAATGTGCCTGCCTTCAAGTGTTTCCGTCATCCTGGACCGCTCCTGTTATTTTTTTGATTGTGTCGCTTGTTACGCCGCCCGACGCAGAGCGTCGCGCCTTTCGCACCATCACTCAACTGATATCTCGACATGGCAGTTGTTGCGTCTTTGCATGCGTCGGCCTGTCGGCCAGCCGGGTCCATGCCGGCTGAGGCACATGAAGCACGTTGCGCCGCCACTCTTCAGTCGACAGTGATTTCGATGACGCCCGGCAGCCCGGTTGCCCGGGCGCGTTTCAACGCGTCCGCCAAGGCGTCGATATCGGCAAGCCGTTCGGCGCCAAGGCCGTAGGCTTCGGCCAGCTTGCAGAAATCCGGCGGCGCCGGCGACACGCCGACCGGCTCGACGCCGACATCGAGCATGGAGGTTTCGATCTCGCGGTAGCCGCGATTGTTCCAGACGACGAAGATGACCGGTGCCTGGGCATCAAGTGCTGCGCCCAGTTCCGGTAGCGTGAACTGGAAGCCGCCATCCCCCGTGAGACAGACGACCGGCGCATCGGGCACGGCAAGGGCGGCGCCGATCGCCGCGGGCGGGCCGTAGCCGAGCGCGCCGAAGCCGGTGGCGGCATTGAACCAGCCGCCGGGGCGATCATGGTCGTAGTAGAGATTGGCGGCATAGATCGGCTGCGTCGAATCGCCGACGATGAGCGCGCCCGGTAGTGCGTCGCGGATCACTTCCACGGCGCGCACCTGCGACTGCATCGTCGGACTGATCTCGGCAAAGGCCGCCTCTCGTGCTGCGGCGGCGCGTGATGGTCCGCCCTCGCTTGCCGGGACATGGCTGATTTCCAAGAGCAGCGCTTCGAGCGCCTCGGCGCAATCGGCCTGGATCGAAACCGTCGCCGGGCGGCGGGCCAATTGGTCCGCGCCGATATCGATGCGGATCAGATTGGCGGGCAGGACGAACCCGCCATCGCTGTAGCCGTCATAGTCGGTGGGGCCGAATTCGGTGCCGGCGGCAATGACCAGATCCGCTTGCGCCATCAGCGCCCGCACTGCCTTGAGACTTGGACTGGCCGGCACGCAAAGCGGATGGGCATGTAGGAGGCCGCGCGCATTGGCTGTCTCGACGACCGGCGCGCCCAGCTGTTCGGCCAGACGCCGCAATGGCGCTTCGGCGCGTTTGGCGCCGCCGCCGGCCAGGATCAACGGAGCGCGCGCGGCGGCGATGAGTTTGGCCGCGCTGGCAATTGCCGCGCCGGACGGCGCGGGCGGTGCTGCATTGCTCAGCATGGCGGTGATGCCATCCGCCGGCTTGACCATGACGTCGGTCGGGATTTCGATATGCACCGGACCGGGCCGGGCCGATGAAAACAGTGCGAAGGCCTGCGCCAGTGCGCCAGGCAATTCACTGGCGTCGGTGACCCTGAGCGAAGACAGCGCCACCTTCTCCATCATGCCGCGCTGGTCGGGCAGTTCATGCAGATGGCCCAGGCCCTTGCCGAGCGTCGGCGTGGCGTTGACACCTGAGATCACCAGCATCGGCACCGAATCGGCACGCGCCTGTCCCATGGCGGTGATGGTGTTGGTGAGCCCCGGTCCGGTGATGACGAAGGCGACGCCCGGCCTGCCGCTGGCGCGTGCGTAGCCGTCGGCCATGAAGCCGGCGCCCTGCTCGTGGCGCGGCGTGACGTGGCGGATCTTCGAGCGCGCCAGCCCCCGGTAAAGTTCGACCGTGTGCACGCCGGGAATGCCGAAGACCGTGTCGACGCCATGGGTTTCGAGCAGCGAAATGAGCGCCTCGCCGACAGTCGTCCCAATGGTGTTCCCAGGGGTGATCCCAGTCGTGGTCCCAATGGTGGTCATTGGCGCAGCACCGGTCGCGTCAGGCAGGTCGGGCCACCCTCGCAAGCGATGCACAGCGCATCCGCCTCGAAGATGGAAACCGTGCAGCCGGCCGCCTGCATGGCAGCCGCCGTCCTGGGGAAGCCGGCGACGGCGATCACCTGGCGCGGCGCAGTCGGCAGCACATTGAGGCTGAGCCCGTTGGAAGCATGGAACTCATCTGCATCGCCCTCGACCAACGTGATGCCGCGCCCCTTCAGCATCTGGTAGAAGGCCGCGGGCAGCAGAGGCGCGTAGACCAGCGCGAGATCGTCGGCGAGCGGACTGATCACCGACATCAAGTGCAGGCAGGCCTCTTCGCCGTGCCAGAGTGGCAGATCGAAGCCAAAAACCGAAATACCCTTTGGTGACAGCAGGTTGGCGAGCTGCTGGATGCCATTCTGGTTGGTGCGCACGCCACGGCCGACGGCCAGCGTCTTCGCATCCACCCAGACGCAGTCGCCGCCTTCCACCTGGCCCGGATCATCGATGCGGCCGAGGATGGGAATGCCCAGGCGCTTGTAGGCTGCTTCGTGCAGGCCGGGCTCGGTCCGGCGCAGCGCCTTGCCCATGGCAAGAATGATCGCGCCGTGATCGGTCATCAGCGAAGGATCATGAGTGAAGACCGAATCGGCCAGCCCGTCGTTGGCATCCGTCAGCCATTCGACCTCTGCGCCGGAGGCAGAAACCAGCTGCGTCAATCGCTCATGCTGGGCAGCGGCTCTTCCCGGTTCGAAGCCCGGGCCGTAGTGCCACTCCTGCGCCCTGGCATCACGCATGGCGCTGGCGGCGGACCGCATAAGCACGCGTTTCAGCGGTCCGGCCATGGACTGCGACCCGTAAGATTTGCTCACTCAATTCTCCCGACACGTCCGTTGCCGCCACTAACCACTACGGCAAGCTGTGATCAATAGTCCAAAAACCATGGTTGACGGAGGCAAGCGGAACGGTCCATCTTGAGAACGGGAACTCTGTCCAGTGACGGGTAATGGGTAAAAGAATCCAGCAGCGACGGGCTCGACCACTCCTCGGAGCGTCGAAGGGATGATGGCGCAAAGCGCCGTCCCCGTACTGAAACACACGGCGCAGGACGGCGCCGCCGAAGCCATCCATGTCGAGAACCTGCACAAGCGGTTCGGTGAGCTGCATGTGCTGAAGGGCGTCTCGCTGTCGGCCCGCGACGGCGAGGTCATCGCGATCATCGGCGGCTCGGGCTCGGGCAAATCGACACTGCTGCGCTGCATCAACTGCCTGGAGAACCCGACCAGCGGCATCATCCGCGTCAATGGCGAGGAGATCAAGCTGAGGGCCGACAGCCACGGCCACACGGTTCCGGCCGACCGCAAGCAGATCGAGCGCATCCGCTCCAAGCTCGGCATGGTGTTCCAGAACTTCAACCTGTGGAGCCACATGACGCTGATCGAGAACGTCATCGAGGTTCCCGTGCACGTACTTGGCATCCAGCGCGATGTGGCGATCCGCGAGGCCGAGAAGCTGCTCGCCCGCGTCGGCCTGGCCGAAAAGCGCGACGTCTATCCGGCCTATCTGTCGGGCGGCCAGCAGCAGCGCGCCGCGATCGCCCGGGCGCTGGCCATCAATCCGCGCGTCATGCTGTTCGACGAGCCGACTTCGGCGCTCGATCCCGAACTGGTCGGCGAAGTGCTGAAGGTGATCGGCGACCTGGCGCGCGAAGACCGCACCATGGTGCTGGTCACCCACGAGATGAAGTTCGCCCGCGAGGTCGCGACGCATGTCGTCTATCTCTACAATGGATTGGTCGAGGAAGAAGGACCGCCGGAGCAGATCTTCGGCGCGCCTAGATCCGAAAGGCTCAAACAGTTCATCCGCAACATCGGCTAGGACAGGCCGAGACGGAAGAAAACCGGGAACCAACAACAAACTGGGAGTCGTGAAATGAAGACTGTTCTGAAGACATTTGCCGCAGCGCTGCTGCTGGGCGTCGCCGCCATGGGCGTGGCCAAGGCCGATCCGGTCAAGATCGGCGTCGCCGCCGAGCCCTATCCACCCTTCACCTCGCCTGATGCTTCGGGCAAGTGGGTTGGCTGGGAGATCGATTTCATCGACGCCGTCTGCGCCGAAGAGAAACTCGACTGCGTCATCACCCCGGTTGCCTGGGACGGCATCATCCCGGCGCTGACGACAAAGAAGATCGATGTCATCGCCAGCTCGATGTCGATCACCGCCGAGCGCCAGAAGACGATCGACTTCTCCGACAAATATTACAACACGCCAACCGCGATCATCGGTCCCAAGGACCAGAAATTCGGGCCCGCTCCCGCGGACCTCAAGGGCAAGGTCGTCGGGGTTCAGGTCTCGACCGTGCATGCCGTCTACGCCAAGAAGCACTTCACCGAGGCGGCCGAGATCAAGGAATACCAGACCCAGGACGAGGCCAACAACGATCTCGCCGCCGGCCGTCTCGACGCGGTGCAGGCCGATTCCATCGCGCTTGGCGAATTCCTCAAGTCGGACCAGGGCAAGGCGTGCTGCGACCTCAAGGGCATGGTGGCTCCGGACGATGAAGTGCTCGGACCGGGCGTCGGCGCCGGCGTGCGCAAGGAGGACACCGAGCTGAAGGACAAGATCAACGCCGGCATTAAGGCCATCCGCGCCAACGGCAAGTATGACGAAATCTCGAAGAAGTACTTCGATTTCGACATTTACGGCGGCCCGACGCAGTCGAACTGACGTCGTCCACGCATGAGCAACAACCGCACGGCATCGCGCCGTGCGGTTTCGCCGGAACCTGTCCACGCACGCTTTCCGCTGACGAGAATTGACAGCGGCTGACGCCAGCAATTCGGGGACGACGCTGATCGACGCACTTCTTTCGGCCTCCGCGGCCGGCATCATCGAGCTTCTCTCGCCCTACCCGCCGGGCTGGGGCGGAGCTCTCTTGGTTGGATTGCTCCATTCGATCGAGATCGCACTGGGCGCCACGTGCCTCGGCCTTCTGATCGGCACCGGCGGCGCCTATGGCAAGCTCTATGGCGGGCCGGTGGTACGCGATCTCCTGGCCGTCTACACCACCATCGTGCGCGCCGTGCCCGAACTGGTGCTGATCCTGCTGCTGTATTATGCCGGAACCGACCTGATCAACCAGGCGCTGACGGCAATGGGTTATCAGCGCGTCGACATCAGCGGCCTTGCCGCCGGCATCGCCGTGCTCGGATTTGTCCAGGGCGCCTATTCGACCGAAGTGATACGCGGCGCGATCCTGGCCATTCCGCAAGGCCAGATCGAAGCCGCCCGCGCCTATGGAATGTCTCCCGGCCTGCTGCTGCGGCGCATCACCTTGCCGGCCATGCTGCCCTTCGCCATACCGGGCCTCGCCAATCTCTGGCTGATCGCCACCAAGGACACCGCGCTGCTGGCGGTCGTCGGCTTCTATGAACTGGCGCTGGCAACGCGGCAGGCCGCGGGCGTCACCAAAGCCTATTTCACCTTCTTTTTCGCAGCCGGCGTGCTCTATCTGCTGCTGTCGCTGTTTTCCAATCTGATCATCGGCCGTATCGAGGCCTGGTCGCGGCGCGGCATGCCTTCGCTCAAGGAGGCTCGCTGATGACCGGTGAAACGGCCATCATCAATATCGTCGCGCGAACGTCGCTGTGGTTGCAGCCGCACCGCATCGTGCTGATCCTTGTGGCGTTGGGGCTGGTTCTGGGGGCCACCTTTTTCATGCGGTGGGACTGGCTGCCGCAGTATTATGAAATGGGATTGCTGGGCATCTGGCGCTCGCTGTGGATCCTGGCCGTCACCTGCGTGCTGGGCTTCCTGCTCGCCGTGCCGCTCGGGCTGGCGCAAGCGACCGGCTCCTTCTGGTTCGCCGCACCGGCCAAGGTCTTCTGCACGGTGATCCGGGGCACGCCGCTGCTGATCCAGCTGTGGCTGCTCTATTACGGCCTGGGCTCGCTGTTTCCGCAATATCCGTGGATCCGCGAATCCTGGATGTGGCCGTATCTGCGGCAAGCCTGGCCTTATGGCGTGCTGGCATTGACCTTGTCTTTCGCCGGGTATGAGGGTGAGGTGATGCGCGGCGCCTTTGCCGGTGTTCCCAAGGGCCAGCTCGAGGCCGCCCGCGCCTTCGGCATGACCCGCTGGAAAACATTTCGGCGCATCTGGCTGCCACAAGCGTTCTATCGTGCGCTGCCGACGCTGACCGGTGAAACCGTGCTGCAATTGAAGTCGACGCCGCTGGTGGCAACGATCAGCGTCATCGATATCTTCGCCGTTTCGTCCAAGGTGCGGCAGGACACCTACCTGACCTACGAACCCTTGCTGCTGCTGGCGCTGATCTACATGACGATCACCGGCATCCTGGTCTTCGCCTTCAGCAGGATCGAGGCGCGGATCCCCAACAAGATCGGCTAGCGAGCAGCCAGCAGCGAATAGCGGGTAGAAGCGGCGCGCCGCATCCTCTATTCACTAGCCACCACTCCCTACTCGCTTAGAGGCAGCCATGATGCAACTCAGTCTCGACCAGGCAAAAGGACTTTGCCGGATGGCGGCGCTTGGCGCCGGCGCCAATGAGGAAGCGGCGCAATCGCTCACCGCCTCGATCATCGCCGCCGAGTCGGAAGGGCTTTCGACCGTCGGGCTGTCGCATTTCATCGATTATCTCGAGGCGCTTGACGCCGGACGCATCGACGGCAAGGCCGACCCGGTGATCACCAGACCGGCGCTGGCGGTCTATCTCTCCGACGCGCGCGGCGGACTGGCCCATACAGGCTTCGACCGCACCATCGACGACCTCGCCAAGGCGGCAAAGCTGTTCGGTGTCGCCATCTTCTCGCAGAAGAACGCCTATACATGCGGCGCGCTCGGCTACTTCACCGGCAGGCTGGCAGAACTTGGTCTGGTGTCGTTCGCCGCCACCAATGGCCCTGCGGTGCTCGCCGGCTCAGGCTCGGTCAAGCCGGTCTACTGCACCAACCCGATGTCGTTTGCAGCACCTGCCGCCGACGGCGCGCCGCTGGTCATCGACCAGTCGTCGAGTGCCACCGCCTTCGTCAACATCCGCAAGGCGGCGGAAGACGGCAAAAAGATCCCCGAAGGCTGGGCGCTGGATGCGAGCGGCAACCCGACCACCGATCCGGCCGCAGCCATGAAGGGCGCCATGCTTGCCTTCGGCGGCCAGCGCGGCGCCAACATCGCGCTGATGGTCGAAGTGCTGGCGGCGGGGCTGTCGGGCGCCAACTGGTCGCTCGATGCGCCATGGTTCACCGGCGGACCGGACAGTCCGGGAACCGGGCTGTTCGTGCTTGCCGTCGAGCCCAAGCTGCTCGATCCCGATTTCGAGCAGCGCATGAAGGACCAGCTCGACCGGCTGCGGCGGCGCTTCGGCGTGCATGTGCCCGGGCGTGCCCGGGCCGAAGCCGCCGAGAAGGCGCAGGCACGGGGCATCACCGCGCCAAAGGCGGTGGTGCAGCGGATTTCCGAATTCGCCGCGCGTTATTCCTCCTAGATAATCCGTTATTTATCAGCTAGTTATCTGTAGACTGCCCGCCCGAGGCGCGCTGCGGTGCAAATTTTCTTTGCGTGCTGCTGAACCTTTCAGCGCATCGCAGCGACCCAGCTATGTCCAGGGCAAGGCGAGCTTGCCCGATCCACACCGAGGGGAACAGCAAACCGAAAGCGAAAGCCTGTTTCACGCAGGGGGAGTCCCTTTTGCGCCTCGAAAACCCACCCAAAATCAAAAGGAAATTGCCATGATCAACACCAAGCTCACCATGCTGACCGCCGTCCTTCTTCTCGGCTCGTTCATGGGCGCCACACAGGCTGCCACCTTGAAGGCCGCGCCGGTCAAGCCGTCCGTGCCCGGCGTCATCACCGCTCCGGGCGGCGGCGCCACCGAGGATCATTACTGCAAGAACGGCCATGCAAAATTCGCCAACTGCAGCGCCGATTCCGATTTCATCGCGGCCTGCAAGAAGGTTGGCGGCACCATGTCGGATGTCCAGGGCTGGGGTGGGCGTACTTGCTTCACGCCCTCCTGATACCGTCTCAGGTCAGGCCACTCCGTCGGCCCCTGGCTTCGCATGATGTCACCCGGAAAACCCCGCTGCGGCGGGGTTTTCTGTGTTTTACATGCCTCTGTTATAAACATTCGTATTTTGGTCAACTTTTGTCTATTTGACTTCCACCGATCCGATCGGCCGTCTGCGCCGATCAGCAGACAGAGGAGTCATAAATGTCGGCAAGCACGGACAATTCCCGCAACGGCCTTGTCATCCCGGTCCTTGGCAGGTTTTACGCGGCCTTGCATGATGGCGCGGAAACCGTTCTTCGCGTCGTCGCCGGTGCGTTCCTGGCCATCCATGGCTCGCAGAAGATCACCAATCCTTTCGGCGCCGCCGAAATGGTCGAGGGCCTCGGCTTCTATCCCGGCGCCTTGTGGTCGTTGCTTCTGGCTTGCACGGAATTCTTCGGCGGCATCTTCATTGCCATCGGCCTTTTGACGCGGCCGGCCGCCTTTGCTGGCCTGTTCGTGCTGCTGGTCACTGTCTGGTTCCACTGGGTCACCATGAGCCAGGGCTTTTCGGGTGCCGAGAAGTCGCTTTTGTGGGCCGCAATCCTGCTCTTCTTCGTCATTCGAGGCGGCAACCGCCACTCGGTCGACGCCCGCATCGGCAAGGCGTTCTAACAGATCGAAACAGGGGTGACGCGACCACGCGTCGCCCTTTGCCTTTGGCGCGAAACGGATTATGAAACGGCTTCAGCCAAGCTTGCGAGCGCCGGAGCCAGCCATGACCGAAATCCTGCAGACCCCAAAGCTCGTCGTCGTCTTTGGCGGCTCAGGCTTTGTCGGCCGCCATGTCGTGCGCGCGCTGGCCAAACGCGGCTATCGCATCCGGGTTGCCTGCCGGCGGCCTGATCTCGCCGGTCACCTGCAGCCTCTCGGCAATGTCGGCCAGATCCAGCCGGTGCAGGCCAATGTGCGCGTCCGCTGGTCGGTCGACCGCGCCGTGCAAGGTGCCGACCATGTCGTCAATCTTGTCGCCATCCTGCATCAGAGCGGCCGGCAGAAATTCTCCACAGTGCATGAGTTCGGCGCCCGCGCGGTGGCCGAAGCGGCGCGCGCCGTCGGCGCCGGCCTCACCCATATTTCGGCGCTTGGTGCCGATCTGGACTCCGGATCGGACTACGCACGCACCAAGGCGCTTGGCGAAAAGGCCGTCCTGGAGACGATCAGGGACGCCGTGATCTTCCGGCCGTCGATCATTTTCGGACCGGAGGACAGCTTCTTCAACCGCTTCGCCAACATGGCGCGCTATTCGCCGGTGCTGCCGCTGATCGGCGGCGGGCAGACCAAGTTCCAGCCGGTCTATGTCGGCGACGTCGCCGAAGCCGTGGCGCGCTCGGTCGACGGCAAGGTCGATGGCGGCCAGATCTACGAACTTGGCGGCCCCAAGGTGCTGACCTTCAAGGAGTGCATGGAAGAACTGCTAGACGTGACCGAACGCAAGCGCCTGCTGGTGCCGGTGCCGTGGTGGGTGGCGAATATGCAGGCCTCGATCCTCGGGCTCCTACCCAATCCGCTGCTGACCAAGGACCAGGTGATGCAGCTGCGCGAGCACAACATCGTTTCGGACGCGGCGGCCAAAACCAACCGGACATTGGCCGGGCTTGGCATCCAGCCGCAATCGATCGCCACGATCCTGCCCAGCTACCTCTGGCGCTTCCGCGCCGCCGGCCAGTTCCAGCAGCGCAAGCCCGCAGCATAAGTCAGTGCATCCCTAGCGCGGCGTGACCTGCATCGGCAAACCGCCTTGCGGCTGCGTGGTCAGCTTCTGCACCGGCCAGGGTTTCGTCTCGGCCGTGGTGTCGAAGCGGAAGCGCGACAGCATGATGGCGAGCGCGATGATCGCCTCCTGCATGGCGAAGCTGGCACCGATGCAGACGCGTGGGCCCGCGCCAAACGGCAGATACTGGAAGCGATCGATCTTCTCGCGGTTTCCCGGGTGGAAGCGCTCCGGCATAAAGGCGTCAGGGCGGTCCCACAGCTTCCTGTGGCGATGGACGACCCACGGCATGACCAGCACCGCAGCGTATTTCGGGATATAAAGATCCTTCCACATTTCCGGTTCGATCGGCTCGCGATTGATCGACGGCGCCGGCGGATAGAGCCTGAGCGCCTCGTCGAAAGCCGCGCGCGTGAACGGCATGGCGTCGAGCCATTTCGTTGGATCGGGCTCGCGCGCCAGCACCCGGTCGATCTCCTGCTCGACCCTGTCGCGCTCCCATGGCGATTCCGCGAGACAGTAAAGCGTCCAGCCGAGTGCACGCGCCGTGGTCTCGTGGCCGGCGCCGATGAAGGTGATGATGTTATCCTCGACCTCGGCCCGCGTCAGCCCGTCGGGCCCCTCGGCCTTGAGCAGGAGCGTCAGGAAATCCTGCGGCACGGCCTCGGGGTCGCGCTTGAATTTCTGTTCGCGCAGCTTGACCGTGTCGGTGACGATCTTGCGGAAATAGGCCATGGTCTTGCGACCACGGATGCGGGTGAGCCGTGGCAGCCAATCGGGGGCGCGCAACAGGTCGAGCGGATCGACGCGGCCCATGGTCTCGAACAGCCGGTCGATCTCATTGGCAAAACTGCCCGGCTGGCCAGCGATCTCGCCGGAAAACAGGGTCTCGGCCAGGATGTCATAGGTGAGCAGCGTCATGTCATGGGCGATGTCGGATGTGCCGCCACGCTCGTAGCGGGTGACGAACTCTTGCGTGCGCCTGAGCATCGGCTCGGCGAAGCCGAAGATGTGGCGCGGCGTGAACACCGGCGCCATGGCCTTGCGCGAACGCTTCCAGACCTCGCCCTCGGCGGTCAGCAGGCCGTCGCGCAGGATCGGCCGCAGGATCTTCTGGCGCACCGTCGCCATCTTGTAGTTCTTGGCGTTGTCGACCAGCACGTGGCGGATGAGGCCGGGATCGTTGGCGACGACCAGATGTCCACCAATGCCATTCACCGAAATCCAGGGCTCGTTGTAGGTATGCTCGCCCCACAATTCGAGCGGATTGCGGTAGACGATGCGGATCATCTCCAGCGTCGAGGGCGGCGTCGTGCGCGGCTTTGGCGCCGGGGGAACGAAGGGGGCGGGCTGGACGTCCATGGAGTGCTCCGCTGATACCTCAATGTAGTGGCTGGCAATCCAGGCGTCCATGTGACCGAAACGCAGACCGAAACCTCGGCAGCCAAGACGCGAACTCAGATCGTGTGTTCATCTGATCGTGACCGTTCTGCCGGCGACCTCGCCTTGTCCCCCAGGACGCCCTGCCGTAGTGACAGTCACCAACAGATACCGCCAATCGAAGGAGCCCGCCTTGAAGCACCAGTTGAACATCATCATCGGCAGCACGCGGCCCGGCCGTGCCGGACCGGTTTTTGCCGAATGGCTGGAGGCATTCGCGCGCGAGCACGGGAAATTCGAACCGGTGCTGACCGACATCGCCGTGTTCAATCTGCCGGTTCTGGACGAGCCGCATCACCCCAAGCTCGGCAACTATCAGAACGACCACACCAAGGCCTGGTCGAAGGCGATCGATGCCGCCGACGCCTTCGTCTTCGTAGCGCCGGAATACAATTATTTCGCCGCTCCGGCGATCATCAACGCGATCGACTATCTCGCACGCGAGTGGAAATACAAACCCGCCGCCATCTTCAGCTATGGTGGCGTCTCCGGCGGCCTGCGCGCGGCGCAAGCGCTCAAGCCGCTGCTGACTTCGGTGGGCGTAATGCCAATCTCTGAAGGGGTTTCCTTGCCGCTCTATCAGAAACTGCTCGAGCATGACGGCTCTTTCCGGGCCAGCGAGCAGGTGCGGGGCGCAACCACGACCATGCTGGACGAGCTGTTGCGCTGGAGTGAGGCCCTGAAGCCGATGCGAGCAGCCTGAAGGAGCCGGTTTTCGGCCCAAAAACCCGGCTTGCTCGCGCCATAAAGAGGTGGAATGGTTGGCAAACGACTGAACCGGGGGCGGTTCGACTTGCGCTTGCTGTTTGCCTTGCTGCTGACGCTTACGACCACCGCCACCGCGGTGGCGGAGCGGCGCGTGGCGCTGGTCATTGCGGACGACGACTACCGCATTGTGCGGCCGCTCGCCAATCCCATCAATGACGGCGAGGCGATGGAAGCGTCGCTGAAGAAGCTCGGCTTCGAGGTCGTTCTCGAAACCAACCGCGATCTCCGACGCATGCGCCGCGCGCTCGACGATTTTCGCGAGGATGCGAAAGGCGCCGACGTGGCGCTGGTCTACTTCTCCGGCCATGGCGTCGAAATCTCAGGCGACAACCGGCTGCTGCCGATCGATGCCGACGCCTCTTCGCTCGATGCGCTGCAGAAGACCAGCCTGCCACTGGAGGAAGTGCGCGACACGGTCGCCGCCACCGCAAGGGTCGGGCTGATCGTGCTCGACGCCTGCCGCAGCGATCCCTTCTCGGGAAGCAGCAGCGAAGGGCGCGGCGCGACCTCACTGGCAAAGGATGTTGCCGACAAGGTCAAGCCGGGACTTGGCCGGATTGGCCGCGCGGAAAACATCCTGTTCGCCTTCTCGGCCGCCCCCGGCGAGACGGCTGCCGACGGAACCGGCCAGAATTCGCCGTTTACGACGGCACTGACCAAATATCTCGGCACCGACGGTCTCGAGATCCGCTCGGTGCTGACTTTGGTGCAGCAGGAGGTCTATGACCTGTCGCGCGGAAAACAGCTGCCTTACGTCGAGAGCGGCCTGCCCAAACTGTTCTTTGCCGCGGCGGCCAAGGAACAGCTGCCGGAGCGCGAACGCCTGCTGCTTGCCATGGCCGACGTGACGCCGGACATGCGCGGCCAGGTCGAGCAGATCGCCAGCGACGCCGACATGCCGCTGGCGCCGCTCTATGGCGCGCTGATCGGTTCCGACACCGGCAATTTGTCAGCGGACAGCCTGAATACCCGGCTGCGTGAAGCGGCCGACGCCTTCGTCAAGGTGCGCAGCGAGATGAAGACGCTCGCGGCCGATGATCCGCGAGTGACGGAATTGCGTCGGCAGGCCGAAGAGCAGCTGTCGCTCGGCGCCTTCGACGCAGCGCAGGCAAAGCTGGCGGAAGCGGCCAATATCGACGAGGTGTCGCGCAACGCACTGAAGGTGAATTTCGTCGACCGCACGCTGTCGCAGGCCGCAACGGTATTCCTGTCGGCAGGCGCGGCGCGCGCCGACCTGAACTATGCGGCAGCCATCAACGGCTACGAATTCGTGCTGGCGCTGTATGGCGAGGCCGGGCAGACCTCGCTCAGCCTGGAACAGGCCGACCGCCAGAGCCGCACGCTGGAGGAACTCGGAGTTCTCTATACGACGGTCGGCAATATCGACGCGGCCGGCCGCGCCTTTTCCGCACTGTTGGCCAACCTCGAGCAGCGATCGCTTCAGGAAACCGATCCCAGCGTCAAGCGCGATCTCGCCATCAGCCATATAAAGCTCGCCAACACAAGGATGGCGCAAGGCGACCTGCCAACCTCCCTGGAAAACTATGAGGCGGCCAGGGACATGCTGCAGGACCTGACCACAAGCGTGCCGGACAAGAAGGACTGGCTCGGCGATCTTGCCATGGCCAACGACAAGATCGGCAACGTGCTGGCGACGCAAGGCGATGTGAACGCCGCAGCCCAAGCCTATCAGCAAAGCCTCTCGATCAAGCAACAGTTGGCCGATTCGGAGCCGGGCCGCGCCGATCTGCTCAATGATCTGACAATCACCTATGACGAAATCGGCGACCTTGCCCGTACTGCCGGTCAGTTGGACGGCGCCCAGACAGCGTTGGAAGAGAGCCTGAGAATTCGGTTGGCGCTGGCCGAGAACAAGCCCGATGACACGCGGCGCCAACGCGCTGTCTCAGTCAGCCAAACCAAGATCGGTGATCTGCTGCGGGAGCGCGGCGACGCCGCCGGTGCGCTCGTAGCCTTCAACAAGAGCCAGGCGATCGCCGAAGACTTGGCGCGCCGCGACCCCAACAATACCGACTTGAAGCGCGACCTGTCGATCGGTTACTCCAAAATCGGCAATGCTTACAGCGACCAGAAGGATTGGCCGCTCGCGCTGGAGGCCCACCAGCAGGCGCTGGCCACGGCGCGCGACCTTGCCGCCATCGATCCCGGCAACACGGACTGGCAGCGCGACCTGTCGGTGTGCCTTGAGCGGGTCGCCGAGGTGCTTAGGGTGCAAGGCAATGCCAGCGGCGCCCTGCAAAACTATCAGGACAGCCTTGCTATTGCCGACCGGCTGGCCAAGCTGGATTCTGCCAATTTGAACTGGCAACGCGATATTTCGATCACCCTGCAGAAGATCGGGTATCTGGAAACCGACCGACGTCACTTTGAGGGTTCCAAGGCGGCCTTCGAGGCCAGCCTCGCTATTGCCCAGAAATTGGCCCAGTCCGATCCGAACAATGCGATCTGGCAAATCGATCTGGCGCGCGCCTACGTCGCCTATGCCTATGTGGCGAGGGATCCGAAGGCCGCGCTGACCACGGCGCTCAACCTAACGCTGGAGCTCGACCGCACGGGGCGGCTGGCGCCCGGAGACAAATTCATGATCAAACATTTGCGCAGCCTTCTCGCCAAATCCGGCGCTCGAAAAAAATAGCCGGCTGCCGGCTCGGGATTCACCCCGGAAATGCCTGCAAACCTTGGAAAAACCGCCTTTAGCGCCTATATCTAGGCAATATCAGAGGCGCGATTCGGTGCCGATTTTCAGCACCGTGCAAGCGGCATCCAGACAACAGGTTTTCATGAGCGATCAGATCGACAACAACAACGGCGCTGAAGCCGAATACGGCGCCGATTCCATCAAGGTTTTGAAGGGGTTGGATGCTGTCCGCAAACGCCCCGGCATGTATATCGGCGACACCGACGACGGTTCCGGCCTGCATCATATGGTCTACGAGGTGGTCGACAACGCCATCGACGAGGCCCTGGCCGGTCATGCCGACCTCGTCACGGTGACGCTCAACCCCGATGGTTCGGTCACCGTGATCGACAATGGTCGCGGCATTCCGACCGATATCCACACCGGCGAAGGCATTTCCGCGGCCGAAGTGATCATGACGCAGCTGCATGCCGGCGGCAAGTTCGACCAGAATTCCTACAAGGTGTCGGGCGGCCTGCATGGTGTCGGCGTCTCGGTGGTCAACGCGCTTTCGGCATGGCTGAAGCTCAAGATCCGCCGCAACGGCCAGATCTTCGAGATGAGCTTCACGCACGGCAATGCCGACGCGCCGCTGAAGGCCACCGGCAGCTACGAACAGCACAAGGTTGCCGGCACCTATGAAGGGCGCAGCGGCAGCGAGATCACCTTCTTCCCGTCGGCCGAAACCTTCACCATGGTCGAATTCGACTTCGGCACGCTGGAACACCGGCTGCGCGAACTCGCCTTCCTGAATTCCGGCGTGCGCATCGTTTTGACCGATGCCCGCCATGCCGACATCGTGCGCCACGAGCTGCACTATGATGGCGGGCTGGAAGAGTTCGTCAAATATCTCGACCGCGTCAAGAAACCGCTGATCGACAAGCCGGTCGCCATCAAGGCCGAGCGCGACGGCATCACCGTCGAGGTGGCGATGTGGTGGAACGACAGCTACCACGAGAACGTGCTGGCCTTCACCAACAACATCCCGCAGCGCGACGGCGGCACCCATCTGGCCGGTTTCCGCGGCGCGCTGACCCGTCAGATCACCGGCTATGGCGATTCCTCGGGCCTGACCAAGAAGGAAAAGGTCTCGCTGATCGGCGACGACTGCCGCGAAGGCCTGACAGCGGTGCTGTCGGTCAAGGTTCCGGATCCAAAGTTCTCGTCGCAGACCAAGGACAAGCTGGTCTCGTCGGAAGTCCGTCCGGTTGTCGAAGGGCTTGTCAACGAAGCGCTCGGCACCTGGCTGGAGGAACACCCGAGCGAGGGCAAGGTGGTCATCGAGAAGGTGATCCAGGCCGCGGCGGCGCGTGAAGCCGCGCGCAAGGCGCGCGACATCACCCGCAAGAGCTCGCTCGGCGTCACCTCGCTGCCCGGCAAGCTGGCCGACTGCCAGGAGCGCGACCCGGCGAAATCCGAAATCTTCATCGTCGAGGGCGATTCCGCCGGCGGCTCAGCCAAGGGCGGCCGTTCACGCCAGAACCAGGCGATCCTGCCGCTGCGCGGCAAGATCCTCAATGTCGAGCGGGCACGCTTTGACCGCATGCTCGGTTCCGACATGATCGGCACGCTCATCACCGCGCTCGGCACCTCGATCGGCAAGGACGAGTTCAACGCCGACAAGCTGCGCTACCATAAGATCATCCTGATGACCGACGCCGACGTCGACGGCGCCCACATCCGCACCTTGCTGCTCACCTTCTTCTTCCGGCAGATGCCGGAACTGATCGAGCGCGGCCATCTCTACATCGCCCAGCCGCCGCTCTACAAAGTGACGCGCGGCAAGAGCTCGCAATACATCAAGGACGAGAGCGCCTTCGAGGAGTTCCTGATCGGCTCGGGGCTGGAAGAAGCATCGCTTTCGCTGGGCTCCGGCGAGGTACGCGCCGGACAGGACCTGCGCAGCGCCATCGACGATGCGCTGGCGGTGCGCCAGCTGATCAACGGGCTGCACACACGCTACAACAGAGGCGTGGTCGAACAGGCGGCGATCGCCGGCGGGCTCAACCCCGACGTCTTCACAGATCTCGGCCGCGCCGATGCCATGGCGGAGCGGATTGCAAAACGCCTCGACATCATCGCCGAGGATACCGAGCGCGGCTGGACCGGCCGCATGTCAACCTCGAACGAAGGCGTCGGCGGCTATGTGTTCGAGCGTACGGTGCGCAGCGTCAAGGAATACGCGCATCTCGACCTGGCGCTGATCAATTCGGCCGATGCCCGTCAGCTCGACCGCTACGCACAGCGCCTCAGCGAGGTCTACGGGACGCCGCCGGTGCTGCGCCGCAAGGATGTCGCCGAAACCATCTCGGGGCCGCTGGCGCTGCTCAACGCGGTCTTTGCGACCGGCCGCAAGGGCCTGACTATGCAGCGCTACAAGGGTCTCGGCGAGATGAACGCCGAGCAGCTCTGGGAAACCACGCTCGACCCGAACGTGCGCTCGCTGCTGCAGGTCAAGGTCAATGACGCCACCGACGCGGACAGTCTGTTCTCCCGGCTGATGGGCGATGAGGTGGAGCCGAGGCGCGAGTTCATCCAGGACAATGCCCTGTCGGTCGCCAACCTGGATATTTGATCTCCCCGGATATTGATCTCCGGCATTGGCGCGCTGCGGCGCGCCAATTTGTTCCATCCGAGGCAAACAAAATCATTTCATAACCCGCCGGAACGGAAGTCCCCGAGGGACATTGTGACAGTATCGATCACAATTTCTCACAGGAGGCCTTCATGGGACGCGGTATCTTGCTCTGGCTACTTGGAATCCCGATTCCAATCATCATTCTGATCATGCTTTTCGTACGGTAGGGGGAAATTCATGCAGTCCACCCTATCGGCTGTCGACGTTTCCGCTTCCACTGAATCCTCCACTCCTGCCGTCAGCTGGGGACCGATCATCGCCGGTGCCTTCGCGGCCTCGACGTTGACCTTGATCCTGATGCTGCTCGGCTCAGGGCTAGGTCTCACCATGGTGTCACCCTGGTCGGGCTCGGGCGCGTCGATCACCACCTTCGCGGTGTCCACCGCGATCTGGCTGATCATCGTGCAATGGCTGTCCTCCGGTGTCGGCGGCTATCTTGCAGGGCGCCTGCGCACCAAATGGGTCGGCATCCACACCGACGAGGTCTATTTCCGTGACACTGCCCACGGCTTCCTCGCCTGGGCGTTGGCCACCTTGCTCGTCGTCGGGGTGCTTGGCTCGGCCCTCTCCGCTGCGCTGGGGTCAGGCGTGCAAGCGGTCTCGACCGTCGCTTCGGGTGCCGCCATGGGCGCGTCGGCGAGTGCTTCCGCCGGCGGTGTTTCGACCGACAATGCGACATCGTATCTGGTGGATTCGCTGTTCCGCCCGGCCGATGCAAGCAAGGTTGCGGCGACCAATACAGAGAGCGATGCCGCCGCGGTCGGGCAAGCCTCGCGCATCCTGATCACGGGCGCTGCGGCAGGCGAGATTTCGGCCGACGACAAGACCTATCTGACGCAACTGGTCGCTGCCCGCACCGGCCTTTCGGAGGCAGATGCCAAGGCGCGGGTCGACGCGATCCTTGCCAAGGCTCAGGACGCCAAGGTCAAGGCGCAGCAGGCTGCCGACACCGCCAGGAAGGGGAGCGCGACCTTTGCGCTGCTTGGTGCGCTGTCGCTGGCCATCGGTGCCTTCATCGCAAGTGCTGCGGCGGCCCTCGGCGGCAGGCAGCGCGACGACGAGGAGGCGATGTTTCTGACCGGCCGCTGATTCTGGGGCCGAAGCAAATCAATCCACTCCGGGCCAAGCCCGGAGTGGATTTCTGTTTGAATTGCCATGCAGCGCAGTGGGATCTCTCTGTTCTTATCGTTTGGCAGTCGCCGGCGCTTGGCTCGGCTCCAGCTTGCGGCCAAGGTCGACAGCGTCGCGCAGCACGGCAAGATGCGTGCGCGGCACAACGCCGGCCGACGCGGCGGCCTCGACGCCGGTTGCCGCCAGCGACCAATAGAGCGTATGCGTGAAGATGCGGCCGAGGGAGCCGCGCAGCTCAACCTGGACGTTCTCCACGCCCGGGCCGAAATTCTCCGTCATCGGTCCGGAAATCGGGTCGCCGGTCAGCCAGCCATTGCCCCTGTCGAAGATGTTGGTCCATCGTGTTGCGGCAAATACCGCGCCATGATGCACCGCCCGTACCGGGTTGCCTGAAGGACTGCGCCCTTCCTGATAGAGGATCGTGCCTCCGGCTGCGGCCCCTTCGGCAATTGGCGGACAGGCTGAGAACAGGCGCTCCGCGATGCCGCGCTGGAACTCAGCGAGGTCATACGTCACCAGAAACTCGCTGTGGGTCAGCGGGCTGCCGAGCGTGACGAAATCGCTGATCTTCCACGGCAGCGGATGGTCGGCGTCTTTCGTGCGCAGCTGTCGGTAGAGCTCCCACTGATCACGCTGCAAACCGGCGAGGTCGTCCAGCCTATCGGGCCACGCGGAACCGTCGGAACTGAGCGTCGCCTTGTCGATGGCGCGGATCGCCTTCAATTTGGCCTTGTCGCGGATGGCCTCCAGTTTTCGGGGCCTGAAATCGGCCCACAATATCTGCAAGAGATCATAGGCGATCATCGACCCCAGACTGTGCGAGACGAGCACGATCCGGTCGTAGGTATCGTCCAACATCAGGCGCTTCAGAAGCCTCAGGCCGCGCTCGCGGATCAGTGCGCGCTTCTCGACCGTCGCCGCTTCCGCACGCACATAGGCGGCGACATCGCCGAAATAGGGAAGGCCGAACCGGTCGACCGACCAGATAACGAACGAGGCCAGGATCGTGACGAGCACGCCGGCGGCCCAGGACATGTAGCCTTGCCAAACCGACGTCGCCAGCGCCAGCGTCGCGCACAGGACGACGATGACGGCAACAAGGGTGACGAGATAGAGCTTGCGGGCGTCGCGCGGAATGTCGGCGGGCTTGCGCCACAGCAGGTTCGTCACCCAGGCCGCGAGCCGGTCCCGTGTCGTGCCTTGCGTGATGTCGGCCCAGTAAAGCTCGTAGAAATCGGTGCGACGGCCATCGACATCGTAAGGCGTCGTGATGCGGCGAAGTTCGTACGAATTTGTCCGGCTGTCGGGTGTGATCCAGCTCTGGTTGATCTTCGCGCCAGCGGGGTCGACCGGATCGGCGACATGGGCATAAAACGGCGCACGGGCGGGGTCATGGCTCCAGACCGCCTGAACAAAGCCCCGCAGCGTATCCATGGGCCGCTGTTCGCCCATGCCATGCACGATCACCACCGCCTGGCTGAGCTTGCGCGGCGCTTTTGGGGTGGCCTGCGATGCGATGGGGTCGGGCACCAAGGTCTCCGTTGACGACAATCCCGTCGACGGGACGGGCATTCGTCATCGTAGCCCCGAAACCGCCGTCAAGCCAAGAAAAAGCCCGGCGCGAGGCCGGGCGTTTCTTGGCGCATCTCAGTGCTGATCCCCTGATCAGTGATCCATGGCCTTGACGATCTCCTCGGTCATCTTCTTGGCGTCGCCGAGCAGCATCATGGTGCCGTCCTTGTAGAACAGCGTGTTGTCGATGCCGGCATAGCCGGAGCCGAGCGAGCGCTTGACGAACAGGCAGGTGCGGGCCTTGTCGACGTCGAGGATCGGCATGCCGTAGATCGGCGAGGACTTGTCATCGCGGGCGGACGGGTTGGTGACGTCGTTGGCACCGATGACGTAGGCGACGTCGGCCTGCGCGAATTCGGAGTTGATGTCCTCGAGTTCGAACACCTCGTCGTAGGGCACGTTGGCCTCGGCCAAGAGCACGTTCATGTGGCCGGGCATGCGGCCTGCGACGGGATGAATGGCGTACTTGACGTCGACACCGTTGGCCTTGAGCTTGTCGGCCATTTCGCGCAGCGCGTGCTGTGCCTGGGCGACCGCCATGCCGTAGCCGGGCACGATGATGACCTTCTGCGCGTTCATCATCAGATAGGCCGCATCGTCAGCCGAACCTTGCTTGACCGTACGCTCGATGCCGTCGTCGGCCGCCGCCGCCGTCTCGCCGCCGAAGCCGCCGAGGATGACCGATATGAACGACCGGTTCATGCCCTTGCACATGATGTAGGACAGGATCGCGCCGGATGAGCCGACCAGCGCGCCGGTGATGATCAGCGCCAGATTGCCGAGCGTGAAGCCAAGGGCGGCCGCTGCCCAGCCGGAATAGGAGTTGAGCATCGAGACGACGACCGGCATGTCGGCGCCGCCGATCGGAATGATGAGCAGGATACCCAGCACCAGCGATGCCGCGACGATCAGCCAGAACACCAGCTTCGATTCCGTGCCGACCAGAAGCACGATCAGCACGATCAAAGCGATGCCAAGGGCGGCGTTAATGAAGTGCCGGCCGCCGATCATGATCGGCTTGCCCGACATCCGTCCGTCGAGCTTCAGGAAGGCGATGACAGAGCCGGTGAAGGTGATGGCGCCGATGGCGACGCCAAGGCTCATCTCGATCAGGGCCTGGGCATGGATGTCGCCAGCCGTGCCGATGCCGAAGCTTTCCGGCGCATAGATGGCTGCTGCGGCCACCATGACGGCGGCAAGGCCGACCAGCGAGTGGAAGGCGGCGACCAGCTGCGGCATCGAGGTCATGGCGATGCGCCGCGCGGTGACGGCGCCGACGCCGCCGCCAATGGCAAGGCCAAGCACGATCAGGCCGAAACGGCCGGCCGACGGAGTTGCCAGCGCCAGCGTGGTGGCGATGGCGATGCCCATGCCGATCATGCCGTAGAGGTTGCCCTGGCGGCTGGTGGTCGGATGCGACAGGCCGCGCAGCGCCATGATGAACAGGACGCCGGAAACCAGATAGAGGAAGGACGCGAAGTTGGCGTTCATGGCGCTCTACTTGTCCTTCTTCTTGTACATGGCCAGCATGCGCTGGGTGACGAGGAAGCCGCCGAAGATGTTGACCGAGACCAGCATCAGCGCGACGAAGCCGAAGCCGGCGGCAATGCCGGAGGCGGCGATGCCGACGGCAAGCAGGGCGCCGACGACGATGACCGAGGAGATGGCGTTGGTGACGGCCATCAGCGGCGTGTGCAAAGCCGGGGTCACCGACCAGACGACGTAGTAGCCGACGAAGATCGCCAGCACGAAGATGGCGAAGCGGAAGACAAAGGGATCGATGGCACCCCCCGACAGGGCGTGGGCGGCATCACCGGCCGCCTCGGCGCCGCCGGGCGCGGTCGCCATGTTCTGTACCGCCAGCCGAACGGCGGCGGAGGCCTGGTCGAGCTGGTCGAGGGCTTTCTGCAGGGTCTGATCCATCACGCAATGCCTTTCGACTTCGACGAGGGCGACTTGGGTGCGGCCGGTTTCTTGGGCGCGGCCTTCTTTGCAGCCGGTTTGGCCGAAGCATCGGCGACCATGGCGGTGGCCGGGATCGCGGCGGGTTCGACATGAGGCTGCTGGTCGGCTTTGGCGAAGGCCGGATGGACCACCTTGCCGCCGTCGGTCAGCATCGTTGCCTTGACCAGATCGTCATCGCGGTTGATCGCAAGCGTCTTCGTCGTCTTGTCGACCAGCGTCTCGAGGAAAGCGAACAGGTTCTTGGCGTAAAGCAGCGAGGCGGATGCGGCGACCCGGCCCGGCACGTTGAGATGGCCAACGATCTTGACGTTGTTGGCCGTGGTGACGACCTTGCCGGCTTCAGCGCCCTCGACATTGCCGCCGCGCTCGACCGCCAGATCGACGAGCACCGAGCCCGGCTTCATCGAGGCGACCATGGCCGCCGACACCAGCTTCGGCGCCGGCCGGCCGGGGATCAACGCCGTGGTGATGACGATGTCCTGCTTGGCGATGTGCTCGGCGGTGAGTGCCGCCTGCTTGGCCTGATATTCCTTCGACATTTCCTTGGCGTAGCCGCCTGCCGTCTCGGCCGCCTTGAATTCGTCGTCCTCGACCGCCAGGAATTTTGCGCCGAGCGAGGCGACCTGTTCCTTGGCGGCGGGACGCACGTCTGTGGCGGTGACGACCGCACCGAGGCGACGCGCGGTGGCGATCGCCTGCAGGCCGGCGACGCCGACGCCCATGATGAAGACCTTCGCCGCCGGCACCGTGCCCGCCGCCGTCATCATCATCGGCAAGGCGCGATCGTATTCCGAAGCGCCGTCGATCACCGCCTGGTAGCCGGCGAGATTGGCCTGCGAGGAAAGCACGTCCATCGACTGGGCGCGGGTGATGCGCGGCATGAACTCCATCGAAAAAGCGGTGACACCCGCTTTTGCCAGGGCCGCCACGGCGGCATCATTGCCATAGGGATCCATGATAGCGATGACAGCCGTACCGGGCTTGTAGCCCTTCAGCTCGGTATCCGTCGGCCGGCGGACCTTCAGCACCACATCGGCCTTTGCGACATCGCCGGCCTTGCCGATGGCGGCACCGGCCTTGGCGAATTCCTCGTTGGGGATGCGCGACCTCGTGCCGGCACCGGTCTCGACGACGACATCGAAGCCAAGCCCCGCCAGCCGTTTCACGGTGTCGGGCGAAGCCGCTACGCGCGGCTCGTTGGCATCGAGTTCACGAGGGATGAAAACCGTCTGTCCCACCGCATGATCCTTTCGGCCGGAAGCTGTTTCCCGCAAGACGCCGACCGGCCTCGCGGCGGCGCCGTGGACAAGGTGTCGGAAAAATCTATCGGAGGATAAAGGCGCCGGCGGCCAGAATCAGAATGAACAGGATGGTCGCCGAAAAGAAGCCGCCCGCAAAGAAGCCGAAAGCCATCGCCAGCAGTATGGCGCCGCAAAAGAGCGATCCGTATTTGGCCAGCATGAGAAAGCCCGCATAGGTGCGGTCATGCTCGGCATAGTCCATCTTCGCGCCCAGTTCGACAGGACCGGTCGGCGTGTGATCAGCCATAGCAATACCCCTTCGAAGACATCTTTCAGGCACATAGCGAAAAGCCGGGCCGAGAGCAATGGCGCTATTGCCGCATCGCAGCCGACAACTGCCTCAAAGGAAAATTGAAGCCGGCTGCCAGCAGCCAGCCACAGCCGGCGCCGGCGATCCTGTCAGCGGCACTGAACGCGCTGTGATAATTTCACATTTTTCGGCGACATCAGGAAAGGCTATCGTCGCCGACACCATCGGACGAACCACCATGATTGCGCCGACACGCAGATTCGATTGGAACGGCACCGGCATCGCCTGGGGCACGGCCGGCTCCGGTCCGCCACTTGTGCTCATCCATGGCACGCCGTTCTCCTCCCATGTCTGGCACCGCGTCGCCCCGGAGCTGGCGCGCGACTATAAGCTGTATTTCTACGATCTTCCCGGATATGGGCGATCCGACAAACGGGAAGGCCAGGACGTTTCGCTGGGCATCCAGAACAAGGCGCTGGCGGCGATGCTGGCCTTCTGGGAACTTGAGAGCCCGAAGGCCATCGCCCATGATTTTGGCGGGGCCACCGCCTTGCGCGCGCATCTGATCGATGGGTGCGACTATGAAAGGCTGCTGCTGATCGACCCGGTGGCGGTGCGGCCTTGGGGCTCGCCCTTTGTCCAGCATGTCCGGCAGCATGAGGCAGCCTTCGCCGGCGTGCCGGACTATATCCAGACGGCAATCCTGAGAGCGTATGTTTCGGGCGCCGCCGCGAGGCTGCTATCGGACTGCGAACTGGAACCCTACATCGCGCCATGGACGGGACCAATCGGCCGACCGGCTTTCTTTCGCCAGATCGCCCAGATGGATCAGGGTTTCACCGACGAAGTCGAACCGCTCTACGGCGAATTCCGCTGCCCCGTGGCCTTGCTGTGGGGAGAAGAGGATCGCTGGATACCTCCGCAGAGCGGTCACAGGCTGGCCGCCCTGCTGCCTGACTGCGCCTTGACCCTTGTTCCCGGGTCCGGCCATCTCATGCAGGAAGATGCGCCTGAGGCGATCGTCGCCGCGGCGCTGCGTTTCTTCGCCGGCTGACGGACCCTTCAGCCGGCAAGATGCGGGAAAAGCCCGAGCAGACCGACGACGATCAGATAGAGCGCGACAATGTAGTTCAACAGCCGAGGCATGATGAGTATCAGCACGCCGGCGATCAGCGAGATGAGCGGCGTGAGCGCGAGCTGCGAGATGTGCATGTCGGGTTCCTTCAAAGACTTCGCGGCGATGCCCGGGGCGCGGCAGCGCCCTTGACGTCATCCAGAACGTAGAAGTGGCCGGAAAGGTCCAGGCGCTTCGCGAAAATCGCGCGGCCTCAGGCGGCTTCGCGATAATATTTCGCTGTCGGCACGATGGACAAGGGTGTCAGTCGGTTGATGGCCGGATTGGCAAACATCAGCCGCTGTTCGGTCGGCGTCGACCTGAAGAATGGGAACCGTTCGAGTGTCAGGCGCATGTTTTCGCCGGCAGGGATCTCGAACAGTGCGATCGGAGTAAGAACGCCGGGAAACTCTTTGCCCTCAGTCCTCTGCACGGCATTGAAGTAACGGGCATAAAAATTGGAATGCTCGATCTTGACCGGCGTAAGGACCGAGTCCTGGCCAAAGTAGCGCGAGGCCACCATGGCAAGCCTGAGTGTCAGAAAAGGCAGCACTCCGGGCGCCGGTGCGCTGTCGGGATCGGTTGCGAACCGGGTTCCGTCGATGAAGGTTTCTCCGCGGGCAAGTCGCTCGATCAGTATTTCCGGATAGGCATCGACGGAGGGCGAATACGGGTGCTCGCTGGAAATGTAGTGGAAGCGGATCGTGCTGACCAATTCGCCATAGCAATAGACACCGAACCGGTAGGAATTGGGCAGATTGTCCCAGCGATCCTCGAACATCCCGCTGGCGATCGGACCGCACATGCCTGAGCGCAGGTAGGATTTATAGCGAAGTCGGTAGATCGCCTCCAGATCCTCGCCTCCTGTAATAAGGCGATAATCGACATGCTCCAGCAGTTGCATGATCGATCGGTTCAACACCGAATCCCCAGCCGTGCTGACCCCGCCAGACGCACTCCCTACTGCCCGTGCAGCATCCATTGTCTGTCCTCGAAAATTCCGCCTGCGGATAGGCTATTCGAGCTGAAATGAGACACAAGCTGAAATTGCGATATTGTTGATTTACCTTCTGTTAACGTTAACGGCCGGACGTCCGTTTGAAAATGTCTACTATTGAACAACTCGCAGGAGGAGGAGGCTGCCAAGAGCCAACTTCGAAAAGCAGGATACTAACTGGCTGTCCGCTTGCCGGTGAGGCGCAGGTCAGCGACGAATGGCCAGGTGGCACTCGACATCGTCTCGATACCCGACGCACTAAGCGCGGCGCCGAAGAGGAAGCCTTGCACGAGATCCGGTTTGACCTGCAAGGCCAGGATCTTGAGCTGCTCGAAGGTCTCTACACCTTCGACCGTCACGGAAAGTCCGAGCGGCCGTGACAAATTGACAATGCCCTTGAGCAGTTCGAGCGAGCGGCTGTTCTGAGTGACGTCTATCAGGAACGAACGGTCGATCTTGATCTTGTCGAGCGGCAGCTTGTGCAGGTAGCTCAGGCTCGAATAGCCGGTGCCGAAATCGTCGAGCGCAATGCGCACGCCAAGCTGCTTCAGCTCCTCGATGTACTGGCGGGTCAGCGACTTGTCGTCGAGCAGCGCCGTTTCGGTGACCTCGATCTCCAGCCGGCCGGCGGCAAGGCCAGAGCTGATCAACGCGTCACGAACCTTCTGGACCACGTCGCGGCTGCGGAAATCCTTGGCGGAGAGATTGACCGAGACGGTCGTCTGGTCCGGCCATTTGGCGCATTCGGTGCAGGCCGCCTGCAGCACGAAGGTGCTGATCTCGGAAATGATGCCCATTTCCTCGGCCAGCGGAATGAAGATGCTGGGCGAGATCGGCCCGAGATCTGGATGATCCCACCGGCACAGCGCCTCGCAGCTGGCGATACGCATGGTGCTCATCGCCACGATCGGCTGATAGACCACCCGCAGGGCCTTGCTTTCCACGGCGGTGCGCAGATCTGCCTTCATCAGCTGACGGTTGCGGAAGGCGGCATCCATCGAGGCCTCGAACAGCCGCCAGCTGTTCTTGCCGAGTTCCTTGGCCTTGTAGAGCGCCAGGTCCGCCTTGACGATCATGGCGTCGACATCGGTATCCTTGACCCGCGACAGCACCGCGCCGCCGCTGGCCTGGATGCGCAGCCCGTGACCGGCGACGTCGACCTCCCCCTGCAGGCCGGCGAAAATCTCGTCGAGCTGGCCGGTCAGATGGCTCTCGTCCTCGACGCGGTCGAAGAAGATCATGAATTCGTCGCCGCCGAAACGGCTGACCGTGATGCCTTGCCCGGCAATGGCGGCAAGGCGCTCGGCGACGGCGTAGATCAACCCGTCGCCGATCGGGTGCCCAAGCGTGTCGTTGACGCTCTTGAAATCGTCGAGGTCGAGCACTGCCAGCCCGCAGAGACGGTCGCCGTCGCCGGACGCCATGGCCTCGCCGACCAGTTCGTGGAAATAGGCGCGGTTGGGCAGGCCGGTGAGGTTGTCGTAGCGGGCCATGAAGCGGATCTTGTCTTCCGCCTCGACACGGGCGGTGACGTCCTCGAAGGTAATGACGCCCAACTCCTGGCTGCCCTCGCGAGCCGAGAATTCATAGTGCTGGCCGTTGGCGAGCGAAACCAGCACCTTGCGGTCGCGGCCTTCGCGCAGGGCGCGCGTCAACTGGGCCTCGATATAGCGGCAATCCTTCGGCGCCAGCATGCCGCCGGCGACACCGCGCATCAACAGACCGTGGATCGACCGCCCGAGCAGCGCATCCGGCGACTTGAGCGACATCAAATGCGCGGCCTCGGCATTGGCCACCGCCACGCGGCCGTTGGGGCCGAGCATGACAAGGCCGTGCGACATGGTGTTGAGGGCGCGATCGAACCTGAGGGCGAGCTTCCTCGCTTCCTTGTGGCCAATGACGGCCGAGAAAAGCACGTTGCGGACGTGATCGGCGCTGTTGATGGTGATGAAAGTCAACGGGATGATCATCAACCCGAGAACGACCGAAGGGACATCCATGCGCAGCAAGAGTGCAAGTGCCGCCGGACCAATGAAGGTCACGGAAAAAATCCGCACCATGCGCGGAGATCCGTAGTTCCGGCCAACAACCGTGACCAGGGTGGCAATGGCCAGCGACGTCGCGGCCAGTTCGGCAAAGGGGTCAGGGTACACATAGATCGAAATGAAGCAGAGCGCGCCCAACCCGAGGCCCTGCAGGCTGCCCTTGAGGATGTAGTTGCGCTCCCACCGCCGCGCCTCGTCGACATTGGCTATGACACCGCCCGCCTTGCGGAAGGCGCGAATGCCGAAGTAACGGAAGAGGCTGATGGACAGTAGAGTAAAGGAGAAAGCCAGGAACAATGGATTGTGCGTGCGAAAGTAGATCATGAATCCGAGGATCCAGTAGCACACGCCGCCAATCACCAGCATGTGGGCGTTGTCGAACAACGACCGCACAAACTGGATATAAACATCCGGTGGGATGTTTTCGGTCTTTGTCCTGCCCATATCGTCGGCCCAACGCTAAGCCCTGTCATGCCACGTCCGCCTTAAGAAAGGCTTAGAACAGTGGTTTCGGCTCGGTTGCCGAGGGCGCGCAGATGCAGGATCGGCTGGGAAACTGGGCTTCAGGTAAACAAGGCGTATCGATCATTCGGCAGCTTGAAGTTTCGGCCGTGCCGACGTGTTCGACAGACGTTCGAGCAGCCTTTTGCGTTCGCCGGCCGCCTTTTCGGCGCTGGCCTGGCGGACGTGGCCATAGCCGCGAATGAGAGCCGGCACCGAGGCCAGGGCAATTGCCGCATCGACCCCGGCCGGCGCCAGCGATCTGGCGACGAGGTCCAGATCCGCCTCGTACTGCACAAGAAGTTGCCGCTCCATGCGCCGCTCGGCGGTGTAGCCGAACAGGTCGAAGGCGGTGCCGCGCACACCTTTCATCGCCGCCAGTAGGCGAAAACCCTTCATCATCCAGGGGCCGAAGCTCGATTTCCTCGGTGTGCCGTCATTGCCGCGGCGGCCCATGATCGGCGGGGCGAGATGGAATTCGAGTTTCTCGTAGCTCTGGAACTGCTTGCCCAATTCGGCGGCGAAGGAACCATCGGTGTAGAGCCGCGCCACCTCGTACTCGTCCTTTATGGCCATCAGCTTGAACAGGTTCCTGGCGGCAGCCTCCGACACCGCGGTCGAACCGGGCACGGCCTTGGCTTCGGCGGTGCGCAGGACGGCGATCCTTCCGGCATAACGCCTGCCGTAGGCGGCATTCTGGTAGGCGGTCAGGAAAGCAACGCGGCGGGCAATGATGTCATCCAGCGTCTCGGCGATCGCCGCGGCCTGCCCGGTCTTGCCCGGCTGGGCGACGAGGCCGCGCACGAAATCCGGCTGATGGGCGGCACGGCGGCCCCAGCGGAAGGCGGCGATGTTCATCGCCACGGCTTCGCCATTGAGCTCGATCGCCTTCTCGACAGCTTCGGCCGAAAGCGGCAAGCCGCCGTGCTGGAAGGCAAAGCCGAGCATGAACATGTTGGCGCCGAGCGAATTGCCGAACAGCGCGGTGGCCGTGCGCGTGGCGTCGAAGAAATGCGCCTTGCCGTCGCCGGCGGCGGCGCGGATCGCCTTCTTCAGGCGCTCGATCGGCAACGAGAAATCGGCCGACCGGGCAAATTCGCCGGGCATGATCTCGGCGGTGTTGGCGAGAAAGATGGTGTGGCCCTCGCGCACCGCCGTCAGCACTTTCTTGGCGCCCGACACGACGAGATCGCAGCCAAGCACGAGATCGGCCTTGCCGGCCGAGACACGGATGGCATGGATGTCGTCCGGGGTGCGGGCGATGCGGACATGGGTGAACACCGAGCCGCCCTTCTGCGCGAGGCCGGCCATGTCGATCATGCCGCAGCCCTTGTCCTCGAGATGGGCCGCCATTCCGAGCACCGCACCGACGGTGACGACGCCGGTGCCGCCGACGCCATCGATGATCGCCGCCCAGCCCTGCTCGCCAAGCGGGAATTCGGCGGGCGTCGGCACGCCGTCCAGCGGGTCGGCCTTGCCGGCCGTCCCCTCGGCCTTGCGGATCTTGGCGCCGTGCACGGTGACGAAGGACGGGCAAAAGCCGTTGACGCAGGAGAAATCCTTGTTGCAGCTCGACTGGTCGATCCTGCGCTTGCGGCCGAATTCGGTCTCGACCGGCTGGATCGAAACGCAGTTCGACTGCACGCCGCAATCGCCGCAGCCTTCGCAGACCAGTTCGTTGATGAAGACCCGCTTGTCGGGATCGGGAAAGGTGCCGCGCTTGCGGCGGCGGCGCTTTTCGGCCGCGCAGGTCTGGTCGTAAAGCAGCACCGACACGCCTTTGACGCCGCGCAGCTCGCGCTGGACGAGATCGAGGTCGTCGCGGTGATGGATGGTGGCGCCGACCGGGAATTCGGCCTTGCCGGCATATTTGTCCGGCTCGTCGGTGACGATCGCGATGCGGTTGATCCCTTCGGCGCGCACTTGCCTGGCGATCATGTCGACGGTCAGGCCGCCTTCGTGCGGCTGGCCGCCGGTCATGGCGACGGCGTCGTTGTAGAGGATCTTGTAGGTGATGTTGGCGTCGGTCGACAGTGCGAAGCGGATCGCTAGCGTGCCGGAATGGTTGTAGGTGCCGTCGCCGAGATTCTGGAAGATGTGGTCGCGCTTCGAGAACGGCGCCTGGCCAACCCATTGCGCGCCCTCGCCGCCCATCGCGGTGAAGCCGAGGGTGTTGCGGTCCATCCACAGCGCCATGAAGTGGCAACCGATGCCGGCAGCGGCGATCGAGCCGTCCGGCACCTTGGTCGAGGAATTGTGCGGACAGCCGGAACAGAAGAACGGGGTGCGCGAGCCGATGTCGGTGGCATCCGCCAACATCGCCTGGAACTGGCGCAGCTTTGCCACCCGCGCCGAAATCTCGTCCGACGGTCCGATCGTCCGCACGATCCGCTCGCCAAGCGCGATGGCGATCTCGTTGGGGTCGAGCGCACCCTTGGCTGGAAACAGCCAGTCGCCGCGCTCGTCCTTCTTGCCGACAATGACCGGCTGCGAGGCGGTGCCGTAAAGGCTTTCACGCAGTTGCACCTCGATCAGCGAGCGCTTCTCCTCGACGACGACGATGGTGTCGAGGCCGCGGGCAAAGTCGGCGATATGCTGCAGGTCGAGCGGCCAGGGACAGCCGACCTTGAACAGCCGCACGCCAATGCGGTTGGCGGCCGCCTCGTCGATGCCGATGTCCTCCAACGCCTGGCGGACATCGAGATAGCTCTTGCCCAGTGTGATGATGCCGAGCTTCGGGTTGCGGCCGCCCGAATAGACGATGCGGTTCAGCCCGTTGGCATGGATAAAGGCGGAGGCAGCGGCGCGCTTGTATTCATGCAGCCGCTCCTCCTGGCCGAGCATGTCGATCTCGTGGCGGATATTGAGACCGCCGGGCGGCATGTCGAAATCGGGCACGACGATGTTCAGCCGTTCGAGCGAGGCATCGACCGAAGCCGTCGATTCGATGTTGTCCTTGACGCATTTGATGGCCGCCCAAGTGCCGGCAAAGCGCGACATGGCAAAGCCGTAGAGGCCGTAATCGATGATCTCCTGGACGCCGGCCGGATTGAGGATCGGCACCATGGTGTCGACGAACAGGAATTCGGTGGCGTGCGCGTTGGTCGATGATTCGGCCATGTGGTCGTCGCCCATCAGGGCGAGCACACCGCCATGTTTGGACGAGCCGGCGAGATTGGCGTGGCGGAACACGTCACCCGAACGATCCACGCCCGGCCCCTTGCCGTACCAGACCGAAAAGACACCATCATGGGTGCCCTCGCCCAGCAGTTCCGCCTGCTGCGATCCCCAGCAAGCGGTGGCGGCAAGCTCCTCGTTGAGGCCGGGCTGGAAGACGATGTCGGCCTGGGCCAGATGCGTCTTGGCCTTCCACAACTGCATGTCGAGCCCGCCGAGCGGCGAGCCGCGATAGCCGGAAACGAAGCCCGCCGTGTTGAGGCCGGCGCGACGGTCGCGCTCGCGCTGCATCAGAAGCATGCGGATGACCGCCTGCGCACCGGACAGGAAGATGCGCTCCTTTGCGAGGTCGAACTTGTCGTCGAGCGCGACATCGTGCAGCGTCATCAGGCATTTCCTCTGCGGAGGCCGCGTGGGAGCAGGCAGCCAACGTTCGGAGTCGGATGACGCATCCTTTCTCCCCTTGCAAGGCAGGTCAAACAAAATCGAAGGTACCGCAACGAACGGTCCGAGGCGATCTCGAATTGGGTGCGAAACCACTCCACGGACGCTGCCTAGCGCACTAAATTTCTGCGCGTCAGATGCCTTTGGAGCAATCCGGCTTCGGTTCACCCGGCAACTTGCCGTCGGGATGGCCGACGAGATCGGGATTGGCCGTGTAGAGCTGATCGATGACCAGCGGCCGGTCGGGCAGCACCGACTGGTCCTCCGTCGACATCAACGTGGTGTCGATCTTTTGCAGGATGGCGCCATCGGCGCCCTTGATGCTGATGGCGATCGCATAGGGCTTGTTCTTGACGACGCAGGTCAGGGCCGGGCTCTCAAGGGTCACCTTGTCGAGCTTCGGCCAGACCTTCTGCTCGACCATCAAAGGCGCGCCGCCGGCGGGATCCTGGAAGCTGGCGACCGCCACCTGGCCGTCTCCCATTGGCTTTAGCGGCCGCAGCGTGACGACATAGGTCGCCCTGGCGAGACGGTAGTTGAAGACGAATATCTTGCCGGAAATCTCGAACAGCTTGCCTTCGTCGTTGCCGGTATCGCGGCAGGCACCGAGCGCAACGGCGGCAATCAATGCAGCGCCGACAACGATCGAGCGGGAAAGACTTCTAAGCATCCTTGACCTCATTGGCCGCCATGCGGCGGCGACGATAGTGACGACTTGCCTTCTGACGGTTGCCGCATACCGCCATGTCGCACCAAAGACGGCTGGAATTGCGGCTTCTGTCGACGAACAGCCAGGTGCAGTTGGGACAGATCCTCAGCCTTGCGACGGTGTCGTCGCGCAGCAGCGACAGGGCGGAAACCGCCAGCGCCGCCTCGAAGGCGATCGGTGTCACCGGGTCGCCGAACGGCCTCCCCGGCGCCCCGATTTCAGTCTGGCTGCCAGCCAGCCCCTCCGCGCAGGCGCTCAAGAACCCGGGCAGATCGGCGGTGGCAACCGTGCCTTTCGAAACCGCGCCACGAAACAGCCGGTCCGTCGCCTCGCGGATCGACAGCACGACGGGCGCGATTGCGACGGGCGACGATACCGCCAGTTGCCGGTCGCCCAGTTCGGCGGCGCGAAAGCCGCTCGCCGCGTCGGCAAAGCGGGCGATCTCGGCCGGATCATCGAAGCGGTCGAACGTTTTCTCCGGATCGCCGCGCAGCACCACGGTGTTCGCCGTGTCGAGCGCAAGCAGGCCGCCGGTGAAGCGGTGCGGGGTCCAGGATACCGTCATGCTCGAAATCTAACCGATAAATCGCATTTGACAAGTTAGATTCAGCGATGCAAACCTTCGTGAGGATGCGGTTCCCGCAGCCTTTTTGAACATGTCGTCGTCAAAACCGTTGCTTCGGGACGGCATGATCCGAGGGTTTTGCATGCTCTATTTTTTCCAGCAGGTGCTGAACGGGCTGCATTCGGGGGCGCTCTACGCGCTGCTCGCCTTCGGCTACGTGCTGACCAACGGCATCCTGCACCGCACCAATCTTGCCTATGGCGCACTGTTTGCGTTTTGCGGCCAGACGATGATCCTCACCGCGGCTTTCGGCTATCAGGTGCTGTGGCTGACGCTGCTGGCTGCGGTGGGACTCGGCGTCGCCGCGGCTTTCCTGTATTCCGCGCTGGTCAGCTACGTGCTGTCGCGCAGCGTCTTCGAACCGTTGGCCGACCGCTCGCCCAATGCGATCGTGGTGACGACGCTCGGCATCCTGCTTTTGTTGTCGGAAGCAAGCCGTATCGCCGCCGACACGCATGATCTGTGGCTGCCGCCGATGCTGGCACAGCCCGTCGTTTTCGCGCAGGACGCAACCTTCAAGGCAACGCTGACGCTCATCCAGCTCATCGACTGCGCGGTGGTGCTGGCTGCAATCGTGCTGGCTGCGTGGGCATTTGCCCGTTCGAGCTTCGGCCGGCGCTGGCGCGCCGTCTCCGACGATCCCAAGGCGGCCGCCATGTGCGGTGTCGACGTGCGCGCGGTGTTCCGGCATGCGGTGCTGTTCGGCGGTTTCTGCGCTGCACTGGCCGGCGTCATGGCCGGCCTCTATTACGGCAACGTCAGCTTCGGGTCAGGCCTGGTCTACGGCTTGAAGATCCTGTTCGTGACCGCGGTCGGCGGCTATCTCTCGCCGCCGCGCGCAGCGCTCGGTGCGGCCGCCTTCGGCATGGCCGAATCGCTGTGGGCCGGCTATTTCCCGGTCGAATGGCGCGACGCCTGGATGTATCTGTTCCTGGTCGCCATCCTGGTGCTGATCGGTGCCGGCCGCGACACCGCCAAAATCGCCTGAAACCATCAGACTTTGGTTGCATGACGCCGGGGCAGACGGCCAGTATCCGGACCTGCCCGCCGATGCGATGACCTTTGCTGCCTCCATCCTTGTTGACCCGTCAATCCACGCGCGGCATACCGTTGGACCACACGGCGTGACGGACCTGAGGGGGAAGCCGGCACGCCTCCGGCACAGGGAGGAATGCATGGCAGGGCTTCTCGCTCTATCCAGGACCATTGATCGCGCTAACGAATTCATCGGCAAATGGGTGTCGTGGCTGATCCTGCTGGCGATCCTGGTTAGCGCCGCCAACGCCATCATCCGCAAGATCTTCGACATATCCTCGAACGCCTGGCTGGAGCTGCAGTGGTATCTGTTCGGCGCAGCCTTCATGCTGGCTGCCGCCTATACGCTGAAGCAGAACGAACATATCCGCATCGACATCGTCTACGGCATGTTTTCGCGCCGCGTGCAGCACTGGATCGACCTGCTCGGCCACATCCTCTTCCTGATGCCGTTCGTGACGCTGATGGTGATCTATTTCGTTCCCTACGTGTCGCTGTCGTTTCGCAGCGGCGAGATGTCCAACAACTCCGGCGGACTGATCATCTGGCCGGCCAAGGCCATCCTGCTGGTCGGCTTTTTCCTGCTCGCTCTGCAGGGCATCTCCGAGATCATCAAGAAGATCGCCATCATGCGCGGCGATATGGACGACCCCAATCCGTTCATATCGGCACATGAGCAGGCCGAACTCGAAGCCAAGGCGCTGGCCGAAGAGGTGCGTTCATGATGGAGTTGATCGCCCAGAACATGGCGCCGATCATGTTCGCCTCGCTGATCATCTTCCTGCTGATCGGCTACCCCGTCGCGTTTTCGCTGGCCGCCAACGGCTTGATGTTCTTCTTCATCGGCGTGCTTCTCTCGCCCTATTCCGGTGGATCGATCAATCTCGCCTGGCCGCTTCTGCACGCCCTGCCGGATAATTTCTACGGCAGCCGGGTGATGTCGAACGACACGCTGCTTGCCATTCCGTTCTTCACCTTCATGGGCATCGTGCTCGAGCGATCGGGCATGGCCGAAGACCTGCTCGACACGATCGGCCAGCTGTTCGGACCGATCCGCGGCGGCCTTGCCTATGCGGTGATCTTCGTCGGCGCGCTGCTGGCAGCAACCACCGGTGTGGTGGCGGCATCCGTCATCGCCATGGGCCTGATCTCGCTGCCGATCATGCTGCGCTACGGCTATGACCGCCGGCTGGCATCCGGTGTCATCGCCGCATCCGGCACGCTCGCCCAGATCATCCCGCCGTCGCTGGTGCTGATCGTGCTGGCCGACCAGCTCGGCCGCTCGGTCGGCGACATGTATGCGGGCGCGCTGATCCCGGGCCTGGTGCTGACCGGCCTTTACGCGCTCTACATCCTGATCATGTCGATCGTCCGGCCGGCATCGGTGCCGGCGCTGCCGCTGGAGGCCCGCACGCTCGGCCACGGCGTTCTGTCGCTGCTGGCGGCATTGCTGGTCACGTTGGCGGTTTCCTACGCGGCGTATCGCTATCTCGCGCCGGCGCATGGCGACAATGCCGACATTCTCGGCGCCACCGCCGGCGTGCTCTTCATCTACGTCGTGGCAATTGCCGACAAACGCCTGAACTTCAACATGATGTCCAGGCTGGCACAGCAGGTGATCATCGTGCTGATCCCGCCATTGGCGCTGATCTTCCTGGTGCTCGGCACCATCTTCCTCGGCATCGCCACCCCAACGGAGGGCGGCGCCATGGGTTCTGTCGGCGCCTTGATCATGGCGGCGGCAAAGGGGCGGCTGTCGCTGGACGTGGTCAAGCAGGCCTTGACCTCGACGACGCGGCTGTCGTCCTTCGTCCTGTTCATCCTGATCGGCGCGCGGGTGTTCTCGCTCACCTTCTACGGCGTCAACGGCCACATCTGGGTCGAGCACCTGCTGACCTCGCTGCCGGGTGGCGAAGTCGGCTTCCTGATCGGCGTCAACATGCTGGTCTTCTTCCTGGCGTTCTTCCTCGACTTCTTCGAACTCGCCTTCATCATCGTGCCACTGCTGGCGCCGGCCGCAGACAAGCTCGGCATCGACCTGATCTGGTTCGGCGTGCTTCTGGGCGTCAACATGCAGACCAGCTTCATGCACCCGCCCTTCGGCTTCGCGCTGTTCTACCTGCGCTCGGTCGCTGCGCGCGTGCCCTATCTCGACCGCATCACCGGCAAACAGATCGCACCGGTCACCACCGGGCAGATCTATTGGGGCGCGGTGCCCTTCGTCTGCATCCAGGTGATCATGATCGGGCTGACCATCGCCTTCCCGCAGATGGTGATGCATTACAAGGGCACGGTGGTCGATCCCGGCACGATCGACTACAAGGTGCCGGAAGTCCCCGGCCTGTCGCCGCTTGGCACACCGCCGGCCGACGGCGGCTCGGCGCCGGTCGCTCCTGCCGCCCCTGATCTGTCGCAACCACCGAGTTTCGGCGACACGCCGCCGGCCAAACCGGCGGCACCCCAGCCGGACCTGTCGCAACCGCCAAGCTTCAACTGAACCCGGCATGGCCACGATCATGAAAGCGGTTCGGCTGGAAGCGGTGGGCAGCATCGCGCTGCGCGAGGTCGACAAGCCCAGCATCGGGCCTGATGAGCTTCTGGTGCGCGTTGAAGCCTGCGGCGTCTGCGGCACGGACCGGCATCTGTTCCACGGCGAATTCCCGTGCACGCCACCGGTGACGCCCGGGCATGAATTCTCCGGCATCGTCGAGGCGCTCGGAGAATCCGTCTCCGGCTTTGCCGTGGGCGACCGCGTCACCGGCGACCCCAACATCGCCTGCGGGCGTTGCGCGCACTGTCATGCAGGGCGGGTCAACCTCTGCAGCAACCTGCGTGCCATCGGCATTCATCGCGATGGCGGCTTTGCCGAATACCTTGCCTTGCCGCAGAAGCAAGCCTTCATCCTGCCTGCCGACCTGAAGCCGACGCATGGTGCCTTCTGCGAACCGCTCGGCTGTTGCCTGCATGGCGTGGATCTGGCCGAAATCAGGCCAGGCAGCTCGGTGGCCGTGCTTGGCGGCGGCGTGATCGGCCTGCTCACGGTGCAGCTGGCGCGCCTGGCCGGGGCCACGACCATCATCCTGTCGACCAGGCAGGCCTCGCGGCGCGCGCTCGCCGAAGATCTCGGGGCCACGGCGACGGTCGATCCGACCGCCGCCGATGTCATCAATGCCGTCGCCGGACCAACGGGCCTGGCGCCAGGCGGTGTCGACGTCGTCTTCGAATGCGCGGGCGTGCGGGAGACCGTCGAGCAGTCGATGCGGCTGGCCCGCGCCGGCGGCAAGGTCGTCATCGTCGGCGTGACGCCGCAAGGCATGAAAGCGGAATTCGAGCCTTTCGACCTGCTGTTCCGGGAATTGAAAGTGCTCGGCTCCTTCCTCAATCCCTACACGCATCGCCGCGCCGCCGAACTCATTGCATCGGGCGCAATCGAGATCGACCGGCTGATCTCCAGGCAAGTGGCGCTCGAAGACGCGGCAGCGGTGATCGCCAATCCGCCGGCGCCTGGCGAGGTCAAGGTGCTGGTGGTGCCGCGCGCGGGCTGAGCGGCTGCGGCTTGGCCGTGCGCGCTTGCCGGCAACCCATCGATCGGTTATTGGGTACGCGCCGAAGAAGACATGACCGGTTCGGTAGTCCGGTTTCTTCCGTTGTTGAACGGAGGCCCGTTCACCGCATGATTTGCGGGAGAACCCACTGCCGGCAAGCGAGGCCAAAACCCGCGAGCCGGTTGGGTCATGTCCGGATTTCCTGATGCCACGGCCCCGCCGGTTCACGGTCTGCAGCCACGCCTGTCAACGCTTCAACCAACGACAGGACAAAGGACCATGAAACTGAACCATGCCAATCTCATTGCCACCGAAGTCGCGGCTCTTGCCGGCTTCTTCACCAGCCATTTCGGCTTCGAGCTTGTCGCTATGCGCGGCAAGGATGCCTTCGCGGTTCTACGCGGCACCGACGGTTTTTCCCTCAACCTGATGACACCAGGCAAGGGACGGGCAGCCAGCTATCCCGATGGTTTTCACGTCGGCTTCTTCGTCGGCAAACCGGACATTGTGCACGCAAAGCAGGCCGAGCTTGCCGATGCGGGCCCCGCGCCTGGCGAAGTCCAGGAGCTGACGCGAGGCGGCGTCAATTCGACCACCTTCTACTGCCTTGCGCCAGGCGGAATACTGATCGAGGTGAGTTCCTCGCCAGCCTGAAAAGAAAGACCCCGGGCGAACAGGCCCGGGGTCCTTGAATGAATACATTGGAGTGGTTTACAGGAGCTAAAGCTTGCCGTTGCGCTGCTGGACCATCATGAAGGTGTCGTAATTGTATTCGGCCACCTGCGCCCAAAGATAGTGCTCCTTGCGGAAGCCCTTGATCGATTCCCAGATCTTCTTGAACGGCGCGTTGGAGGCTTCCATTTCGGCATAGACCTCGTTGGCCTTTTCGAAGCAGGCGGACATGATCTCCTGGCTGAATGGGCGCAGCTTCGCACCACCGGCGACAAGCCGCTTCACCGCTGCCGGGTTCAGATAATCGTACTTCTGCAGCATGTTGGCATCGGTAGCCTGGGCGGCGGTGCGCAGCAGTGACTTGTAAGCCGGCGAAAGCTCGTCGTATTTCGCCTTGTTGAACATCAGGTGGACGGTCGGACCGCCTTCCCACCAGCCGGGGTAGTAGTAGTAGGGCGCCACCTTGTAGAAGCCGAGCTTCTCGTCGTCATACGGGCCGACCCATTCGGCGGCGTCGATGGTTCCTTTTTCCAGCGCCGGATAGATGTCGCCGCCGGCGATCTGCTGCGGCACGACGCCGAGCTTCTGCACCACCTTGCCTGCAAAGCCGCCGATGCGCATCTTGAGGCCGGACAGGTCGGCAACCGTGTTGATCTCCTTGCGGAACCAGCCACCCATCTGCACGCCGGTGTTGCCGCCCGGCAGGCCGAAAAGGCCCTGCGTGGCGAGAAACTCGTTGAACAGGTCGATGCCGCCGCCATGGTAGTGCCAGGCGTTCATGCCGCGCGCGTTGAGCGAAAAGGGAACCGCCGCACCGAGCGCCCATGTCGGGTCCTTGCCCCAGTAATAATATGCCACCGTGTGGCAGGCCTCGACCGTGCCGGCCGTGGTGGCGTCGGCGGCCTGCAGGCCGGGCACGAGCTCGCCGGCGGCAAAGACCTGGACCTGGAAGTTGCCATCGGTGGCTTCCGACAGCATTTTGGAGAACACCTCGGCGCCGCCATAGATGGTGTCGAGCGACTTCGGGAAGGACGACGCAAGCCGCCACGTCACCTTGGGATTGGACTGGGCTATTGCCGGCGCCGCGAGCGTGGCCGCCGCCGCCGCAGCACCGACGCCAGTAACACCAGCCTTGCGAATGAATGAACGACGATCCATGAAGTTCCTCCCTTTTGGACCAGACAGACCGACGTTCGGAAAATCCTCGCTTCCGTGTCGGTTGGCGCGAAACAATACACAGGCAAGAGGTCGAGTCCAGCGCGGCGGCCCGATTTGACGGCGAAGCCCAGCCGCCTTGCAACTATAGTCTAACAGGCTGTTTCGTGGCCCATGCGACACGTGAAACTTGTCATGGAAAAATGGCGGCGGATCGCCTATTTTGGAGGCAGGACATCCTTTGCAGATGGAAAACAGAGCCAAAATGCATCAGCCGCTCGTCGCCATATCGACCGACGTACGTCAGTTCGACAACTACACCTGGCATGCCGCCCCGCAGCAATATCTGGAGGCGGCGATTGCCGGTGCCGGCGTGTTTCCGGTGCTGGTGCCATCGTTCGGCGACAGGCTCGACTTCGACGAACTTCTCTCGTCGGTCGACGGGGTCATGGTCACCGGGTCGAAATCCAATGTGCACCCCTCGCTCTATGGCGGCGACGCCAGCGAGGCCAATGGCCCCTACGACCCGGCGCGCGACGCCACCACTCTCCCGCTGATTCGCAGGGCGATAGAGCGCGGCGTCCCGCTGCTCGCCATCTGCCGCGGTATCCAGGAAATGAACGTGGCGCTCGGCGGCACGCTGGGCACCGAGATCCAGGAGCGCGAGGGTTCGTTCGACCACCGCGCGCCGGTGAGCGACAATCAGGATGAGCGCTTCGCCATCCACCAGACCATTTCGATCAAGCCGGGCAGCTGCCTGGCCGGCGTGTTCGGCGCCGGAGACATCAAGGTCAATTCGTTGCACCGCCAGGCGATCGACCGGCTGGGCTCGAAACTGCAGATCGAGGCGGTCGCCGGTGACGGCACGGTCGAGGCGGTTTCGGTGCGCGACTCACGCGCCTTCGCCGTCGGTGTGCAATGGCATCCGGAATATTGGGTCAACTCGGACAGCAACTCGGTCAAGATTTTCCGTGCCTTCGGCGATGCCGTGCGACTGCACGCCGTGGCGAAAGCGGGTGCGCGCGCCGCAGCGGAATAATCAGTCCCTAAAATCACCTGTCGCCGCCAGCGACAGCAATGGTGCGGCCGGCGCATAGGATTCGTAGCCGTCACCGTCAGCAACCGCGAAGGTGACGATCGGATCGACGCCATTGGCGCTGAAGGCGACCGTGCCGTCCTGTTCCTGGCGCCAGAACTTTGCCCGCTCGATACCGGGCAAGAGCCGGCGGCAGTTCGGCCCCATCGTCAACAGCGACAGGTCATCTGAAACCGACGCACCGCGTGTGACCGCGCAGTTGCCTTGGTCGCCATTGGCCACCAGCCTGTAGCTGTTGGATGGTGCGACCGCATCGGCGGCACTTTCACCGCCGCCGTCGTAAAGCACATGAAAGCTCCCAAACAGCGCGGCGGCAGCTGTCACGAGGGAAAGCGTTTTTATCATTCTTCATCCTCGAACACGGACAGGATGAAGAATGATTTCAGATGGTTAAACGGACGTTAATAAAGTGTGGCAGCCTGCCGCATATCCGGACGGAAAGGCGCTTCACACTTTTCCTGGAATTGCTTTGGCCTTCACATTCACAGTCTCCGGCACCGGCGTCAGCGGACGACGTTCTGCGAACCAGGAGACCAGATTGTCGACGCACAGATCCGCCATGGCCCGGCGTGTATGGTCCGAGGCCGAGCCGACATGCGGCAACAGCGAGGTGTTCGGTGCATCGAGCAGCGCCTTGGGCACGTTCGGCTCGTCGGCGAAGACATCGAGGCCCGCGGCGGCGATGGTGCCATTGGCGAGCGCTGCCGCCAGCGCTGCCTCGTCGACCGTGCTGCCGCGGCCGATGTTGACGAAGACGCCGTTGGCGCCCAGCGCCGACAGGATTTCGGCATTGACCGCCTTCTCCGTCGAGGCGCCGCCGGGCGCCACCGAAATCAGCGTGTCGACCGCTTCGGCGAGGCCCTTCAATGTCGGGTGGTACTGGTAGCTCAAGCCTTCGACCCGGCGCCGATTGTGATAGGCGACCGACAGGCCAAAAGCTTCCAGCCGCCGGGCAACCGCCTGGCCGATGCGGCCCATGCCGAAAATACCGACCTTGCGGCCACGCAAGGTCAGCCGGCTCAGCGGATAGTTGCCCTTGCGCAGCCAGCTGCCGTCACGCAGCCAGGTCTCGGCGCGCGGCAGGTCGCGGATGGTGTTGATCAGCAGCCCGATCGTGGTGTCGGCAACCTCTTCGGTCAACACGTCGGGCGTGTTGGTGACCATGATGTTTCTGGCGGCCGCATGGCCGACATCAACCGAATCATAGCCGACGCCGAAGGACGCGATGAGTTCGAGATTGGGCAATGCATCCATCATCGCCGCATTGATGCCGGCGAACGAGGCAATGCCACGCACGTTGCTGCGCATTTCTTCGGTGACCAGCGCCGGATCGGCTCGTTCGATCCTGACCGGGTTGAAGGTGTTGTCGATGCGCTTGACCGCATGATCGTTGAAGTCGCCCGGCACCAGAATGGCGACGGTCTGCAATTGTTCGGCCTTGGTCATGCACGCTCCACCGGCTTGCCGGTCGACTGGCGCACATGCAGTTCCGGCTTGATCAGTTCCTGCGACGGCCGCACCGTCTGCCCGTTCAACTTGTCCAGCAGCGCGCTGGCGGCGCGGCGTCCAACCTCGCGCTGGCCGTTCCAGACGGTGGTCAGCGCAGGCGTCGCAATCGCCGCCTCTTCGAGATCGTCATAGCCGGTGACCGAGATGTCGACGCCCGGCACCAGGCCGGCACGCGCGATGCCGTTCATCAGGCCGATGGCGACAAGGTCGTTCCAGCAGCAAGCAGCCGTCGGCTTGTCCTTCAGAGCCAGGAACTGCCCGGCGGCCTCGAAGCCGGCCTGCTTGGTGCGCGGGCCGGCGATGCGCCAGGACGGCCTGACCTCAAGCCCGGCCGCCTCCATGGCGTTGACATAGCCCTGGTAGCGATCACGGCCGGTCGAGGTCTGGTCGGTGCCGCCGATCATGGCGATGCGCTTGTGGCCGAGCGAGATCAGATGGTTGGTGGCGAGCCCGGTGCCATAGGCATCGTCGCCGCGAAAGACCGGCACATCGGCACCCTCGACCGTGCGTGCGATCAGCACCGCCGGCAGGCCGTTCTCCTCGGCCATCAGGATGTCGGAAGCCGGCGTGCCGATGGCCGGCGACATGATGACGCCGTCGGCGCCCAGCTGCAGCAGCGTATCGATGAAGGTGCGCTGCTTCTCGAGCTGGTCATAATGGTTGGACAGGATGAAGGTCTGGCGGCTGCGGTCGAGTTCGCTTTCGATCGAGCGCAGGATCTCGGCGAAGAACGGGTTCATGATGTCGTGGACGACGACCCCGACAATGCCCGAACGCGAGGTGCGCAGGCTGGCGGCGCGCCGGTTATAGATATAGCCGATGGCGCGGGCATGTTCCTTGATGCGGTCGCGGGTGGTGCCGGCGACCAGCGGGCTGTCGCGCAGCGCCAGTGACACCGTGGCCGTGGAGACGCCGAGCGCATCCGCGATCGTCGAAAGCTTGATTTTCTGTGCCAGCGACCTGTGCTCCCCGACCGGCTTCAGTCCTTATGCACGTCGTTGTCCCGAAACCGGTTCCCACATGCATTAAACAGTTTAAAGGCGGCGTTATGCCATCGATCGGCAGTAAATCAAAGTTTTTTTGCCAACGCCTCCGCTTCGACATCGGAGGCCGCTCGGCTCTGCAGCCGAAGCCGATGCTCGCGATGAACGATGTAGAGGCCGCTGGCGACGATGATCGCGGCGCCGACCAATGTCCAACGGTCAGGGAACTGTTTGAAGACGATCCAGCCGGAAATGATCATATACCATCTGCGAATAGGGATAGGGCGCCAATGCGGTGGTCGTCGCAAGCCGGTAGGCCTGGACCAGCAGCCAGTGGCCGACGCCGCCGAACACGCCAAGCATGAGCAGGACGAACCAGTGCCAGCCATCATGCGGCAGGGAAAACGAAAACGGCAGCAGGGGCAAAAGCAGCACCGCCGGCGCCAGTGCCGAAAACAGGATCAGGCTTTCCGACGTCTCGGTCGCCGACATGCGGCGCGTCATGATGACGTAAAAGCAGTTCGACAGCATCGAGCCGAGGGCAAAGAGATGCCCGATGCCGAAAACGCCGACACCTGGCCGGGTGATGATCAGAACCCCGGCGAAAGCAGCCAGGATCGCCAGCCATCGCCGCCAGCCGGCCCATTCGCCAAGCAGCGGGCCGGCAAGTGCGGTGATGACCATCGGCCCGAAGAAATAGATCGAGGTGGTTTCGGCCAGTTGCAGGGACCGTAGCGCCAGGATGTTGAACATGGTCGAGCCGAACAGGAACAGACCACGCAGGACATGGGCCGGCAGGTTGACCGGGCGAAACCGCACCGGTTGCCGCCAGCCGCGCAAAAGCGTGCCGACCAGCACCACATGCACGGCAAATCGCACCCAGGCGACGATCAGTACGGATACGCCGGCCAGGACGAGATATTTGCTGCTGGTGTCGAGGAAGGTGAAGAAGATGTAGGTGGAAAGCATGCAGAGGATCGCCACCGGGGGCGTTGCGCTTTCTGGATGTCTTTGGGGAGCACTCACTTGCAGGCCGGATGGGAAGCTGGGCTGGAGCCCACCTTTGCGGGAAATGCCGCTTGCCGGCAAGCCAATTGTCGGCTGCCACCACGCCAAAGCCGGCTGGCACAACAACAGCGCCCGGCAGGCTTAGTCTTTTGGAGCGAAGGTGCGTCGAAACCCCCGATCAGGCCGGCATATTCAGCGCACCCTAGTCGTGCATGCGGGCGCCCTTGGTGATCTTGTCGACCACCTTCTTCTCGGCGCGAAGCGCGATACCGACCACCTTTGCGTCTTCAGGTGCGAATTCGGCAAAGACTGCACGGTTGGCCGCGTCGTGGCCGGTCGCGAACATCTCCTCGACATAGAGCGAGGTTGTCACGCCACGCTCCAGCGTGCGCCGGTTGATTGCGGCCAGCGTTGCCTGGTCGGCGGACAGCACGATGACCGGCTGGATCGACAGCGGATTGTAGAGATTGCCGGCGCGGTCGCGGTAGGGTTCGCCGATGATGTCCGGGAATTGGGCGACGATGCCGCTGGTCAGGAAGGCGGTGACGTTGAGTTTCTGCCAGACCGGCAGATCCTGCCTGAGCACGATTGCAAATTTCGTATCGAACATGAGACATTGACCATTCGAGCTTTGCCCCGATACGAGGCTGAAGGAGAAGATGTCGCACGATCTAAACAGCCAGGCCTTCGAGGGTCTTGGACGTTTGTGCGTTGACGCGGCGGAGAACTGCATCATCTCCGCCTCCGATCCGGCCGGCATGGAGCGGATCGAGGCGCGGTTCCATGGCAGTGCCTTCGACCTGCATCGCCACGACACCTATGCGATCGGGGTGACGCTGCATGGCGTGCAGCGGTTTCGCTACCTCGGCGCGACGCGCCACAGCCTGCCTGGCCAGATCATTGTGCTGCATCCCGACGAATTGCATGACGGTGGTGCCGGCACCGAGGACGGATTGCGCTACAGGATGCTCTATCTGGAACCGTCGCTGATGCTCGACTGTCTTGGCGGCGCGTCTTTGCCCTTTGTCAGGGACGGCGTGCTGACGGACGATAGCTTCTGCACGACGCTGCTTTCGGCGCTGGGGCCACTGGAGGAGGAACTCGACGAGCTGTTCGTTGCCGACTTCCTCGCCCAGCTGATGCAAAGCCTGACCCGCCATGCCGGCCGGCCTGCGAAGCCGATTGCCAGGACAGCATGGCGGGCGGCTACGCTGGCCCGCGACTATCTCACGGAGAATTTCGGCCGCCCCGTCAGCTCGGGCGAACTGGAGGCGATCACCGGGCTCGACCGCTATGCCTTGTCACGGCATTTCCGGGCCGCCTTCTGCACCAGCCCGCATCGCTTCCTGGTGATGCGCCGGCTTCAGAGCGCGCGGCGGATGATTGCCGCCGGCGAGCCCTTGGCGCAGATCGCCATCGAGGCCGGCTTCAGCGACCAAAGCCATTTCATCAGGCAATTCAAGAAGGCGTATGGCATGACGCCGGGGCGCTGGTCATCGCTGATCCAAGGCGCTGCAACGGAGGCGGCTTGATCGTTGCGCCGGGACCAGGCGATCAGTCGTCCGTCTCGGCGTCGTCGTCGATCAACACCAATTCCTCATTCGAGAGGTTGGCCTCGATGCGGGCAAGCAGCTTGAACAGTGCCTTCTGGTCCTTCTTGTCGAGGCCCTTCAGCGCCTGCTTTTCGGTCTTCTTCACCGATTTCTCGATAGCGTGGATGATGTCGCGGCCCGTGTCGGTGAGGAAAATATGGGCTTGGCGAGCATCGGCCGAGGAGGCGCGCTTTTCCAGAAAGCCCTGCGCCTGCAGGCGGTTGATGGTCTTGGTGATGGTCGGAGGGCGCACGCCGAGGCGTCCAGCGAGATTTCCCGGCGTCTGGCCGTCTTCACGGTCGAGCGCCAGCATGATCTGGTCCTGGCCGGCATAGAAGCCGTGTGCCAGAAGCCGCGCCGCGAGCGCGGTTCTTGCCAGCCTTGCCGCCGAATGCAGCCGGCTCATTGTTGCAGTCTTGTCCGCCTTGGCCATGGTCATCCCTCTTCGGCCGTACCGGTGCGGTCAGCATAGACTCAGCCGGCCGGTTGGCAATCGACAATCAAAAAGATTCCGGCGCTCCAAACAGCTTTGCCGGCAAGCATTGCGGTGTCCGCCGTGGCTAATGCCAGATGTTTATTTCAGTTAGATGACAAACGACTTTTCGCGAGCGGAGTTTTCGCCGCGGACCAGATGCGTGAGGGAATGTCGCTCAGCCGGGCTTCACCGCTACGATCATCAGCGCCTGATAGGCATCCTCCACCTCGTGCAGTGCGGCCCGCGACAGCGGTCCGGCCTGCCTGGCGATGCCGTCGCCGGCGTTCGAGGTGTCACGCTTGCCGGGCCTGTCGTTGTATGGCGCGACAGTGGTGAAGATCTGGTCGCTGACGCTGTCGGGGAAGAACAACTGCCCGGTCATCACCGAATTCTCGTCAGGGAAGACCTTGAAATGGATATGGGTGGTGCGGCCGTGATACCAGCCGGGATAGATGGTGGCGAAGGAAACGATGCCGCTTGCATCGGTCTTCTGCCAGCCACGCAGGAACGTCTGGCCCGACGTGTCGACATCACGGCCGTCACCTTGTCCCGGGTAGCCCGAATAGGCACCTTGCGCATCGCAATGCCAGATGTCGACGCGGGCGCCGGCAAGCGGGCGGCAGGTCGCGTCGACAACCTGCAGCCTTACGGTGAGGGCAACGCCCTTTTTGCCTTCAGTGACATCGGCACGTTCGAGTTTCGGGTCGAAATAGAACGGCCCTTCGGTCACCTCGGGCGTGATGGCACAAACGCCGGCGCCGGATTGGAACAGGGTCAGCCCGGCATAGGACGAAGACTGGGCAGCGATTGCCGCGGCCGGCAGGAAGGCACCACCGCCGGCAGTCACCGCGATCAAGCCGAGCGCCTTGCGCCGGCTCAATGAGATGGACAATGGCTTTCCGGACATATCGTGCCTCTCGAATTGGCCCCCCGTCTCCTGATCTAGGCTGTGACGGCGGCTCCCGCCAAATGAAAATTCGGCAATGCCGGCAAGCCGGTTTGGCCCATCGGTTTGCCTCGTGCAAAAGCCCGGCACACGTCCTATATGGAGCCGACAATCCCTTTTCGAGGCTTTTTTCAAGGCCCAGATTTTTCGAGGCAAGTCATGAGCGACGCACAGACGCAGATCCCCGTAACCGTTCTCACCGGCTATCTCGGCGCCGGCAAGACGACGCTGCTCAATCGCATCCTGTCGGAAAACCACGGCAAGCGCTACGCCGTCATCGTCAACGAGTTCGGCGAAATCGGCATCGACAATGAACTGATCGTCGAATCCGACGAGGAAATCTACGAGATGAACAATGGCTGCGTCTGCTGCACAGTGCGCGGCGACCTGATCCGCGTCGTCGAAGGCCTGATGCGCCGGCCCGGCCGTTTCGACGCCATCGTGGTCGAGACCACCGGCCTCGCCGATCCGGTGCCCGTGGCGCAGACCTTCTTCATGGACGACGATGTGCGCTCCAAGACCAGGCTCGACGCGGTGGTGGCGCTGGTCGATGCCAAGCATCTGCCGCTGCGGCTCAAGGATTCCAGGGAAGCCGAGGACCAGATCGCCTTCGCCGACGTCGTCGTGCTCAACAAGACCGACCTCGTCACCCCCGAAGAGCTCGCCAAGGTCGAAGCGACGATCCGTGCCATCAATCCGGCGGCGAAGATCCATCGGACGACGCGCGCCGGCGTCGCCCTATCGGAAGTGCTCGACCGCGGTGCCTTCGACCTTTCAAGGGCGCTGGAAAACGATCCGCATTTCCTCGAGACGCATGACGATCACGACCATCACGATCATGACCACGACCATGACCATGACCATGACCATGACCATCATGATCATGACCATAATGGGCATGACCACCACCATCACGCGCATCCTTCCGACATCCATGACGTGACGGTGCAGTCGGTGTCGCTGCGCGGCGGCGAGATGGACCCGAAGAAATTCTTCCCCTGGATCGAGAAAATCACCCAGATGGAAGGCCCCAACATCCTGCGGCTGAAGGGCATCATCGCGCTCAAGGGCGATGACGAGCGCTACGTCATCCAGGGCGTGCACATGATCATCGAGGGTGATCACCAGCGCGCCTGGAAGGACGGCGAGAAGCATGAGAGCCGGCTGGTCTTCATCGGCCGCGAACTCGATGCCGAGCGGCTGAAGAAGAGTTTTGACGCCTGCCAGGCGGCAGCTTGACGCCAAGCAGGGCAGTGTGAAAAAGAAGCTATCGGTCTAAAGGCCGATGGCCCTACGACTTGTTGGCAAACTGCGTGCCGGATGCCCGGTAAATTTCATGACAAAGCGAGTGCGCAGGTCGGACTTGTGCGCCAATTTCGCAACCGAGATAGAATATTATCCTTACGTCATCCAACTTTTTTCGCGAGAGAGAGGACGCTTCTTCCGTCTTGGTGACCTTGCTCCCGAGTTGACTCGGTCTGGCGAGAATATCGTGGTTTCCTGGGGTTCCTTTGATGACGATGACGATCGGCGAATCGTCAACTTCATCGACACTTCGGATCTTTGGACGAGGTTCTACGTCGTCATGCATGAAGCCTACCTGGAAACCTACTCACCTCTGTTCGCCAAAAGCAGGAAATTGAACTAGCCCATGCCCACCGTCGCCCCGCTTGATCTCGAAGGCCACTGCGTCGCCGCCGTCTTCCTCGGCGACGTGCCGCATTTCGCGATGGCCGATGGTGCCGTCCACCGGCTCGACCATGGCCACAAGACCATTCAAGCCAATGACGGGCTGCTCGCCGCCTTCCACGATGCGGCCAATGATCGGCTGATCACCGGCGGCGAGGATGGCAAGATTTTTTCTGTTGCCGCGGGCGGCAGCTTCCTGGAGCTGGCGAGCGCCGGGAAAAAATGGATCACCAGCGTCGCAGCCGGACCGCAGGGTGCCATCGCCTATGCCTCAGGCAAGACCGCCTTCGTGCGCTTCGCCGACGGCAAGACCAGGGAATTTGCCCATCCGCGTTCGGTCGAGGGGTTGGCGTTCTCGCCCAAGGGCATGCGCTTCGGTGTTGCCCGCTACAATGGCGCGACGCTGCATTTCCCGGCCACCGAAGGCAAGCCGGCGGAGCTCGAATGGGCCGGCGCCCATACCGGCATCACCTTCTCGCCCGACGGTGCGTTCCTAGTCACCACGATGCAGGAGAACGCCCTGCACGGCTGGAAGCTTGCCGACGGCAAACACATGCGCATGAGCGGCTATCCCGGCAAGGTCAAAAGCCTGTCATGGAGCGCGAAAGGCAAGTGGCTGGCGAGTTCCGGTGCACCGGCGGCGATCGTCTGGCCGTTTTCAGGCAAGGACGGCCCGATGGGCAAGGCGCCCCTGGAACTCGGCACGCGCGGCAACGCCATGGTGACGGCAGTCGCCTGCCACCCGAGCCAGGATGTCGTCGCCGTCGGCTATGATGACGGCATGGTGATGGCGGTACGCTTTTCCGATGCCAAGGAAGTGCTGTTGCGGCGACCGGGCAAGGGCGCCATCACCTCGATGATGTGGGACAAGGAAGAGCGCCGCGTCGCCTTCGGCAGTGCGGCCGGCGATTGCGGCGTCATCGACATCACGGCGTAAGGTGTGCTGAAATTCAGGTGAGGCCGGCCTGCAAACGACAGCTCACTGCGCTTCCGGTGCTCACGGACCCGAACGTCCGCTCCGCTCCGGTTCTCGAAAGCCATCATTTTCGGCTCGGCCTGACCTGAATCTCAACACACCCTGGTCTGGGATCACTCGGCGCCGCAGGAAACCTTGCCGGTCAGATCGGTGGTGTTGCCATCGCCGTCCTTGTCGGCGGTGCTGTCATAGACGGCAAGCGTGTACTGCCCGTCATAGACACCTTCATCGCTGGCCTTGGTCAGGATCGTCAGTTCGACGGAGCTGAAGGTCTGGGCCACCTCGTGCTCATGATAGATGTTCAGCCGCAGATCCTTGTCGTCGAGCCAGTACTGGGTGAGGTTGGCATCCTCGAACACGGTCTTGCGCAGATGGTCGTCAGCGGACCTTGCCTTGATTTCGAGGTCGCCGCGAAAGTTGAAAGTCGGGCCGCCCATGCCTCTGGTGACACCGGCGCCGACCTCGAATGCCACCGCCGCATCGTCGACGTTGCACCAGATGCCACCTGAGGCGCAGGCCATACTGGCCGACAAAAGCAGCCCCGTCGCGCAAATGATCGTCCGCATTTTTCCCCCCCGCACCCACAATTGCCCCTCATTGGCGCTGGTTTCGCCAGCAGCGTCAAGCGTTGCCACCAGCGGCTGAGCCAATGCAGGACAGACGCGCGGCCAATTGCGGTCGCGGACATGGATTGGCTATGAGAGACGACCAGAGGGGTTTTCATGCATAGCGGCAGTTCAAGGACGTCCATCGGCGGCATCGATCGCGATCGCATTGCCGATCTGCGCGAGACCGAGGCGGCAGCCTTCCGCAAGGCGCGGCCGCAATCACAGGCGAAGGTCGGTAATGGCCTGCCGGGCTTCTTCGGCGGCGTGCCGATGCACTGGATGAACGACTGGCCGACGCCGTTTCCGATCCTGGTCGACAGAGCCAGGGGCGCCACCATAACCGATATCGACGGTATCAGGCTCGACGATTTCTGTCTGGGCGACACCGGCTCGATGTTCGGCCATTCGCCGCCGCCGGTGGCGCGCGCCATCCGCCGCCAGGCCGGACGTGGCCTGACCTATATGCTGCCCTCCGAAGACGCACTCGCCATCGGCCCGCTGCTGCAGCAGCATTTCGGCCTGCCGTTCTGGCAGATCGCGACGACGGCGACCGATGCCAACCGCTTTGCGTTGCGGGTCGCCCGCGCCGTTACCGGGCGCGAAAAGATCCTGGTCTTCAATGGCTGCTATCACGGCTCGGTCGACGAGACGATGGTGCGGCTGGTGGATGGTGTTCCGGTCAACCGGCCGGGACTGGCGGGCGAATTCCGCGACCTGACCCGCACGGCGAAGGTGATCGAGTTCAACGATGTCGCCGCACTGGAGGCCGCGCATGGGGACAAGGATGTCGCCTGCGTCATCGCCGAGCCGGTGCTGACCAATTCCTGCATGGTGCTGGCCGATCCGGGCTTCCATGACGCGTTGCGCAGGCTGACGCGCGAAGCCGGTACGCTGCTGCTGATCGACGAGACGCACACCATCTCGACCGGCCTAGGCGGTTACACCAGGAAATACGGGCTGGACCCGGACTTCTTCGTGCTGGGCAAGCCGATCGCCGGCGGTGTGCCGGCCAGTGTGTGGGGCATGAGCGACGGTGTCGCCTCGCGCTATGCAGCCTACAACAGGGAGAAGGAGCCGGGTTATTCCGGCATGGGCACGACGCTCTCGGCCAATCCGCTGCAGTTTGCGGCGATGCGCGCCACGCTCGAAGAGGTGATGACCGAAGACAATTATGCCCGCATGGACGATCTGGCGCGGCGGCTCGACGCCGGGCTGACCGGCGTCATCGACCGGTATCGCTTGCCCTGGCATGTTGCCCGCGTCGGCGCCCGCGTCGAGTTCATCTGTGCGCCCGGCCCGCTGCGGAATGGCGCCGAGGCCGAGACGGCGCATGCGCCGGAACTGGAAGCCGCCATCCATGTCGCGCTGGTCAATCGCGGCGTGCTGATCGCGCCCTTCCACAACATGATGCTGATCTCGCCGGCGACCACCGGTGCCCAGATCAACCGGCTGATCACCGCCTTCGGCGCGGTTGCGGCGAAGCTTGCGGCATGAGACAAGCGGCTAACACATGGGCGCGCCAAGCAAAGCCGGACAGATCATGACCTCACCTTCGGGCTCGACGCCCACCGAGGCGCAAGCCTTCCTCGACGCCCATCCCGAGATCGAGGCCTTCGATATCGTGCTGACCGACGCCAATGGCGTCGGCCGCGGCAAGATCGTGCGCCGGCATGAGCTGAAAAGCATCTTCGAGGGCGGCCGGCACATGCCGATCTCGATCCTCGGCCTCGATATCACCGGCGAGGATGTGCACGAAACCGGGCTGATCTGGACAACCGGTGACGGCGACCTCAGGGCCTGGCCTATCCCCGGCACGCTGGTGCCGCTCTACGGCACGAACCCGCCACGCGGCCAGTTGCTGATGGAGATGTATCACCTCGACGGCCAGCCGATGTCGTCGGATCCGCGCCTGGCGCTGGCACGGCAAGTGGAGATCCTGGCCGCCAAGGGTCTTCATCCCGCCGGCGCCTTCGAGCTGGAATTCTTTCTCCTGTCCAACGAGCGCGATGCCGACGGCAAGGTGCAGCCGGCGCGCGCCGTGCTCGACGGCCGCGTCTCGGGCAAGACAGAAGTCTATTCCGTCGATCACCTGCACGGCATGGAGCCGCTGTTCTCCGACATCTATGCGGCTGCCAAGGCACAAGGCATTCCGGCCGAGACGGTGATTTCCGAATATGCGCCTGGCCAGTACGAATTGACGCTGAATTACCGCAAGGACGTGATGCGGGCGGCAGACGACCTGGTCATGCTGAAGCGGCTGGTGCGGGCACAGGCGCGCCGACACGGCGTCACCGCCTGCTTCATGGCCAAGCCGATCGAAAAATATGCCGGCTCGGGCATGCATTTCCACGTCTCGCTGCAGGACAGAGCGGGCCGAAACGTCTTTGCCGAAGCCGGCGGCGAGAGCTGGTCGCTGCCGCTGCTGCGCGGCCTCGGCGGCCTGATTCAGACGATGGCCGAGTCGATGCTGGTGTTTGCGCCGCATGCGAATTCCTGGCGGCGCTTTGTGTCGCAATCCTATGCGCCGGTGGCGCCGACCTGGGGCGTCAACAACCGCTCGGTGGCGCTACGCGTGCCGGCCGGCGACGCGAAGAACCGGCGCATCGAGCACCGGCCGTCGGGCGTCGACGCCAACCCCTACCTGATCGCCGCTACCGTGCTGGCCGGCATCATCAAAGGTCTCGACGAAGGTCTCGATCCCGGCCCGGAAACCACCGGCAACGGCTACGAGGCAGCGGTGACGCGCACGACGATGCCGGTCGACTGGCGCGCAGCGATCGAGGCCGCCAGGGCATCCAGCTTCCTCAAGGGCGCGCTCGGCGAAGACCTGCACCGCACCTTCGTGGCGATCAAGCAGTCCGAGTATCTGCGCGTGGCGCGCACGGTGAGCGAACTGGATTATCACCTCTACCTGCACGAGGTCTGAGAGACTTGCGATCAGGTGGCGATCACTTTTTCGCCGCCTCCATCAAATGAGGTGGCGCGTTCTCTCTGAAGAACATATCATGAACAAATGAGCGCACTTACCGTCCGCGAAAAGCTAGCGATCCTGTCCGATGCCGCCAAGTACGACGCCTCCTGCGCCTCATCCGGCGCGGCGAAAAAGGATTCACTGAAATCCGGCGGGATCGGCTCCACCGAAGGCATGGGCATCTGCCATTCCTATGCGCCGGATGGGCGCTGCATTTCACTGCTGAAAATCCTGCTGACCAATTTCTGCATCTACGATTGTAGCTACTGCATCAACCGCTCGTCGTCGAATGTGCGGCGCGCCCGTTTCACCGTTGACGAGGTGGTGAAGCTGACCATGGATTTCTACCGGCGCAACTACATCGAGGGCCTTTTCCTGTCCTCAGGCGTCATCCACTCGCCCGACGAGACGATGGGCGAGATGGTCGAGGTGGCGCGAAGGCTGCGGCTGGAAGAGAAGTTCTCCGGCTATATCCATTTGAAGACCATTCCGGAAAGTTCACCGGAACTGGTCGAGAAAGCAGGCCTCTACGCCGACCGGTTGTCGATCAATGTCGAACTGCCCACCGACGAAGGGGTGAAGAGACTGGCGCCGGAAAAGAAGCCGGAAACGATCCGGCTTTCCATGGCCAGGCTGCGCCAGAAGATGGAGGAAAAGGCCGAGCCGACGCTGAGGACCAAAAAGCGCGAACGCTTCGCGCCGGGTGGGCAGTCGACGCAGATGATCGTCGGCGCCGACAGCACCACCGATGACGGCATCCTTCATACCAGCGCGCGGCTCTATGGCAGTTACCATCTGCGGCGCGTCTATTATTCCGCGTTCAGCCCGATCCCGGATTCGTCGTCGTCCCTGCCCTTGCAGAAACCGCCGCTGATGCGCGAACACCGGCTTTACCAGGCCGACTGGCTGATGCGGTTTTACGGATTTTCGCAGCCGGAGATCCTGGCCGGCAGCAGCGACGGCATGCTCGACCTCGCCATCGATCCGAAACTGGCGTGGGCGCTGCGCAACCGGGGACGGTTCCCCGTGGATATCAACCGCGCTGATCGAGAGGCATTGTTGCGCGTGCCCGGTCTCGGCACCAAGGTGATCGCCAAAATCCTGGAGACCCGACGTCACCGGCGGCTGCGGCTGGAAGATATCGGCCGTCTCTGCCAGTCGATCGCCAAGCTCAGGCCATTCATCGTCGCCGAAGGCTGGTCGCCGGGCGCGCTCACCGACAAAGCCGGTTTGCGCGGCAAGATCGTGCGTTCCTGCGGACAACTGTCCCTGTTTTGACGATGCGGCCGGCACAGCTCGATCTTGCCAGATATACGGTGCGGCTCGACGCGGAGACCGACTTTTCCGGCTGGCGCGACGCGGCACGCCGGCTGGCCCTGAATGAAGTCGGGCCCGATGACATCAGCTGGCATGTCGAGCCGGGCTCCAATCAAACCGATTTGCCGGACGTGCCTGCGGGCGTGCAACTGGTGGTGCCGCGCGACTTCGTCGAGCATGCCGAAATCGCCTTCTGCCATTCAGACCCCGGCCGGTTCGCTTTTCTCTACCGGTTGCTCTGGCGGCTGCGCACAGAGCCGAAGCTGCTGGCGATTGCATCGGATCCAGACATCAGGCGTCTCGAAACCATGGAGAAAGCGGTGCGGCGCGACATCCACAAGATGCGCGCCTTCGTACGCTTCCGGAAGATCGGCGACGGTGACGAGGAGCGCTATGTCGCCTGGTTCGAGCCGGATCATTTCATCGTCGAGCGCAACGCGGCTTTCTTCGTCAGGCGCTTCACCGGCATGCGCTGGACCATTTTGACGCCGCATGCCTCCGCCGACTGGGATGGCGACAGGCTGGCGATCGGGCCTGGCGCCGTCAAGGGCGATGCGCCGGCGCAGGACGATACCGAAGCCCTGTGGCGAACCTATTTCGAGAACATCTTCAACCCGGCGCGGCTGAAGGTGAAAGCCATGCAGAAGGAGATGCCGAAGAAATACTGGCGGAACCTTCCCGAGGCCTCGCTCATTCCAGAACTGATCTCGGGAGCGGACAAGGCCGCCAAGGACATGATTGCCAGAATGCCGACAACGCCCGCACCGCATCACGCCAGGGTGCAGGCAAAGCATTGGCCAAAGCGTGAGCCTGCCGAGGTGCCGAAAGGTGACGATGCCAGCAGCATTGCCGAGTTACGCGAGGCCGCGAAAGGCTGCCGCCGCTGCCCGCTTTGGCGCGACGCCACGCAGACAGTGTTCGGCGAAGGGCCTGACGGCGCCAAGGTGATCTTCGTCGGCGAACAGCCCGGCGACCAGGAGGATCTGGCCGGCAAACCTTTCGTTGGTCCGGCCGGCAAGGTATTCGACGCGATCCTCGACGACGCGGGGGTTGACCGCCAGAAGGTCTACGTCACCAATGCAGTCAAGCACTTCAAGTTCGAGCCGCGCGGCAAGCGACGCATCCATTCCAAACCGAATGCCGGCGAGGTTCAGGCCTGCCGCTGGTGGATCGACAAGGAGTTCGAGCTGATCAAGCCGAATCTGGCCGTGGCACTCGGCGCAACGGCGGCCTTGTCGCTGCTGGGCAAGGCGATCCCGGTGACAAAAATGCGCGGCCAGGTGATCGAACGCGAGGACGGCTTGCGTGTCTTCATCACCACCCACCCCTCCTTTATCCTGCGCATCCAAGAGCCAGCGGACAAGGCAGCGGAGCGTGAACGGTTTCTCAGAGATATGAAAGAGGTGAAGCGGCTTATGGCCGCCTGAACCGGTTGCCTACCGGATCAAGATCGCCCTCAAATCGTTGACGTTCGTGCCGGTCGGGCCAGGCACAAACAGATCGCCAACCGCATTGAACGCCGTCCAGGCATTGTTGCCGGCCAGCATCGCCTTGGCGTCGACGCCCGCCGCCCTCATGCGCGACACGGTCGAACTATCGGCGAAAGCGCCGGCATTGTCTTCCGAACCGTCGATGCCGTCGGTGTCGGCGGCGAGCGCGTGGATGCCGTCCACGCCGTTGATGCCGATGGCGAAGGCGAGCAGGAATTCCGAATTGCGGCCGCCCTTGCCCTTTGCGCGCAAGGTCACGGTCGTCTCGCCGCCGGACAGGATCAGCACTGGCTTTGCGAATGGCCGGTTGCGCGTCGCCACTTCGCGCGCGATGGCCGCATGGACGCCGCCGACCTCACGTGCCTCGCCTTCGATGGCATCGGAAAGGATGACGGCTTCGATGCCTTGCCGTTTCGCCTCAGCCGCCGCTGCTTCGAGCGAGACGCCGGCCGAGGCAATCAGATGCACCTCGTTGCGTGAAAAGCAGGGATCATTGGGGTTTGGTGCATCGGCGGCAGGCGTGCTGATATGCGCCATCACCGCTGCCGGCAGTTTCATCCCATAGGCTGCAATCGACGCCATCGCGTCTTGACGGCTGCCGGTATCCGGCACGGTCGGACCGGAGGCAACCAGGGCAGGATTGTCGCCGGGAATGTCGGAAACGACCAGGGACACCACCTTGGCCGGCCAGGCGGCGGCCGCCAACCGTCCACCCTTGATGGTGGAAAGATGTTTGCGGATGGTGTTCATCGCCGCGATCGGCGCACCCGACGCGAGCAGCGCCTCATTGACCGCAATCTCGTCGGCCAGCGTCAGGCTGCCGGCCGGCGATGGCAGGAGCGCCGAACCCCCGCCGGAAATCAGCGCCACGACCAGATCGTCCGCTGTCAGCCCTTGGACCTTGGCGAGTAGGCGTTGCGAGGCTTCCAGGCCCGCGGCGTCCGGCACCGGATGCGCCGCCTCGATGATCTCGATGCGCTCGCATGTCGCGCCATAACCGTAGCGGGTGACGACCAGCCCCTCGATCGGCCCGTCCCAGACTTTCTCAAAGGCCGCCGCCATCTGCGCCGAGCCTTTTCCCGCGCCAATGACGATGGTGCGGCCCTTGGGCTTCGCCGGCAAATGATCCCGGATGGTTCGCTCCGGATCGGCGGCGGCGACGGCGGCGTTGAAGATGGAGGTGAGGAAGGTCTTCGGGTCGCTCATTGTTCTTCCGGGGACAGTGCCAGACCGCGCTTGTCGATGCCCAAATGATCGCAAAGCGCCTCGACGACGACGCCGTGATCCTGGCGCTCCGGCAGGCCGGAAACGGCGATCACGCCGATGACGCCGGCGCCCTTGACCGTGACCGGGAAACCACCTCCGGCCAGCACATAATCAGCAATATCCAGGCCTTCGCCGATCTTGAAGGTGCGATCGGGGCGCTGTTGTTCCAGCACCATGCGGTAGGTGCTTTTCAGGAACCGCTTGACCACATTGATCTTGCGCCGCGCCCAGTCGGGATTGGAGGCGTTCGAACCTGGCATCGCGGCATAGAACAGTGGGCGGTCGAAAGTCCTGATGTCGACAATAACAGGCAGGTTCTCGGCCAAGGCTCGATCACGGATGGCCGAGCCGATCTTGAAGGCCACGGCCTCATCGAAGGCGGGAAAGACAAGAACGTCTTCCTGTCTCTTGATCAGAGCGATGTCTTCGGCAACGGCCATGTCGTTCCCCTGTCAACTTCGCCGCACGCTTTGACCGATGGCTGCCGCCGGGTCAAGCAAGGAAACACATCGGAGGGTGCCTAAATCGCCATGTCGGATTTGGCAGCCCGCCCGGCCACATAGACCTCGCGCACGGCGCGATCGTCGCCCAGCGTCTGCAAGAGAAACAATTCCTGTGCCAGCGTCTCGACCGTTTCCATCCTGAGCCGCATCGCCGGGGTAGCCCTGGCATCGAGCACGACGATGTCGGCGTCGCTGCCTTCATCCAGCGTGCCGATCTTTTCCGCCACCGATAGCGCTTCGGCATTGCCGCGCGTCATCTGCCAGAAGGACTGGAAGGGATTGAGCTTCTCGCCGTTCAGCGCGATCACCTTGTAGCCTTCGTCCATGGTGCGCAGCATGGAATAGTTGGTGCCGCCGCCGACATCGGTGGCGGCGGCGATCCGGATCGGTTTGTCGCGGCGGCGAAGGCGCTGGTAGCCGAACAGGCCGGAGCCGAGGAACAGGTTCGAGGTCGGACAGAACACCGCCACGGAACCGCTGTCCGACAGCGCATCCGCCTCACGGTCCGACAGATGGATGCAATGGCCGAACAGGCTCTTTGTCCCCAACAGCCCGTAACGCTCGTAGACGTCGGTGTAGTCGCGCGACCACGGATAGAGTTCCTGGGTGAAGGCGATTTCGGCGTGGTTTTCCGACAGATGCGTCTGCATGTGCAGGTCGGGGTACTCCAGGCACAGCGCGCCGGCCATCTCCATCTGTTCCGGTGACGAGGTGATGGCGAAGCGCGGTGTGATCGCATAGTGCTGGCGGCCCTTGCCGTGCCATTGCGCGATCAGGGCCTTGCTGTCGTCGTAGCCGGATTGCGGCGTGTCGAGCACGCCGTCGGGTGCATTGCGGTCCATCATCACCTTGCCGGCGATATTGAGCATGTTGCGGTCATGCGATTCGGCAAAGAAGGCCTCGGCCGATGCCTTGTGCACCGAGCAGTAGGCGGCCACCGTCGTGGTGCCGTGGCGCACCATCTCGTCGAGGAACAGCCGTGCGACGCGGCGGCCATGCTGCGCATTGGCGAATTTCGTCTCTTCCGGGAAGGTATAGGTGTTCAACCAGTCGAGCAGTTCGGCGCCATAGGAGGCGATGATCTGCATCTGCGGGAAATGCACATGCGCGTCGATGAAGCCCGGCAGCAGCAGATGCGGCCGATGGTCGATCTTTTTCGCTGCGTCGCCTCCCTGCTTAGCAATTTCAGCGTAGGCGCCGGCGGCGACGATTCGGCCGTCGCGGATCAGCAGGCCGCCATCCTCCTCGTAGCGCCAGGCGGAATGGTCATCGATGGTTTGCGGCCAGCGCACGAAGGACAGCGTGCGGCCGCGCAGAAGTATCGAGGTCATGCTATTTCCCTGCGCCTTCGAACCAGGCCACCAGCAGCGCCCGTTCCTTGTCGGTAATCTGCGAGACGTTGGCCGGCGGCATGGCGTGGCTGCGGCCGGCCTGCAGATAGATCTCGCGGGCATGGTTGGCGATGTCGGCGTCGGTGTCGAGCACCACCCCCTTTGGCGCGTGGTAGATGCCCTCATAGACCGGCTCCGCCGCGTGGCACATCGAGCAGCGGCCGAGCACCGTATCGCGCACGGCCGGGAAATGCGCTGATGCGACATAGATCTGCGCGGCGGCCGATTCTTTCGGCTCGCCGGTCAGCACCTTCGGCGCGGTCGACAGCCAGATGATGATGATGAACAGGACAACGGCTCCCAGCCAGGTCCAGGTCGGGTTGCCCTTGCGCGCATGGACGCTGTTGAAATAGTGCCGGATCAGCACCCCGATGATGAACACCAGCGAGGCGATCACCCAGTTGAACTGCGTGCCGAACGCCAGCGGATAGTGGTTCGACAGCATCAGGAACAGCACAGGCAGCGTCAGGTAGTTGTTGTGCAGGGAGCGCTGCTTGGCGATCTTGCCGTACTTCGGGTCGGGTTTGCGGCCGGCGATCAGGTCGGCAACGACGATCTTCTGGTTGGGGATGATGACCATGAAGACGTTGGCCGACATGATCGTCGCGGTGATGGCGCCCAGATGCAGGAAGGCGGCACGGCCGGTGAACAGATGGGTGAGGCCCCAGGCGATGAACACCAGCACGCAGTAGAGCACCAGCATCAGGCCGGTGTCGCTTTTTCCCAGCGGCGAACGGCACAAAAGGTCATAGACCACCCAGCCGACGCCGATCGTCGCCAGCGACAGCAAGATGCCGACCGGCACCGACATTGGCAACACATTGGGATCGATCAGGAACAGATCGGCTCCGGCATAATAGACGACGCACAGCATCGCAAAACCGGACAGCCAGGTGGCGTAGGATTCCCATTTGAACCAGGTCAGGTGCTCAGGCATCTCGGCCGGCGCCACCAGATATTTCTGGATGTGGTAAAAGCCGCCGCCATGCACCTGCCATTCCTCGCCGAAGGCGCCGACAGGCATGCCAGGGCGCTGCCGCAGGCCGAGATCGAGCGCCACGAAGTAGAAAGACGAACCGATCCAGGCGATGCCGGTGATGACATGCAGCCAACGCACGGCGAAGCTCAGCCAGTCCCAGAAAATCGCGAAATCCATCATTGAAGTCGTCCCTGCCGATGACGCGACTTTACGGTGTCGCGCGCAAACGGAAAGAGGCGAGGTGCGCGATGACTTTCAAAAAAAAATGGAAAATACTAGGTTGTTGAACGCAGCTGGATGAGAGCCACGAAACCGCATGGCCTATCTCGACAACATCGCCGTCTTCGTTCGCGTCGTCGAGCTCGGCAATCTGTCGGCGGCAGGCCGCGACATGCGCATTTCGCCGGCGGTCGCCTCCAACCGCATCAAGGAGCTGGAGAAGCATCTGGGCGTGCGGCTCTTCAACCGCACGACACGGCAATTGATGCCGACCGAGCATGGCACGGTTTTCTATTCGGGCGCCAAGCAGGTGCTGGAGGCTATCACCGAAGCGGAAGCTGCGGTCTCGGCGCTGTCCGGACAACCGCGCGGCACCATCCGCGTGACGGCGCCGCTCGGCCTCGGCCGCCGGCTGGTGGCCTCGGGCATCCCCGACTTCCACGACAAATATCCCGACATCGAGGTGCGGCTGAGGCTCTCGGACCACAATGTCGATATCATGAAGGAAGGCATCGACGTCGCCTTCCGGCTCGGCATCATCGAGGATTCCAGCCTCAGGATGCGGGGCATCATGGAATGCGAACGCGTGCTTGTGGCAGCGCCGAAATATCTGGAAGCGCGCGGCGAACCCGTTGAGCCACAGGAACTGATCGGCAAGAAGCACGACTGCCTGATGCTGCGCTATTCCGGCGCGCGCGAATATGTGTGGACGTTGCAGACCCCCACCGGCCAGCAGAAATTCGAGGTGCACGGGCCCTACGACACCGACGATGGCGACGTGCTGACCGGCTGGGCGCTGTCCGGCCGCGGCATCATTAACAAGCCGCGCTTCGAGGTCGAGCCGTTCATCCGCGACCGGCGGCTTAAGGTGATCCTGAGCAACACGCCGCCGACGCCGGTGCAGTTCGCCGCCGTCTATCCGCACAAGAAGCTGCAGGACCCCAAGGTGCGGCTGCTGCTCGACTTCATGGCCGAGCGCTGCCAACGGCTGATCAAAGATCTTCTCGCTGGCAAGTAAGGGTTGGCTGGCAAGCAAGGCTGGTTCGAAAGTGATGGCTGGCCGGCAAGTGACCGGCAGTTGGCCCAGCGCCGGCGGTTGCCATCGCTGGACGTGACGAACATAGTTCCGATGGTATTTCGCCTTTCAGGGACCATCGATGGACAACGGCGCCACAATGCATCTTGCCGTTTCACCGCTTCCGGGAACCTCCGAGCCATCGCCAGGAGCCGAGCCGGACTTCAGCCTTCTGGCGCGGTTTGTCCAAAGGGCCGAAGCGGCCGGTCTGGACATGGTGATTTTCGCCGATTCCGCGCCGGCTTCCGGCAGCGATGCCGCGACGATGCCCTTCGAAGCGACGACCTTGGTGGCCGCGCTGGCGACGGTGACAAGTAGGATCGGGCTGGTCGCGGCGGCCTCGACTGTTGCCCACCAGCCCTACAATCTGGCGCGCCGTTTTGCTTCGCTCGACATCATCAGCCATGGCCGCGCCGGCTGGAACGCGACGATGGCGCAGGCCCCGCGCGAGGCTGCCAATTTCAGCCGCCCGGACGGGTTTTCCGCTGACGATTTTCGCCGCCGCAGCGAGGAGTATATCGGCATCGTTCAGGGCTTGTGGCAAGGCTGGGACGAAGACGCGCTCAAGTTCGACAAGAGCGGCGGCCGCTTCCACGATCCCGAAAAGATGCACCTGCTCGACCACAAGGGCGAATTCTTTTCGGTGCGCGGGCCGCTGAACGTCGCGCGCTCGCCACAGGACAGGCCGGTGCTGGTGCTGTCCGGCCTGTCGGCGTCAGAGATGGATATTGCCGCTCGAACCGCCGATGTCGTCCTGCTGGACAACGAACCGATCGAGAGCGTGAAAACCCGCCATGACGATCTGAAGCGCCGCGTTGTCGCCTGCGGGCGCGACGCGGATGCCGTGAAGGTACTGGTGAATGTCTCGCACGTCATTGATGAAAAGCCTGCCGTCACCGCCGACAGGCTTGAAGACCTGTTCCGGGGGAAAAGCTGCGACGGGTTCAACATGCTGATGCCGGCGCAGCTTTCGGCATTGGACGATTTTGTCGGTCTGGTCTTGCCGGCGCTGCGGCGGCGCGGCCTGTTTCGAGAAAGCTATCGCGGGACAAATTTACGCTCGCATCTTGGGATTGCCGGCGGAGGTGACCTGTGACCGCCGCTTCCCGCCAGATGAAACTTGGCGCCTTCCTGTGGGCGACAGGCCATCATATTGCCGCCTGGCGCCATCCCAAGGCACATGTGACCGCCGGCATCGACATCGACCATTACATCCAGCTGGCGCGCACAGCGGAGGCGGCGAAGTTCGACATGGTCTTCTGCGAAGATGCCGCCGGCCTGCGCGAAGCCAATGTCGCCATCGCCAGCCAGACCTCGCGCTCGATCGGCTTCGAGCCGATCAGCCTGCTGTCGGCGCTGGCCGTCCAGACCAGCCGCATCGGCCTCGTCTCCACCGCGTCGACAAGCTACAACGAGCCCTACGGGCTGGCGCGGACCTTCCTGTCTCTCGACCATCTGAGCGGCGGCCGTGCCGGCTGGAACCTGGTCACCTCAGCCAGTCCCATCGAGGCTGCCAATTTCGGTTCGACCGGCTTGCGGCCGCATGCCGATCGCTACGAGCGGGCGCGTGAGTTCGCTGATGTGGTCACCGGACTTTGGCGCGGCAATCCAGATGGGGCTCCCGGTCACGATGGCCAGAGCTTTTCGGTGAGGGATCCGCTCGACCTGCCGCGTTCGCCGCAGGGCGCACCGGTGCTGGTTCAGGCCGGCGCCTCGGATGTCGGCCGCGACCTTGCCGCCCGCACCGCCGATGTGGTGTTCACGGCGGCGCAGACCTTCGAGGAAGCGAAGGCCTTCTACGACGATCTCAAGGGGCGCCTGGCGGCCTATGGGCGCGAGCCTGACGACATCAAGATCATGCCCGGCGTCGCTCCCGTGGTGGCTGAAACCGCGGCGCAAGCCCAGGAAAAATATGAGGAACTGCAGGAGCTGATCCCTGACGATGTCGGCGTTGCACTGCTGTCCAGCTACCTCAGCATCGCCGATCTGTGGCGCTATCCGATCGATGGGCCGCTGCCCGAGCTGCCGCCCAGCGAAGGCATGCAGAGCCGGCAAGCGCTGGTCATCGAGCAGTCGCGCCGCGACAGCCTCTCCATCCGCCAGCTGGCGCGGCATTTCGCCGGCGCGCGTGGCCATTGGCGCATAGTCGGAACGGCGGCCGAGATCGCCGACGAGCTGCAGGCGCGGTTCGAAGGAGGTGCTGCCGACGGCTTCAACGTCATGCCCTCATATTTCCCCGGCGAACTCGATGCCTTTGCCACACTCGTCGTGCCGGAACTGCAGCGGCGTGGCCTTTTTCGCAAGGATTATGAAGGCCGCACGCTGCGCGACCATCTGGGCTTGAAGCGGCCGATGTAGCTGCGATGTAAGATTAGCCGGCTAACACCTTGTCACGCGGGACCTGACGCCCGGCGTTTGACGCTGCGCTGTGAATGACCATCGCGGTCATGATTTCTGCGGCCGCGAGTGCGGCGATGACAGGCGGGCGCTTGTCCTTGACGGCATCGCCGCCGATCGGCGAGACGAGGCGGGCAAACTCGGCCTCGCTGCCGTCCGCCGATTTCAGGAACCAGTTCTTGAACGTCGCTTTCTTGGTCTTCGAGCCGATCATGCCGACATAGGCGGTATCGTTGCGCTTCAGCGCTTCGGCGACGATCAGGAAATCCAGCGCGTGGTCGTGGGTCAGGATGGCGAAAGCGGTGCCGGCCGGAGCAGCGCGCACCATCGCTTCGGGCATCGGCGTCAACCGGGTCTCGACGGTTTCCGGCATGCCTTCCAGCGCCTCGGCCCGTGTCTCGATGACGACAGCGTGCACAGGGAGAAGGGCCACCGCGGAGGCCAGCGCCTGGCCGACATGGCCGCCGCCGAAGACATAGACATAGGGCAGGTGTGCCTCTTCGGTCTCAGCCGCTGCGACCAGCTCGGCTGCCAGCCCTGCGTCGACGAGCCGGATCAACACTTCGACGCGCCCGCCGCAGCACTGACCGATCTCGGGACCCAGCGGCACGTCTAGGGTCGCGCAGACCTCATCGACCGCGATGCGGGCATCCCTTGAGGGGGAGACAAGCATCTGCCGCGCCTTGTCGATGGCCATATACTCGAGCTGGCCGCCGCCGATCGTGCCAAAGATCGTCGCCTGCGAGACGAGCATGAAGGCGCCCTTCTCGCGTGGCGTCGAGCCCTTGGTGCCCGCCACTTCGACCAGGGCAACCCGGCCGGCGGTACTGAGAAAGGCTTTCAGACTTTGCACTTTCGAGTTCATTTCTCACGTTCCCGAATGGGAAATGTAGGCTTTTTCGGCCTGAATTGCACGTTTTGCCGATTTCAGGCGGTCTTGACCTCGTTCTTCAGCCGCTCGATCGCCATCAGCACCCGTTCCGGCGTCGCCGGCGCATCGAGACGCGGGCAGATCCTGTGGTCGGCGACGCTGGCCACCGCGTCCGACAGCGCGTGCAGCACCGACATGCCGAGGGGGAACGGCGGTTCACCGACTGCCTTGGAGCGGTGGATCGTCGGCTCGCTTGCTTCCGGCCAGTCGGCCAAGGTGACGTTGAAGATCTTCGGCCGGTCCGACGCCAGCGGGATCTTGTAGGTCGAGGGCGCGTGCGTGCGCAGCCGGCCCTTGCCGTCCCACCACAGTTCCTCGGTCGTCAGCCAGCCCATGCCCTGGATGAAGCCGCCCTCGATCTGGCCGATATCGATGGCGCGGTTCAGCGAGCGGCCCGTGTCATGCAATATGTCGGTGCGCTCGACCATGTACTCGCCGGTCAGCGTGTCGACCGAGACTTCCGAGCAGGAGGCGCCATAAGCGAAGTAGTAGAAGGGGCGGCCCTGGCCCTTGTCACGGTTCCAGTGGATCTTTGGCGTTTTGTAAAAGCCCGCCGCCGAAAGCTGGATACGGGCCATATATGCCTGTTTGACGAGGTCGGCGAAGGCGATCTCCTGGTTGCCGATGCGCACCCGGTTGGGCAGGAACAGCACCTGGTCGCGCGGCACCTGATATTTTTCGGCCGCGAAATCGGTCAACCGATCCTTGATCTGGCGAGCGCCATTCTGCGCCGCCATGCCGTTGAGATCGGAACCGGATGACGCCGCGGTGGCCGAGGTGTTCGGCACCTTGCCGGTCGTCGTCGCGGTGATCTTCACCTGATCGAGATCGATCTGGAACTCTTCCGCCACCACCTGCGCCACCTTGACGTAGAGGCCCTGTCCCATCTCCGTGCCGCCGTGGTTCAGATGCACCGAGCCATCGGTGTAGATATGCACCAGCGCGCCGGCCTGGTTGTAGTGCGTGGCCGTGAACGAGATGCCGAACTTGACCGGCGTCAGCGCCAGGCCACGCTTGATGAAACGGCTGTTGGCATTGAAGGCCGATATCTCGCGCCGCCGCCGCGCATAGCTGGCGCTTTGCTCAAGCTCGGCGACGATGCGCTGGATGATGTTGTCCTCGACCGTCTGGTGGTAGGGCGTGATATTGCGGTCGCTTGTGCCGTAAAAATTCTTCTTACGAATTTCGAGCGGATCCTTGCCGACGGCGAAGGCAACCTCGTCGATGACGCGCTCGGCGCCGACCATGCCTTGGGGACCGCCGAAACCACGGAAAGCGGTGTTCGACACGGTGTTGGTGTAGAGCGGCGCTGACTGTGCATGCACCGCCGGCCAGAAATAGGTGTTGTCACAGTGGAACAGCGCGCGATCGGTCACCGGACCCGACAGGTCCGAGGAGAAGCCGCAGCGCGCCGCGAACATGAAATCGACGCCGAGAACGTTGCCCTCGTCATCGAAGCCGACTTCGTAGTCGACGAGGAAGTCATGACGCTTGCCGGTGGCGATCATGTCGTCGTCGCGGTCGGGCCGGATTTTCACGGCGCGATGGTGCTTTTTCGCGGCGATGGCGGCCAATGCCGCAAACTGGTTGCCTTGCGTTTCCTTGCCGCCGAACCCGCCGCCCATGCGGCGGATTTCCACCGTGATGGCGTTGCTCGGCACGCCGAGCGCATGGCTGACCATGTGCTGGACTTCGCTCGGATGCTGGGTCGAGGAATAGATGGTGACGTCCTCGTCCTCGCCGGGCACGGCCATGGCGATATGGCCCTCGAGATAGAAGTGCTCCTGACCGCCGACGCGCATCTGGCCTTTGAGCCGGCGGGGCGCGGCCTTGATCGCTGCCGCGGCGTCGCCGCGCTTCAGGGTCAGTGGCGGCGTGACCAGCTTGTCCTTACGGGGATCAAGTTCGCCGATGTCGGTGACGAAAGGCAATTCCTTATATTCGACCTTGGCCAGCCTGGTGGCGCGGCGTGCCTGCTCGCGCGTCTCGGCAATGACGCAGAAGATCGGCTGGCCGTAGAACTGCACCTTGCCGTCGGCCAGCACCGGCTCATCATGGCGCCCCGTCGGCGAAATGTCGTTTTCGCCAGGCACATCTTTCGCCGTCAGCACGTCGATGACCCCGGGGGCGGTGCGCACCGCCGACAGGTCCATACTGGTAATGGTGGCATGGGTGGCAGCCGAAAGCCCAAGGCAGCCATGCAGCGTGCCGGCCGGTTCCGGCATGTCGTCGATGTAGACGGCGGTGCCGCTGACATGCTTGTGGCCCGAATCATGCCGCTGGTCGGTGGCGACGCCGCCGGTGATCTTTTCGGCCTTGGGATTGGGGGTGGCGTGCTTGTTCATCATGCCGCCTCGTGCCTTGAAACCTGGATCGACTCCCTGGTGCCGCTGGTCTCGGCGAAGAAGCGCAGCAAAAGGTTGCGCGCCGCCAGGGCGCGATATTCGGCCGAGGCCCGCATGTCTGTCAGCGGGGTGAAATCATCAGCATACTTTGCCATCGCAGTCACAACCGTCTGTTCGGTCCACGGCTTGCCGACCAGCGCTTTTTCGACAGCCGACGCCCGCTTCGGTATCGCCGCCATGCCGCCATAGGCGATGCGCACATCAGCGACCGTGCCATCCTTGGCCAGGTTCAGGAAGAAGGCGCCAAGGGCAGCCGTGATGTCCTCATCGCGGCGCTTGGTGATCTTGTGGACAGCGAATTTCGTGCCTTTGGCGGGGACGGGAACGTGCACCGCCTCGACGAACTCGCCAGGCTGCCGGTCCTGCTTGCCATAGGCGACAAAGAAGGTTTCCAGCGGGATCGTCCGCCGTTTCTTGCCCTTGCGCAGAGTCAGGCGCGCGCCGAGCGCGATCAAGGGCGGTGGCGTATCGCCGATCGGTGAACCGTTGGCGATGTTGCCGCCGATGGTGCCCATGTTGCGCACCTGATCGCCACCGATGCGATCGAACAGCGGCCCCATCGCCGGGATGCGCTTGGCGAGCGTCGAGAACGCGTCGGTGTAGGTGACGCCGGCGCCGATGGTGATGACGCCCTTGTCTTCGGCGATGGTGCAAAGCCCGTCGAGATCGCCGATGAAGATCGCCGGCGAAACATCGCGCATGTGCTTGGTCACCCACAGGCCGACATCGGTCGAGCCGGCAACGATGGTGGCGCCGGGTTCCTTGTCAAGCACGGCGGCGAAATCGTCGACGTTGGCCGGCACGACGAGCCGCTCCTTGCCGGCGCCGATCTCGATCCGCGCGCCGTCATGCATGGCCTGGAGCCTTGCCGTGATTGCCTTGCGCTCGACCGCCAGCGGGTCCTTCGCCGCCTTGCCGTAGCTGGAGATGGCGCGGGCCGCGCGCATGATCGCCTCGTAGCCGGTGCAGCGGCAGAGATTGCCTTGCAGCGCCTTTTCGATGGCTTCATTCGACGGGTCGGGCGACCTCATCCACAGGCCATAGAGCGACATGACGAAGCCCGGCGTGCAGAAGCCGCACTGCGAGCCATGGAAATCGACCATCGCCTGCTGCACCGGGTGCAACTGGCCAGGAAGACCGCGCAAATGCTCGACGGTCACGACATGGGTGCCGTCCAGCGAGCCGAGGAAGCGGATGCAGGCGTTGACGCTTTCATAGACGAGACCGCCTGCCGAGAGCTTTCCGACCAGCACCGTGCAGGCGCCGCAATCGCCCTCGGCGCAGCCTTCCTTGGTGCCGCGCAGCGAACGGTCGAGCCGCAGCCAGTCGAGCAGGGTCGCGTCTGGCGCCACCGACGAAAGCGCGACATCTCTGCCATTGAGAATGAAGCGGATCTCGTTGCGGATATTGACCTTTGCCATGCGTCAGCTCCCCCTGTAGGTCGAATAGCCGTAGGGCGAGACGAGCAGCGGCACATGATAGTGCACGGGTTCGGCCATGCCGAAGCGGATCGGTATCACGTCGAGAAAGGCCGGCTTAGGCAATTTCGTCCCCTGCTGGCGCAAATAGTCGCCCGCGGCAAAGATCAGTTCGTATTCGCCGGCGCGGAACTCGGCGCCGGCAAGCAGCGGTGCGTCGCAACGGCCATCATCATTGGTGACGACGGTCTTCAGATGTGTGCGCGTATCGCCCTCGAGGTGATAGAGCGCGATCGACAATCCCGCCGCCGGCCTGCCGGTCGCGGTGTCGAGGACATGGGTCGTCAGACGCCCGCCATCGGCTTTCGACGTTTCTGCCACTGGCCGCCTCCCATTTCCTGTACGAGCGAACTGGCCCGGTACAGTCGAACATTGTTGATGAATTGTGCGCCAATTAAAGGCGATGCATAAGTCCCGGTCGAGCGGAGTGCGACAAAAACACTTTCAAAAATTTTCGGGGGAATGCGCGAGCAGCCCTTTCGATATCCTGATCATACATCGGGCAATGCCCGGCGGGAGGGACGATGCGTTACATCAGAGACATGCGCGGCTATGGAGCCAATCCGCCGGATCCGAAATGGCCTGGTGGTGCGCAAGTCGCCGTGCAGTTCGTCGTCAACTACGAAGAGGGCGGCGAGAACTGCGTGCTCCACGGCGACAAGGCTTCGGAAGCCTTCCTGTCGGAGATCGTCGGCGCGGCACCCTGGGTGGGCCAGCGCCACTGGAACATGGAATCGATCTACGAATACGGCGCCCGCGCCGGTTTCTGGCGGCTGCTCAGGCTGTTCACCGAGGCCGAGGTGCCGGTGACCTGCTACGGCGTCGCCACCGCGCTCGCGCGCTCACCCGACCAGGTCACGGCGATGCAGGAAGTCGGCTGGGAGATCGCCTCGCACGGACTGAAATGGATCGACTATCGCGACCACAGCGCCGAGGACGAGCGCCGCGACCTCGAAGCGGCGATCCGCCTGCACTACGAGGTGACCGGCCAGCGCCCGACCGGCTGGTACACGGGGCGAACATCGGTCAACACGGTGCGGCTGGTGGCTGAGGAAGGCGGCTTCGCCTATGTGTCGGACACCTATGACGACGAGCTGCCGTACTGGTTCGAGCACGAAGGCGGCGCGCAGCTCATCATCCCCTACACGCTCGACGCCAACGACATGCGCTTCGCGACGCCACAAGGCTTCAATTCAGGCGACCAGTTCTTTGCCTATCTGAAGGACAGTTTCGACACGCTCTATGCCGAGGGCAAGGCCGGCCGGCCGCGGATGATGAACATCGGCCTGCATTGCCGCCTCGTCGGGCGGCCGGGCCGGGTGGCGGCGCTGAAGCGCTTCGTCGACTATGTGAAGTCGCACGACAAGGTCTGGCTGGCGCGGCGCATCGATATCGCCCGCCACTGGCAAGAAAACCACCCCTATCGACCCGCAGCACTCAGACCGTCCAAGATGGAATTCGAGACGTTCGTCCACACTTTCGGCGGTGTCTTCGAGCATTCGCCCTGGATCGCCGAACGCGCCTTCGAGTTGGAGCTGGGCCCGGCGCATGACTCATCCGGCGGCCTGCACAACGCGCTTTGCCGCGTCTTCCGTTCCGCAAGCGAGGCCGAGCGGCTTTCAGTGCTCAACGCCCATCCCGACCTTGCCGGCAAACTGGCCAAGGCCAAACGGCTGACGGCGGAATCGACCAAGGAACAGGCCTCAGCCGGACTCGACGCGCTGACCGACAAGGAGCGCGAACTGTTTTCCAAGCTCAATGCCGCATACGTCACCACCTTCGGCTTCCCGTTCATCATCGCGGTGAAAGGCAAGACCAAGGAGGAGATCCTGGCGGAATTCGAGGCACGCATCGGCAACAGCCGCGGCGTTGAATTCGAGACCGCCTGCAAACAGGTCGAGCGCATCGCGCTGCTCCGCCTCAAGGACATGCTTCCGCATTAGGTTTAACCCATGGATACGATCAGGATGCCCGACCGAACCTATTACGCGCCGCATGGCGGCCACCCTGGCCAGAGTGAGCTGCTGACCGGCCGCGCCGTCTTCACCGAGGCCTATGCCGTCATCCCCAAGGGGGTGATGCAGGACATCGTCACCAGCGCCTTGCCGTTCTGGGACAAGACCCGCGTCTGGATATTGTCGCGGCCGCTGTCCGGCTTTGCCGAGACGTTTTCGCAATACATTGTCGAGGTCGCGCCCGGTGGCGGCAGCGAGAGGCCGGAGCCCGATGCAGGCGCCGAAGGGGCCTTGTTCGTGGTCGAAGGCGAGTTGACCGTTCTGCTTGCCGGCAAGAAGCACGTGCTCAGACCGGGCGGCTTCGCCTTCCTACCGCCGGCCAGCGCCTGGACGGTTCGCAACGAGAGCAAGACCGAGGTCCGCTTCCATTGGATCCGCAAGGCTTACGAGGCGGTCGACGGTCTAGAGGCGCCGGAAGCCTTCTTCACCAACGAACAGGACATCGCGCCAACGCCGATGCCCGGCACCGAAGGCCGCTGGGCGACGACCCGTTTCGTCGATCCTGCCGATTTGCGCCACGACATGCACATGACCATCGTGACGCTCGAGCCCGGCGCGGTCATTCCCTTCGCCGAGACGCATGTCATGGAGCACGGGCTTTATGTGCTGGAAGGCAAGGCGGTCTACCGCCTCAACCAGGACTGGGTCGAGGTCGAGGCCGGCGACTTCATGTGGCTGCGCGCCTTCTGCCCCCAGGCCTGCTATGCCGGCGGCCCGGGCAAATTCCGCTATCTGCTCTACAAGGACGTCAACCGCCACGCCAAGCTCGGCGGTGCCGGCATTGCTAGGCGGGCGCCGTGACCCGCATCGTCGCGCGGCCGCTGACCCGCGAGAGCTTTGCCGCCTTCGGCGACGTCATCGACATGGGCGGCGACAATCACTACCCGATCAATGGCGGCAAGGCCGAGCGCTACCACGATCTTGCCACGGCGCAAGCGACAGGGCCGAACGCCCGCGTGCTGATCTCGATGGTGCGCGGCACGCCTTACGAATTGCCGCTAAAGCTGACCATGGTCGAGCGCCATCCATTCGGCAGCCAGGCTTTCATTCCGCTGTCGCCCCGGCCGTTCCTTGTCGTCGTCTGCCACGACGGCGATGGGGGACCGGGTGAACCGCAGGCCTTCATCACCGCGCCCGGACAAGGCATCAACTATTCCCGCAACCTCTGGCACGGCGTGCTGACGCCGCTCGGCGAGGCGCAGGATTTCCTGATCGTCGACCGCGGCGGCGACGGTTCCAACCTGGAAGAATTCCATTTCTCGCACGCCTACGAGATCCATCTCCCCGACGAGAGCTTGTAATGACCGACATTTCCCTGATCGACCGCCTGCTCGACGTGATCGAGCACGACATCGTGCCGAAGACGGCCGACGGTGTTGCCCATGGCAACAAGCTGTTCGGCGCGGCGATCCTGCGCAAGGACGACCGTTCGCTGGTACTGGCCGAAACCAACAACGAGATCGAAAACCCGCTCTGGCATGGCGAGGTGCATTGCCTGAAGCGCTTCTATGAAATGCCAAAGGCCGAGCGCGTCGATACGAAAGACGCCATCTTCATCGCCACGCATGAACCCTGCTCGCTCTGCCTATCGGCGATCACCTGGACCGGCTTCGACAATTTCTACTATCTGTTCAGCCATGAGGATTCGCGCGACAGCTTCGCCATCCCGCATGATCTGAAGATTCTCAAGGAAGTCTTCACCCTCGATCCCGGCGGCTACAATGCCGAGAATGCCTACTGGAAGAGCTTTTCGATCCGCAGATTGGTACGGTCACTCCCCGAGGCCGAGCGCCAGCGACTGGAAACGCGCATCGGCGAGATCTCGGCACGCTATGACGACCTGTCCGGCGCCTACCAAGCGAGCAAGGGCGACAACGACATTCCGCTGAATTGACGCGGACTGACCAGCCGAATTCGTTGGCTGGCCCACGACGCGATGCCACGGGCTCCATCATCTGGCGATCCTGGAGTCCCGCATGAAAATTGTCACCGAGTTCCCCCGCAAAGTCGTCGAATTTCCAGTAATGGGGATTGTCATGCCGGACGGCTGCCGGCTGTCGGCGAGGGTGTGGATGCCGGAAGACGCCGGCGACGATCCGGTGCCGGCGATCCTCGAGCACCTGCCCTACCGCAAGCGGGACGGCACCATTCTCCGCGATCAGCTGACGCATCCCTATTTCGCCGGCCACGGCTACGCCTCGATCCGCGTCGACATGCGCGGCAATGGCGATTCCGAAGGGCTGATGGACGACGAATATTCCGAACAGGAATTGCAGGACGCCTGCGACGTCATCGCCTGGGCGGCTTCGCAGCCCTGGTGCAACGGCAATGTCGGCATGATGGGCATTTCCTGGGGCGGCTTCAACTGCCTGCAGGTGGCGGCCAAGCAGCCCCCGGCGCTGAAGGCGGTTATCAGCCTGTGCTCGACCTCCGACCGCTATGCCGACGATATCCACTACAAGGGCGGTTGCCTGCTGATCGAGAATTTCGGCTGGGCGTCGACCATGCTGTCCTATTCGTCGCGGCCGCCGGACCCGCTCTTCACCGGCGACAAAAGGTGGCGCGACCTTTGGCTGACCCGGCTGGAGAACCAGCCTTTTCTCGCGCCGCTGTGGCTGAAGCACCAGCACCGCGACGCCTATTGGAAGCGCGGCTCAATCTGCGAGGATTATTCCGCCATCCAGGCCGCCGTGCTGTCGATCGGCGGCTGGCACGACGGCTACCGCAACACCGTCTCGCATCTGGCCACCAACATCGAAGCGCCGGTGAAGGGCATCATCGGACCGTGGATCCACAAATACCCGCATTACGCGGCACCCACACCGCGCATCGGTTTCCTGCAGGAGGCCCTGCGCTGGTGGGACCGCTGGCTGAAGGATATCGACACTGGTGTCGAGGTCGATCCAGCCTATCGTGCCTATGTCATGGACAGTGTCCGCCCCGCGCGCTGGCATCCCAAGCGGCCCGGTCGCTGGGTGGCTGAGCAGGAATGGCCGTCGCCTGCCATCAAGACGCAATCGATCGAGCTTGTCTCCGACGGTAGCAAGCCCGCCATCGTTGCTTCGCCGCAGAGTTGCGGCCTTGCCGGCGGCGAGTATTTTCCGTTCACCTTCGGCCCCGAACTGCCCGGCGACCAGCGCCCCGATGACGCTTTGTCGGTGTGTTTCGACCAGCCGGAACTCACTGAGGCGATCGACATCGTCGGCGCGCCCGAAGTCGAGGTGCGGCTGTCCTCCGACCGACCGCAGGCCAACATCGCGATCCGGCTGTGCGACGTGCACCCTGACGGTGCCTCGGAACTGATTTCCTACGGCGTGCTCAATCTGACACATCGCAATTCGCACGAATTCCCCGAGGCGCTGGTACCGGGCGAAACCGTGTCGGCGCGCGTGGTGCTCGATCAATGCGCCTATCGCGTGCCGGCAGGCCACCATCTGCGCATTGCCGTGTCGAATACCTATTGGCCGATGATCTGGCCGTCGCCGGAGCCGGTTCGGCTCGCCTTGTCGGCCGCCGTGCTGGCCCTGCCGCTGCGGCCGCTGGCGACAGGCAACGAAGTGACGTTTGCCGAGCCGGAAAGCGCCACTCCCTGGGCGACCGAGACGATCCGCGCCGCCAATTCCGAGCGTCATGTCGATCGCGACGAGAAGACCGGAATTGTGACGCTTTCCATAACGGATGATTTTGGCAAGGTGCGCGATCTTGCCCATGGCCTGGCCAATGGCAGCATCGCCCGCGAGATCTGGACGATCCATCCGGACGATCCCCTGGCGGCCTCTGGAAAAACGCACTGGACGCAGACCCTGTCGCGAAATGGATGGTCGGTGCGCACCGAGACATTCGCGGAAATGCGATCGGACGCGCAAAACTTCATCCTCAGCGCCAGAATCGAGGCCTATGAGGGCGAAACTCTCGTTTTCGAGCGTAACTTCGAGGAAAGGGTGCCGCGCGTCCTCCTGTGACCACGGATTTGGTTGGTCCAAATGCGACGTACGATTTACGCCACGGCATGTCGCATTCGGTCTTGCTTACCGCTTTCCCTTGCGGTCATTATTCTCTTCACAAGAAACAAGAAAAACGACCGCAGAGTCGAACCAACAGAGTGAGGAACTCAACATGTCAAACGAACTGGAATTCCTTAGCCGGCGAGTCGCTTCCGGCAAGTTGAGCCGTCGCGATTTTCTCGGTCGGGCGGCAGCACTCGGCGTCACCGCGACCTTCGCCAACTCGCTGCTTTCAGGTGCGGCGCGCGCTGCCGGCCCAATCAAGGGCGGCACGCTGAAGGCCGGCCTCGTCGGCGGCGAATCCACCAACAGCCTCGATCCGGCGCTGATGATGACGCAGGTGCCGTTCGCCTTCGGCAAGTGCTGGGGCGAAATGATCGTCGAGCTGTCGCCGGAAGGCAAGCTTGAGAACCGCATCGCCGAGGAGATCGGCTCCTCGGACGACGCCAAGGTGTGGACGTTGAAGATCCGCGACGGCGTCGAATTCCACAATGGCAAGACGGTGACCGCGGCAGACGTCGCCGCAACGCTCGAGCGCCATTCGGACGAAAAGTCGAAATCCGGCGCGCTCGGCTACATGAAGGGCATCGAGACCATCAAGGCGAGCGGCAAGGAAGTAGTGCTGACGCTGAAGGAGGCCAACGCCGACCTGCCCTATCTGCTCAGCGACTATCACCTGATCGTGCAGCCGAACGGCGGCAAGGACAAGCCGGATGCCGGCATCTCGGCCGGCCCGTACGTGGTCAAGACCAACGAGCCCGGCGTACGCCATGGCGGCGAGCGCTTCGCCAATTACTGGCAGGGCGACAAGATGGGCCATGCCGACCAGATCGAAGTCATCGTCATCAACGATGCGACCGCACGCACGGCGGCCCTGCAGGGCGGCCAGGTCAACATGATCAACCGCGTCGAGCCGAAGATCGTCGACCTGATCAAGCGCCTGCCGGGCGTCACCATCCGCAACCACGCGGGTCCTGGCCATTACGTGTTCATCATGCATTGCAACACGGCACCGTTCGACAACAACGATCTGCGCATGGCACTCAAGCTGGCCATCGACCGCGAGGAAATGCTGGACAAGATCCTGCGCGGTTACGGCTCGCTCGGCAACGACTTCCCGATCAATTCATCCTATCCGCTGTTCACCGAGATCGAGCAGCGCAAGTACGATCCAGACAAGGCCAAGTTCCACTACAAGAAGTCGGGTCACGACGGCACCGTGCTGCTGAGGACCTCGGACGTCGCCTTCCCGGGCGCTGTCGATGCATCGCAGCTGTTCCAGCAGAGCGCGGCCAAGGCCGGCATCAAGATCGAGCTCAAGCGCGAGCCCGGCGACGGCTACTGGAACGAGGTCTGGAACAAGCAGCCCTTCTGCGCCTCCTACTGGGGCGGCCGCTCGACGCAGGACCAGATGTACTCCACCGCCTATCTGTCGACCGCCGACTGGAACGACACGCGTTTCAAGCGTCCGGACTTCGACAAGATGGTGCTGGCGGCGCGCGCCGAACTCGACGAGACCAAGCGCAAGCAGATGTACCATGACATGGCTGTCCTCGTGCGCGACGAGGGCGGCCTGATCCTGCCGATGTTCAACCAGTTCATCGATGCGACCGGCGCCAAGGTGGATGGCTGGGTCGATGATCCGCATCAGGAATTGATGAACGGCTACGCCCTGGCGAAGTGCTGGCTCCAGGCCTGAGCCCGGCTTTGCGGATATGTCTTCACCCATCCTGAAACTAATTGCCCAGCGCGTTGCGCTGGGCATCGTCCTGTTGCTGGCCGTTTCGGTCCTGATCTTCGCCGGCACCCAGATCCTGCCCGGCGACGTCGCGCAAGCCATTCTCGGGCAATCGGCAACACCGGAGTCGCTCGCCAATCTGCGCGAGCAGCTCGGCCTCAACGATCCGGCCTATATCAGGTATTTCCGCTGGCTCGGCGGCGTGCTCACCGGCGATCTCGGCACAGCCATGTCGAGCGGCCAGGATATCGCGACGTCGATAAAGAGCCGATTGTGGAACACGCTGTTCCTCGCCTTCTGGGCGGCGATCGTCGCCGTGCCGCTGGCGATCATCCTCGGCCTGATCGCCGTGCGCTACCGCAATGGCTGGGTCGACAAGCTGATCTCCGGACTGGCTCTGGCCTCGACGTCGTTTCCCGAATTCTTCATCGGCTATGTGCTGGTCTATTTCTTCGCCGTGAAATGGCAGATCTTCCCCGGCATTTCGACCGTCTATGAGGGCATGCCGTTCGGCGAGCGCATGCAGGCGATCGCCTTGCCGGCGACGGCGCTGACGCTGGTGGTGCTGGCCCACATGATGCGCATGACGCGCGCGGCGATCCTCAACGTCATGCAATCGGCCTATGTCGAGACGGCCGAACTGAAAGGCCTCTCGGCATTCAACGTCATCCGCAGGCACGCCTTTCCCAACGCGATCGCGCCGATCATCAACGTCGTGATGCTCAACCTCGCCTATCTCATCGTCGGCGTCGTCGTGGTCGAGGTGATCTTCGTCTACCCAGGCATGGGCCAGTATCTCGTCGACCACGTCACCAAGCGCGATGTGCCGGTGGTGCAAGCGGTCGGCCTGATCTTCGCCGCCGTCTACATCAGCCTGAACATCATTGCGGACATAGGGGCTATCGTCGCCAATCCGCGTCTCAGACATCCAAAATAGGGGGCGGATATGCTCGATATCAAACGCATCCCCATCCCCGCGCTGATCGGCATCGTGCTGACGTCACTGTTCGTGCTGGCGGCGCTCTTCGCACCCTGGATCGCGCCGCACGGCAATGGCGAGATCGTCGGCGACGTCTGGGAACCGATGTCGGCAACGCATTGGCTTGGCACCGACAATCTCGGCCGCGATCTCCTGTCGCGCATGATCTACGGCGCCCGCATCACGCTCTTCATCGCCGTGCTTGCCACGGCGCTGTCATTCTCGCTCGGCGCCATCCTCGGTTTCTCCGCAGCGGTGTTCGGCGGCTGGTTCGACACGCTTTTGTCGCGCCTCGTCGATCTCCTGATGTCGATCCCGACGCTGATCATGGCCCTCGTCGTGCTCTCCGTGCTGCCGACCAACCTGGTGACGCTGATCCTGGTGATGGGCGTTCTGGACTCGACCCGCGTCTATCGCCTGTCGCGGGCCGTCGCCGTCGACATCAACGTCATGGACTATGTCGAGGCGGCGAAGCTGCGCGGCGAAGGCAGCGCCTGGATCATTTTTCGCGAGATCCTGCCCAACGCGCTGTCGCCGCTGGTTTCGGAACTCGGCCTGCGCTTCATCTACGCCGTGCTGTTCCTGTCGACGCTGTCGTTCCTCGGCCTTGGCGTCCAGCCGCCGGATGCCGACTGGGGCGGCATGGTCAAGGAAAACAAGGACGGTATCGTCTTCGGCATCGCAGCCGCGCTCATCCCGGCGGCGGCAATCGCCATGCTGGCGATTTCCGTCAACCTGGTTGCCGACTGGGTGCTCAACCGGACGACCAGCCTGAAGGGAGGACGCGGGTGATGGCTGACAGCAAAGCGAACTCTGGCCTCCTGCTCGACATCCGCAATCTGCGCATCGAAGCCACTGTCTTCCCGCCAGGCGAGCCGCCGAAGAACATCGTGCTGGTGCACGACGTCTCGCTGACTCTGCAAAAGGGCAAGGTGCTTGGCCTGATCGGCGAATCCGGCGCCGGCAAGTCGACCATTGGCCTCTCGTCCATGGGCTATGGCCGCGGTGGTGTGCGCATCACCGGCGGCGAGGTGATCCTCAACGGCCGCGACATCCTCAAGGGCGGCAAGGACGGCTTCCGCAAGCTGCGCGGCCGTGAGGTCTGCTACGTCGCGCAATCGGCGGCAGCCGCCTTCAACCCGGCGCACAAGCTGATGGATCAGGTGGTGGAAGCCACCCTCCTGCACGGTACGGCGACTCGCGCCGAGGCCGAGAAGCGCGCCGTTGCACTGTTCAAGAAGCTCAGCCTGCCCAACCCAGAAACCATCGGCGAGCGCTTTCCGCACCAGGTCTCGGGTGGCCAGTTGCAACGCGTGATGACGGCGATGGCGCTTTGCTCCGAGCCGGACCTGATCGTCTTCGACGAGCCGACCACGGCGCTCGACGTGACGACGCAGATCGACGTGCTGGCGGCGATCAAGGACGCCATCCGAGACACGCATGTCGCCGCGCTCTACATCACCCACGATCTTGCCGTCGTCGCCCAGGTTTCGGACGAGATCATGGTGCTTCGCCATGGCCGGCTGGTCGAATGGGGTGGCACCCGGCAGATCATCAAGGAGCCGCGCCAGGAATACACCAACGCGCTTGTGTCGGTGCATGAGATCGAGCACGCCGAGCAGAAGCCCGGCACGACACCGTTCCTGTCGGTGAAGAACGTCACCGCCGCCTATGGCCGCAGCCATATCAAGGTGCTGAAGAACGTCTCGGTCGACATCTATCCGGGCCAGACGCTGGCCGTGGTCGGCGAATCCGGCTCCGGCAAGTCGACGCTGGCACGCGCCATCACCGGGCTTTTGCCACCCGAGGAAGGAACCGTCACCTTCGACGGGCGCCCGCTGGCAAACCGGCTGGCCGACCGGCCGAAGGAGGACCTGCGCCAGTTGCAGATGATCTACCAGATGGCCGACGTGGCGATGAACCCGCGCCAGACCGTCGGCACCATCATCGGCCGGCCGCTGGAGTTCTATTTCGGCATACGCGGCCGCGAGCGCGACAAACGCGTCGCCGAACTGCTCGACAAGATCGAGATGGGCAAGGGCTTCTCTGATCGCTACCCGGCCGAGCTTTCCGGCGGCCAGAAGCAGCGCGTCTGCATCGCCCGTTCGCTCGCCGCCAAGCCGAAGCTGATCATCTGCGACGAGGTGACATCGGCGCTCGACCCGCTGGTTGCGCATGGCATCCTGAAGCTGCTGCTCGAGCTGCAGAAGGAGGAGAACGTCGCCTATCTGTTCATCACCCATGACCTCGCCACGGTGAAGTCGATCGCCGATTCGATCGCGGTGATGTATCGCGGCGAAGTGGTGCGCTATGGCCCGAAGAGCAAGGTGTTGAGCCCGCCCTTCGACGACTATACCGACCTTCTCCTGTCGTCGGTCCCGGAGATGGAGATCGGCTGGCTGGAAAAGGCGATCAAGGGACGGCGCATGGCGAGCGCGGGGAACTAGGGCAATTCCAGGAAAAGTGTGAACCGTTTTCCGTCCGGAATTGCATCAGAGCAGGGATAGACCCACCCCGTTGGTCCAAGGCCCGACTGCCGTCATCCGCATGCAACACTAGAGCGCCACACGTCCCTTTGGACGGGCGCCGCCCGTGACGTCGTTTTTTAAAAAGGGGGTAGGACATGAACACTGAACTCGACCATCTCGCTGAACTCGCCGGACAGGGCCGGATATCGCGTCGCGACTTCCTCGGCCGTACCGCGGCACTTGGCGTCTCGGCGGCACTGGCCACGACGTTGGCCAGCAAGGCCTTCGCCCAGACGCCGGTCAAGGGCGGCATCATCAAGGCCGGACTGCAAGGCGGCGAATCGACCAACAGCCTCGACCCGGCGCTGAACCTCAGCCAGGTCACCTACAATTTCGGCAAGCAGTGGGGCGAATTCCTCGTGCGCCTGACACCCGAAGGCGGCGTCCAGAACCTGATCGCCGAGGAGATCGGTGCTTCCGATGACGCCAAGACCTGGACCATCAAGGTGCGCGACGGCATCGAATTCCACAACGGCAAAACCGTAACCGCCGAGGATGTCGCGGCCACGCTGGAGCGCCACGCCGACGAAAAATCGAAATCGGGCGCGCTCGGCGTGCTGAAGAACATCAAAGCCATCAAGCCGAGCGGCAAGGAAGTGATCGTCACGCTCGGCGACGCCGATGCCGACTTCCCCTATCTGATGGCCGACTACCACCTTGTCATCCAACCGAATGGCGGCAAGGACAATCCCAATGCCGGCATCAGCGCCGGGCCTTACAAGGTCACCGTCAACCAGCCCGGCGTGCGCCATGGCGGCGAGCGCTTCGCCAACTACTGGCAGGGCGACAAGCTGGGCCATGCCGACCAGATCGAGATCGTCGTCATCAATGACGCGACCGCGCGGCTGGCTGCCTTGCAAGGTGGACAGGTGCAGCTGATCAACCGCGTCGAGCCGAAAGTGGTCGATCTGGTCAAGCGCATCCCCGGCGTCACCATCGAGAACGTGTCGGGCCGAGGCTACTATCCGTTCAACATGTTCTGCGACACCGCGCCCTTCGACAACAGCGACCTGAGGATGGCGCTGAAGCTGGCCATGGACCGCGATGAATTGCTGGAGAAGATCCTGCGCGGCTATGGCTCGGTCGGTAACGACTTCCCGATCAACGAAGCCTATCCGCTGTTCTCGAGCGATATCGAACAGCGCAAGTTCGACCCGGAAAAGGCTGCGGCAGCCTACAAGAAGTCCGGCCACAGCGGCTCGATCCTGCTGCGCACCTCCGACGTCGCCTTCCCAGGCGCCGTCGATGCGGCCCAGCTCTACCAGCAGTCCTGCGCCAAGGCCGGCATCAAGATCGAGATCAAGCGCGAGCCCGGCGACGGCTACTGGTCGGAGGTCTGGAACAAGCAGCCCTTCTCGCTCTCCTATTGGGGTGGGCGGCCGACGCAGGACCAGATGTATTCCACCGGTTATGTCTCGACCGCCGACTGGAACGACACGCGTTTCAAGCGGCCGGAATTCGACAAGATGCTGTTCACCGCCCGCGCCGAACTCGACCAGGCCAAGCGCAAGGCGATCTACCACGACATGGCGGTGCTGATGCGCGACGAAGGCGGCCTGATCGTGCCGTTCTTCAACCAGTTCATCGACGCTGCCGCCACCAACAAGATCGCCGGCTACGTCAAGAACCCGAACGGCGAGATGATGGACGGTTATGCCCTTGGCGCGTGCTGGCTGACCGCCTAGCCTATCCTGCCTATTGGTTCATAAACGGAACGCCGTGTGCCCAGCGGTGCGCGGCGTTCTGATTTCAACTGGTCAATCGCAGGGAGCCGCCCGTGGCGCTCAAGACAAAACTTTTGCTGATCATCCTCGATGGCGTCCCCTACAGGAACTGGCGCCGGCTGATGGGCAATCTCGAGGGCTGGGTGCAATCGGGCGAGGCAAGCGTCTGGAAGATGCGCTCGGTGCTGCCGTCGACCTCCGCCTGCTGCTACGCCTCGATCCACACCGGGGTTTCGCCGCAGGTGCATGGCATCCTGTCCAACGAGAACCGGTTCCGCGTCGAACAACCCGACATCTTCTCCGAAGTCAGCAAGGCTGGCGGCAAGACGGGTGCGGTGACCCATTCCTATTGGTCGGAATTCTTCCGTGCCTATCCCTTCGACCTGGTCGAGGACATGGAATTCGACGAGCCGGGTGGGCCGATCACGCATGGGCGGTTCCACACCATGACCGGCTACAATCTTCGCAACCAGATGACGCCGAGCGACGTCGATTTGTTCGCGACGCTGACCATGCTGACCAAGCGCCACGGCATCGATTACGGCATCCTGCACACCTGCACGCTGGACTCGATGGGCCACCGCTTCGGCCACGATTGCCACGAGATGGATCATGCCGTCTATGCGATGGACGGCATGCTGGCGGCCTTCCTGCCGCGCTGGATCGAAGCCGGCTACGAGGTCATGGTCACCGCCGACCACGGCCAGACCGATCGCGGCCATCATGGCGGCCATGACGACGAGATGCAGGATTTCGCGCTGTATTATTTCGGGTCCGGCAAGGGACCGCAGGCCGAGACGCTGCTCGACCAGCTGCAACTGGCGCCGACCATCTTGAGCCGCCTCGGGGTGCCGGTGCCGGCGACAATGAAGGCGAAGTCTTTCCTGGACTGAAGGGGTGCCGGCGACGCACGCCAACATTGAAAATAAACAGCGAACGCCGACGCCGCCCCTCATCCGCCTGCCGACACCTTCTCCCGGTACAGGAACGTGGAGAAGGGATGGTCTGGCAACCGCCCCGCTCTTCGGTTAGCCTCCGCGAATTCCTTGGCGGAGGATGAACCTTTTTGGACCGATCGGCGACAGAGCAGACAGGAGCCAGGCGGCTCGACCGGCCATGACGGCGGCGACGGAGACCGATCGCGCTCTTGTCGACCAGGTCGCGAAGGGCGACCGTGCCGCCGTGCGGCTGCTGTTCATGCGTCACCACGCGCGGGTCTACCGCTTCGTGGTGCGCCAGACGGGATCGGAAATGATGGCAGACGACATCGCGAACGAGGTGTTCCTCGAACTGTGGCGGCAGGCGCCAGGCTTCGAAGGACGCTCCGAAGTCTCGACATGGCTGCTCGGCATCGCCCGGTTCAAGGCGCTGTCTTCGCTGCGCAAGAAAAAGGAAGACTGGATCGACGACGAGGCTGCCGCCGCGGTGCCCGACAGCGCCGACACGCCGGAAGTCGTCACCATGAAGGAAGACAAGGCTGCCGCCTTGCGACGCTTCGTCGACGCCTTGCCGGAAGAGCACCGCACGGTGATCGATCTTGCCTATTATCATGGGCAGTCGGTGGGCGAGATCGGCGAGGTGCTCGGCATTCCGGTCGCGACCGTCAAGACCCGAATGTTCTACGCCCGCAAGAAACTCGGCGAGGCCCTGAAGGCCGCCGGTTACGACAGGGGGTGGCCATGAGCGCCGCTGAAAAGATGTCGCGCCGCGACGAAATGGAAACGCTGCTGCCGTTCTATCTGAACGGCTCGCTGGAAGGCTCGGACCTGGAAGCCGTCGAGGAATGGCTGGCCAGCGATCCCGCGGCGCTGGCCGCCCTTGGCGAGGCCGAAGCCGAATTCTCCGGCACCACCGCCGCCAACGAAGCGATCCGCCCGCCGGCCGATGCGCTGAGCCGCTTCGCCAAAGCGCTCGACGCCGAGGCCGGACCTGCACGCGCGTCCGCGGGCGCGTCCTGGCTGGCGCAGGCATGGGGCCGCTTCATGGCGGTGCCGGTCGGTGTCGCCTGGGCGGCGGCCGCGGTTCTGCTGGCGCTGATCATCGTGCAGTCGTTTGTTCAGCCCGGCGGCAAGGGTAAGGATTTCGAGATTGCCGGGGCGGAAGGCGATCTGGCGAAAATGCCGTTCGCCCTGGTCAAGTTCAAGCCGGATGCAAGGATGTCCGATATTTCGGGCTTTCTGGGCAATAACGGGCTGAAGATCATCGGCGGACCGACCGCCGATGGCGTGTTCCGGCTTGGTATTCCCGCCGCCAACGCCGCCGACTACACCAAGCAGCTCGGCCTTATTGCCGCCCAGCCTTTCACCGAGACTGTGATCGAGGGAAGGAAACCGGTTGATGGCGGCTGAGGCGGCGGTCATTCGATTTGCGGCAATCCTGGCGGCGGCGATGACAATCGCCGCCGTGCCTGCGTCGGCGCAGACCAACGCCACCAACCCCGATCCGACGAAAATCGACTGCAGCGACGCGAGCAATGCGGCAAGCGCCGACTGCGCCAAGGATGGCAGCGACACAAAGAACGGATCGGGCGCGGCGCAGCCCGGCGCTGTTTTCCTGCCAGCCCTGATCGTCGACCTGTTCCCCAACCCAGTTGCGCCCCCGGCACCGCCGCCGGCGCCACGGTCGGATCCGGCGACGCCGCCTGCCGACAGCCAGGCCGGCCCGCCGCCTGGCGGCCCGATCGTCTCGCCGACCGATCTCATCGCCGTTCTGCCGCCGCGCGCGGTGGCCGGCGATTTCGTGCCGGACGAGGTGCTGGTGACAGTCGACGGCGATGCCGGCGCGGTGCAGCAGATCGCCGCGTCCTACGGCCTCCAGGTGCGCTCGCAGCGCCAGTCGCTGCTGCTTGGCACCACGCTGGTGCGGTTCGGCATTCCCGACGGCCGCCCCGTCGGCGTCGTGCTGGCGCAATTGGCCGCCGACGGCCGCACCCAGCGACGCGAACCCAACCATGTCTATTCGCTGCAGCAGGCCGCCAACATCGTCAATTATGCCTTCGAGCGCATCGCGCTCGATTCCAAACAGGCCAGCGGCGAAAACGTCCGCATCGCGGTGATCGACACCGGTATCGACGACAGCAATCCGGCGCTCTCAGGCGTAATCGCCGGGCAGTTCGACGCCATGCCCGACGTGCCGATCGAAAAGCGCGATCACGGCACTTCGGTCGACGGGCTGATCGCTGGCGTCGGCGCGCTGGAGGGCATGGCGCCCGGCGCCAGGATCTATCACGCCCGCGCCTTCGAGGGCGGCAAGTCGACCATGGACGTCATCCTGTCGGCCCTCGACTGGGCGGCGAGCCAGGACGTACGCATCATCAACATGAGCTTCGTCGGACCGAAGAACGACCTGCTCGGAGTCGCCTGCCGCAATGCGCGGGCGCTCGGCATCGTGCTGGTCGCCGCCGCCGGCAACAACGGGCCGAAGGCGCCCTATGGCTACCCGGCGGCATTCGACGGCGTCATCGCGGTGACCGCCACCGACGCCAAGGATGGGCTGATGCCGCAGGCCAATCGCGGAGCCTATGTCTTCATCTCGGCGCCTGGCGTCGAGATGGTGGCGCCGAGCGGCGCCGGCTCGGACGTGGTCACCGGCACCTCGTTCGCGGCAGCGATCGTGACCGGCGCCATTGCCAATCTCATCCATGCCGCGCCCGACCGCTCGGCCGACGGCATCGAGAAGGCGCTGGCGGCAACGGCCAGGGATCTCGGCCCCAAGGGGCGCGACAATGATTTCGGCTACGGCCTGCTCGACATCAAGGCCGCCGAGGCGGCGAAGGAGTAGTCCGCGACGGCTCAAGTCGCGGTTTGGGACGCGCCAGAAAATAGAATGCGGCGATGTGCGTGATCATCAGCAGCGGAACATAGATGACCGGGATCGCGTAGGTGGCGCCCAATTCCCCCGCGCGAGCGGGAAGGTCGATCTGGACGGCATGGTAATAGTCGATGATGAGGTCAACTATCCCGACGAGATTGAAGGCGACGACGAACGCCCAGAACAGCTGAGGTATCCTCACCGTGAGCAGCGACAGCATGGCCAGCACCCCGGTTGCGAAGTCGCCATAGGCGGCGAACACGGCGAAGCTGGCCGGCAGATCGGGGCTGACGACGCCCGGGACGAGGAAGACGAGCCCGAAGAAGCGGAAGCTGTGCAAGGTAGCAATAGCGCGTTGCGCCGCGACCCTGTCCATCGATCTCAGCCACGGCAGACCGTAGGCACGGAGGCAAAGCAGCCACGCGACATAGCCCAGAACGAGATGGGTTTGGAACAGGACTTCTGTAGACATTTGACCTCCTCAACGGTTGGTTCACACAACCTCGAACACCGCGGTCAGGACGCCGAGCCGCCCTTCCATGAGATTTCGTCCCAGGTTGGCCGCAAGCTCCGCGAAGTCCTGCCCCATCACCACGCCGAGATTTGGCGAAGGCGGCGGTCCCGAAACGCGGAGCTGTGCGAACCAGGCCTTGGCGACCTCGGTGTCGTCTTGCCATGCCAATATGCGGAAGCCGGCTGGTTCGATCGCTTCGCGCGTCGCACTGATTGTCAGGAGAAAGCTCGTCGCCGGCGTTCGCGCCCAGGGGAGCGGATAGCGTGGCTCGCCGACGCCCGACACGACGTCGAAGGTGGCAAACCTGCCGCCTGGCTTCAGCACGCGCCGTATCTGGCGATAGAGCTGCGCCCGGTCGGAGATGTTCATCGCCACATGCTGCAGCAGCACGATGTCGAAACCGCCATCATCGAATGGGAGCTCCAGTGCACTGGCGGTCTGGAACGACAGCTGCCCGCTCTGTCCCGTGCGGTCGGTCAGATAACGCGCGGCATCCACGAAAGGCTCGCTGATATCCACGCCAGTGACCCGGCAACCATAGGTCGCGGCCAGGAAGCGCGCCGGCCCGCCGATGCCCGAACCGACGTCCAGTACTGACATGCCGGCGGCGATCCCCGTCAATTGGGCGAGCTCGGCGGTGGCGGCGAGCCCACGGGTATGAAATTGGTCAAGGGCGCCCAATTGCTGGGGCGTGAGAAGCTGATCATCCGGACCAAGGGCGGCCAGCACCGTCTTCAGCCGCTCAGTCAGGCCGGTCGCGCGATAGTGGTCGCGCACCCCATCAAGTTCATCGGTCATTGCAAGATGTCTCCTGGCTTCACCTCATACCTAAGCCCGCTTCCATAATTCGACTATCCGCTGTAATCACAACAACCCATGAAGCAGAACTACACAGTCCGACACGGTGCACTGGAGGGCGTCGAGGCGTTCCTGGCTGTCGCCAGGCACCGCAACTTCCGCCGTGCCGCCGCGGACCTCGGCGTGACACCGTCCGCCGTGAGCCAGGCGGTGCGCGCGCTGGAAGCGCGTATGGGCACGGCGCTGTTCGTCCGCACGACGCGCAGCGTCGGCTTGACCGAGCCTGGCCAACGGTTCCTCGACCGTGCCGGCCCTGCCTTCGAGGAACTCGTCGCTGCCGGCGAGGCGGTGCGCGACGCCAGCCAGCGGCCGACCGGGCTGCTGCGCCTGTCCGTGCCCCGCGCCGTCGTGCCGTTGATCCTGGAGCCGATGATCGCATCGTTCTGCCGAGCCTATCCCGAGATCGAGCTGGAGATCGCCGCGAGCGACGAGATGGTCGATCTCGCGACCGGCGGGTTCGATGCCGGTATCCGCCTTGGCCAGTTCATCGCGGCTGACATGGTGGCGGTGCGGCTCACGCCGCCGTTCGCGTTCGTGGTCGTCGGCAGCCCTGGCTATCTCGAGCGCCACGGCCGCCCCGAGCGTGTCGACGACTTGCGCCACCACGCCTGCTTGCGCTTGCGCCGTTCGAACGGCGCGATCGCGCCCTGGTCCTTCGTCGACGGCAACGAGGCGATCGAGGCGATGGTCTCAGGCCCGCTGATCGCACACGACTATCCGACGTTGCTTGGGGCCGCCATGCAGGGTGTCGGGCTGGCGCAGACGCCTCGACCCGTCGCCGAAGGTCCTATAGCCGAAGGAAAACTCAAGTCGGTACTGGACGACGTTGCCGGCTCGACGCCGGGCGTCTTCCTCTATCATCCCGGCAAGCGCCAGGTCTTGCCGAAGCTGCGCGCCTTCATCGATCACCTCAAATCCCCGGCCTGAGACGCCGGCCAACCGTCGTTCGGAGTTGTCCGGTCCCTAGGCCGGCGCGCCGGCGACCGATCCCCTGACCACCAGGTCGACCGGCCAGACCTCGCCGCGGGCGCCCTCTTCCAGCCCCGAGATCCGTGCCGCCAGCCGTTCGGCGACGCGCGCGCCGGCGAGACGGATCGACGAGCGCGTCGTCGACAGCGGCACGGAGAAGTTCTCCGGCCTCAGCCAGGGGAAAACGTCGTCATGGGCAATCAGCGACATGTCGCCTGGAATGGTAAGGCCGAGATCGCGCACAGCGCGCACGACGCCCAGCGCCATGATCAGGCTGGAGCAGACGATTGCTGTCGGCGCATCGCCCGCCTCCAGCAAGCGCCTGGTGGCGCGATAGCCGTTCTCCTCGGTCATGACCACCGAGCAGACATGGCGTTCGCCCAATGCCAGCCCGCTCGCCGCCAGCGCCCGACGAACGCCGCGCTCGCGATGGATGGCAAAGGTCTCGCGGTCGTCACCGTTGATCAGGGCCAGCCGCCGGTGGCCGAGCTGGATCAGCAGCCGCGACGCCTCGTGAAAGGCGCCTTCATTGTCGATGTCGGTGAACGGATAGTCGAAATCGAAGCCTTCGCTGCGGCCATGGACGATGAAGGGAATGCCGAGCGTGTTCACCAGCGCCACGCGGCGGTCGGCGGGTCTCGGCGAGGAGATGTAGACGGCGTCGACCTGCCGGTTGGCGACGATGCGCCGGTAGGTCGTTTCCTGGTCGTCGGCGTCGGCCGGCGACAGCACCAGGTCCAATTCATGCGAGCGGGCATAGTCGCCGAGGCCGGACAGGAACTCGACGAAATGCGGATCGATGTCGACGGACGCACCGGTCGGCAGGACATAGCCGATCATGCCGGTCTTGCCGGTCGCCAGCCGGCGTGCGCTGGGGTTGGGACGATAGCCGTGGCGCTTGGCGGCATCCATCACCCGCCGGCGCGTCTCTTCGTTGACCTCGGGATAGCCGTTCAAGGCACGACTTACCGTGGTCTGCGAAAGCGCCAGCATATGGGCGAGCTGCTTGAGGTTCACAGGAGGCCTCCGCGCCTCAAAGCGCTTTTAATTCGATTGGATCCGAGCGCCACGCGGGACGCAGCGATATGAAGACAAGCATAGGCGCGCTTTGGGTGAGTTTGAAACAAAAATTGCTGCTGCACCGCCATAAATACATGCTGCAGCGCACTTTTTACGCGTCGAAAGCCCAAAACTAAATCGATTAGCCGCTCACCCTCTTGACTTCCGASSGATTCAGTGGCGAGATCAAAAAAGCCAAAGCGCTTTGGAAGGCTCTTCGAAAGGTTGCGGTTCCTTTCCGACTGAGTCACAGTCCTGCGGCGTCGGCGGGCGGAATGGAGGTTCCGTCCGGTGTTTGTGGCCCACTGGGAGGAATACCGATGAAGAAAATGCTTTTGCTGGGTGCTGCGTTTGCCACGCTCGCCCTGAACGCGCCCGCGCATGCCGAACTGAAGTTCAAGCCGGGCGAGGATCCCCGCTTCAACTGGGCGAATTACGAAGAGCTCAAGAAAGTCGATCTCAAGGGTGAGACGCTGTCGATCTTCGGACCGTGGCGCGGTGAGGACGAAGGCCTGGTGCGCGGCGTTCTCGACTATTTCTCGGAAGCCACCGGCGTCGAGATCAAATACTCCTCCTCGGAGAACTATGAACAGCAGATCGTCATCGACACGCAGGCCGGCAGTCCGCCCAACATCGCCGTGCTGCCGCAGCCGGGCCTGATCCAGGACCTGGCATCGAAGGGCCTGCTGACGCCACTGGGCGACGACACCGCCAAATGGGTCAAGGACAATTACGGCGCCGGCCAGTCGTGGGTCGATCTCGGCACCTTCAAGGACAAGGACGGCAAGCCGGGCTTCTTCGCCTTCCCCTACAAGGCCGACGTGAAGTCGCTGGTCTGGTACTCGCCGGATAATTTCGAGGAAGCCGGCTACAAGGTGCCGAAGACGCAGGAAGAACTCGCCGATCTCGAAAAGGAGATCATCGCCGATGGCGGCAAGCCGTGGTGCATCGGCCTCGGCTCCGGCGGCGCCACCGGCTGGCCGGCGACCGACTGGGTCGAAGACCTGATGCTGCGGACCCAGGCGCCTGACGTCTACGACAAATGGGTGAAGAACGAGATCCCGTTCAACGATCCCGCCGTGGTGAACGCCATCGACATCTTCGGCAAGATCGCGACCGACGACAAGATGGTCGACGGCGGCGCCAAGGCTGTTGCGGCGACCGATTTCCGCGATAGCCCGAAGGGCCTCTTCTCAGTGCCGCCGAAGTGCTACCTGCACCATCAGGCGTCATTCATTCCGACCTTCTTCCCGGAAGGCACCAAGGTCGGCCAGGACGCGGACTTCTTCTACTTCCCGCCCTATGCCTCCAAGCCTGAACTGGGAACGCCGGTGCTCGGCGCCGGTACGCTGGCGATGATAACGAAAGATAGCAAGAGCGCCCGCGCGTTCATCGAATTCCTGAAGATGCCGCTAGCTCACGAGATCTGGATGGCCGAGGGCGGTTTCGTGACGCCGTTCAAGGGTGTCAACAAGGCTGCCTATGCCAGCGACGCGCTGAGGAAGCAGGGCGAAATCCTCGCCAATGCCTCGACCTTCCGCTTCGACGGTTCCGACCTGATGCCGGGCAAGATCGGCGCCGGCGCCTTCTGGACCGGCATGATCGACCTGGTCGGCGGCAAGTCCGCGCAGGATGTCGCCACCGACATCCAGAAGAGCTGGGACGCGATCAAGTAGCGGCCGGCAAGCAGGGGCCCGTCCGGCTCGGCGATCAAACGGCCGAGCCTGCCATTCTCGCACTGGATCCGGACCCTGCCGGCCCGGATCCGACGGCGGCCCGTGCCGCAGCCTTTCGTCATGAGCGCATTGACATAAAGCGCGATCGGCATGCGGCAGGTTTCCGCCGCCGACGACGCTCCAACAACTGAATCGGCGCCTGGTCCCGTCACCAAGGTCATTCCTTGTCGGATCATGCGCAGGGAGAGGACCCATGGCGGCTCAGATTTTCTCGGCCATATTCGTCATCATCGTCGGGGTCGGCGGTTGCGTCGCCTATTTTTGGGGCGCCAACAAGCTGGTCGACCTGATATTCCCGTCGCGCGGCGTCGCCGGCGCTGCTGCCATCGACAATCTGCGCCGGCAAGGGCTGGTCAGGCCGTGGCTGTTCGTCGGTCCGGCGATGATCATCCTGACCATCTACCTCATCTATCCGGTGGTCGAGACGCTTCGGCTGTCGTTCCTCGATCGCGGCGGCATAAACTTCGTCGGCCTCGCCAACTATGAATGGGCCTTCGGCGATCGCGAGTTCCGCAACTCGATCCTCAACAACATCGTCTGGCTGGCTGTGGTGCCGGCCGCCTGCACCTTCCTCGGGCTGATCATCGCCGTGCTCACCGACAAGATCTGGTGGGGCACGGTCGCCAAGAGCCTGATCTTCCTGCCTTTGGCGATCTCCTTCGTCGGCGCCAGCGTCATCTGGAAATTCATCTACGAGTACCGTGGCGAGGGCCAGACCCAGATCGGCCTGCTCAACGCCATCATCCAGCATTTCGGCGGCCAGCCGCAGGTCTGGATATCACTGCCGTTCTGGAACAATTTCTTCCTGATGGTGATCCTGATCTGGATCCAGACCGGCTTTGCCATGGTCATCCTGTCTTCGGCCTTGCGCGGCATCCCGGAAGAAACTCTGGAAGCCGCCGTCATCGACGGCGCCAATCCGTTCCAGATCTTCTGGAAGATCATGGTGCCGCAGATCTGGGGCACCATCGCCGTCGTCTGGACGACGATCACCATCCTGGTGCTCAAAGTGTTCGACATCGTGCTGACCATGACCAACGGCCAGTGGAACAGCCAGGTGCTGGCCAACCTGATGTTCGACTGGATGTTCCGTGGCGGCGGCGATTTCGGCCGCGGCGCCACCATCGCCATCATCATCATGATCGCGGTCATTCCGATCATGGTCTGGAACATCCGCCAGGCGAACAAAGAGACGGGAGGACATTGAGATGGCCGTTGCGACCGGAAATTCCTTCGCCAGCCGCTTCGGCGTCCATATTGCCGTCCTCATCTTCGTCGCCATCTGGACCATACCGACGCTCGGCATCCTGGTCTCGTCGCTGCGCGACAAGGACCAGATCATCGCCTCGGGCTGGTGGAATTCGTTCTCCAGTTCCACCCAGACGGAAGCCAGCCGGCTGCCGGCGGCCTCGATGCAAGTCGAAAAGGACGGCAAGTTCGTCCTTCAAGGCAACATCTTCGGCAACAGCCCTGTCCGCAACATCAGCGCTTTCGGCGTCAAGTCGGCAGCACCAACGCAATACCCCGCCGGCACATCGGCCGATCTCGGCGACGGCGTCACCCTGCAGCTCAATGCCGACGGCAGTTTCATCATGCAATCGCCGAAGGCCTTCGAAGGCGATCGCGGCCAGCGCGTCTATTATGCCTCGTCGGCGCCACCTAAATTCACCACCGACAACTACAAGACTGTGCTGTTCTCGGAAGGCATCGGACGGTCGTTCATGAATTCGCTGACTGTCACCATACCGGCGACCGTCATCCCGATCCTGATCGCCGCCTTTGCCGCCTATGCACTGGCCTGGATGCGCTTTCCCGGCCGAGCGCTGCTGATCGCGGTCATCATCGGCCTGCTGGTGGTGCCGCTGCAGATGTCGCTGATCCCGCTGTTGAAGCTCTACAACGGCGTCGGCGCCTTCTTCGGCATGCCGTCGAAAACCTATCTCGGCATCTGGCTGGCGCATACCGGCTTCGGCCTGCCCTTCGCCATCTACCTGTTGCGCAGCTACATTGCCGGCCTGCCGCGCGAAATCATGGAATCGGCGCGCATCGACGGCGCCAGCGATTTCGAGATCTTCGTCAAGATCGTGCTGCCGCTGTCGTTCCCGGTGCTGGCCTCGTTTGCCATCTTCCAATTCCTGTGGGTATGGAACGATCTGCTGGTCGCGATGGTTTTCCTGGGTACGGAGGCAGACCAGATCGTGCTGACCGCCAAGCTCAACGCGCTGCTTGGCTCACGCGGCGGCGACTGGGAGATCCTTACGACATCGGCTTTCGTGACCATCATCGTGCCGCTGATCGTGTTCTTCTCGCTGCAGCGCTATTTTGTCCGCGGGCTGCTTGCCGGCTCGGTGAAAGGAGGCTGAGACCATGCAATCCGCTTTGAAGGCCAGTTCGAAGCCTGACCTCGCCGTCGATCGCGACTGGTGGCGAGGTGCGGTGATCTACCAGATCTATCCGCGCAGCTACCAGGACTCGAACGGCGACGGCATCGGCGACCTGAAGGGCATCATCGGCCGGCTCCCCTACATCGCGGCACTCGGTGCGGATGCCATCTGGATCTCGCCGTTCTTCAAATCGCCGATGAAGGATTTCGGCTACGACGTCACCGATTACTGCGACGTCGATCCGATGTTCGGCACGCTGGCCGACTTCGACGCGCTGACCGCCGAGGCACACAGGCTGGGCTTGAAGGTGATGATCGACGAGGTGCTGTCGCACACTGCCGACAACCACCCATGGTTCAAGGAAAGCCGTTCGAGCCGCACCAACGCGAAGGCAGACTGGTATGTCTGGGCGGACGCCAGGCCGGACGGCACGCCGCCCAACAACTGGCTGTCGATCTTCGGCGGCTCGGCCTGGCAATGGGACACCAGCCGCCAGCAATATTACCTGCACAACTTCCTGGCCGAGCAGCCCGATCTCAACTTCCACAACCATGAGGTCCAGAACGCGCTGCTCGACGTCACCCGCTTCTGGCTGGAGCGCGGCGTCGACGGCTTCCGGCTCGACACCATCAATTTCTACTTCCACAGCCAGGGCCTGGAGAACAATCCGCCGCTGCCGCCCGAGCAGCGCAACGACCAGACCGCACCCGCGGTCAATCCCTACAACTACCAGGACCATCTCTACGACAAGAGCCGTCCGGAAAACCTCGGCTTCCTCGAACGCTTCCGCGCCCTGCTCGATGAGTATCCGGCCACCGCGGCGGTCGGCGAAGTCGGCGATTCGCAACGTGGGTTGGAAGTGGTGGCGGCCTATACCGCCGGCGGCAAGCGCGTGCACATGTGCTACTCGTTCGACTTCCTGGCGCCGGAAAAGATCAGCGCGGCCAAGGTCCGCTCGGTGCTGGAATCGTTCGGCAAGGTCGCCAGCGACGGCTGGTCGTGCTGGGCCTTTTCCAACCATGACGTGATGCGCCCGGCCTCGCGCTGGGCGGCAGGCGAAGCCGACACGACCGCCTATCTCAAGGTCATCTCGGCGCTGCTGATGTCGCTGCGTGGCTCGGTCTGCATCTACCAGGGCGAGGAGCTTGGGCTCGGTGAGGCCGACCTCCACTTCGAGGATTTGCAGGACCCCTACGGCATCCGCTTCTGGCCGGAATTCAAGGGCCGCGACGGCTGCCGCACGCCGATGGTGTGGGACGGCAGCGCCAGGAATGGCGGCTTCTCCTCGGCCAAGCCATGGCTGCCGGTGCCGGCCAAGCACCTGTCGCAAGCGGTCAATGTCCAGCAGGGCGACGAGAGCTCGCTGCTCGAGCACTACCGGCGCTTTCTCACCTTCCGCCGTGCCCATCCGGCGCTGGCCAAGGGCGACATCACATTCATCGAAAGCGAGGGCGACACCGTCGCCTTCACACGCCGCGCAGGCAATGAGCAGGTCGTCTGCGTCTTCAATCTGGCAGCCAAGCCAACCAGGATTGAGCTTGGCAACCGATCGCTGCAACCTTTGCCGGGACACGGATTTTCGGGGCAGGCGAGCAGCGGTTCCATACAGCTCAACGGCTACGGCGCCTGGTTTGGGCGCATCGACTGAACTTCAGATCACTTGAATTTCAAATCACTGGGAGGAAACCAATGGCCGATGTCACGCTAAGACAAGTGAAGAAGTCCTACGGCAATCTGAACATTCTCCACGGCATCGACCTCGATATAAAGTCGGGCGAGTTCATCGTCTTTGTCGGCCCGTCGGGCTGCGGCAAGTCGACATTGCTGAGGTCGATCGCCGGGCTGGAGGAAATCACCTCCGGCGAACTCAAGATCGCCGGCGAGGTCGTCAACGACGTGCCGCCATCGAAGCGGGGCATCGCCATGGTGTTCCAGTCCTACGCGCTCTACCCGCACATGACGGTGTACGACAACATGGCGTTCTCGATGAAGATCGGCAAGGAGAACAAGGCCGAGATCGACCGCCGCGTGAAGCAGGCCGCGGAAATCCTGCAGCTGACCAAATATCTCGATCGCCTGCCCAAGGCCATGTCGGGCGGCCAGCGCCAGCGCGTCGCCATCGGCCGCGCCATCGTGCGCAACCCGAAGGTGTTCCTGTTCGACGAGCCGCTGTCGAACCTTGACGCGGCGCTGCGTGTCGCCACCCGCATCGAGATCGCCAAACTCAAGGAATCGATGCCCAACACGACCATGATCTACGTCACCCACGACCAGGTCGAGGCGATGACGCTGGCCGATCGCATCGTGGTGCTCAAGGAAGGCCATATCGAGCAGGTCGGCACGCCGATGGACCTCTACAAGAAGCCCGGCAATTTGTTTGTCGCCCAGTTCATCGGCTCGCCGGCCATGAACATCCTGCCGGCGACCATCGACAAGACCGGAAACCCGACCGTCGTCAGCCATGTCGGCGGCCGCAAGGCAAGCGTGCCGATCGCAACGCCGGCTTCGGCAAAGGGTGCCGCGGTGAGTTTCGGCGTGCGGCCGGAAGATCTGATCATCGCCAGCGGCACGGAGTATCTGTTCGAGGGAACGGTCGACTATGTCGAACAACTCGGCGAAGTCCAGCTTGTCTATGTCGACATCGGCCGCGCCGACCTGCCGCTGGTGACCAAGCTGCCTGGCAATGTCGAGGTCAAGCGCGGTGCGACGCTGCGGCTGAGCGCGGACGCCAACGACCTTCACATCTTCGACGCGGACGGGCACTCCTTCTCGCTCCGTCAGCCGGAAGTAAAGGCGGCTTGAGACAGAACCAAGTCTCGACACGAAAAGAGCGGCGGGCCAGGCCCGCCGCTCTTTTTTGGAAATCAACTTCGGCTGTTAGCGATTGCCGAAGAGGTCGCGGTCGGCGCTCTGAGGGGCGGACCTCTCTACGTCACCCGACGAATTGAGCAGCTTGCCGACGAAACCACCGCTGTTGCGGATCGAGCCCGTTTGAGAGTTGTCAACCGAACCGACGGCAGGCTGGTTGGCGCCATTCGAACCGTAGTTGTCGCTGGCGGCGAAAGCGCTGCCGGAGATCGCCACGACGGCGGCGGCAGCAAGCATGATCTTCTTCATTTCAAATCTCCTGAATTCTGGATTTCGCCAGGACGGCGGGAGAGCCCGCCGCCTTCTGGGAATCGGCTGTTAGTTATTGCCGAAGAGGTTGCGGTTGCTACCCTGGGCAGGCGTCTGAGCAGCCGGCTCCGACTTCTTGGTCGAAGCGGTGTACGAGCTGTCGACAGCAGCGGTGGCTGCCGAGGCATTCGAACCATAGTGGTCGCTGTTCGCGAAGGCGCTGCCGGAAATGGCCAGAAGGGCGGCGGCAGTGAGGATGATCTTTTTCATTTTTTGGTACTCCAGTATTTCTTATTTTTGCCGTCCGTCTAGCGGCGTGTCTTGGGAAGAAATCGCGTCGTTCGGACAGCCCCGATGTGGGAGAGCCATCCAGCCATTTCCAATCACGAAGTTGTTCCGCGTGGACCAAGAATCCACCACTTGAAATTGCGCCGGGGGTTTCCACACTCAATGTTTTTCCAAGTTATATCAAAGAGTTGTACGAAACAGGTACCCCGATCACCAACTGTGTCGGAGGCCCAGCGTTCACACCTCCTGCACGCACCGTCAACAGAAACGAACCGTTCGGTTCGATTTTAGCGGCAGCTAATAGTCACTTTTCGATAACATTAACCTTTTTTGCTTCCTGGCAAGGGGTCAGTTTCGACGAGATTGGAGCCGGCTATGGTTGCCCAAGAGATAGGCTTCCGCTTCGCGATCACCGACCGGAACGTTTCGCAAGCGTGTCGCGCCGCATGGATACGATGTCGTTTTCATGCCGATGACGCGCCCGCGATCGTGATTAGATCATGTCATCTCAGGTGCCGCTTCGTGACGACGAGGCGGAGAATTGGGAAGCCGGTCAGAATCCGGCGCTGCCCCCGCAACGGTGGTGGAGTTCAAGTCGCAACGGGAGACCACTGGGCAAACGCCTGGGAAGGTGTCGCGATGGTCCGCAAGGACAACTCCAGAGCCCGGAAACCAGCCCGAGATGTCTAGACTCGACTGATCGCGGTGGGCGGTCAAGAGGCGGATAGTGCATGTCCGGCGCATCGCCGGCCTGCGTCCAATCCTTCCTCCGTCACCACCAGTTCAGTCCTTAGAAACGAGGACAGGACATGGATGCTCGCAACGACATGCTGAGGCTCTTGAGCGGCCGCCGGCAAGGCTTTTCGCTGGAACAGCCCTTCTACACCGATCCAGACTATTTCAAGCTCGACATGGAGCTGATCTGGTATCGCGACTGGCTGTTCATCGGTCATGATTGCGAGCTGCCGAAGCCGGGCAGCTACATCACGGCGCAGATTGGCGACTATCCAGTCGTGCTTGTCCGCGACCAGAAGGGCAATATCAACGCCTTCCACAATTCCTGCCGCCATCGCGGCAGCCGCGTCTGCAATTCCGACAAGGGCACGGCGGCAAAGCTGGTCTGCCCCTATCACCAATGGACCTACGAGCTGGACGGAAGGCTCTTGTTTGCCAGGCAGATGGCCGACGGTTTCGACAAGAGCCAGTTCGGCTTGAAGCCAGTCGCCTGCCAAAGCGTCGGTGGCTACATTTTCATCTGCCTGGCCAAGGAGCCGGCGGATTTCGCACCGATGCGCGCAATGATCGAGCCCTACCTTTTGCCGCACCGGCTGCGCGAGGCCAAGGTGGCGTTCGAGTCGACCATTGTCGAGAAGGGCAACTGGAAGCTGGTCTGGGAAAACAACCGCGAGTGCTATCATTGCGCCGGCAATCATCCGGAGCTCTGCAAGACTTTTCCAGAGGCACCCACGGTGACCGGCGTGCAAGGCGCCGACAGCGACCCGGAAATGCTTGCGCACTGGGCGAAATGCGAAGCGGCCGGCCTGCCGAGCAAATTCCGCATCGACCCGGCCGGACAGTACCGCGCCACCCGCGCGCCGCTGCTGCGCAATGCCGTCAGCTACACGATGACGGGAAAGCGTGCGGTCAAGAAGAACCTGTCCGACAGCGTTTCAACCGACAGCATCGGTTCCTTGCTGCTCTATCACTATCCGACGACCTGGAACCACATTCTGGGCGACCACGCCGTCACCTTCCGGGTGTTGCCGATCAGCGCCACGGAGACCGCGGTGACAACCAAATGGCTGGTTCACAAGGATGCGGTCGAAGGCGTCGATTACGATCTCGACGAACTCACCCACGTCTGGACCGAGACCAACGACCAGGACCGGCGGATCGTCGAGGAAAACGCCTTCGGCATCCTGTCGCCCGCCTACGAGCCCGGCCCTTATTCGGAGCTGCATGAGGGTGGCGTCATCCAGTTCGTCGAGTGGTACGCGTCGTTCATCGGCCCGCGCCTTGCCGAAGGTGGCCGGCCGGCGCTGCGCAGCGTTGCCTAGTGCATGTCGCCCAAGAATGCGCAGCGGTTTTGGTATCTCGACATGCCCAGGGCAAGAGTGAGGACAAGAGGATGAATGCGATGACGGATCTCGGCCTCTATCGCCATCTCGACCAGATGACGCCCTGGAACGACCGGCTCCAGGTGCTGGAAGTGATCGGCGTCAGCGACGAAGCGCCTGATGTGAAGACCTTCACCTTCCGCTCCGACAACCAGACCTGGTTCCGCTACAAGCCGGGCCAGTTCGTGACGCTGGAACTGCCGACCGCCAACGGGCCGCTGATGCGCACCTATACGCTGTCGTCTTCGCCATCGCGGCCGTTCTCGATCGCGGTGACGATCAAGGCTCAAGCGGGCAGCATCGGCACACGCTGGATGTTCGACCATCTGACGCCGGGCTCGCACGTCAAGGCCTATGGGCCGACAGGCGACTTTTCGCTGCACAGCCACCCGGCCGCCAAGTACCTGTTCATTTCAGCCGGCTCGGGCGTGACGCCGATGATGTCGATGCTGCGTTGGCTGAACGACTGCGCACCATGGACCGATGTCGGCTTCGTCAATTGCGCGCGGCGCCCGGAAGAGATCATTTTCCGCAAGGAGCTCGAACTGCTCGGCAGCCGCATGCCGGGCCTGTCGCTCGGCTTCATGATCGAGGAGCGGTCCAGCCGCGAGGGCTGGTTTGGCCATATGGGCCGCATCGACGCGATCCGGCTGCCCTTGCTGGCGCCCGATTTCCGCGAGCGTGAAATCTTCTGCTGCGGCCCCGATCCCTTCATGCGCGCGGTGCGCGGCATGCTGGACGCCGCCGGCTTCGACATGACGAAGTACCATCAGGAGAGCTTTGCCGCGCCTGTCGTGGAGGAGATCCCGGCACCGTTCACCTCGCCGGTGGAAGACGGCGCCGCCATTGTCGTCGAGGCCGCGACACCGATCCGGTTTTCGCTTTCGGATGTCGAGGCCGAATGCGTCGCCGGCCAGACCGTGCTGCAGACGGCCCGCGCCTCGGGTGTGCGGATTCCGGCTGCCTGCGAGTTCGGCCTCTGCGGAACCTGCAAGGTGAAGAAGGTCGCCGGCGATGTCGAGATGAGCCACAATGGTGGCATCCTCGATCACGAAATCGACGACGGCTTTATCCTCGCCTGCTGCTCGAAGCCGCTTTCTGCACTCGAAATCGAGGCGTGACCGGCGGGCGATGCCAAGGCTCAGAACGACGACACGGGAAACCTCTCGAAATGCCGTGTCCGTTCAAACTCCGTAGCGCTCGGTGCGGATGATCTCCGCTGCGACGCCGGCATCGATCAGCGCTTGGGCGGCGGCCGAAACGAAGGCGTTGGAGCCGCAGACGAAGGCGATATCAGGCGGTCCGGGCAGGTGCGCCATGGATTGCACCATCATGGCAACGTCCACCCGCCGCGAATAATCGGCTGGACGGCGTGCGGCTTCGCGCGTCAGGGTCAGCACCAGGTCGAAGCCGTCCTTGCGATCGTCGAGGGCAACCAGTTCGTCACGAAAAATCACCTCGTCCCAGATCCGCGCTGAAAGGACCAGGGTGATGGGCACGCTCGAATTGCGCCTGGCGCGATGACGGACCATCGCCATCAAAGGCACGACGCCCGAACCACCCCCGACCAGCAAAACCGGCCCGCCATCGACATCGGGCCAGATGAAATGCCCACCGAGCGGCCCGCGCAGTTCGACCTCGTCGCCAATTGCTGCGACGTCGTGGAAAAAGGGCGAGACCTCGCCATCGTCGAGTTTTTCGATCGCCAGTTCGATCACCCCGCCATCTCCGGGCGCGGAGGCAATGGAATAAGAGCGGCGCGCCTGATAGCCGTCCGGCGCCGTCAGCCTGACGTCGACATGCTGACCGGCAAGATAGGTGAAAGGCCGCGATGGCTGGAAAAAGAAGCTGGTGACACGCGGCGTGCGCTTTTCGATACGGACGATCCTGACTGTCTGCCAGGGCGATTGCACTGCCGCAGCGTCGCTCATGGATCGTTCGTGTAGCGCTGCTCGCGCCAAGGGTCGCCATAGATGTGATAGCCGCGCAATTCCCAGAAACCCGGCTCATCGCGCTCGGTGAACTGCAGGCCGTTCAGCCATTTGGCCGATTTCCAGAAATAGAGATGCGGCACCAGCAGCCGCGCCGGGCCGCCATGGTCAGGCGTGATCGGCTTGCCTTCGTAAAGCAGAGCCACCATCGCCTTGCCGGCGGTGAGGTCCTTGGTCGGCACGTTGGTGGAATAGCCGTCGAAGGAATGCGCCAGCGTGAAGGCGGTCGGCGGCTCGATGCCGGCATCGGCGAGGATGTCGTCAACAAGCACGCCTTGCCATGGCGTGTCGAATTTTGTCCATGCGGTCACGCAATGGATGTCGCGCGTCATCTTGGTCAAGGGCAGCGCGTTGAACTCGGCCCAGTTCCATTTCTTGATCGGCCGCGGCCCGTGCTTCAGCGTGAACGACCAGTCCTCGGTGCGCACCCGCGGCGTCGGGCCGGCTGACAGGACCGGAAATCCCTGCTCGAGATATTGCCCGGGCGGGATGCGCGCATCGCCGTCGATCGGCGGGCGCCGTCCTGAAGAAAACCCTCGGGTGACCATCGCGGCAATCCCCCTGCATCAGGCCACTATCGGCCTTATACAATGTTCTCGAAGATGACGTGGCGGGCAACCGAAATCTTGATGGACAGGATCGGCGGGCCGGCGTCGCCGCGCCCGCCGATCGCTGCCTTCACGTCAGCGCCCCGGCGTCAGCCATTGGCAAACGGCACCGCGACATAGATCTGGCTGCCCTCGCGCTCGACCAGCAGAAGCACCGATTTGCGGCCGGACTTGCCGGCTTGGGCGATCGCCTGCGTCACTTGCCTGGCGGTTTTCACCGGCGCCTGATTGACGGCAACGATGATGTCGCCGGGCTGGATGCCCGAGGCCGAGGCCGGTTTGTCGGGATTGACGCTTGCGACCAGAGCGCCATGCTGATTGGCCGCCAGGTTCAACTCCTGGCGGACATCAGGGGTGATGTCCATCAGGCCAAGCCCGATTGCCGGGACGCGCGAGCCCTGCTCGGTACTCGGCGCGCCGGACCCGTCGGTCACGGATGCGGTCTTCACATCGTCGCCGTTGAGCCCGACGTCGACGGAAATATCCATGGCCTTGCCCTTGCGCCAGATATCCAGCGTCTCCCTGGCGCCCGGCGCGACATCGGCGACGGCCCGCGACAGGTCCTTGGGATCCTTCACGTCCTGTCCGGCAAAGCTGGTGATGACGTCGCCGGTCTCGACGCCGGCCTTGGCAGCAGGGGAACCTTCATTGACCTGCGAAACCAGCGCGCCGCCAGGATGGTCGAGCCCGATGGCGCTGGCCACATCCGGCGTCACCGGCTGTATCTCGACACCGAGGTAGCCGTACTGGATGGAGCCGTCCTTCATCAGCTTGGCGACCACCTTCTGGGCCTGGTCGGACGGGATGGCGAAGCCGACGCCGACACTGCCGCCATTGGGTGAATAGATCGCCGTGTTGATGCCGACGACATTGCCGCTGACATCGACCAGCGGGCCGCCGGAATTGCCATGATTGATCGGCGCGTCGATCTGAATGAAGTCGTCGAACGGCCCGCTGTGCAGATCGCGGCCGCGCGCTGACACAATGCCCGCCGTGACCGTGGTGCCGATGCCGAACGGATTGCCGATTGCCAGCACCTGGTCGCCGGTCATCAGCCTGTCGGAATCGCCCCATTTGACGGTCGGCAAGGGCTTGTCGGATTTGATCTTGAGCACGGCGAGATCGTTCTTGGCATCGCGGCCGACGAGCTTGGCGGGAAGCTCGGTGCCGTCGTCGAGCGTTACCTTGATGGAAGAGGCGCCATCGACGACGTGATTGTTGGTGACGATGGTGCCATCGGCAGCGACGATGAAGCCCGAACCGAGCGCTTCGGCACGCGGAGCCTGCTGCGGCGGGGCCTGTGGAGCGGGTATGCCCTGGTCGCCGAAGAACTGGCGGAAATACTCGTCGAACGGCGAGTTGCCGAGAGGCATGCCGTCGTCCGCGCTTTCCGGCTGTGCCTTCATGACGGTGGTAACTGTCACCACCGCGGGCTTGTCGGCGGCCACGATGGGAGCGAACGAGCCGTTGGGTGCAGAGATGCCGGCGACAGGTGTCTGGGTTGTCGGAACGGCGTTGCTCGCACTTTGAGCGAAAGAGATGACAAAGGGAGATATGATTAGCGCAGCGCCCAGCGAGGCCGCGACGCGATGTCTGCGAATGATATCTGACATGGTCGTTTGTCCGGGCGAGAGTTGATCCTGCGCTGTGGCCGCCTCTCTTGGAAACTGGCCATCCCGCGTGTCGAGGGTCGCGATTGCCCGTCTCGCCTTGCATGGCAGCCGACCGGATCGACAGCCTGCATCTAGGGTGCGGATTGGCCCGATTTAGGGTTTTCAGGCGACCTTACGAAGATTTAATTTCCAGGCGGCGACAGGTCACAATGTCGTGGGGTGGCGGCAAGACGGTCTTCCCAGCCCCGCGGAGGGATCAGATCGCGTCGGTTCGCCCGAGATATGCTGTGGCGATGTCTTGCATGCGCTTGCCGTCGAAGCTCGGCCCGTGGCCGCCATGGCCGATGCGGATCGGGACGTCGAGCAGGCGCTGCATCGTGCGGCGATAGGCCGTTCGATCGGAGTCCGGCAGGTCGTCGATCAACGTGTCGTCGTAGATGGCGTCGCCGCTGAAGAACAGGCCATCGGCCTCGTCGAGCAGCGCGATCGAATCCGGCGAATGTCCGGGCAGGTGCAGCACGCGAAACTGACGGTCGCCGAGATCGATCACGTCGCCCTCGTCAAGGGTTCGCGTCAATGGCGCTGAGGGGATCCTGTAATCGGCTGCCTTCCAGCCCGGCGCGGGCAGTTTCGAGACGGCACCCTCAAGGTCGCGGAACATGTAGGCATAGGTCGCGGCGTCATCCATGGTCTCGAACTGCGCGGCACTCATCCTTGGCCCGGCCCGCAACGGGAACTCGTGCAGCGAGCCGACATGGTCGAGATGAATATGGGTTGCGACGACGAGCAGCGGCTTGCCGTCGGACAACTCGATCTCCGGCGCCAGCGGACAGATGCCCATGCCGGTGTCGACCAGAAGGTCGACATCGCGCCCGCGCAGATGCCAGATATTGGCGCGCACGTATTCGTGCACGAACGGCTCGGTCAGCATCGTCGTCTTCTCGTCCACGATGCTCTTGCTGAACCAGCCCGGCATCAATTGTGAGCCCGGCATCACGTATGAGCCGGCATCAGACGAACGGCTTCCCGACCTTGTATTTTTCAGGCACCAGCCGCTTGAGATAGGCCATGCCGGCCTCGGACAGCTGATTGACATCGGGCTTCATGAAATCGTCGGGCATATGGCGGGTCTTGCCGGCGACGTTCTTCAGCGGCACCTTCTTCAGCACCGTTTTGGCGCCGTCATATTGCAGCGCCACCGAGCCGCCGCCCTGTTCGGCGACGCTGACCGCAAAGGCGCCGGCATCGAATGCCTCCTGCGCGTCGACAGCGCTGATGGCGCCGACATAGCCGCGCGGCATGTAGCCGAGTGCATCGACGCGGGCCCGCTTGCCGGGCAGGCCTTCGGCCAGCGCGCGCTCGAGCGCGGCCGGCAGGTCGCTGCCCGACAGCTTGACGTTGCCGTGCGCGTCGCGCTCGAGCTTCTCCGGCGGCACCAGGCTTTCGACCAGCGCCTTGCCATCGGCGGTGCTGACACCTTCCGACACGGCGACGATACAGCGCTTGTGGCGGTCGAGCGTGGCGCGCACGTCGTCGATGAAGCCGGCCGCGGAGAACGGGCGCTCCGGCACGTAGACGAGGTGTGGGCCGCTTTCGGGGTCGAGTTGCCAGGCCGCGGCGGCGGCAGTGAGGAAGCCGGCGTGACGGCCCATGACGATGCCGACATAGATGCCGGGCAGGGCGCGGAAATCGAGGTCGACGGACAGGAAGGCGCCAGCGACGAACTCGGCCGCCGAGATGAAGCCCGGCGTGTGATCGTTCTCCTCGAGATCATTGTCGATGGTTTTCGGTGCATGGACAAAAGCGATCGTGCCGCCGGCGGCGTCGGTCAGGATCTGCTGCGTGCCGGACGTGTCATTGCCGCCGATGTAGATGAAGGCGTCGGCGCCGGCCTTCTTCAGCCCGTTCAGGATGACCTCGCAATAGGCGGCGTCCGGCTTGTCGCGCGTCGAGCCAAGGGCCGCACTTGGCGTCCCGGCGATCAGCCGCAGCCGGTCTTCCGAGATGGCGGAGAGGTCGACATAGTTGCCGTCACGTATGCCGCGCACGCCGTGAATGGAGCCCAGCACCTTGGCGCCGGGATGCCGCTTGCGGATCTCCAGCGTCGCCCCGACCACTGTCTGGTTGATGACGGCGGTCGGGCCGCCGCCCTGCGCGATAACGAAAGTTCCGGCCATTCCTGACGTCTCCCGAGCGATGAAATTCGCAGGCACATTCGCCTGTCTTTCGCCATCGCGCAACGGGAGAACCAGAGCATGATCCCGAAAAGCATGCCCCCGGCCCGAGGGTGGGAACCGGCTTTCGCCAGAGATCATGCTCGAACAGAAAGAGAAGCGGCCGCGCCGGCGGCCGGCAGGGTCACATGACGACGACCGGGTTTTTCTTGGAGACGCGGCTGTAGAGGTCGATGATGTCCTGGTTGATCAGGCGCACGCAGCCCGAAGACATCGCTTGGCCGATGCTCCACCATTCGGGCGAACCGTGGATGCGATAGCCGGTGTCCTTGCCGTCCTGATAGATATAGAGCGCCCGGGCGCCAAGCGGGTTGGTGAGACCGCCGGGCTGGCCGGCCTGCCATTTCACCAGTTCCGGCTTGCGGGCGATCATTTCGGGCGGCGGCGTCCAGGTCGGCCATTCCCTGCCGTACTGGATGTTGGCGCGGCCGGACCAGCGGAAGCCGTCCTTGCCAATGCCGACTCCGTAGCGGATGGCTTCACCGCCCGGCTGGACGAGATAGAGCATGCGCTCCTGCAGATGGACGACGATGGTGCCGGGCGCCTCGCCGGTCGTGTCGACCACGATCTGGCGGCGGAATTCCGGCTTGACCTTCAGATAGGGCACTTCCGGCACGTTGAAGCCGCCATCGGTCAGCCCCGCATACATCAGGTCGGGGCTGGTGATGTGCTTGTCAACGCTGATGCTTGGCCGGATCGGCACTGAGCCGGTGACCGTGTCGTCGAGATCCAGCACCGGCAGACCGCCGCCCGAGGTCGAGCAGCCGGCAGCGCTGAGCAAAGCCAGCGCCCCTGCGCCGGACAGGATGGCGCGACGGGAAAGATGATGATCGGTTTCGATTGCGTCGCCGTTTCGCGGCGGCGTCAGACCTTGCGGCAACTCACGCATATACCCAAACCCTACGCTGTCGGCGGGAAGCACGGTCCGGCCGGATGAAACGCATTTTCATCATTCATGGTTGATAAAGCGTGAAGGCCTTGCGCTGCCTGCGTTTGCGCATTGCCTTTCTGGCGTTTGAGCTGCCGCCCGACCGTCGACCGAAGGGCTGCTGCACAAAAAGGTCTCCGTCAGGTCATATTCCCGGCGCCGGCGCTTCCTACCCCTCCAGGCGGCTACCGAGGGGGACCCATGTGCAAGACCGTAAGAACCGACATCAAGCTTTTTGCCGCGGCCATTGTCTCGGGAGCAATCGTTCTCGGTGCCGATGTCAGCCTGGCCGATATCGTGAGCACGCTGAGCGGCGCGAACTGACACCGACCTGCCGTTGGCGAAATTAGGGAAATCGCCCTTTACATTCTCCCGCCGCCAAGGATTTATCCTCTTCTTTACGCTCAAAGGAGACGAGCATGTCCTTCGAAAACTGGGCCGCCTTCGCTGCCGCCTCGGCGATCCTTCTCATCATTCCAGGTCCGACCATCCTTCTGGTCGTGTCCTACGCGCTGGGCCAAGGCTGGCGTACCGCCTTGCCCATGGCGGTCGGCGTGGCGCTCGGCGACTTCACCGCCATGACGCTGTCGATGCTGGGCATCGGCGCGCTGCTGGCCGCTTCGGCGACCGTCTTCACCGTCCTGAAGCTGATCGGTGCCGCCTATCTGATCTATCTCGGCGTGAAACTGTTTCGCGCCGGCGGCGCGCTGAAAGCCGAACCGCGCACCGACGTGGTGTCCTCGGCCAAGATGATGGCGCATGCCTGGCTGGTCACCGCGCTCAACCCGAAAAGCATCACCTTCTTCGTCGCCTTCCTGCCGCAGTTCCTCGACCGGCATACCGATTTCTGGACGCAGATGCTGATCTTCGAGACGACCTTCCTGGCGCTCGCCTTCGCCAATGCCTTCGGCTATGCGCTGATCGCGGCGCGCGCACGCAACGTCGTGCGCAATCCCAAGGCCATCCGCATCTTCAACCGGACCGGCGGCACGCTGCTGGTCGGCGCGGGCATCGCCACGGTGGCGATGCGTTCGGGCAATTAGGGACAATGGAGAAATTTCGGCTTCACCATTTGACGCTGAAGCCGAGATTGCCCTGGAAAATGTACCGGTTGGCGAGTCTGTGGCCCATGCTTTAGGATCGCCTTGGGCCGAAGGATCGAGGCTCATCGCAAGCCGATCAAAGGACATTGCATGGCCATCAGGGACGCATTGGATCTAACACTTTCGGGCGCAACGGAGGCGGGGTTCACGCCCTACAGCCAGGCCGTGCGTGAACTGCTGTGCTTCATCGGCGATCCCGTCGCCTCCATCGACCGTGCCATATCGGCGGATCCCGGTTTCGTCATGGCGCATGTCTTCAAGGGCTATCTCTTCGGCCTCGCCACCGAGCGCGACGCGACGGCGGTTGCCAGGGCTTGCCACGAGGCGGCGCTGCCGCTCGCCGCGACGACGCGCGAAGAGGCGCATGTCTTGGCCCTCGGCCACCTCGCCAACGGGCGCTGGCATGACGCCGCCAGGATTCTCGAGGATATCGCCATCGAGACCCCGCTCGACGCGCTGGCGCTGCAGGTCGGGCACCAGATCGACTTCTTCACAGGCAATGCGCGCATGTTGCGTGACCGCATCGCCCGCGCTTTGCCGTCCTGGCAGAGCGATATGCCCGGTTATCATGGCATTCTCGGCATGCAGGCCTTCGGGCTGGAGGAAATGGGCGACTACATCAGGGCCGAAAAGCTTGGCCGCGCGGCGGTCGAGATCGAGCCGCGCGACGGCTGGGCGCAGCATGCGGTCGCGCATGTCATGGAAATGCAAAGCCGGCAAAGGGACGGCATCGCCTGGATGCGCGCCAATCCTGAGGCCTGGACAAGGGAGAGCTTCCTGCAGGTGCACAATTGGTGGCACCTGGCGCTGTTCCACTACGATCTAGGTGAGACCGACCAGGTGCTGGCGCTCTATGATGGACCGATCTATGGCACGCCATCGGCCATGGCGCTGAACATGGTCGATGCGTCGGCGATCCTGTGGCGGCTGCATCTCGGCGGCATCGATGTCGGTGACCGCTGGACGGCGCTCGCCGCCAATTGGCCCAAGGCCGGCGCCGGCGATTATGCCTTCAACGATGCGCATGCGATGATGGCCTTCGTTGGCGCCGGGCTCGACACCCCGGCGCGGACCTTGCTCGAGGCGCAGCGCGAGGCGATGCATGGCAGCGGCGACAACGTCGCCTTCACGCGGGATGTCGGCCATCCGCTGACGCTGGCAATCAAGGCATTCGGCGAGGCCAACTACACCGAGACCGTGCAGTTGATACGGCCGATCCGGGCGATCGCCAACCGCTTCGGCGGCAGCCACGCACAGCGCGACGTCATTGACCTGACGCTGATCGAAGCGGCTTTGCGGGCCGGCGACGGCGCGCTCGCCAGGGCGCTCACGGCCGAGCGTTCGATGGCGCGGCCGGACAGTCCGCTGTCAGTGCTACTTTCGCGGCGCGCCGCCGATTTGTCAGAGAATTGACCCGAAGCGGATCTTGTCTTAAAAACTGGCCAAGCCAGATTTTTTCGAGATCCGAAAAAATTAGTGGCATGGGAGGAAATCATGTATCTCGGCCTCGATCTCGGGACATCGGGCGTCAAGGCGCTGCTGATTGATGCCGGGCAGACTGTCATCGGCTCCGGTCACGCATCGCTCGACGTGTCGCGGCCGCATCCGGGCTGGTCGGAACAGGATCCGTCTCACTGGATACGCGCTTGCGAAGAAGCAATTGCCGAACTGAAGGCTTCCCACCCAAGCCAGCTCGCCGCGGTGAAGGGCATCGGCCTGTCGGGACAGATGCATGGCGCGACCTTGCTCGATTCCGCCGACGAGGTGCTGCGGCCCTGCATCCTGTGGAACGACACGCGCAGCCATGCCGAGGCGGCGGCGCTGGACGCCGACCCGCGCTTTCGCCAGCTGACCGGCAACATCGTCTTTCCAGGCTTCACCGCGCCGAAACTTGCCTGGGTGAAGAACAACGAGCCCGCGGTCTTCGCCAAGGTCGCAAAAGTGCTGCTGCCCAAGGATTTCCTTCGGCTCTGGCTTTCGGGTGAGTACATTTCGGAAATGTCGGATTCGGCCGGCACCTCCTGGCTCGATGTCGGCAAGCGGCGCTGGAGTGCGGACCTGCTCGCGGCGACATCGCTCGACGAGAAGCAGATGCCGTCGCTGGTCGAGGGCACACAGAAGGCCGGAGCCCTGCGCAGCGAACTGGCCTCGAAATGGGGCATGCAGGCCGGCATCCCGATCGCCGGCGGCGCCGGCGACAATGCGGCCTCCGCCTGTGGCATGGGCACGGTCGGTGCAGGCCACGCCTTTGTCTCGCTCGGCACATCGGGTGTGCTGTTTGCCGCCAATGCTTCCTATCTGCCCAACCCGGCCAGCGCCGTCCACACCTTCTGCCATGCGCTTCCGAACACCTGGCATCAGATGGGCGTCATCCTGTCGGCGACCGATTCGCTGAACTGGCTGGCGGAGATCACGGGCAAAGGCGCAGGCGAACTGACCGCCGAACTCGGCGATACGCTGAAGGCGCCGAGCGGCGTGTCCTTCCTGCCCTATCTGTCGGGCGAGCGCACGCCCTACAATGATGCCGCCATCCGCGGCGCGTTCACCGGATTGGCGCATGAATCGAGCCGCGTGGTGCTGACGCAGGCCGTGCTCGAAGGCGTCGCCTTTGCCTTCCGCGACAGTCTCGAAGCCCTGGCCACAGCCGGGACGACCTTGACCCGGGTGACGGCGATCGGCGGCGGTTCGCGTTCGCGCTACTGGCTGAAAGCGATCGCCACTGCGCTTGGCCTGCCCGTCGATATTCCCGCCGATGGCGATTTCGGCGCCGCCTTCGGCGCGGCGCGGCTTGGCCTGCTCGCGGCGACGGGTGCCGATCCGCTCAGCATCTGCACGGCACCCAGGACGGATGCAACCATCGAACCGGATGTGGCACTCGGCGGCGTCTATGCCGATGCCTATCAGCGCTACCGGGCGCTGTATCCGGCGATCAAGGTGGCCACGGCGTGACTGCGTTCTCGCCCACGCCGCGGTCTGCCAGGGCGGCGTTATTGCGCCGGCACCTTGTCGAGAAAGCCGGTGACGTTCTTCAGGCGGCCGTTCTCGATGACGCCGATGTCAGTGCCTTCGATGATGGAGGGAGTGCCTTCCGGGCCGAGGTTCCACGAGAAGCGGATGGTGTCGGCAAAACCGTCCGGCGTGCCCTTCAGCGAGAACCGGAAGCCGGCAAAGCGCTGCTGCACGCCGTCGATCAGAGCCGCGACGCCTGCATGGCCGTCGCCCTGCATCAGCGGGTCGCGATAGCTGACGTCTTCGGTGAAGGTCGCCTTGAGCAACTCGGCCCGGCGGTCCGCGTCGCTCTCGTTCCAGGCGCTGATGTAGCCTTCGGCGATCTTGATGAGGTCGGTCATGGTCTGTCTCCTTCGTTTGACGGTTTTGACATGAGCCTTTTCGACCAGCGGAAGAACGAAACCAATTACGCCTGAGGTAATCAGGGCGAACTATTCGAGAGAGGACAAAGATCATGAGCAGCGGATTTTTCGGCGACATCAAAGAGATCAAGTATGAGGGGCCGGATTCGACCAATCCGCTGGCCTACCGGTTCTACAATCCCGACGAGGTGGTGGCCGGCAAGCGGCTGGAAGACCATCTGCGTTTCGCCGTCGCCTACTGGCATTCCTTCGCCTGGCCGGGCGGCGACCCGTTCGGTGGCCAGACCTTCGACCGTCCGTGGTTCCCGAAAGCGGGTGGCGTCGACACGATGGAACTGGCGAAGCTCAAGGCCGATGTCGCCTTCGAAATGTTCTCGCTGCTCGGCGCGCCCTATTTCTGCTTCCACGACGCCGATGTGCGACCCGAGGGCAAGGACTTTTCCGAAAGTGCGGCACGCCTCGACGAGATCGCGGACTATTTCGCCACCAAGATGAAGCAGACCGGCGTCAAGCTCTTGTGGGGCACGGCGAACCTGTTCTCCAATCGCCGCTTCATGTCGGGCGCCGCAACCAATCCCGATCCGGACGTCTTTGCCTATGCGGCGGCGACGGTGAAAAGCTGCATCGACGTCACCAAGCGGCTGAAGGGCGAGAATTACGTGCTGTGGGGTGGCCGCGAGGGCTATGAGACACTGCTCAACACCGACCTTGCCCGCGAGCAGGAACAGGCCGGCCGCTTCCTCAGCCTGGTCGTCGACTACAAGCATAAGATAGGCTTCAAGGGCACGATCCTGATCGAGCCGAAGCCGCAGGAGCCGACCAAGCACCAGTACGACTATGATGTCGCGACGGTCTATGGCTTCCTCAAGCGCTTCGGGCTGGAGAAGGAGGTCAAGGTCAACATCGAGCAGGGCCACGCCATCCTGGCCGGCCATTCCTTCGAGCACGAGCTGGCGCTGGCCAATGCGCTCGGAATTTTCGGTTCGATCGACATGAACCGCAACGACTACCAGTCGGGCTGGGACACCGACCAGTTCCCCAACAACGTGCCGGAAATGGCATTGGCCTATTACCAGGTCCTGCAGGCCGGCGGCTTCAAGACTGGTGGCACCAATTTCGACGCCAAGCTGCGGCGCCAGTCGCTCGACCCCCAGGATCTGCTGATCGGCCACATCGGCGGCATGGATTCGTGCGCGCGCGGCCTGAAAGCCGCAGCCCGCATGGTCGAGGACAAGGCGCTGTCCGCACCTCTGGCAGAGCGCTACGCCGGCTGGAACACGGCCGAGGGCAAGGCGATGCTTGCGGGCAAGCGCACGCTGGAAGAGATCGCCGAGCGCGTCGTCAAGAAGAAGATCGAGCCGCAGCCAAGGTCCGGCCGCCAGGAACTGCTGGAAAACATCGTCAACCGGTACGTGTGAAGCCTGATCTCTGGACCGACATCCACCACCTCTGGCTGAAAGCAGCCGTGGTCGCCTTCTGCTAGTCACGGATCTTTGTTGGCCTGTGCGAGTTCAAGGTGCCGCGCCGCCGAAAAGGCGACGCGGCGGCTGGCAGGAGGAGGAGATGGCAGAGGATCGAATCATCGTGCGCCGGGCGCAGGCAACCGACATCCCGGCGTTGAAGCAGGTGCTGCAGGAAACATTCCAAGGCACCTGGCTGCCAAACATCACCGAGAAATCGGCGCAGCGCTACGTCGAATTGGATACTGGCGGGCGCTACGTCGACCAGAGCTGGCCGGAATTTGCCGTTGCCGAGATCGATGGCGACGTCGCAGGCCTGATCCATTGGAGTGCGGACTTCATCGAAGCCCTGCACGTCATGGCGTCGCGCCAAGGGCAAGGCGTCGGCCGCAAGCTGCTTTCCCATGCCGAACAGGCGATTGGCGCCGCCGGATTTGCGCAGGCGCGGCTGGAAACCGACACGTTCAACCTGCGCAGCCAGACGCTCTACAAAGCGGTTGGCTATGTCGAGAAAGATCGCTACCCCGACGACGAATGGGACAGTGGCTTCACCACCGTGCTGTTCGAGAAGCGGCTGTAGAGGTCTCCGACCTGGCCTGGCCAGACGCGGGAACGACTTTGCGCAAGGCTGGCTCCGACGACACGGTTCTGCCCTCTACCGCCCTTCAATGACCTCGCTCTTGCCTTCAAACTGCCGTCACGTATCTCGTATAAGACTGGCTCGTGGCGGGAAGGAAGAAGGAGGCGAACCGATATGCAGAACGAACGTGAAATCGACGCCCTGCTCTCACCTGGCGAGGCCGGATCGATCATCGACCGGCTGATGGCAATGCCGCATCCGAAAGACGGCACGCATCGCACAAACGAATGGGATCGCGCGGTTGCTGCGCGACTTGAAACAGTGCTGGCCAAGAGCATGCGCTCGCGCATTGTCCACGAAGGCCGCGATGTAGCTTGAAGGTCCCTGTGGTTTGACGAACGAAGCCTGTTTCGTCATCCTTCACCGATGGTACGCGCGGTGCTTCTGGACCTTTTGGGTGTCGTCTACAATGGCGACACCCCGATAGCGGGCGCTGTCTCGGCAATCGATCGCCTGCGCAATGCGGGCTTGCCGCTCCGCTTTGTCAGCAACACAACTCGCTCAACACACAAGGCAATCATCGCGCAACTTACCGCCCTCGGCGTCGAGGTTGGAGAAGAGGAATTGCTGACGCCGGCGCGTGCCGCCGTCGAATGGCTGCGCAGGCACGGCCTCACACCGCATCTGCTCGTCCATCCCAACCTGGAGCCTGAGTTTTCCGGACTGGGCGGCGCAAATGGGCGGGCCGTCATCGTCGGAGATGCAGGCGAAGCCTTCGATCATGCCAGGCTCAACCGGGCGTTCCGCGAGCTGGTGGCCGGCGCTGATTTTGTGGCGCTCGCCACCAATCGCACCTTCAAGGATGCAGACGGTCTGCTTAGCCTCGACACAGGCGCCTTCGTTGCCGCCCTCGAATTCGCCAGTGGCCGAAGCCCTGTCGTGCTCGGCAAGCCGTCACCGGACTTCTTTCTTTCGGCGCTTGCCAATATGAACTGCTCGGCCGCCGATGCGGTCATGGTCGGCGACGATGCCGAGAGCGATGTCGCCGGCGCGCTGCGCGCCGGGCTTGGTGCGGCGCTGCTTGTGCGGACAGGCAAGTATCGCCCAAACGACGAAACACGTTTCAATCCGGCGCCCACGGCGGTGGTAGATGACCTCGCCGCCGCGACCGACTGGATACTCACCAACCGCGCCGTACTCTGACTGGCGCTTCGCCGAAAGCCCGTGAAAACGCCCTCGAAAACGCCGCAGCGGACGAAAATCCGGTCCGCCCGGCAATATCGGCCATCGCCACCCGGGTGTCGACCACCAGCCGGCGCGCCGCCCCCAGCCGAAGCCTGAGATAGTAGGCGCCCGGCGTCTCGCCGATCGACTTGCGGAAAATGCTTTCCAGGGTTCTCGCCGTCACGCCGGCGCGCTTGGCCACCGCTTCTATGGTCAGCGGCTGGTCGACATGCGATTCCATCAGTCGGATGGCTTGCGCCAGCCGTGGATCGTAGCCATCGAGCCGGCCGAGCGAGACCAACGGCTGGGCATCTGTGGCGGCGCGTGCCTGGTCGTAGATGAAGACGCTGGCGACATCGAGCGCCACCGCCATGCCAAGGCGCGTGCGAATGAGATGCAGCATCAGGTCGAAGGTCGGCGACGCGCCGCCAGAGGTGAAGACCGGTCCGTCGATGACATAACGGTCGGGGCGGACATCGACGCCGGGAAAGGCCGACGAAAAGTCCTCCATATCCTCCCAGTGGGTGGTGGCGCTGCGCCCTTCCAGCAGGCCGGCGCGCGCCACCAGCCAGGTGCCGGCCTCGACGCCGCCGCAGGCCCGCGCTGCCCGTGCCGCCCGGCGCAAGCCTGAAAGCAGAGCCGACGTTGCGTAGTTCTGGGTGCCGAAGCCGGCGACGACGACAAGCACGTCGGTTGGATCGGCCGCGTCGAAGCGGCCACTGACCGCCACCGGCAAGCCGCACGTGGTGACTGGAGCCTCGCCAGTAACCGAGACCAGCTTGAAATCGAAGAGGGTCTCGCCAGAGATGCGGTTGGCGGCGCGCAGGGGATCGACGGCCGACGCGACGCACATGATCGACGAGCCGGAAAACACCAGCAGCGTCACCTTGAGCGGCAGGCGCTCTGCGCGAAAGATGTCTGGTTTTTCGCTTTTTATCATATGCCCTTCGTAAAAGGCAAAACAGTTTCCGGCAAGTCAGGCAATGTTGGTTGGTTCTTATGCATGTCGGTGTCCCGAGGCCGGTTGCCACTTTTGGGCGGCATGCATGGTTGTTTCGATTGGGAGGAGAATTCGATGCCGCTCGCGATGAACCGTGAGGTCTTCATTACCTGTGCCGTGACCGGGTCCGGTGGCTCGCAGGACCGCAGCCCGCATGTGCCGCGCTCGCCCAAGCAGATCGCCGATTCGGCCATCGATGCGGCCAAGGCGGGTGCCGCGATCGTGCATTGCCATGTGCGCGACCCCGAAACAGGCAAACCTCGTCGCGACGTGCATCTCTACCGCGAAGTGACCGAGCGCATCCGCGCGGCAAACGTCGACGTCATCCTGAACCTGACCGCCGGCATGGGCGGCGACATGGTGTTCGGTTCCCCCGAAGCACCGCTGCCTTTGAATGAAAAAGGCACCGACATGGGCGGCGCCACCAACCGCATGGAACATGTGCGCCAGTGCCTGCCGGAAATCTGCACGCTCGACTGCGGCACCATGAATTTCGCAGAGGCCGACTATGTCATGACCAACACGCCCGGCATGCTGCGCGCCATGGGAGGCATGATGACGGCGCTCGGCGTCAAGCCGGAAATCGAGGCCTTCGACACCGGTCATCTGTGGTTCGCCAAGCAGCTGGTCGAGGAAAAGGTGCTGAACCCGGATGCCCTGGTGCAGCTCTGCATGGGCGTGCCGTGGGGTGCGCCTGACGACCTCAACACCTTCATGGCCATGGTCAACAATGTGCCGTCGACCTGGAACTGGTCGGCCTTTGCCATCGGCCGCAACCAGATGGCCTATGTAGCCGCAGCGGTGCTTGCCGGCGGCAATGTCCGCGTCGGGCTGGAAGACAATCTGTGGCTCGACAAGGGCGTGCTGGCAACCAATGCGCAGCTGGTCGAGCGCGCCGCCAGTATCGTCACCAATCTGGGCGCCAGCATCCTCGGGCCCGAAGAAGTGCGCAAGAAGCTGAACCTGACCAAGCGGGCGCCGATCGCGGCATAACTCAATCGCGGGGAGGTCGGCATGACTACCGTCAAGTTCACGGCGATGAAGGATGGCGACAGGCAAGACTACGAGTTCCTGACCGCGCATGAGATCGACTATGCAGCGAAGACCGGCGAGCGCCTGCTCGACGCGCTGGTCCAGCTCGATGAAGGCCTGTCGGGCTACAAGATCACGCGGCTCGGCCATTCGCTGCAGGCGGCGACGCGCGCCTGGCGCGACGGCGCCGACACCGACTGGATCGCCTGCGCGCTGCTGCACGACATCGGCGACATCTACGCGCCCTACAATCACGACGAATACGCCGCTTCGATCCTGAAACCGTTCGTGCGCGAGCAATGCACATGGGTGGTGGAGAAGCATGGCGACTTCCAGCGGCTCTACTATGCCCATCATCTTGGCGGCGACCGCCACGCCCGCGACCGCTTCGCCGGCCACGCCTATTTCGACGATTGCGATGCGTTTTGCGAACGCTGGGACCAGTCGAGCTTCGACCCCGACTATGACACGCTGCCGATCGAATTCTTCCGGCCCTTCGTGCTCGAAGTCTTTGCCCGCAAGGCCTACGACGCTTCCGTGATCCGCGCCGGCGAGCGCGTGCCCCTCCTCGATCCCGAAACTGCCACCAAGAGAACCGGAGCCCCAGCATGAGCATCATCAACAAGGCGGCCGCCATCGGCGGCGGTGTCATCGGCGCCGGCTGGGTGGCGCGCCTGCTGCTCAACGGCATTGACGTTTCGATCTTCGATCCCGATCCGGAGGCGTCGCGCAAGGTCAGCGAAGTGATGAAGGGTGCGCGCCGTGCCTACAAGCAGATGGTGCCCGGCGGCCTGCCGAAAGAGGGCCGACTGACCTTTGCCAAGACCATCGCCGAGGCGGTCGCCGACGCAGATTTCATCCAGGAAAGCGTGCCGGAACGGCTCGACCTCAAGCACCGCGTGCTGGCCGAGATCGATGCCCATGCCCCTGCCAACGCCATTGTTGGCTCCTCCACCTCCGGCATCAAGCCGACCGACATGCAGGTGGCGATGAAGAAGCACCCTGAGCGGCTGGTCGTCGGCCATCCGTTCAACCCGGTCTATCTGCTGCCGCTGGTCGAGATCGTCGGCGGCGAGCAGACCTTTCCCGAAGCAATCGAAGTCGCCAAGGAGATCTACGCCTCGATCGGCATGAAGCCTGTCGTCATTCGCAAGGAGATCGAGGCTTTCGTCGGTGACCGCCTGCTCGAAGCGGCATGGCGCGAGGCGCTGTGGCTGATCAAGGACGGCATTTGCACCGTTGAGGAACTCGACGACATCATGCGCTATGGCTTCGGCCTGCGCTGGGCGCAGATGGGCATGTTCCAGGTCTATCGCGTCGCCGGCGGCGAGGCCGGCATGCGCCACTTCATGGCGCAGTTCGGCCCGTGCCTCAAGTGGCCGTGGACCAAGCTGATGGACGTGCCAGAGTTCAACGACGAATTGGTCGAACTGATCGCAACGCAGTCGGACGACCAGGCGCATGGGCTGTCGATCCGCGAGCTGGAAAAGATCCGCGACGACAATCTGGTCGCGATCATGGACGCGCTGTCGAAGCAGAACAAAGGCAAGGGCTGGGGCGCTGGCGCCTTGCACAAGGACTATACCAAGCAGTTGGCCAAGCTGGCGGCGAAGAAGCCGACCGCCTCCAAGGCGGCAGAGAAGGCCAAGGCAAGCAAGCCGAAGAAAAAGACCGGCAAGAAGAAGGGCTGACCCCATGGATTTCGGGCTGTCGGAGGAACAGAAGCTCATCGTCGAGACGACGCGAGCCTTCGTCGAAAACGAGCTTTATCCGCATGAGCGCGAGGTCGAGCGCACCGGAGTGCTGCGCCGCGAACTGATCGAGGAGATCAAAGTCAAGGCGATCGAAGCCGGGCTCTATGCTGCCAACATGCCGGCGGATGTCGGTGGCGCCGGGCTCGATACGGTGACCTGGCTGCTTTATGAAAAGGAGCTCGGCCGCGCCAACTATGCCCTGCATTGGACCTGCGTGGCGCGCCCTTCCAACATCCTTTTGGCCGGCACGCCGGAGCAGCGCGAAAAATATCTGTTCCCTTGCATCCGTGGCGAGAAATGGGACTGCCTGGCGATGACCGAGCCGGGCGCCGGTTCCGATCTGCGCGGCATGAAGGCGACCGCGGTGCAGGATGGCGACGACTGGGTGCTGAACGGCACCAAGCACTTCATCAGCCATGCCGATCTCGCCGATTTCGCCATCGTCTTCATGGCCTCGGGCGAAGAGGATTCGCCGCGCGGCAAGCGCAAGAAGATCACCGCCTTCTTCGTCGACAAGGGTACCAAGGGCTTTGCCGTGCGCGACGGCTATCGCAACGTCTCGCATCGCGGCTACACCAACGCCATCCTCGAATTCGATGATTGCCGGCTTCCGGCAAGCCAGGTGCTCGGCGAAATCCACAAGGGATTTGACGTCGCCAATTCCTGGCTCGGTGCCACCCGGCTGCAGGTCGGCGCCACCTGCCTCGGCCGCGCCGAGCGGGCGCTGGGCCATGCTGTCGAATATGCCGCCCAGCGCCAGCAGTTCGGCCAGCAGATCGGCAAGTTCCAGGGCGTGTCGTTCAAGCTTGCCGACATGGCGACGGAACTGAAGGCGGCTGACCTGATGGTGTTCGAAGCCGGCTGGAAGTACGATCAGGGCACCGTCACCGATCAGGACATGGCCATGGCCAAACTGAAGGCCACCGAAATGCTTGCTTTCGTCGCCGACGAAGCGATCCAGATCCATGGCGGCATGGGGCTGATGGACGACCTGCCGCTGGAGCGTATCTGGCGCGACGCGCGCGTCGAGCGTATCTGGGAAGGCACGTCCGAGATCCAGCGCCACATCATTTCACGGGCGCTGCTGCGCCCGTTTGGAGCCTGAGCATGATCGCGAAAAGTGGTATCCGGTTTTCTCGGACAAACGATCTCGTTTGTCCCGAGATCATGCTCCAACGAGAAAGCCATCATGCATAAACTCGAACGTCTCCTGCGGCCGAAGTCGATCGCCGTCTTCGGCGGTGCGCAGGCTGCCGCCGTCGTCGCGCAATCGATCAAGATGGGCTTTGCCGGCGAGATCTGGCCGGTACACCCGACCAAGGACGAGGTGGCCGGCCGCAAGGCCTATCGTTCGGTGGCCGATCTGCCCGGCGCGCCTGATGCCGCCTTTGTCGGTGTCAACCGCCACCTGACCATCGAGGTTGTCAAGGCGCTGGCCGAACGCGGCGCCGGCGGCGCGGTCTGCTTTGCCGCAGGCTTCCTCGAAACCGAGGCCTATGACGACGACGGCGAGCGGCTGCAGGCCGAGCTGGTCGCGGCGGCGGGCCAGATGCCGATCATCGGGCCGAACTGCTATGGCCTGATCAATTATGCCGATGGCGCACTTTTGTGGCCCGACCAGCATGGCGGGATCAGGCTGGCCGAGGGGGGCAAAGGCGTCGCCATCATCACCCAGTCGTCCAACATCGCCATCAACATGACGATGCAGAAGCGCGGCCTGCCGATCGCCTTCCTCATGACCGCCGGCAACCAGGCGCAGACCGGCCTGTCCGAAATGGCGCTTGGCCTGATCGAGGACGAGCGGGTCACGTCGCTCGGCCTGCACATCGAGGCCTTCGATTCGGTAGCCGGCTTCGAACGGCTGGCGGCCCGGGCACGCGAGCTGAAGAAGCCGATCATCGCCATGAAAGTCGGACGTTCCGAACAGGCGCGGCAGGCGACAGTCTCGCACACCGCCTCGCTGGCCGGCTCGGACGCGGCCTCGGGAGCCTTCCTGAGGCGGCTCGGCATTGCCCGCGTCGATTCCATCCCCGCCTTCATCGAGGCGCTGAAGCTGCTGCACGTCACTGGTCCGCTGCCCGGTTATCGTCTGTCGTCGATGAGCTGCTCTGGCGGCGAGGCCTCCGTCATGGCCGACAGCGCCGAAGGCCGCTGGGTCAATTTCCCTGACCTGACCGGTTCGCACCGCGCTCATGTCAAATCGACGCTCGGGCCGTTGGTGGCGGTGGCCAACCCGCTCGACTACCACACCTTCATCTGGAACAACGAGCCGGCGATGACCGCCACCTTCACCGCCATGGTGTCGGGCGGTTTCGACCTCAACATGCTGGTGCTGGACTTTCCGCGCCCCGACCGCTGCTCGGACACTGATTGGTGGGCGACGCTGCGCGCCTTCGAATCGGCGCTGAAGACCAACAAGGCACAAGGCGCCATCGTCTCCTCACTGCCCGAGAACCTGCCGGAAGAATACACGGCCGGACTGATGGCGCGTGGCATGGTGCCGTTGTTCGGCATTTCCGAGGCCATGGACGCCGCCCAGGCGGCAGCCTTCATCGGCTGGGCGTGGCGCGAACCGCAGGCGCAGCCGATCGACACATCCGCCTCCGGCGCGCCCGGTGGCGACCACATCACGCCCGACGAGGCCGAGGCAAAATCGCGGCTGATCAAGGCCGGCCTGCCGGTGCCCAAGGGCGAACGCGCCGCCAATGCCGTCGAGGCGGTGATCTCCTCGATGGCGCTTGGCTTTCCGGTGGCGCTGAAGGCGCTGGGCGTCACCCACAAATCCGAGGTCGGTGCTGTCAGGCTCAACCTCAAGGACGCCGAATCCGTCAGCACGGCAGCGCATGACCTGCTGCCGCTCGGCACCGGTCTCTATGTCGAGCGCATGGTGCGCGACGGTGTCGCCGAACTGATCGTCGGCTTCACCCGTGATCCGATGTTCGGGGCGGTGATGACGCTGGGCACCGGCGGCGTGTTGGTCGAGCTGTTGCGCGACAGCGTCACGCTGATGCTGCCGGCAACCCGCGACGACATCGAGGCAGCGTTGCGCGGCCTCAAACTGTTCCCGCTGCTCGAAGGCTATCGTGGCCGGCCGAAAGCCGATGTCGCCGCGGCCATCGAGGCTATCTCGGGCATTGCCGCCTTCGTGCAGCAGAATGCCGGCGAGATCGAGGAACTCGACATCAACCCGCTGATCGTCAGCGCTGAGGGCAAGGGCGCCTGGATCGCCGACGCGCTGCTGGTGCTGGGAGACAAGAAAAATGTCTGACGTCATTTCGACCCGTCGCGAGGGCACCATCTTGGAGGTCACGCTCGACCGGCCGAAGGCCAACGCCATCGACCTCAAGACCTCGCGGCTGATGGGCGAGACGTTCAAGGCATTCCGCGACGATCCAAGCCTGCGCGTTGCCATCGTCAAGACCGCCGGCGACAAGTTTTTCTGCGCCGGCTGGGACCTGAAAGCGGCTGCCGGCGGCGATGCGGTCGACGGCGACTATGGCGTCGGCGGCTTTGCCGGGCTGCAGGAACTGCGCGACCTCAACAAGCCGGTCATCGCTTGCGTCAACGGCATGGCGGTCGGCGGCGGCTTCGAGCTGGCGCTGTCGTGCGACCTCATCTACGCCTCCGATCATTCCTCCTTCGCGCTGCCCGAGATCCGCGCCGGCACGCTGGCCGATGCCGCGACGATCAAGTTGCCAAAGCGCATCCCCTATCATGTCGCCATGGACCTTTTGCTCACCGGCCGCTGGATGGATGTCGCGGAGGCGCATCGCTGGGGTCTGGTCAACGAAGTGCTGCCGAAGGAGAAGCTCGAGGACCGTGTCTGGGAGATCGCCCGGTTGCTCGCCGGCGGCCCGCCGCTGGTGTTTGCCGCGATCAAGGAGACGGCGCGGGTGGCCGAGGCGCTCACCTTCCAGGACGCGATGAACAAGGTGACACGCCGCCAGTTGCCGACGGTCGATGCCCTCTATGGCTCCGAGGACAATATGGAAGGTTTTCGCGCTTTCGCCGAGAAACGCGAGCCGGTGTGGAAGGGGAAGTAGTGAGCATCCCTGGAACGATGGCGTTCTGTCACACCCCCCTCTGCCCTGCCGGGCATCTCCCCCTCAAGGGGGGAGATCGGCTGTCGCAGCGGCGTTCGCCAATCTTCACCATTTCAGGAACGGCAACTGGGCCGAAGCTGCTAATCTCCCCCCTTGAGGGGGAGATGGCCGGCAGGCCAGAGGGGGGTGCCCAGGCTCAACCTTGGCAGCCCTTCCAGCGCCCATGACCGACTACAAAACCCTTATCGACGCCGAGACCTGGGCCTTCATCGAGCGGACCAATTCCTATTATCCGCCTGATACGATCGACTACACGATCGCGCAGCAGCGCGAGATCTATGACCGTATGTGCCGCGAGTTCTTTGCCGGCTATCCCGAGGGTGTTGCGGTCGAAACCTCTGCCATTGCAGCGCCCACCCACGACATCCCGATCCGCATCTACCGAAGCGCGCCGCAACCGGCGGCGACGGTTCTGTATTTCCATGGCGGCGGGTTCATCCTCGGCGGGCTGGACAGCCATGACGATGTCTGCGCCGAGCTCTGCGCCCGGACCGGCTATGAGGTCGTCTCGGTCGACTACCGGCTGGCGCCGGAGCACCTGCATCCGGCGGCCTTCGACGACGTGATGAGCGCCTTCGAATGGGCCACCGCCAATCGCGAGCATCCCATCGTGCTTTGCGGCGACAGCGCCGGCGGCAATCTTGCCGCTGCCGTCAGCCATGCGACACGCGGCCATCAGCGCAAGCCGATCGGCCAGGTGCTGATCTATCCCGGCCTCGGCGGCGACCGCTCGCGCGGCTCTTATGTGACGCATGCCGAAGCGCCGATGCTGACCGTGCGCGATCTCGAGTTCTACAAGAACGTCCGCACCGGCGGCGTGGATGGGACCGGTGACATCACGCTGTCGCCGCTCGCCGATGGCGACTTCGCCAATCTGCCGCCGACGGTGCTGATCACTGCCGAGTGCGACCCGCTGTCATCAGACGGCGAAGCGTATCGCGCACGCGTCGCCGCCGCCGGCGGACGGGCATATTGGTTCGAGGAACCTGGGCTGGTGCATGGCTATCTGCGAGCCCGGCACACGGTCGGCCGCGCCCGCGCCAGCTTTACGCGGATCGTCGATGCGGTAGCCGCTTTGGGAACGGGCGAATGGGTCCCCTGAGCGCCGTCATCCATATGCGACGTATATAATTCAGGCCAAAACCTGCTCTCGAATTCCTATGCGGCCAGCGACTATGTACTTCCCAACCGCTGGACTGGCGGCCGGAACGACAGACTGGCTTCAAGGACCATGAGATCACATTCAGTCTGGCTGACCTCCAGGGTCAGCCGCAGGGTGCCGACGGAATATTTTGTCCTGGCAAACCTCAGAGAACAAGGCGCGATCATCGGCCGGCTCGCCGGCCATCCGATCGCCGATACGGTCATCGATGCGAGCGGATCCCGATATCGCTATGTCGGCGTTGCAACGCGCGACGCCGATGGGCGCTTCGATGTCGAAGCGCTGCGGGCTGGCGAATGGATCGTCCAACCGGGCCTGGTTTATGCCGCCGACGGCAAGGCCGCTCCGTCAAAACCGCTGCTGAGCAGGCGCGACCGCAATCCGTCCTGATTGCATTGCGCTGGGTCCACCCTCGTTCAAAGTCACCATCGCCTCTCGGATTGCCGTTGCGGTTTCAGGACGGACAGGGGTCATTGGCAAGCGGACGTCCGGGCTCAACCCCAGCGCCAGGTGCAGGGCGTATTTGACCGGTACCGGATTGCTCTCCAGCTCGAGCGCCGCGATGAGTGGCCGCAAGCGATGATGGATGGCCCGAGCGGTGTGGTGGTCGCCTTGCCGGCAGGCATCATGCATCTCGACGCACAGTCGCGGGGCGACGTTGGAGACCACGGAGATCGTGCCACGCCCGCCCATCGTGTTGAAGCCGAACGACGTCGCGTCGTGACCGGACAGACAGATGAAGCGGCGCCTCAGCACGGCGGGAAGCGAGGACAGGCGGTTCACATCGCCAGTAGCGTCCTTGATGCCGACGATGGTTGGAATCTGCGCCAGGCGCTCGACCGTCTCCAGCGACAGGTCGACACCGGTCCGTGCCGGGACGTTGTAGACGATGATCGGTATCTTGACCTTGCTGGCGACCGCTTCGAAGTGGCGGAAAATCCCCTCCTGGCTCGGCCTGTTGTAGTAGGGCGTGACGATGAGGGCAGCGTCGGCCCCGAAAGCCTCGGCGGCTGTCGAGAGGGCAATCGTCGTCTCGGTGCTGTTCGTCCCGGTGCCGGCGATGATCGGCACCCTGCCCGCGGCAATTTTCACGCAGAGCGCGATGATGTCGAGGCGCTCCTCCCACGATAAGGTCGGGGACTCACCGGTGGTGCCGCACGGCACCAGCCCGTTGATCCCTTGTTCGATCTGCCAGCGCAGCAGCGTGGTCAGTTGCTTCAGGTCGACCTCGCCGTCGGTGAACGGCGTTACCAGCGCGGTCATCGCTCCGGTCAGGCGCGTTCGTGCTTGTTCGGGTGTCATGGGAATCAAATTCTCCTTGGTGATTGTTTGGGGACGCCTGTTCGAGGTGCGAAAGAAGCAAAGCCGAGAGCACCGCTGCAGCCAGATCGGTGTGGTCCGCTTCGGCTATGCAGGCGTTGCCCGGCGTCGCTACAGGCGGGGTTTGAATGGTGCAAACCCATCGCTCGCCGGTCCTGCAGAGCGACGAAACCGAGCGCTCCGGTTTCGACAGGGCGACGAGCAGGAGGACGGCGTCGAGCGTGGCGCCGGCCTCGACCAGGCCGGCAAACCGCCGGCCTTGCCTAGACGATCTGTCGAGCGACAGGCCGCGTGCGGCCTCCCACAGCTGGTGTTCGATCAGCCTGCCGACATGCGGGAGACGATCGAACAATCCGGCCAGATCGGTAGTGTTGGACGTGTCCATGGTCAGACCGTTCCGGAAAGGTGAAAGCAGCCGGAAACAGGATCAGTTGAACAGGGAAAGGCACACGCTTGTCGGGGCGAAGCGTATCGCGCCGGCCTGATGACCGCTTTCCATCGTGGCGAAACGAACAGCCGAGGTCCTGTCGGCGAAAACACCGCCGGTCATGCCTTCTTCGTCGCGCGCGATCCAGTGGCCTTCGCCATCGCGCCCAACCACGAAGCGGTGAAGCGCGTTTCCGTCAGAGGGGATATGAGAACGTTGCATGACAATCTTCTGCTTTGCGATCAGGAAACTTGAGCAGCGATGGTGGCCGCGACCAGCAAGCCGCTGGCGACCAGGAGCCACCATGTCGGAGTGAAGGGCGCGACCAGGCTGACCGGCCGGCGATTGTTGTTGGCGGCACGCCGCGCTTGCTCAAGCTGCGACGCCGGCAGCGGACGATGGGTGGGCAGATAGAGCCCGTCCGAGAGGTACATCGAAGACTTCCTTCTTTCTTAACTGTCGCCACGAGGTGGTGACTGCCTGCAGCGGCTCAGGACCGGCTGCACTCAGAAAGATAAAAGCATCCGCATTTGTATTCGAGGCGGCCGAAAACTGAAAAATATAAAAAAGTCATATGTTTATCGCCTGGGCGTATGTGGCCCCCAAGCGGGAAATCGGACCGCCGCGGCGCCGTTTCACGCCACCGCGGCGGCCGCCGCCCGGCCGGCGCTGCGACCGGAAAAGATGCAGCCGCCGAGGAACGTGCCTTCGAGCGCCGCATAGCCATGCACGCCGCCGCCACCGAAACCTGCGGCCTCGCCAACGGCATAAAGCCCCGCCACCGGCTGGCCGTCGGCACCCAGTACACGGCTGTCGAGATCGGTCTGCAGGCCACCCAGCGTCTTGCGGGTCAGGATGTTGAGGCGGACTGCGATTAGCGGACCGTTTGCCGGGTCGAGCATTTTATGTGGCTTGGCGGTGCGGATCAGTTTGTCGCCAAGGTAAGCACGCGCACCGCGCAACGCGGTGATCTGCATGTCCTTGGAGAACGGATTGTCGAGCTGCCGGTCGCGTGCGCGGATCTCGCGTTCGACCTTTGCGAGTTCGAGCAGCGGCTCGCCGCCGGCCAGCGCGTTCATGCGGGCGACCAGCTTCGGCAGGTCGGCCTCGACGATGAAATCCTCGCCCTTCTCCATAAACGCCTTCACCGGGCCCGGAATGCCCGACGTGGCGCGGCCGAGCACCTGACGCCAGCTCTTGCCGGTCAGGTCGGGGTTCTGTTCGGAGCCCGACAGCGCGAACTCCTTCTGGATGATCTTTCTGGTCAGGATGAACCAGGAATAGTCGAAGCCGGTGCTCATGATGTGGTTGAGCGTGCCCAGCGTGTCGAAGCCGGGATAGAGCGGCACCGGCAGGCGCTTGCCCCTGGCATCGAGCCACAGCGATGACGGGCCGGGCAGGATGCGGATCGCATGATCGGTCCAGATCGGCGCCCAGTTCTTGATGCCCTCGACATAGTGCCACATGCGGTCGCGATTGATGACGCTGCCGCCGGCCGCTTCGGTGATCGCCAGCATGCGGCCGTCGACATGGTCGGGCACGCCCGAGATCATGCGCTTGGGTGCCGCGCCCAGCCGCTGCGGCCAGTTTTCCCGGACAAGCTGGTGATTGGCGCCAATGCCGCCGGAGGCGACGATCACGGCTTGCGCATGAAGCTCGAAATCGCCTGATCTGTCGCGCGAACTCTTGTGGCCACGCTCGACGGTGCTTGGCTGCAGGATGTCGCCGCGCACGCCGTCGACGGTGGCACCCGTGCGGGTCAATTCGTTGACCCTGTGGCGGAATTTGAAGCGGATCAGCCCACTTTTCTCGGCTTCGCGGACGCGCTGGACGAAGGGTTCAAGCACGCCGGGACCGGTGCCCCAGGTGACGTGAAAGCGCGGCACCGAATTGCCATGGCCGATGGCATTGCCACCGCCACGCTCGGCCCAACCGACGACGGGAAAGAATTTCAGCCCGCGCTGCATCAGCCATGAGCGCTTCTCGCCGGCGGCGAAGCCGACATAGGCTTCGGCCCATTTGCGCGGCCAGTGATCTTCCGGGCGGTCGAAAGCGGCGGTGCCCAGCCAGTCCTCAAGCGCCAGGTCATGCGAATCGCGGATGCGCATGCGCCGCTGCTCGGGCGAATCGACGAGGAAGAGCCCGCCGAACGACCAGAACGCCTGGCCGCCGAGCGACTGTTCCGGTTCCTGGTCGACGATGACGGTTCTCTTGCCGGCCTCGGCAAGCTCGGCGGCGGCGACCAGCCCGGCAAGGCCGGCGCCGACAATGATCACGTCCGCGTCGTCAGCCATCTTTCCCCTCCCCATTTGCCGGCTAAAGCAATTCCGGGAAAAGCGTGAAACGCTCTTCCGTCCGGACTTGCGTCGAACAAAGGGCTGGCTAGACGGCCTCCCAACCTTCCTTGCCGCCGGCGCGGAAGATGGCGTCGATGGCCTTCTGGTTGAGCACGGATTCTTCCAGCGTGAAGACCCACTCCTTGCCGCCCTTTGCGGCCCGCGCGAAGGTCTCGACCTCCAGCCGGTACTGCTGGGTGCCGGGAAAGCGAAACACCTGCGCCTCCGTGTGGTTCTGGTTGTGCAGTTCGACGCGGTGATGGTCGTAGAGCCCGGCGTTGAAGGGCGAAAACACCTCGATGAACCCCTTCTCGCCATGGAACACCATGACCTGGCGCGCCGCCATCTGCGTCGACAGGTAGAAGGACAGCTCGAAGTCGCCGAAATCGGCGCGGATCGAGGAATAGATGTCGGTGCCGAATGTCTTGTCGCGCTCTATCGTCGCCTGGACGCGCAGCGGCTCCTTGCCGGTGGAAAAGCGCGTCGAGACGGTCGGGTAGACGCCGATGTCCGGCAGCGCGCCGCCGCCGAGATCGAGCTTGTTGCGCATGTTGTCGGGGTCGACATTGTAATAGGAGAAGGCGCCCTGGACGTGGCGCAGGCGGCCGATCGCGCCGCTGGCGATGAGATCGCGCACCTTGATCCATTGCGGGTGGTAAATGACCATGAAGGCCTCACAGACCAGCACCTTCTTGGCATCGCGCAGCTTGATCAGCGGCAGGATGTCCTTGGCGTCGAGCGCCAGCGGCTTTTCGACCAGCACGTGCTTGCCGGCCTCGATCGCCTTGGTCGCCCATTCGACGTGTTGGGAGGTCGGCAGCGGGATGTAGACGCCGTCGACCTCGCTGGAGGCGAGCAGGTCCTCATAGGCGCCGAATGCATGGCGCGCGCCGAAGCGCTCAGCCAGGGCCTTGGCCTTCGACAGGTCGCGGCTGGCAATCGCCGACAGGACACCGTTCTCCGCGTCGACCATTGCCGGCAACAACTGCTCGCGGCCGATCTTGGCCGTCGACAACACACCCCATCGAAACATCAGGCTTCTCCATAGCGATTGCAGGCGACGAGGTTTGCCCGAAATCTCAGGAAAAGCCAATGACCAGGACTGCCTGGATCAGCTCCGTTTGCCAGTCAGCGTCATGTCGAAGGCGACGATGTTGGAATAGATAGGCGTGCCAACATCCATGCCGTAGCGTGACCTGAGCACCTTGCCGGTGACATGGAATTTTATCGTGCCGGCCTTGAGGTCGCCAAGCTGGGCCGTGAATTCTTCCGGAAACGTCTTGCCGCGCGCCGTCAGCCGGCCGCTGACGAGGGCCGTGGTGTCGCTGGTGCGGGTCACGCTGGTCGAGCGGAACCGGATCTCAGGGCTGTCGGCGGCATCGAACACCGCGTCCGAGCGCAGGAAGGCATCGATGCGGCCCTGGCCGGTACCGACGCTTTCGGGAAATATGGTGAAATTGACCTGCGAGCGGGCGACGTCGCTGTTGTCAATGCGGATTGAGCCTTTGAAGCGGCCGAAGGCGCCATCGAGGCCGCCGCCACCGACCTTGCCGATGGAAAAGTGGATCGAGGAGTTGGCCGGGCTGATCGCGTAGCTGCCGGCGGCATCACCAAGCGCGATTGCCGCTGAAGCCGGCATGGCAAAGCAAACGGCGACCGCCGCAAATCCGAGGATACGCGTGTACATTGAGGTGTTCCTTGTTGTAGGCAGCGCATTTCCTGCGCGCCCTCACCCAATGAACGAACGACCCGGCCGCTCTATTCCGCACTGTCCTCTGACGAAGGCGTGATCATGCGTGTGAACACACCATCCCTGAGCTGGAAATGATGGCGCAGCGCCGCCGCGACATGCAGCACGACCAGGGCCATGCCGGCATAGGCGAGATACCAATGCGCTGACGTCCAGAAGCTTTCGGCCGCATCCGATTCGGCCAGCGGCAGGTTCGGCATGAGGAAAAGGTTGAACGGCAGGCTGGGGATCTCCAGCATCGACACCGACACCAGCGCCCAGCCGGACAAGGGCAGGGCCAGTTGAAACGCGTAGAGCGCAATGTGAGCGAGTGGCGCGGCCCGCCGCTCCAAGGTTCCGACCGTGCGCGGCAGCGCCGGCGCCGCATTGCCGAAGCGCCAGGCGATGCGCAGGATCACCAGCCCGAGCAGCAGAAAGCCGAAGGATTTGTGCAGCTGGATCAGTTCGAAGGCAGTACGCTGGCTGGTCAGCCGCACCATGATGAAGCCGAGCCCGAACTGGCCGATGAAGATCAGCGCAATAAGCCAGTGAAGAATGATCGCACCCCAGCCATACCGGGTCGTGCTGTTGGTAATCGATGCCTGCATGGGACGTGAACGAATGCCGGGGCGACTTTCTTCCTTCGCTTCACCCTGCGCCCTACGAGACCCCCCGCTTTGCAAAAGCCGCCTTGCGGCAGTTGCCTGCGCGACCCTCCCCACAAGGGCGAGGGTGAAGTTATCCGCTCACTTTGAAAAAATCGACGAAGGCGCGCAGCGCCGGCCGCATCTGGCGGCGGCTGGGATAGTAGACGAAGAACCCATCGAAAGGCGGGCACCAGTCCTCCAGCACGCGGATCAGTCGGCCGTCGGCGAGCGGCGTGGCGACATAATCCTCGAAGACAAAGGCGAGCCCGGCACCATCGACGACGGCCTGGGCGATCAGATGGTCCTCATCGAGGACAAGCGGTCCCTGTACGGCCATCTCGATCGCCTCGCCGCCCTTCTCGAACTCCCATCGGTAGAGGACGCCGCTGGAGAAGCGAAAGCGGATGCAGCGATGATCGGCAAGATCGCGCGGATGATGCGGTCTCGGCATGGCCGCGAAATAGGACGGCGCGCCGACCACCGCGCCACGAATGTCCGGCCCGATGCGCACGGCGATCATGTCGCGCTGCAAGCTCTCGCCAAGTCGCACACCGGCGTCGAAACCACCTTCCACGACATCGGTGAAACGATCCTCGATGACGATCTCCAGCACGATGTCGGGATAGACCGCCGCGAACGCAGCGAGCCGTGGCGTCAACACCAGATGGGCGGCGGTGCGCGGTACGCTAAGCCGAAGATTGCCGGCCGGCCGGTCGCGCGCCTCGACCGCCGTCTCCAGTGCAAGGTCGATCTCGGAAAGTGCCGGCCGCAACCGTTCAAGCAGCTGCGCGCCCTCCTCGGTTGGGGCGACRCTGCGGGTGCTGCGGGCCAGAAGACGAACGCCCAGCCTCGCCTCCAGGCTGGACACCGCATGGCTGACCGCCGAAGGCGCGATGCCAAGTTCGCGGGCGGCCCCGCGAAAGCTGGCGCATCGGGCGACGGTGGCCAACACCGCGAGTTGGGAGAGGTTCGTTCGATTCATTGATCTATTTCATAGAACAAGCTGTGCAAAAGAGAGACCATTATCGAACGGAAAGCAAGGCGCTATCTCCCCATGCATGTCGCCCAAAAGTGCGCAGCGGTTTTGGGGGCAACGACATGCTTAAGACTTAAGGCGCGTTGTCGACGCGTTAAGCATCGCAACAAGGAGACGCGTGATGCAAACCCGCAAGCTAGGAACTGAATTGAACGTCTATCCCGTCGGCCTCGGCTGCATGGGCATGAGTTTTGTCTATGGCGGCCAGCCGGAGGCCGAGGCGATCGCCACGTTGCACCGTGCCATCGAGATCGGCGTCAACTTCTTCGATACGGCTGAAGTCTATGGCCCCTACGAGAACGAGATCCTGCTCGGCAAGGCGCTGAAGGCGGTTCGTGACAAGGTGACCATTGCCACCAAATTCGGCTTCAAGATTTTGGAGGAAGGCACCGGCATCGACCGCATGGCCGGCGTCGACAGCCGTCCCGAGCACGTCAAGGCGGTCGCCGAGGCGTCGCTGAAGCGGCTTGGCACCGATGTCATCGACCTCTACTACCAGCATCGCGTCGATCCCAACGTGCCGATCGAGGACACGGTCGGCGCCATGGCCGAACTGGTGCGCGAAGGCAAGGTGCGGGCGCTCGGCCTGTCGGAGGCGAGCGCGGCAACCATCGGCCGGGCGCATGCCGTGCATCCGATATCGGCCGTGCAGAGCGAATACTCGCTGTGGAGCCGCGATCCGGAAGACGAGGTGCTCGCCGTCTGCCGCGAACTCGGCATCGGCTTCGTTCCCTACAGCCCACTCGGCCGTGGCCTGTTGACCGGCACGATCGCCAAGCCCGAGGCTTTGAGCGACGACGACTGGCGCCGTGGCCTGCCGCGCTTCCAGGCCGACGCCATGGCCGCCAACGCCGCTGTCATCGCCACGCTGGAAAAGATGGCGGCTGAAAAGGGCGTGACCCCGGCGCAGCTGGCGCTGGCCTGGGTGCTGCACCAGGGCGATTTCATCGTGCCGATCCCCGGCGCGCGGAAAATCCGCCATCTGGAGCAGAACACGGCGGCGGCCGGGATCGAGTTGAGCGCGGCCGAGGTGCAAGCCATCGGTGATGCGCTGTCGCCGGATAAAGTCGTCGGCAAGCGCTACACCGAGGAGTTGCTGGCGCTGGTAAATGGGTGAGCTTGGTCACCGCCGGATAGTTGAAAGGGGGCGCTGCGGCGCCTCCTTTTTGCACCGCGTGGAGGTGCGAGACGTTGGCGCGAAACACCCCCTCTGTCCCGCCGACATCACCAAGGATAGACAGTGATCTCCGGCCAGCAGGCCTTCGCACGCACCCCCTTGGCCTCATGCGTCTGGCGGTTGTCCATCATCCGGTTCGGCGTGATGCGAAACGAGAAGATGTCGTCGAGGCCAAGCGGCGCCACGAGGTCAAGCTGCCCATCCGCGTCGAAACGGACCCCGACCGCGTGGGTTTTGGAGGCGAAGTGGCGGACCGAGTCGCTGGAACTTGTGTAGCGCGGGCACGGCTGTCCGAACTTCAGGGGATACCAGAGATGGACGCGAGCCTGGTTGCGCACCTCGACCGGCAGCGGCAGTCCAGCGAAGATCGGAGCGGCAGCGGCGATCACGCCATCCTCAGCCTCATAGGACAGGTCGCTGTCATCGAAATAGAACAGGTCGACATCCCTGACGCCGTAACCCGATGGCTTGCCGGTCAGCTCGTTCCAGACGGTGTTGTAGAGCGCGCCGGAGACCAGCAGCCAGTCGGGCAAGGCAAGACGCCGCGCCCGGCCCAAAGCGTCACTCAGCAACGCATCTCTCGACACGATGTCGAGAAACGCCGCACGTTGTGCTTCGAACGGGAGCCCTGAATAGCGCAAATGGTCCATCGCCCTTTGGAGGGCGATTCGCCACTTGCCCGCAATCCCTCAAGTCCTGAGTACGCCACCCGTCTGCTTGCCAACATTCTCGATGATGCGCTTCGCCAACGCTTCGAAATCTTCGTCGGTCAGCGTCTTTTCGACCGGCTGGATCGACACCTCGATGGCGATCGACTTCTTGCCTTCGCCGAGTGATGCACCTTCGAAAATATCGAAGACCGAGACAGCTGTGATCAGCTTCTTGTCGGCGGCGAGTGTGGCGCGCACCAGCGTGCCGGCCTCGACCGTCCTGTCGACCACGAAAGCGAAATCGCGCTTGACCGCCTGGAAGGCGGACAGTTCCAGCTTCGGCTTGGTCTTGGTTGGCTTGGCCTTCGGCTCGGGCACGGCGTCGACAAAGACTTCGAAGCCGCAGAGCGGCCCGGAGACATCCAGTCCCTCAAGCGTCTTGGGATGGAATTCGCCGAAGGTGCCGAGGACGGTTTTCGGCCCGAGCTTGATCGTGCCGGAGCGGCCGGGATGATACCAGGCCGGACCGCCGGCCTCGACCTGCAATCGGTCGACCGGTGCACCGCAGGCTTCGAGTGCGGCGATCGCATCGGCCTTGGCATCGAATACGCCGACCGCGCCTGAATTGCCGGCCCAGTTGCGGCCGGAGCCGTCGAGCTTGGCGGTGCCGCGCCGGACGCCGGCAGCAACGCGCCGCTGCTGGTCGGCGCCGTCGCCCTCATAGGTGCCCGACACTTCGAACAAAGCGACGTCGCCGATGCCCCTGTCGGCGTTGCGCTGGGCAGCGGCGATCAGCCCCGGCAGCAGCGACGGCCGCATGTCGGACATGTCGGCAGCGATCGGGTTGGCAAGCTTCAGTGCCGTCTGGCCGCCGCCGAACAGTTCGGCGTGCCTGGCCGGAATGAACGACCAGGTGACCGCCTCCATCATGCCGCGCACGGCAAGCGCGCGCTTGGCCGTGCGGGTGCGGACCTGCAGCGTGGTGAGGATCCTGGCATTGACAGCGTCATGCGCGCCAAGCGGCTGCGGCGCGATGTTGTCGACGCCGTGGATGCGCATGACCTCTTCGACCAGGTCGGCCTTGCCATCGACATCGGAGCGCCAGGACGGCACGGCGACGTCGACAACATCGCCCGAGCCCTGCGGCTTGAAGCCGAGGCGCGACAGGATATCGAGGCTTTCCGCCCTTGGCACCTCGATGCCCGTCAGCCGCTTGACTTCCGACAGCGGGAAAGAAACGATCCTGGGCTGGTAGCCGGCATAGCCGGCCACCTCGATCTCCGTCGACGTGCCGCCGCAGAAATCGAGCACCAGCCTGGTCGCCAGCTCGACGCCGGGCACCATGAATTCAGGGTCGACGCCGCGCTCGAAGCGATAGCGCGCGTCGGTGATGATGCCGAGCGTACGGCCGGTGCGGGCAGTGGTGATCGGATCCCAAAGGGCCGATTCGATCAGCACGTCTGACGTGTTTTCGTCGCAGCCCGAATGCTCGCCGCCCATGATGCCGGCGATCGACTCGACGCCGTCCTCGTCAGCGATAACGCACATCTCCGGCGTCAGCGTGTAGTCGCGGCCGTCGAGTGCCTGCACCTTTTCGCCATCGCGCGCCCGCCGCACGGTCAGATTGCCGGCGACCTTCCTGGCGTCGAACACATGCAGCGGCCGGCCGCGATCGAAGGTGACATAGTTGGTGATGTCGACCAGCGCACTGATCGGACGCAGCCCAATGGCGATCAACCGCTGCTGCAGCCATTTCGGCGACGGGCCGTTCTTGACGCCACGCACCAGCCGCAGCGCGAAACCAGGGCAGAGCTCTGGTGCTTCGATCGTCACCTTGACCGGCGTCTCGCCCTTGCCCGGGATCGCGTCGATCGCAGCGCTCTTCAACGTGCCAAGCCCGCTCGCCGCCAGGTCCCTGGCGATGCCGTAGACGCTGGTCGCGTCCGGCCGGTTCGGCGTCAGGTTGATCTCGATGACCGGATCGTCGAGATGCGCATAGGCAGCGAAGCTGGTGCCGACAGGCGCATCCTCAGGCAGGTCGATGATGCCGTTGTGCTCGTCGGAAAGCTCCAACTCGCGCTCCGAACACATCATGCCGTGGCTTTCGACGCCCCTGATCTTACCGACCGTCAGCGTCACGTCGATGCCGGGCACATAGGCGCCGGGCGCGGCAAAGGCGCCGATCAGGCCCGCGCGGGCGTTCGGCGCGCCACAGACGACCTGCACCGGTGCCTTGCCGTCGCCGGTGTCGACGGTGAGCACGCGCAGCCGGTCGGCATCGGGATGCTGCACCGCCGTCAACACCCTGGCGATGACGAACGGTTTCAGGCTCGACTTGTCGTCGACATGCTCGACTTCGAGGCCGATCGAGGTCAGCCGCTCGACGATTTCGTCGAGGGTGGCGTCGGTCTCGAGGTGGTCCTTGAGCCAGGAGAGGGTGAATTTCATGGGGCTGTTCCGTCTGGTCTTTTGACGCTTGTTTTCAGATGTCTCGGCAGATCGTCTGATATGTGCAGGAAGGGAAGCTGCTCGCTGACATAGGCATGCAGCGTCGGCGGGAAATCGGCCGGCATATCCATGGCGCCGAGCGTGAAATAGATGACGTCCTCCAGCCGCTCGTCGACATAGGCGATCGGCGAGCCGCAGACGCCGCAGAACGAGCGCGTCACCGGCCCGTTCTCATACATCTTCAGCGCCTTGCCGGTGAACGCCACCTGACCGACCAGGAAACCGACAAAGGCCGATACCGGCGCGCCGCTCGCCCGCCGGCAATCGCCGCAATGGCAATAGCTGACGTGGTGCGGTCCGGCCGAGGCCTCGAACCGCACGGCGCCGCAGCGGCAGCCGCCGGCGTGGGCGGCTGTCATGCGCTCAAGCCTCCGAACAGCGTCGGCATGTCGAGCGGCCTGAATCCGTAATGTGACAGCCAGCGCACGTCGGCATCGAAGAAGGCGCGCAGGTCCGGCATGCCGTATTTCAGCATGGCGATGCGGTCGATGCCCATGCCCCAGGCAAAGCCCTGGTATTCGTCCGGGTCGAGCCCGCCATGGCGCAGCACATTGGGATGCACCATGCCGCAGCCGAGGATCTCCATCCAGTCGGAGCCTTCGCCGAAGCGCACCTCGCCGGGCCGCGAACGGTCGCACTGGATGTCGACCTCGAGGCTCGGTTCGGTGAACGGGAAGAAGGACGGCCGGAACCGCATCTTGACCGAGGGCACTTCGAAGAAGGCCTTGCAGAACTCCTCCAGCACCCACTTCATGTTGGCGACGTTGGCCGTCTTGTCGATCACCAGCCCCTCGACCTGATGGAACATCGGCGAGTGGGTGGCGTCCGAATCCTGCCGGTAGGTCTTGCCCGGAATGACGATGCGGATCGGCGGCTTTTTCGTCTCCATGGTGCGGATCTGCACCGGCGAGGTGTGGGTGCGCAAAAGCTTGCGCTCGCCCTTCTCGTCCGGCTGGAAGAAGAAAGTGTCGTGCATCTCGCGCGCCGGATGGCCTTCGGGGAAATTCAGCGCGGTGAAATTGTAATAGTCGGTCTCGATGTCCGGGCCTTCGGCGATCGAAAAGCCGAGGTCGCCGAAGATCGCTGCGATCTCGTCGATGACCTGGCTGATCGGATGGATGCGGCCGCGCTCGGCGGGCGACTGCCGCACCGGCAGCGTCACGTCGACCTTTTCGGCGGCCAGGCGGGCGGTGATCGCCACATCCTTCAGCTCGGCCCGACGCAGCGAGAGTGCATCGGTGACGCGGTTCTTGAGGCCGTTGATAACAGGGCCCTTGAGCTGGCGCTCCTCGGCGCTCATCGCGCCAAGCGTCTTCAGCATCTCGGAAACCGAGCCCTTCTTGCCCAGCGCAGAAACGCGTACCGCCTCGATCGAGGCCTCGTCCGCGGCCGATGCGATATCAGCCATCAGGGAATTTTCGAGAGTTTCCATGTCACTCATGTTCCAGACCCGACAAAAGGCATAAGAAAAACCCGCGCCAGCCGTGCCAGCGCGGGTTCCCCAAATCAGAATTTCGAATGCTTGGGAAGCGCTGGCTTAGGCGACAGCGCTTTCAAAAGCGTTCGGCGTGGTGTTCTTCAGATATTCGAGCGCAACCTTGGCCTTGGCCACGAGTGCGGCGAAAGCCTGCGGCTCATGGATGGCCATGTCCGACAGGATCTTGCGATCGATCTCGATGCCGGCCTTGTTGAGGCCGTCGATGAAGCGGCCATAGGTCAGGCCGTGCTCATGGGTCGCGGCGTTGATGCGCTGGATCCACAGGGCGCGGAACGAGCGCTTGCGGTTCTTGCGGTCGCGGTAAGCGTACTGCAGCGACTTTTCCACCGCCTGCTTGGCGATGCGGATCGTGTTCTTGCGGCGGCCGTAGAAGCCTTTGGCGGCTTTCAGGACCTTCTTGTGCTTGGCGTGCGAGGTGACGCCTCTCTTTACGCGTGCCATGTCATGATCTCCTTAAAAGCAATTCCAGGAAAAGTGCCTAGCGGTTTTCCGTTCGGAATTGCGTAAAACAAATGCGTGTCCGGACCGAATGCCTTAGAGGCCGTTCGGCAGAAAATTCTTGATGACCTTCTTGCCATCCGGTTCAGCCAGAACCATCGTGCCGCGGGCATTTCGAATGAACTTGTTGGAACGCTTGATCATGCCGTGACGCTTGCCGGCCGCAGCCGACAGGACTTTACCCGTACCTGTGATCTTGAACCGCTTTTTGGCGGCGGACTTGGTCTTCATCTTGGGCATTTTGCTACTCCGTTTCTATGAGGTCGCTGTCCGTGCCTCTGGCACGCAGCACCTCTTGTTTTGTTCGCTTCAGGCCGACCAAAGCCCGAAAAGCAAATGAAACCGCCACGGCATGCCCTGCCGGGCGGTTTTTTGGTACGCGGTCCTATACGTCAAAGCAGGCGGCTGTGCAACACCCACTGCGCCGCTCGTTCGCGGAATGCTCCGCCCTCGATCAGGGAAGTGTGAACCAGACCGGCAGCATGCCCGACTGCTGGGCGCCGTCGATCAGTTCGAAGGCCGGCAGCGCCATCAGGAACACCAGGCCATCGAGCAGCGTGGTCAACAGCAGGCGCGGCTTGAAGCTGCCCGTGTCACCCTCCTGGTAAAGGGAAAGGTTCGGAAAGAAGCGCGGCACCCGCGCCAGATAGGCCTGATAGGGCGCACCAAGCGCTTCCTTGAGGAATTTCTCCTCGCGCAGGATGACGATATGGAAGGCACCCGCGCACAGCACAGCAAAGAGAATGATGCCGGAGAACGAACCGATCTGCGCGCCGACGCCGGCCGCGGCCACGGTCGAGAACACATAGAGCGGATTGCGGGTCATCGAATAGGGTCCGCCCGTCACAACTTCGGAAGATTTGCGCCCGCCTATATAGAGCGTCGACCAAAGGCGGCCGACGATGCCGAGAAAAATCAGCAGCACGCCGAACATCTCGATCGTCTCATGCATCGCGGTATCGGGCGGGAAGGTCGATTGGCCAAACAGCAGCGCGGCGAACAACACGACCACGAGCACGGCAAGCACTATTCTGCGCGTGCGCTGGTAGTTACCCAGCCCGTATTTGAGTTCTTTGTCCAAGGGAGGAATCCGATCGTCGAGGAGCCTAATGCATGTCGCCCAAAAGTGGCCCCGGTTTTGGGAGGACGACATACATGAAAACAGAACCGGCGATCGCAGCTGTGGCCAGCAAGCAGGCGTCCCGCCGATCGCCGGGACGCCCTGTACTACAATTCAGGCGGATTTAGAGCGCGGTGACCAAGCCTGACGTCATCGTGATCTCGATGTGTTGACGTTCAGGTGATGCCGGCCTGCAAACGGCGCCTGACCACAATCTCACTGCACCCCTAGCGCGGCGCCAGCACCATCATCATCTGGCGGCCTTCGAGCTTCGGTTCCGCTTCGACCTTGGCAATGGTCGCCACTTCCTCGCGAACCTTGTTCAAAAGCTGCATGCCGAGTTCCATATGCGCCATCTCGCGGCCACGGAAACGCAAAGTCAGCTTGACCTTGTCGCCCTCCTCGAAGAAGCGGCGAACCGCCTTCATCTTGGTCTCGTAGTCATGGCTGTCGATGTTGGGGCGCATCTTGATCTCCTTGATCTCGATGACCTTCTGGTTCTTGCGCGCCTCGGCCGCCTTCTTCTGGTTGGCGTATTTCAACTTGCCGAGATCGAGGATTTTTACGACGGGGGGCACCGCATTGGGCGATATCTCGACGAGATCGAGCCCAGCCTCTTCGGCGAGCAGCAATGCGTCGTTGATTGAAACATCGCCGCGGTTCTGGCCTTCGGCGTCGATAAGCTGGACCCGGGGAACCCGGATGTCACGGTTGGAGCGCGGGCCATCCTTGGTCGGCGCCGCTGCTTTGAAAGGTCTGCGAATGGTCGTGGTCTCCTTGGCCGTTTCGTTCAGGGTTTGCGGATATTGATGCGTGGACGCGCCAATGTGGTAAGCGCGCGGGCGAAGTCAATAGCACAGCATTGACAGGAAATCACCCTGATCGCTGGCCTGCACCAAACAAAGAACCATCGCGAGCACTTTTCGCCACGCCACTGGCTGTGCCACAAGACGCCGTGCGCCAAAAGAAGGGCGCGAGGAAGCAACCATGACCGACACGCCTCCTGTCTTTCTGGATGTCGACGGATCGAGCATCGCGGTGCGCCATACGACAGGTGCCGCGCCCGGCATCGTCTGGCTCGGCGGCTACAAGTCCGACATGCTGGGCACGAAGGCGCAGACGCTGTCGGACTGGACGGCAAGAGAAGGCCGCGCCTTCCTGCGCCACGACTATTCCGGTCATGGCGAATCCGGTGGCGCCTTTGCGGACGGCACCATTTCGAAATGGCTTTCGCAGAGCCTCGCCGTGTTCCGGCATTTCACCCAGGGCAAGCAGATCCTGGTCGGCTCCTCGATGGGCGCCTGGATTGCGCTGCGTATGGTGCAGGAATTGCGCAAGGCGGGCGACAGCAATGTCGCTGGTCTGGTGCTGCTGGCGCCGGCGCCCGATTTTACCGCTGAGCTGGTCGAGCCGGCGCTGACCAAGGCGCAGAAACGCGCGCTCGCCGAAAAAGGCTTCTTCGAGGAGCCGTCGAACTATTCCGCCGAGCCTTACATCTACACAAGCGCGCTGATCGAGGATGGACGCAACAACCTGGTGATGACAGGACCGATCGACACGCATTGCCCGGTGCACATATTGCAGGGGCTGGCCGATGCGGACGTGCCGGCAAGCCACGCGCTAAAGTTGGTCAGCCGGCTGCCGGCCGACGACGTGACCCTGTCGCTGATCCCCGAGGGCGACCACCGCCTGTCGCGACCCCAGGATCTCGACATGTTGGTGCGGGCAGTCGACGCCATGGCGCAGAGGGGAAACTGATGCGCATCTCCATTCCGATATCCGCCTTTGTCGCGGCAATCGTCGGCTTCGGCGGCACGCTGGCCATCGTCATCGCCGCCGCCAAGGCGGTCGGCGCGACACAGATCGAGACCGCGAGCTGGGTGACGGCGATCTGCCTGGCGATGGCAATCGAATGCCTGTGGCTGTCCTGGCGCACGAAGATGCCGGTCATCACCGCCTGGTCGACACCGGGCCTGGCGCTGATCGCCGCGTCGAGCAGCTTCTCGATGGGCGAAGCGGTCGGCGCCTTCATCGTCACCGGCATCCTCTTGATCGCCACCGGCCTGTTCGGACCGCTGACACGGCTGATCGCCAGGATCCCGCCGTCGGTGGCATCGGGCATGCTGGCCGGCATCCTCGTCAGCTTCGCCATCAACGCGATTAAGGCCATCCCCGCCGATCCCTGGCTGATCCTGCCGCTGATCGCGGCCTTCTTCGTCATTCGCCTGTTCAATCCGGCGGTGTCGGTGCTGGTGGTGCTGATCGGCGGCGGCCTCGCCGCTTTCTTGACCGGCCGCGTCGGCGGCTTGCCGACACCGGAACTGTCGACGCTGACGCTGATCGCGCCGCACTTCAGCATCGCCGCGACCATCGGCCTGGCGCTGCCGCTCTACCTCGTCACCATGGCTTCCCAAAACCTGTCCGGCCTCGCCGTGCTGCGCGCCGCCGGCTATCACCCGGAGCCCGGCCCGCTGATCGGCGTCACCGGCCTGTTTTCGCTGCTGTCGGCGCCGTTTGGCGGCTCGACCACAAATCTGGCTGCGATCTCGGCGGCGATCTGCACCGGGCCGGACGTCCACCCCGACCCCGCCGAACGCTGGAAGACCGGCCCATTCTATGCGCTCGCCTATCTTGTCTTCGCCATCTTCGGTGCGTCGCTGGTGGCGATCTTCGCCGTTCTGCCGCAGAGCCTGATCGTGCTGGTGGCGGGTCTCGCGTTGATGGCGCCGCTTGCCAACGCCCTGTCGATCGCGCTCAAGGACGAAGGTCACCGTATGGCCGCCACCGTCACCTTTGCCGTCACCGCTTCGGGTTTGACGCTGTTCGGCGTCGGCGCGGCATTCTGGGGCCTGGTCGCCGGGATGATCGTGCTTTTCCTCGAAGAGCTCAAAATGCGGCAATCGTTTCAGCCGCTTGTCCGGATTTGGCGGACATTGTCCTGAATCGCCGCCTTTCCCTTCCGATTGCACGCAGCCGGAACTGGCCGTCCCTGGACGCCGGCGACCACACCAAGGATCAGGACGAGTTCGACCGCTTCGTGGCCCACCGCAACATGCTGCGGCGGGCGGGATAGTCGTCAGAGGTCACCTGCCACGCCCTGCGGGCATTCAGCCATTGCGAAACGTATAAGCATAGCCGTTGATAGCTGGAGCGCCGCCAAGATGGGCGTAAAGCACCTTCGACCCTTCGGGGAAATAGCCCTTCCTCACGAGGTCGATCATGCCCTGCATGGATTTTCCCTCGTAGACAGGATCGGTGATCATGCCTTCAAGGCGCGCGCAGAGACGGATCGCTTCTTTCGTCTCCTGCGAGGGCACGCCGTAGACCGGGTAGGCATAATCCTCGATGAGGATCACATCGTCTTCACTGAGTTCCTTGCCGAGTTCGACCAGCGTCGCCGTGGTCCGCACGATGTCCAGCACTTGCGCTTTGGTCTGCGCCGGGGTGCAGGATGCGTCGATGCCGATTACCTTGCGCTCGCGACCGTCCTTGCCGAAGCCGACCACCATGCCGGCATGGGTCGAGCCGGTGACGGTACAGACGACGATGTAGTCGAAGGCAAGGCCAAGTTCCTTCTCCTGCGCTCGCACCTCTTCGGCGAAGCCAACATAGCCCAGGCCGCCATATTTATGCACCGAAGCGCCGGCCGGAATCGGATAAGGTTTGCCGCCTTTGGCTTTCACATCGGCGATTGCCTGTTCCCAGCTTTCCCTGATTCCGATGTCGAAGCCCTCATCGACCATCTGGACATCGGCGCCCATGATCCGGCTCAAAAGGATGTTGCCGACGCGGTCATAGACGGCGTCCTCGTGGGGCACCCAGCTTTCTTGCACGAGGCGGCATTTCATGCCGATTTTCGCCGCCACGGCTGCCACCATGCGCGTATGGTTGGATTGTACGCCGCCGATCGAAACCAGCGTGTCGGCGTTTGAGGCGATCGCGTCCGGGATGATGTATTCGAGCTTGCGCAGCTTGTTGCCGCCGAAGGCGAGGCCGGAATTGCAATCTTCCCGCTTGGCGTAGAGATCGACCTTGCCGCCGAGATGAGCGCTGAGCCGATCCAGTTTCTCGATATGGGTCGGTCCAAATGTGAGCGGATAGCGTTCGAACTTCTCCAACATGAGAGATCCTCCTCTGATTGTGATTTTGATGCTGGAAACACTACCAGTTCTCTCCTGAAAGGTGCTCTCTAAGAACGATCAGAAAATGCCTGAAATCTAACTTTCTGGCTCCAATATGCTATATTACTTCGATAAATCTCCTCAATAACGGAAGAACCTTCCATGAAGGCATCGCTCGACCGGATCGACCTGAAAATGTTGCGCCTGCTCCAGGACAATGGGCGGCTGACCAATGCGGAGCTGGCGCAGTCGGTTGCTGTCAGCCCGGCGACGTGCCACCGCCGCACACAACGCTTGTTCGATGAAGGCTACATCAGCCATGTCAGGGCAGTGGTGACACCGCAGAAGGTCGACAGAGGCGCGCTGGTGATGGTTGGCGTCGTCCTCGACCGCTCGACCCCGGAAAGTTTCGCGGAATTTGAGAAGGCAGTCGCGAAACTGAAGTTCATTCTTGATTGCCATCTGGTGGCAGGCGACTTCGACTATTTTCTGAAGATCAGAGTCGGCGACATGGCGGACTTCAACCGGATCCACGGGGATCAGTTGATCGCATTGCCCGGCGTTCGCCAGACGAGGACGTTCTTCGTCATGAAGGAGGTCGTCGACAACGCGCCACTGGATTTTTGAAAGGAATGGGTTCCCCGCCGATGCATCAAACCGTAGCACCGCCGGCGGTATTGCCACCGTTCCTCATGCCTGGTCGTGCTTTTCTTCGATACGCTTGAAAAGCGATAATCATTTCATGAGCTTGTCCGGTTTTGGCCGATATTGTCTTGAATCGCCGTTTTCTCCTTCCCATTTCGATTCCACGCAGCCGGATTTGGCTGTCTCCAACCGAAGGAATGGGAGAAAATGAACACATCTGCATTGATCCGTCCGGCCTGGACGCCGGCAACCATCGCGTTGATGGTGATCGGTTTCATGGTGTTCTGGCCACTCGGCTTCGCCATGCTTGCCTACATCATCTGGGGCGACCGCCTCGATGGTTTCAAGCGTGACGTTAACCGCGCCACCGACGGCATCTTCGCCGGCTGCCGCCGCGGTTCCGACAAGGCGGCGCGCTGGGGCCACGGCTCCGCCCGCACCGGCAACGTCGCTTTCGACGACTGGCGCGAAAAGGAACTGGAGCGCCTCGCCGAGGAACGCCGCAAGCTCGACCAGATGCTGACCGAGTTCGACGACTACGCCCGCGAATTGCGCCGCGCCAAGGACCAGGACGAGTTCGACCGCTTCATGGCCAACCGCAACAAGTCGACGGCTCCGACGAAGACTGACCCGAGCACCGGGACGACCACCACCAAGCGTGGCAAGGGCTCGAACCTGCTTGACGACTGAGGCCCGGCGACAGGCCTAGGTATGATGACGGCGTCGCGCGAGCGGCGCCGTTTCTTTTTTGTTCTATTCGTTTTTCTCGAATCGCGTATCGTCCCGCCATGACCCTCGGATTCTTCCGCAATCTGACAAAGCCCAAGGCCAGGCCCGTCGTGGAGCGCGAATATTGCGTCGCCGGCCGTACCTTGCCGCTCAAGATCGTCGAGAACGACCGCGCAAGGCGGCTGACGCTGCGCATCGATTCGGGCGGTAAGGGCCTGCGCATCACGGTGCCGCCAGGCCTGCGCCGCGGCGAGGTGGAAAAGTTCCTCGACCGTCACCAGGACTGGCTGGAGCAGCGGCTGGCCAAGGTGCCGGCCCGGCCGCAGGTGCGGCCGGGCATCAAGATCCCCGTACGCGGCGTGCCGCACCGCATCGTCCATGAGCCTTCGAAGCGCGGCACGGTGACCATATCGAGCGACGAGCGCGGTCCGCTGCTGATCGTGCATGGCGACCGCGTGCACCTGCCGCGCCGCATCGCCGATTTCCTCAAGCGCGAAGCCAAGCGCGAGATCGAGAAGCTGGTGGGCAAACACACGCTGGCGTTGGGCAAGCGCGCCAAGGCGATCCGCTTCAAGGACACGTCGAGCCGTTGGGGCTCCTGCACCTCCGACGGCAATCTGTCGTTTTCCTGGCGCATCATGATGGCGCCGTCGCCTGTCATAAACTACCTCGTCGCGCATGAAGTGGCGCATCTCAAGGAGATGAACCACGGCCCGAAATTCTGGAAACTGTGCGAACAGCTTTGCCCGGACACCGAGCGCTGCAAGGTCTGGCTGAAGCGCAATGGCGGCGCGCTGCAAGCAATTGCGTTCGAATAGGGCCCTGCGCAAGGGCGGCGGAGAAAGAAGGTCGTCTGTAGCGATCCTTCCCACCCTCCCTCTGGCCTGCCGGCGACTACGCTCTTACTGGCTGCACGAGCTCAATCGTCATTCGCCGCGTTGAGCTCCTCCGGTCGAAGTCCCTCATCGCCATGATGCGGCCACGGCAGGAAGTTGCTGTCGAACTTATCGCCGCCGAAATAATCCAACGCGCGATGGGCTTCCGCGCCGTTGAAGGCGGCCTTGTCCATCAGATGGGCGATGACCTCGCGCGCCTGCGCGATCTTCTGCCTGAGTTCGGCAACGGTTCTGTCAGCCATGGTCTTGCTCCCGCCTTGTGTCCCTGTCCTTCAATAGGTAGCGCCTTTGGCCTTGCCGGCAAACAGCATGCTTTTTCTCGACTCTTGGCGCTTTTCATGCCAATCCCCGCGCCATGGCGCTCGACATCAAGATTTGCGGCTTGAAGACCGACGTGGCAATGGCCGCGGCGCTGGCCGGCGGCGCCAGCCACGTCGGGTTTATCTTCTTCGCCAAAAGCCCGCGCTATGTCGAGCCGGCCGAGGCTGGCCGCTTGCGCGAGGCGGCGCGCGGCAAGGCAAAAGCGGTGGCCGTCACCGTCGATGCCAGTGACGCCTTCCTGGATGAGATCGTGGCAGCGATGCAGCCCGACATGCTGCAGCTGCACGGCTCGGAGACGCCGGAGCGCGTGGCCGAGGTAAAAGCCCGCTACGGCTTGCCGGTGATGAAGGCGCTGTCGGTCAGCGAGGCCACCGACCTCGAACGGACAAAGCCGTTTATCGGCATTGCGGACCACTTCCTGTTCGACGCCAAGCCCCCCAAGGGCTCCGAGCTGCCCGGCGGCAATGGCGTGGCCTACGACTGGCGCATCCTCACCGGCCTTGACGCCGGCGTCGATTACATGCTTTCCGGTGGGCTCAACGCCGCCAATATCGGCGATGCCCTTCGGCTTGCCAACCCGCCCGGAATAGACATTTCCTCAGGCGTGGAAAGCGCGCCGGGCGTCAAGGATCCGGCGCTGATCGAACAGTTTTTCCGAGCCGTCAGGGCAGCGCGCGACAACCGCGCCGCCTGACCGGCTCAAACCAGAGCATGTCCCGGAAAAGTGGGATCCGGTTTTCCGGCAAGGACATGCCCCCACATCGAGACCAGGAGATCGGCGATGGACAAGCCGGCGACACCCAATTCCTTCCGTACCGGACCCGACGAACAGGGCATGTTCGGCATTTTTGGCGGTCGTTTCGTCGCCGAAACGCTGATGCCGCTGATCCTCGACCTTGAGCGGCACTGGAACGAGGTCAAGAACGATCCGGATTTCAAGGCTGAACTCACCGACCTTTCGACCCACTATGCCGGGCGGCCGTCGAAGCTCTATTTCGCGGAAGGGCTGACCAGGCATCTCGGTGGTGCAAAAGTCTACTTCAAGCGCGAGGATCTGAACCACACCGGCTCGCACAAGATCAACAACTGCCTCGGCCAGATCCTGCTGGCCAAACGCATGGGCAAGAAGCGCATTATCGCCGAGACGGGCGCAGGCCAGCATGGCGTGGCGTCGGCCACCGTCGCGGCCCGCTTCGGCTTTCCCTGCGTCGTCTATATGGGCGCGACCGACGTCGCCCGCCAAAGCCCGAACGTCTTCCGCATGAAGCTGCTCGGCGCCGAAGTGCGGCCGGTGACCGCCGGCCACGGCACGCTGAAGGACGCCATGAACGAGGCGTTGCGCGACTGGGTGACCAATGTCGAGGACACTTATTACCTGATCGGCACCGCCGCCGGGCCGCATCCCTATCCGGAACTGGTGCGCGACTTCCAGTCGGTGATCGGCGCCGAAGCGCGCGCCCAGATTATCGAGCAGGAAGGTCGGCTGCCGGACACCATCATTGCCTGTGTCGGCGGCGGCTCGAACGCCATCGGCCTGTTCCATCCCTTCCTCGACGACAAGGACGTTCGCATCATCGGCATCGAGGCCGGCGGCCGTGGTCTCGACGGCATCGAGCACTGCGCCTCGATGAGCGCCGGCGCCCCTGGCGTGCTGCACGGCAACCGCACCTATCTCCTGCAGAATTCCGACGGCCAGATCATGGACGGCCATTCGATCTCTGCCGGTCTCGACTATCCCGGCGTCGGGCCGGAGCATTCCTGGCTGCGCGATTCCGGCCGCGTCGAATATGTGCCGATCCTCGACGACGAGGCGCTGGAGGCCTTCAAGCTGACGACGCGCGTCGAAGGCATCATCCCGGCTCTGGAATCGGCGCACGCCATTGCGCACGCGGTGAAGATCGTGCCGGCCATGGACAGGGACCAGATCGTCATCGTCAACCTGTCGGGCCGTGGCGACAAGGACGTGCACACGGTTGCCAGCATGCTGGGCATGGAGATCTGATCATGACCACCCGCATCGACCGCCGCATGGCCAAGCTGAAGTCCGAAGGCCGCCCGGCCCTCGTCACCTATTTCATGGGCGGCGACCCCGACTATGAGACGTCGCTGTCGATCATGAAGGCACTGCCTGGAGCAGGCGCCGACATCATCGAGCTCGGCATGCCATTCTCCGATCCGATGGCCGACGGCCCGGCGATCCAGGCGGCGGGCCTGAGGGCGCTGAAAGGCGGCCAGACGCTGGTCAAGACGCTAAAGATGGCCTCGGAATTCCGCACCGGCGACAATGAGACGCCGATCGTGCTGATGGGCTATTACAACCCGATCTACATCTATGGCGTCGACCGTTTCCTCAAGGACGCGATCGCCAGCGGTATCGATGGGCTGATCGTCGTCGACCTGCCGCCGGAAATGGACGAGGAATTGTGCATTCCGGCGCTCAAGGCCGGCATCAACTTCATCCGGCTGGCAACGCCGACCACCGATGACAAGCGCCTGCCCAAGGTGCTGCAGAACACGTCGGGTTTTGTCTACTATGTGTCGATGACCGGCATCACCGGTTCGGCGCTGGCCGACACCGGCAAGGTGGCGGCGGCCGTGCAACGCATCAAGGGTCACACCGATCTGCCGGTCTGCGTCGGCTTCGGCGTCAAGACCGCCGAGCAGGCCCGCGTGATCGGCGCCAATGCAGATGGCGTCGTCGTCGGCACCGCGATCGTCAACGCGGTGGCCAATGTGCTGGGGCCGAAAGGCGAAAAGACCGCCGACCCGGCCGAAGCCGTCGCCACGCTGGTCAGCGGCCTTGCGCAAGGTGTGCGCTCGGCCCGCCTTGCTGCCGCCGAATAGTTTTCCTACGTCTCTTCCCAAATCTTCGTCAGGACAGGAGCCGAAGCGATGAACTGGATCACCAATTACGTTCGCCCGAAGATCAATTCGATGCTCGGCCGGCGCACCGACATGCCCGAGAATCTCTGGATCAAGGATCCGGAGACCGGCGAGATGGTGTTCCACAAGGATCTGGAATCCAACCAGTTCGTCATTCCGTCCTCCGGCCACCATATGAAGATCTCGGCCAAGGAGCGGCTGAAGTTCTTCTTCGACAACGGCAAGTACGAGACCCTGGACAACCCCAAGGTCATGCAGGATCCGCTGAAGTTCCGCGACGAGAAGCGCTATGTCGACCGGCTGAAGGACGCAAAGGCCAAGACCGGCTTGGAAGACGCCATCATCAACGCGCTGGGGACCGTCGAAGGCCTGCCGGTGGTGGTGACCGTGCAGGACTTCGCCTTCATGGGCGGCTCGCTCGGCATGGCCGCGGGTGACGCCATCGTGCACGGTTTCGAAGTCGCCTTGCAGCGCAAGCGGCCGCTGATCCTGTTCGCCGCCTCTGGCGGCGCCCGCATGCAGGAAGGCATCCTGTCGCTGATGCAGTTGCCGCGCACCACGGTCGGTGTCGATCGGCTGAAGGAAGCCGGCCTGCCCTATATCGTCGTCTTGACCAATCCGACCACCGGCGGCGTCACCGCCTCCTACGCCATGCTGGGCGACGTGCACATCGCCGAGCCCGGCGCGCTTATCGGCTTTGCCGGGCCGCGTGTCATCGAACAGACCATTCGGGAAAAGCTGCCCGACGGGTTCCAGCGCTCCGAATATCTCATGGAACACGGCATGGTCGACATGGTGGTGTCGCGCCTGGAGATGCGCCAGACCATCGCACGGCTGCTGAAGATGCTGCTCAAGCTGCCGGAGGAGCAAAAGCCGCTTGAGCCGGAAATCCTGCCGCCGGCGACAATTCCGGCCGAGGCGCGGCCACAAGCCTGACGCGACACTCTTCGCCGCGAACCGCGATTGCGCCGTGTCCGTGGCGCGCTGTAGCTTTTTGATTGCCATGGCCATTGTGAAACCGATTCTGGTTCCCGGGCCATGGGCCAGGATTGTGCCATGAAAACGCTTGCCGCCGACCGCGAAATCGAAGCCCTGATGGCGCTTCACCCGAAAGGCTTCGACCTTTCGCTCGACCGCATTTCACGGTTGCTGAAGCGGCTCGACGACCCGCAGGACCGGATGCCGCCGGTGATCCATATCGCCGGCACCAACGGCAAAGGCTCGTGCGCCGCGTTTTCGCGGGCACTTCTCGAGGCGGCGGACTACCGCGTCCATGTCCACACCTCGCCGCATCTGGTCAACTGGCACGAGCGTTACCGGCTGGCCGCCGATGGCGGCGGCAGGCTGGTCGACGACCGGGTGTTCGCCGATGCCATCGCCCGTGTCGCCAGGGCCAATGAAGGCGAGCATATCACCGTCTTCGAGATCCTCACCGCCGTCACCTTCCTGCTGTTTTCCGAACACCAGGCCGATGCCGCCATCATCGAGGTAGGGCTCGGCGGCCGTTTCGATGCCACCAATGTCATCAAGGAGCCGGCCGTGTCGGTGATCATGCCCGTGTCGCTCGACCACGAGGCCTATCTCGGCGACCGTGTCGAACTGATCGCCGCTGAAAAGGCCGGCATCATCAAGCGCGGCTGCCCGGTGGTCATCGGCGCACAGGAAAGCGAGACGGCACTGCAGGTGCTGATCGAGACCGCCGAGCGGCTTGAATGTCCGACCTTCGTCTACGGCCAGGATTTCCTCGCCTTCGAGGAGAACGGCCGCATGGTCTACCAGGACGAGGACGGCTTGATGGACCTGCCGCCACCACGGCTGCCCGGGCGCCACCAGTTCGCCAATGCGGCGGCGGCGATCGCGGCGGTCAAAGCGGCCGGCTTCGAGATCAGCCATCGCGCCGCCGAGAAGGCGATGACCAACGTCGCCTGGCCCGGCCGCATGCAGAAGCTGGCGCAGGGCCGGCTGGCCGAACTGGCGCCGAAGGGCGCCGACATCTGGCTCGACGGCGGCCACAATCCGGGCGCCGGCGTGGTGGTTGCCGAAGCGCTGGCGGAGCAGGAAGAAAAGAACCCGCGACCACTCTTCCTCATCTCGGGCATGATCAACACCAAGGACCAGAGCGGCTATTTCCGCGCCTTCAAGGGCCTCGCCCGGCATGTCTACACGGTGCCGGTGAGCCTCAGCGACGCCGGTGTGCCGAACGACGAACTGGCGATCCGCGCGACGGAAGCCGGGCTGACGGCCGAACCGGTGAGTTCCGTCGCCAGCGCGCTGATGTTGCTGCGCGACACCTGGGACGGCCCGGCGCCGCGCATCCTGATCGGCGGTTCGCTCTATCTGGCCGGTGCGGTGCTCGCCGAAAACGGCACGCCCCCGACCTGAGGTCGGCTTTCGGCGATCACCGCAAGGAGCAGTCATGATCAAGGTCAAGCAGCTCGCTCACGTCTGCATCTTCGCCAATGATCTGGAGGAGACGCGAAGCTTCTACCGCGATGTCCTCGGCATGGACACCCAGTTCAATTTCCTGCGCGACGGCAAGATTTTCGGGTTCTACCTCGATTGCGGCGGTCGCAGCCACGTCGAGGTGTTCCAGAAGGACGGGGCCAGCTATGGCGAACTGAACCAGATCAACCACTTCTGCCTCGAAGTGGAAAGCATCGATGCAGCGATCGCCCATATCAGGTCGAAGGGCGTCGACGTCACGGTAAAGAAACTCGCCTGCGACGACACCTACCAGGCCTGGATTCGCGACCCCAACGGCGTGAAGATAGAACTGTTCGAGTATACCGAAGAAAGTGCGCAATTCGCCGGAGGCGATCGTATCGCCGACTGGTAATGGCGCCTGCCGCCCAATGGCCTTCGCGGTTACTTCAACTCGATCTCGATAAAGGCGTATTCGCCGTCATTGGCGTTGATGACGTCGTGTTCGACGCCCTCCTTGCGGAAATAGGGCGCGCCCTCCTTCATCTCGGCGAAGGATTCGCCGTCCTTGGTCAACAGCTTCACCTTGCCGTCCATCAGCGGCACGACGACATAGTCGTGGCCGTGGCGGTGCCAGCCTGTGTTGTCGCCGGGCGCAAAGCGATACTCGGTGACGATGACACGCTCATTGTCGATGAAGACGGTGGCCTTGGCGGATCCGGTCATGGGCGTTCTCCTTGCTTCTCGTGACAACAGAAGACATGGAGTGCGCAGGCGTGAGGGCCAGAACCACCCACCGATGACGCCAACAAAAAGCCCGGCGCGAGGCCGGGCTTGATGTCAGGAATTTGGGACGGATCAGGCGAGGCTGCCATTGATCCAGTGCGACAGCGCGGTCTTGGGTGCGGCGCCAACCTTCATGTCGGCCACTTCGCCGCCCTTGAAGATCATCAGCGTTGGGATCGAGCGCACGCCGAACTGCGCGGCGAGCTCGGGATTCTCGTCGATGTTTAGCTTGGCGATCTTCACCTTGGCGCCGAGTTCAGTGGCGATGTCTTCGAGCGCCGGAGCGATCATCTTGCACGGACCGCACCATTCCGCCCAGAAATCGACGACGACCGGTACGTTGGCGTTAAGCACATCGGCCTGGAAATTGCTCTTGTCGACCTTGACGGTGGTCATGCGGAAAATCCTTTCGAAAGTTTTTGTCGCACCAAATGTGGTGGTGATCGCGCCCTTCTTCAAGCAGGTGTTGTGTCACGCTCCTGTGAGTCGAGCAAGGGCGTCATCCATGGCACCGGCCGGCAGTTCGATCAGCCGCGGCGCTTCGGTGAACAGCAAGGCCGCCTTGACCGCGCGTCCGGGATAAAGCGGCTGCAGCAGGGCGCGATAGAGCGCGAGTTGCAGGACGTAAGCCTGCGGGACCTCGGCCAGGGAGGCGGGTGCCGGCCGGTTGGTCTTGTAGTCGACGATAGAGACCGCGTCCGGCGTCACCGCCAGCCGGTCGATCTTGCCGGAAATCGAGCGCTTCTTGCCCTTGACCTCCAGGCTGCCCATGATCGCGACCTCGGCACGCGACGCCGACGCAAACAGCGGACCGAAGCCGGGATCGGCAAGGATCGCCGTGACCGATGCCAGAGCTTTTTCACGCTCTGATTGAGACCAGTCCGCACCAGTTCGCGCGAGATAGCGTTGCGCCGCGCCCTCGCGTTCGGCCTCGGCAATGCACGGCAACATCTGCAGCAATTTGTGCAAAGCGAGCCCGCGCACCACGGCAAAGCCTGGCTCGGCATCTGCATCGAGCACCGGCGAAGCCTTGTCGACCACCGCTTCCTTGCCTTCGTCGATCAGCGCCGAGGCGCCGGATGGCGACAGCGGACGCGGCAAATCCTCGAAAGGCGGCAAGGGCCGGAACAGGGTCGTCGGCAGTGGCCCGAAACTGTGCGCCTGCCGCGCCTGCTCGCTGGAAACCGGTGCGACGGGCGGCAGGTTGGTGACGTGAAAACGATGCACCGGATCGCCGCCGGCGGGGTGCGGGCGCTCCACGCTCTCAGGCGCGCCGATCAACGCTCGGCTTACGATCGAATGCCAGGTGCCGGTGTTCGGCGCCCGCTTGCCGTGATAGCCGCAGACGATCAGCCGGTCCTCGGCGCGGGTCATGCCGACATAGAGCAGCCGGCGGTATTCGTCGTCGGCGAGTTCCCGTGCCCGCACCGCCGCAGCCTTGGAAAACCCATTGGCGACGTCGCTGGCCGAGCGCCAGAGATAGCCCTTGCCGTCCCAGCCCGAGCCTTCGAAGGGCATCAGGCGCGGCAGATGCTGGTCGCTGAACGGCGCCGAACCGCCATCGACCAGGAACACGACCGGCGCCTCCAGGCCCTTGGCCGCGTGCACGGTCATGACGCGAACCTCGTCGCGGGTCTGGTCCATCTCGCGCTTGATCTCGGGACCGGCATTCTCCAGCGTCGACAGGAAGGCTTCCAGCCCCGGCAGGCCGGTTCGTTCCTCGGCAAGGCAGAAGCTCAGGAACTCGTCGAGAATGTCGCCGGCCTCAGGCCCGAGCCGCGCGATCATCCTCTTGCGCACGCCGTCGCTTCTGCCCACGCAGTCGCGCGCCAGCAGGCCGGCGTAAAACTCGAACACCGGCTTGAAGGCGGCCTCGTCCGTCCAGATGTCGAGCTGGGTGACGACCGCCGCCAAAGCCTCGCTCTCGCCGGCATGGGCGCGCAGTGATGCAAACAGCGACAGGCCGGTCGGCCTCTCCGCCGCAAGCGCAAAAAGCCCCTCCTCCGGCAGATCGAAGATCGGGCTGCGCAGAACGGCGGCGAGCGACAGATCGTCCTGCGGCTGGATGAGGAGATGGCCGAGCGCGATCAGGTCCTTGACCGCAATGTGTCCGGGCAGGCTCAGCCGGTCGGCGCCGGCGACCGGAATGTCGCGGCGTTTGAGCGCCCGGGTCAACGCGTGGACGAAGCGATCGCGCTTGCGCACCAGCACCAGCACGTCGCCCGGCCGCAGCCGCTTGCCACGGCCTTCGATGATCTCGCCGGCGCCGATCCAGCCGGCAATGGTCGCGGCGACATGCTCGGCAACGCGCACCGCCGGCGCATGCGCATGGTCGATGGCTTGGGTCCAGTCGTCGGGCTCGTCGACGACGTCGGCACCGACCGACGGCCAGACCTCGACATAGCCCGGCGCATCGGTGCGGATCGCCTGGTGGCGCAGCGGATCAGGATCATGGCTGATGCCGCGCCGCACGACAGGATCGGCAAAGACGCGATCGACCGCGGTCAGAACATCGTCGGTCGAGCGGAACGACCAGGTCAGCTTGAGGTCGGCGAAGGACGCCTCGGCATCACGCACCCGTCCCGCAAACAACAGCCGGCTGTCGGCGAAGGAGTCCGGGGCGGCGCCCTGAAAGGAATAGATCGACTGCTTTTCGTCACCGACGGCAAAGACCGTGCGATGGACCCTGTCGCGGGCACCGAAGCCGGCAAAGAACTCTTCCGCCAGCCGCTTCACCACTTCCCATTGATCCGGGCTGGTGTCCTGCGCCTCGTCGAGCAGGATGTGGTCGATGCCCTGGTCGAGCTTGTACTGCACCCAGGGGCCGGCATCGGGCCGCGACAGAAGATTGACCGTGCGGGTGATCAGGTCGTTGAAGTCGAGAAAGCCGCGGCTGCGCTTCAACACCTCGTAGCGGGCGATCAGCCAGTCGGCGATGGTCAGCGCGGCGCGCGTGCCTTCCAGCATCCGGAACAGCGCCAGCCTGTCGACCGTTTCGACGATGGCATTGGCCGTCGAGAGATAGCGTTCCGCCAGATCCGGCAGCCGGTCGACCAGGGCTTTCTTGAAGGCATTGGCCGGATCGTAGGCGCTGCCATCGGTCTTGAGAAAGGCTCTCGCAAGCTGTTGCAGACGGCGAACAGGGTCGGCCTCAGTGAAAGCCTGACGCGCATAGGGCAGGATGTTGTTCAACACCGTCCTGGCATCGGTGGCATCCGCGGCCTGAGTGAAGCCGGCAAAATAGTCGGGCAGGAAACCCGGCAACGGCCAGACCGATGCCGCTATGCCTTCGGCGGTCTGGCCGGGGCGGAAATGGAATTCATCGAATAGCGCCTGGAAACGCGTGCCATCGCGCCCAATCATGTCGATGAAATTGCGCAAGCCGTCGCGCTTGCGCACGATCTCGCCCAGCAAGGCATCGAGTCCGGCTTCGCCGCCACGATCGAGAATGGTGGCAAACGCCTCGGCCAGGTCCATGTCGCCGGCGGCCGTTCCGGAAATCATGTCGCGGCGCGCGGTGGCGAACAGCGATGCCTCCATCGGCGGATCGAGCATCTCGAAATGCGCCGGGATGTTGGCCTCCAGCGGGAACTGATGAAGCACCGATTCGCAGAAGGCATGGATGGTCTGGATCTTCAACCCGCCGGGCGTTTCGAGCGCCTCGGCAAACAGGCGCCGTGCCCGGCGCATGGTCTCAAGATCGGGCCGGCGACCTTCCAACGTTTCGATCCTTGCCGCCAATTCCGCGTCGCCGAGTGCCGTCCACTCCGACAGCGTCGAAAACACCCGGTTCGACATGTTGGCGGCGGCGGCGCGTGTATAGGTCAGGCACAGGATCTTCGACGGATCGGTGCCGCGCAGCAGCAGCCGGATGACGCGCTGGGCCAGCACATGGGTCTTGCCGGAGCCTGCATTGGCCGACACCCAGGCGGAATTCTGGGGGTCGGCGGCGCGGGCCTGGCTGGTCGCGGTGTCGCTGGGGATGGGATAGGCCTTCTTCATGCCTCCCCTCCCTCGTCGCCGGCATCGCCGCCGGCCGACCATTCGAGCACGCGGGCAAGATGGTCGTAATCGCCATCGGTCTCGCCTTCGCGAAACGGCAGCGCGCGCGACAGATAGCCGGTCGCCGGGTCGGCATAGTGGATCAGGAGCTTTTCCAGCCGCGCCCAGGCTTCTTCGGCGAGATCGGTGGCGGTGCGCGGCTGGCGATTGTGTTCGAGGATCGATTCCTCGAACACCTCGCCATTCGGCTTCAGCCGCACGAACGCCAGTTGCGAAGGTTCGCGCGTGCCCAGATCCTTGAAGGCGCCGCGCCTGAGCAGCGCGCCCTCCAGCGCCAGTTGCGGCGCAAGCAGGGTGTGCGCCTGCGCCTTGGATGGCGAGGAGCCTGTCTTGTAATCCAGTATGTCGGCCATGCCGCCGGCCAGCAGGTCCACGCGGTCGGCATAGCCGGACAGCGTCACGCCGGACTGGCCGACGACGGTCTTTCCGGCGCGTTCCTCGGCATGCCGCCGTATCACCGCGTCGGCGCGCGTGCGCTCCCACTCGATGATGTTGGCGGCGAGTTTTTCGAAACGCGGCCACCACACCGCCTCGACATCGGCGGGAAGTGCGGCTTCGGCAAAGCAGGCGCGGCCGGCAGCGATGAGGCCAGCGAGCGCGTCGGCTGCGCGCGGATCGGCAACGCGCGCCGAGAACAGATGCAGGATGGCGTGAAACAGCGTGCCGCGCTCGGCCGCACCGGGATCGCGAATGACCGGATCGAGCGGCATCAGGCCGAGAATTTTTCGTGCATAGACGGCGTAGGGATCACGGCGCAGGGTCTCGATCTCGGTGACCGAGAAATGGCTCGGGCGAACAGACAAAGGCGGTGTCGGCTGCGGCCGTGGCGCGAAATCCTGCCTTGAGCCGGTGTCGAGCGCGCGTGCCCAGGCGAGCAATTCTTCGCCGCGCCGGCGCAATTCAACCGCCTGGTCGTTGCCTATGAATGTGAGCAGGCGCTGCAGCCACCGCGACGGCACGGCAGGCGCGTCGCCGGCACGCGCCGAGCGGGCCAGCACCGCCTTCTTCGCGCCCAAGGCCATCTGGAAATCATGCGCGGCAAGGCCGATGCGCCGTTCGGGTGGTTCGAGATCGATGCCGGTCTTCATTAGCCGCGACATGAAGCGGTCGCTCTCGGGCTTGCGCGGCCACACGCCCTCGTTGAGCCCGCCGATGACCAGCGTGTCTACATCCTGCAAGCGCGCTTCCAGCGCGCCCCAGATGGCGATGTTCCTGTCGGTTCCCTGTGCCGGCTTGACCGTTTCAGGCGCGATCAGCGCCGCCATCACGTCGGGCCACTCGTCCGCGGCGAATGAGAGCGGCGCGGAAGCCGCGACCAGCCCACGCAGCAATTCGGCAAGCTTCTCGCCGGCGTCACCCGCATAGAGCAAGCCAAGGCCGCCATCGGCGGTGCGGCCGAGATTTTCGAACGCCATGATGCTTGCTCCGACCAGCGCGCCAAGGCCGGCGTCCGCCTGGCCGCGAAACGCCGCGAGCGGCGCCAGCGCCTGTGTGAGACGTTCGAGCAAATTCTTCGCGGCTTCGATGGAACGCAGGGTGAGACGGGAAAACCAGAAGGGTTGCCGGTTGCCGCCGCCAAGGCCGGTGAGACGGGTTTCGAACAGTTCCGGTAGCGAAACGATGTCGGGGCGGCCAGTGCCGCCGCGCAGTGCCACCAGTTCGACCAGTTCTGCTGCGTGGCGCATATCGGCCCGTTCGAGGCCAAGCCCAAGCAGCGGATGCTTGAGCAGCGACAGCAGGCCTATGGGATCGCCTGGCCGAAACACCGCCTCGAGCGCCAGCCCGAGCAGGCTGGCCGCCGGGGTGTTGGCGAGCGGGGTGCCGCCGGAATCGTCGGCGACGACGCCGAACCGCAGGAGCTCGACCGAGACGCGCCGGGCCAGCGCGCGGTCGCCGGTCACGAGAGCCGCCCGTTGGCCCCGCTCCTCGACAGCGCGCTTGAGCGCGACGGCGATCGCGACCGCTTCATCGCGTTCGCTGGCGGCTTCGAGCAGCGTCACGCCGGCAAAGGCCCCGGCAATGTCGGAGGCTGAAAAGCCGTTGCGCGTCTCGGCCCACAATTCGGTGGTTTCGGCCGGCCGCAGCGCTTCGCCGACCAGGGCGGCGCGGAGCGCAAGCCGCGGCTCGGCCGTGCCGATCTCCTCGACATCGCCGCGCAGCACGCCGATCTTGCCGATCAGCCTGGCGAGACCGTATTGCGGGTGGCCGAGCACGGCCGGACGCGCGCCGGGCGCCGCGATTGCCTGGAACGACGCTTCGTCCAGCGTCCGGTCGAGACCGGGCAACACGATGGCGCCACCGGGCAAGCGGGCAATCGCGGCAAGCAACTCGGCCGTGGCCGGTATCGAGCCGGTCGAGCCCGCAGCGATGACCGGCCCGGCTGGCGGATTGCGCTGCAGCCGTGCGGCTTCAGCGCGGATCAGCGCGCTGCGATGTGCGGCCGGGTTGGAGCGATCGCGTTCTTCAAGGAATTTCGGCCACGCATCGGTGACGATGCCGAGAAATTCAAGCGTCACCTGCCACCATCCGGCAAGGTTGCCGGTCACCAGGCCGGTGAGCTTGGCCCAATCCGTGCCTTCCGTCTCGACTTCGTCCATCAGCCGGGCGAGATCGCGCGACAGCCAGATCGCGTCGGCGGTAGAGGCAGGGATGACGATCTCCTCGGCGAAGAGCGCCGCGACATGCGCCGGCAGCCGGCGTTTCCAGGCGCGGACCAGCGGCGCCAGCAGCAACAGGCGTTCGCTTGCCGCAATCGGCGGCGCGAGGTCGATGGCGGCGGACGCCTCGGTTTCGAATGCAGCCTCATCCTCATCGAACTCGCCGAGCGGACGGATGACCGGCAGGATCGCCGACCCGCCGCCGCCGCGTGCCGCCAGGCTGTCGACGAAAACACCCCGCAAGGCGCGCGCCGCGCGCCGCGTCGGCACATAGATGGTGACGTCGGCCAACGCGAGCGGGTCGCCGTCAAACCGGAACCCCGGAACAAGGCGCCCGGCTAGCAGCGCCTCGGCAAGCGTCGGCAGGAACGGCGCTCCGGAGGGAATTGAGAAAACGCGGCTTGAGCCGCTCATTTCAACTCGGCTAGCGCGCCAGCCACGGCCGCTTCGGCGAGCGGAATGGCATCGGGCGTGCCGACGGTGATCCAATGACCCTGCATCGGCATGCCGAACAGCCGGCCGGCAGCAATGGCGGTGTCGAAATAGGCGTTGAGCGAGTGCGGCCCGGGCTGCGCATCCTCGAACAGGCGCGGATGCACGATCGCCGCTCCGGCATAGATCAGTCCGGCCGGATCACCTTTTGATCGCCGCAAGCCACCATCCGGCGCCACCAGGAAATCGGTGCTGCCGCAGTGTCCGGTCGCCTGATGGAGATCCGCCAGCATCAGCAGAATATCCATTTTCGCCGCGTCCCACGCAAGGGCAAGACGGCCGAGATTGAGAGGACCCTGGTCGATCCAGAAGGTATCGGCGTTGAGGATGTAGAATGGTTTTCCGCCCAGCTCGGGCAGCGCCTTGACGATGCCGCCGGCGGAATCGAGCAGCTTGTCGCTCTCATCGGAGATGATGATTTTTGGCCTGCGGCGAGCCGCGACATGGGCAATGATCTGTTCGGGAAGATAATGGACGTTGACGACGGCCTTGCCGACACCGGCGGCGGCGAGGCTGTCGAGCCCCCAGTCGATCAAGGTCTTGCCGGCGATCTTGACCAGCGGCTTGGGAATGGTGTCGGTGATCGGCCGCATGCGCTTGCCAAGCCCGGCGGCGAGCACGATGGCTGTGTCCGGTTTTGCTGTCACAGTGCCCGCTCCTCCAGCAAGCCGTTGGCGTTGTAGAACTCCCGCAGGCTGGCCAGCGCCGGATGGGACAGGGCCCGACGCAGATAATCGCGGATGCGCGGCAGGTGCTTCAGATAATAGGGCTTGCCGTCGCGCTTTTCGAGGCGGACGAAGATGCCGAGGATCTTGGAGTTTCGCTGCGCCGCCATGATCGCGTAGGATTCCACGAAGCTTACTTCGTCGAAAGTGCCGGCTTCGTGGCGCGCCGCGAGATAGGCGTCGAGCGTCCCTTTCTCGATCTCGGGCGACATCGTAACACGCGCGTCCATGGCTAGCGAGGCAACGTCATAGGCACACGGACCGATCAATGCGTCCTGGAAATCGACGATGCCCAGCCGATCATGCTTGGCGCGGTCGCCGCGCCAGATGATGTTGGGCGAATGGAAATCACGCAGCATCAAAGTGGTTTCGCGGCCTTGCAGCCGGTCGAGGAGCGCGTTCCATTGCTGGTGGTAACCGGCACGCAAGGCATCGCTGGCCGGGCTGCCTGATATGGCCGGCACGTACCAGTCGACCAGCAGATCGGCCTCGACCATCATCGCATCACGGTCGAAAGGCGGCACGTCGTGGAAGCCGCCCTGCCCCGTTGCCAGGCGCTGCGGCCAACTCCTGCCATGCATCATGGCCAGCAGTTCGGCCGCCGCCGCATAACGCTCGGCCACCGGCTGGCCATCGCCGTTGAGAAATCCTTCCGAACCAAGATGCTCGAGCAGCAGGAACCCCTGATTCTGGTCCTCGGCATGGATTTCCGGAACGCTCACCCCACCCGCCTTCAAAGCCCGGTCGATGGCGACGAAGGCGGAGACCGACTGCGCGGTGTGAGCGATCTCGGCATAGGGCTTGCCGTTGCGGACCGGCGGCCCGAGAACCAGCCGCGGCGAGTTCATCAATACCTGCGGCTTTCGGCCGGCAAGCGAGACAATCTCGTAGGAGCGGGCCGAGGCATCGCCGATGAAATGGCGGCGCCTTGCGTGGCCCCAGCCGGCAGTTTGGAGAAAGTCGCGCATGGCCAGCGATCGCGCCACGCGGTCGAAGGTGGCGCCCTCGCCCGACAGCCGGGCCAGCCGTCCCTCGCCATGCTGGACGAGTTCGATCAGAACCGAGGTTTTCGGCAGGTAGCCATCGGCTCGTTCCGGCCATTCGACCAAGGCTGCGCCTTGCGCCAGGGCTTCGTCAAAACCAAGTTCGTCAATCTCAGCCGCCGAGGACAGGCGATAGAGATCGAAATGATGGACCGGGACGCGGGTGTCGTAGCTCTGCACCAACGTGAAGGTCGGGCTTGGAACATCGAGACCGGCATCGTCGGCCAAAGCCCTGATCAATGCCCGCGCCAAGGTGGACTTGCCGGCGCCGAGGTCGCCCTTGAGCGCCAGGACGTCCCCCGGACGCAATGACAAGGCCAGATCCTCGCCCAGCAACGCTGTCTGCGTCTCATCGGCGAGTAAACGCTCCAGCACCAATCCCGTCATCGAGCGCGCTACTCGGCCGCGGCGCGGATGCCCGGCATGTCGGGAAAGGTGCAGATGACGGTCGTGCCCTTGTCCTTGCCGGTTTCGATGCGAACGCTGCCGCCATGCAGCTCGACAAAGCTCTTGACGATCGACAGGCCGAGACCGGCACCGCGCCGGCGGCCGCCATTGGCACGCGGCTCAAAACGGCGGAACACCGAATCGAGCAGATCCGGCGGCATGCCGGGGCCGTCGTCATGAACCGAGAATTCCACCCCGTCCGACAGATGGCGGCAGGTTAGCCGGATGGTGCTGGCTTCCGGCGCATAGTTGGCGGCGTTGCTGAGCAGATTGTAGAGGATCTGGCGGACGCGGATCTCGTCGCCGTGGAACGTCTTCGGCGCAGCAGTGGCGTCAACCTCGAGCCTGATCGAATGCTCTTCCAGCCGGTCGGCCACCAGTTCGGCCGCGGCCGCGATGGTACGATCGACATGCACCTCTGAAATGTCGAGCTGCATGATGCCGGCGTCGACCGTCGCCAGGTCGAGGATGTCGTTGACGATGGTGAGCAGGACCGAGGAGGACGATCCGACATGCTCGACATATTCGCGCTGCTTTTGCGTCAGCGGACCGGTCGCCGGCAGCGACAGAAGTTCGGTGAAGCCGATGATGTTGGTCAGCGGCGAGCGCAATTCATAGGAGACGTGCTGGACGAATTCGTTCTTGAGCTGATCGGATTTCTGCAGCGCCTCGTTCTTGTCCTTCAGCGCCCGCTCGACGTTGACGCTGTCGGTGACGTCGACGAAGGTCATCATCACTTGCCCGTTGGGCAGCGGGATCATGGCATAGCTCAGCACATTGCCATTGTTGAGCTCAGTCTGGCCGTGACGGTCACGGCGCTCGTCGTCGAACCCGGTGATGGCGGCAACGAAACCCGGCCAGGGACTGTCCGCCGCCGCCTGCCGGTCGCAAAGGTCGCGGATCGTGGACACGTGCACATTGGGCTTGGCCGCATCGCCGCTCAGGCCCCAGAGCTTGGCAAAGGCAGGGTTCGACAGACGAAGCCTGCCATCGGGGCCGAACACCGCCACGCCTTCGGCAAGATTGTCGAGCGTCTCGCCCTGCACCCGCACCGCTGTCTGGTAGCGGCTTTCGAGGTCCATCTTCTCGGTCAGGTTCTCGAACACCCAGGTCACGCCGCCCTTGGGCTGCGGGTTGGCGACGACGCGGATGGTCTTGCCGTCCGGCAGATGCCACCAATGTTCCTGCGATTCGACGGCTCGGTAAGCGCCGAGCAGGCCTTCCTTCCAGCGCCGCCATTCCGGCTGTTCGGCGATCTTGCCCGAGCTGCGCAGCCGGTCGAGCAGCAGGGCATTGTCGGGAGCGCTGTGCAGGAAGCCGCTGTCGAGCCCCCACAGCTTCTGGAAAGCCTGGTTGAAGAACCGCAACTTCTCGTCGGTGTCGAAAATGGCGACCGCCGTGTTGAGCTGATCGAGCGTGTCGGCGTGGCTCCTGACGGTCCGTTCGTACTCGCTGCGAACGGTCTCGATGGCGCTGGTGTCGCAGGCAAGGCCGGCCGAGCCATCCGCACCGGCAAAGTCGGTGACCGCAAACATACGGCGGTCGCCTTCGATCACGGTGGAAAGCGACTGCTCGAAGACCGGATGCGTCTTGTGCTGGGCGGCAATCGCATCGCGTGCCTGGCCGCCGAGGAACTCCTTTGCCTCGCGAACCGCGGCTTCGGCGCTTTCGGCTTCGACCGCATCGGCATAGGCCCGGTTGACCCACTTCAGCCGCCCGTCCTCGCTGCGAAGCCATGCCGGCATGTTCAGCGCGTCGAGCAGGCCGATCATCGTGTCATGGTCGGCCGCCAGCCGCTGGTTCTCGATCTTCAGCCTGGCCTGGCTGCGCTGCGTCTCCGAGAGCGAGACGAAACGCACCAGCACATGGGCGGCGCTCTTGCGGCCATGCACTTCGAGCGGTGCGCCGGCCTGCGATTCGATGACGAGGTCGAAGTGTTTCGCCTTCTCGCGCAATCCCGCGACGGCATGTTCGAGCGCCGCCGCCGAACGCGGCATCAGCCAGCGGCCGAAAGCAAGGAAAGCGGCTCGGTCCTCGGGGGCACCGCTTTCCACGGGCAATGTGCCGATGAGTTCGGGCTTCTTGTTTTCCGCGGCCCAGACGACCAGGCGCTGGTCGCGCAGATTGAGCAGCGCCTCCGAGCGCCGCAGGGCCGCGTTGATGTCGGCGAGGCGGCTCCTGAGTTCGACATTGTCCGCCGAGGTGCGGGCTCTTTCGCGGATGAGAACGATGGCCGACAGAAGTGCCGCGCCGGTCACGCCGACAAACACCGCAAGCTGCATGACCTCGATCGCGCTGATCGACATCCCGGCCGTGGTCACGCCGGCGGCTTCGGCATGCGCAACCACATTGGCCAAGGGGCAGGCAAAAGCGGACGTGGCGAGGAACAGTGCCGCGCGAGCACGCCATGACAGGCTTCCGCCTTGCAAGGCGGAGCCAGTAACCCCCGAATCGTCTTGGCCGCCGGAAACGGCCCGTCCCGCTCTGTGCGGGTGTTGCCCCGGCATGTCTTGGTCCTCTCCGCCGCCTGAATGCAAGACCGCCCTGATGCGCGCCTCTCTTGATCCCCTCTCGGGCCGGAAGCGTCGCGAATCACCTGACAATAAACCCTCGCCGAATCGCCGTGAAGGCTGGCGGCGCGCAAAAATAAAGCCGGGCGAAAAGTCAATCGCCCGGCATCAATATCTGGTAGCAATTTTAGCTTTGGTTAATAGCGGTAGTGTTCCGGCTTGAACGGTCCCTGCTGAGTCACGCCGATATAGGCGGCCTGCTCACCGGACAACTCGGTCAGGCGGGCGCCAAGCTTGTCGAGATGCAAGCGCGCGACCTTTTCATCGAGATGCTTGGGCAGGACATAGACCTGGTTCGCGTACTGGCCGGGCTTGGTGTAGAGCTCGATCTGGGCCAGCACCTGGTTGGTGAACGAGGCCGACATGACGAAGCTCGGATGACCGGTGGCGTTGCCGAGATTGAGCAGCCGGCCTTCCGACAGCAGGATCATCCGCTTGCCGTCGGGGAAGGTGATCATGTCGACCTGCGGCTTGACGTTGGTCCATTTGAGGTTGCGCAGCGCGGCCACCTGGATCTCGTTGTCGAAGTGACCGATGTTGCCGACAATGACCATGTCCTTCATCGAGCGCATGTGGTCGAGGGTGACGACGTCCTTGTTGCCGGTGGTGGTGATGACGATGTCGGCGGTGGGTGCCGCATCTTCCAGCGTGACGACTTCAAAACCGTCCATCGCCGCCTGCAGCGCGCAGATCGGGTCGACCTCGGTGACCTTGACGCGGGCGCCGGCGCCCTTGAGCGAGGCCGACGAGCCCTTGCCGACGTCGCCGTAGCCGCAGACGACCGCGACCTTGCCGGCCATCATGGTGTCGGTGCCACGACGGATGCCGTCGACCAGCGATTCCTTGCAGCCATATTTGTTGTCGAACTTCGACTTGGTAACCGAGTCGTTGACGTTTATGGCGGGGAAGGGCAGCAGGCCCTTCTTCTGCAACTGGTAAAGCCGGTTGACGCCGGTGGTCGTCTCTTCGGTGACGCCGCGGATCGCTGCCTTCTGCTTGGTGAAGAAGCCGGGCGAAGCCTTCAGGCGCTTCTTGACCTGGGCGTAGAAGTATTCCTCTTCCTCGCTCTGCGGGTTGGACAGCACGTCCTCGCCGGCCTCGGCGCGGGCGCCAATCAGGATGTACATGGTGGCGTCGCCGCCATCATCGAGGATCATGTTCGAGGTGCCGCCATCGGCCCACTGGAAGATCTTGTCGGTGTAGTCCCAATATTCCTCGAGCGACTCGCCCTTGACGGCGAACACCGGGATACCCGCCTCGGCGATGGCCGCGGCCGCATGGTCCTGGGTCGAGAAGATGTTGCAGGAAGCCCAGCGGATATCGGCGCCGAGCGCCTTCAGCGTCTCGATAAGCACCGCCGTCTGGATGGTCATGTGCAGCGAGCCGGTGATCCGCGCGCCCTTGAGCGGCTTCTTGTCGCCGAATTCCTCGCGGCTGGCCATCAGGCCCGGCATTTCGGTTTCGGCGATCTCGATTTCCTTGCGGCCCCAGCCGGCAAGCGAGATGTCGGCGACCACATAGTCCTTGCTACCCGTCATGGCAGTGCTCCGATGCGAATTGTTCTTGCTGCGAATTGGTTGCGGATGCGCCCACGCCGGTCGGCGCGTCGAAGGGCGCGAATTCCCGGTCTGACTAGCAGATCGGCGCTCGGACGACAATGGGATATAAAGAAATCTTTATCCCTGCATGTCCATCGGACATGCTTTGGCGATGTAGAGGATCAGCTTTCCTCGCCGAAGCGGGACGCCACCAATTGCTCCAGCGCGTCGATGACCTGCAGCGCCTGCGGCCCGCTGGCGGTGACACGGATCGAGTAGCCCGGGCTTGCCGCCAGCATCATCAGGCCCATGATCGAGGTGCCGCCGACCTTGACGCCATCCTTCTCGACATGCACCGAAGCGTCGAAGCCGCTCGCCAGTTGGACGAATTTCGCCGAGGCGCGCGCGTGCAGGCCGCGCTGGTTGATGATGGGAAAGTCCCGGACGATCTGATCTTCTTCCGGGGACAGCGCGTTCATTTGCTGCTCAAAAGCTGGCTGGCGACGTTGATGTATTTGCGGCCGGCCGCCTGCGCCTCATCAAGTGCGGCCGCCATGTTGTCGCCCTTGCGGATCGAGGAGAGCTTGATCAGCATCGGCAGGTTCATGCCGGCTATCACCTCGGTGCGGCCGGACTCCATCACCGAAATGGCAAGGTTGGAGGGGGTGCCGCCGAACATGTCGGTCAGCACGATGACGCCCGTTCCGGTGTCGACACGGGCGACGGCGTCGACGATGTCGCGACGACGCTGCTCCATATCGTCATCGGCGCCGATCGCCACGGTTTCGAAATTGTCTTGTGGCCCGACGACATGTTCCACGGCATGTCGGAACTCGGCGGCCAGTTGACCGTGCGTTACAAGCACGAGTCCGATCATTCTTTGGTGGCTCCCGTCATCGCCGCTTCACAGGCGCATATTATGCTCGCCAGCCATTCCAGGCGGCGGGAGCGCTATCTTGTCGACGCGCGGCCGGTTGACAAGCCCCAAATTGCGCCCGCCCATGCCATTTTGACGCATTGCAGCAAGAAATCCCAAGCGGATCATAGAAAAGGCGCGATCGACAGCCGCGCCATCACGGCGGGCAGGGCAGTGGCGGCGTTGCGCTCGGCAAGATCGATACGCGGCACCGGGCAGCCTGCGACCGGCTCGCTTATTTCCTCCTGGAAACAGGCCATGTCTGCCTTTGGCACCAGCCTCACATGCAGGTCGATCACTCCGCCCAGCTCGAACGGCAGCGGGCACGGCATGAACCCAGGTACTTCGGCGAGACCGGCGATGGTCGCCGGCACGCTACAGACCAGCCGCCCGGCGCGGGCTGCGGCAAGCAGCCTGTCGTCGCCAATCAGCCGCGAGAACAGCCCGCGCGCGCGGCAATGATCCAGGAGCGTCAGCGCCAGCGTCGTCTTGCCGGCGCCGGACGGCCCGGTGATAAGGACGCCGCGATCGCCGATCAGGATCGCGGTCCCGTGAATGTTTTCTGGATGCGCAACTGGATCAGTCACGATCTTCATGCTTCTGCCGGCAGTGTCACGACGAAGCGTGCGCCCTTGATTTCGCCGGGCTTGGTGCCGGGGATATTTTCGGCGGTCAGAGTGCCGCCATGGGCCTCGACGATCTGCCTGGATATCGACAGGCCAAGACCCGAATTCTGGCCGAACGCCTCGCCTGCGGGCCGGTCGGTGTAGAAGCGTTCGAAGATGCGGTCGATGTTGTCGGCGCGAATGCCGGGACCATTGTCGTCGACTGTGACGATGTTGAATTTGCCGGCGCGAGCCAGCGACAGGCTGATGTGGCCATGGTCCTCGGGAACGAAGGAGCGGGCGTTCTCGATCAGGTTGGTGATGACCTGGCCGATGCGCAGATCATGACCGACGACCACATAGCCTTTGACGCCCTGCGGCAGCTTGGCGACCTTGAACTCGATCTCGACGGCCTTCTTGTTGCGCGTGGCTTCACGCGAAACGGCAACGAGATCGGTGATGAATTTCTTCAGGTCGACCGTCCCTGCATCTTCACGCGCCAGTTCGGCATCAAGACGGGAGGCGTCGGAAATATCGGTGATCAGCCGGTCCAGACGCCTAACATCGTGCTGGATAATGTCCATCAGCCGGCTGCGCGAATTGTCGTTCTTGGCCAGCGGCAAGGTTTCCACCGCGCTGCGCAGCGAGGTCAGCGGGTTCTTCAATTCGTGCGACACGTCAGCGGCAAAGCTTTCGATCGCCTCGATGCGGGCGTAGAGCGCGTTGGTCATGTCGCGTATGGCGATCGACAGATTGCCGATCTCATCCTGGCGGTCGGAAAAGTCCGGGATTTCCTCGCGGCTCTTGACGCCGCGCCGCACCCGCACGGCCGCCGCCGACAGCCGGCGCAGCGGATTGGCGATGGTGGAAGCGAGCAGCATCGACAGGATGGCGGTGACAAGCGCCGCGATGCCGAACACGCGCAGGATCGCTTTGCGCTCGGCGGCGACGATCTTGTCGATGTCGCCGCCTTCGGTCGACAGCATCAGCACGCCGAGAACGGCGCGGAAGCGCTGGATCGGCACCGCCACCGAAACGATCTGCTCGCCCTGTTCCGAGACGCGCACGATGGTCGACGGGCTGCCGGTGAGCGCCTTGACCACTTCCGGGAAAGCGGCGCCATTGCCGCCCGGCTGCTCGTGATAGACCGGCAGCTCGGTGTTGCGGAAGAAATCGAAGACGAATTTCTGGATGCGCTCGACCAGATCGGGCTCTTCCTCTTCGACCGGCGGTAGGTCGTAGCGCAGGATCTGGCCGCGCGAATAGAGATGGCGCGAATCGAGCAGCAGATTGGCGTCGCGGTCATAGATGCGGGCGCGCGTCCGGGTCGGCGAGATCAGCCTTCTCAGCACCGGCGCGACACGTTCCGGGTTGATCGGGAAGTCGAGATTGTCGAGCTGGTCGGAGCCCGGCCCGAGGCTTTCCCCGGCCTGCAGCTCAAGCAGCTTTTCCGGGTCGATGCTGATCGAATCCGTCTCGACCGTCGCCGACGCGGCGATGGCACCGGCGATGATCTCGCCCTGGGTCATCAGGCTCTCGACCCGGGCGTCGATCAGCCCGTCACGGAAGGTGTTGAGATAGAGGATGCCGGTGACAAGGACGGCCAGGCCGGCGAGGTTGAGGAAGAGGATACGCCGCGTCAGGCTGGAAAAGATATGATGGCCGAGGAAGCGGCGCATCGGCACCGTGATTTTCGACAGGAATGACGGCATGATACGCGACGGCCGCCTCGCAGCGCCCGCCGGTCTTGCTCGCTGTGCTTCCACTGCCATCGAATAGCAGCTCCCGCCTAGTCTTTGCCTTGATGCATGTCGTTGTCCCAAAACCGGGCCCACTTTTGGGCGACATGCATTACCTTGCTTTGACGCATGTCGTTATCCCAAAACCGGGATCACTTTGGGCGACATGGATCGACTTACGCTTCGCGGAACCGGTATCCGACTCCGTAAAGGGTCTCGATCATCTCGAAGTCGTCGTCGACGGCCTTGAACTTCTTGCGCAGCCGCTTGATGTGGCTGTCGATGGTCCGGTCGTCGACATAGACCTGTTCATCATAGGCCGAATCCATCAGCGCATCACGGCTTTTTACGACGCCGGGGCGCTGCGCCAGCGAGTGCAGGATCAGGAACTCGGTGACGGTCAACGTCACCGGCTCGCCCTTCCAGGTGCAGGTGTGGCGCTCCTGGTCCATGACCAGCTGGCCGCGCTCGAGCGACCGAGCCTGCTGACTGGGCGTCTTTGCCGCAGCCTCGCGGGCACTGGCACGGCGCAGCACGGCGCGCACCCGCTCGACCAGCAGACGTTGCGAGAACGGTTTGCGGATGAAATCGTCGGCGCCCATCTTGAGGCCGAACAATTCGTCGATCTCGTCGTCCTTTGAGGTCAGGAATATCACCGGAAGGTCGGACTTCTGGCGCATCCGGCGCAGCAGTTCCATGCCATCCATGCGCGGCATCTTGATGTCGAGGATGGCAAGGTTCGGCGGGCGTGCCGCCAGCCCTTCCAGCGCAGACGCACCATCCGTGTAGGTCTCGACGCGGTACCCCTCGGATTCGAGGGCGATCGACACCGATGTCAGAATGTTGCGGTCGTCATCGACAAGCGCGATTGTTGCCATTTCAAGCGGCTCCCTCATGAGCTGTCCCTTCTTTCGTAGAGAAGGGGCTTTTGCAGGACAAATTAGGTACAAAATGTGGCATAGGCCTTATCCGCTGTCACGCGCGGCTTGCCGGCGGCCACAATCCTACCCCGATATGGATTGGACGAACGAACACTGCCAATCCTTTGGGCAATCACCAAAGTTTTCGCACATATAAACGATTTAAACAACTTTCAAAATTTTTAAATCGATTAATGATTTGATATCATTTGGCTTTTCTGGTTCTGACGATCTCAGCCTGCTTGTGGGCATGCCGGAATATACGCCGGCAAAGACGCGGAAAACGAAGAGGGACACTTGATGTCGGAAGTCGGAAAACGCAATTCTGCCTGTGCGATCGATCATATCGGCCTGAAGACCACCGGCGTGGTGCGCTATAATTTCGGCGCGGCAGCCCTTTACGAGGAATCGATCCGGCGCGGCGAAGCCCGGCTCACCGCACATGGCGCACTGGTCGCCGAGACCGGCCAGCACACCGGTCGCTCGCCCAAGGACAAATTCGTCGTGCGCGACAGCGCAACCGAGCCGCATATCTGGTGGGACAACAACAAGGCGATCTCGCCGGCCCAGTTCGACCTTCTGCTTGCCGATTTCCGCGCGCATGCCGCGGACAAGGATCTCTATGTGCAGGATCTGGTCGGCGGCGCCGACGCAGGGCTGAAGCTGCCGACCAGGGTGGTTACCGAACTCGCCTGGCACTCGCTGTTCATCCGCAATCTGCTCATCCGCCCGGACGCCGCCGAGCTCGAGCATTTCGTGCCCGAGATGACGATCATCGACCTGCCGTCGTTCCGTGCCGATCCTGCCCGCCACGGCAGCCGTACCGAAACGGTGATCGCTGTCGACCTGACGCGCAAGATCGTGCTGATCGGCGGCACCTCCTATGCCGGCGAGATGAAGAAGTCGGTGTTCACCATGCTCAACTATCTGTTGCCGGCGAAGGGCGTGATGCCGATGCATTGCTCGGCCAACGAGGGTGCGAGCGGCGACGCCGCCGTCTTCTTCGGCCTGTCGGGAACCGGCAAGACGACGCTGTCGGCCGATCCGTCGCGCACGCTGATCGGCGACGACGAGCATGGCTGGGGACCGCACGGCATCTTCAATTTCGAAGGCGGCTGCTACGCCAAGACGATCAAGCTGTCGGCGGAAGCCGAGCCGGAAATCTTCGCCACCACGCAGCGCTTCGGCACAGTGCTGGAAAATGTCGTGCTCGACGCCGACGGCGTGCCGGATTTCAACGATGGAAGGCTCACCGAAAACACGCGTTGCGCCTATCCGCTGGATTTCATCCCCAATGCCAGCAAGACGGGACGCGCCAATCATCCGAAGAACATCATCATGCTAACCGCCGATGCCTTCGGCGTGATGCCGCCGATCGCGCGGCTGACCCCGGCGCAGGCGATGTATCATTTTCTGTCCGGCTACACCGCCAAGGTGGCCGGAACCGAAAAGGGCGTGACCGAACCCGAAGCGACGTTTTCGACCTGCTTCGGCGCGCCGTTCATGCCGCGCCATCCCTCGGAATACGGCAATTTGCTGCGCGAACTGATCGCCCACCACGACGCCGACTGCTGGCTGGTCAACACCGGCTGGACCGGCGGCGCCTACGGTACCGGCAAGCGGATGCCGATCAAGGCAACGCGGGCATTGCTTGCGGCGGCACTCGACGGCTCGCTGAAGGCGGCCGAGTTCCGCACCGACCCTCATTTCGGTTTCGAGGTGCCGGTGGCGGTTCGCGGCGTCGACAGCGCCATTCTCGACCCGCGGTCGACCTGGGCCGACAAGGCGGGTTACGACCGGCAGGCGACAAGGCTGGTCGGCATGTTCGCCGTCAACTTCGAGAAATTCGAAAGCCATGTCGACGCCGTAGTGCTGGGTGCCGCGCCACGCATGCAGGAAGCGGCGGAGTAATCACGTCATTGGGCTGAACTCAGCCTGTCGTTGAAAGGCCCGGTTTCGATCGGGCCTTTTCTTTTTCGATCCACCGCGCCATGACTGCGGCATGGCGAGCGACGACGACATCATCATTGGCGACGATGCGGTGATCCACCCGGGCGACCTGCACGAGGACTTCATCCGCTCGTCCGGTCCGGGCGGCCAGAACGTCAACAAGGTGGCGACGGCAGTACAACTGCGCTTCGACGCGGCCAACGCAGCCGGCCTTTCGGAGCGCGTGCGCGAGCGGACGATCAAGCTTGCCGGCCAGCGTGCCACCAAGGACGGCGTCATCGTCATCGAGGCAAGCCGCTTCCGCACGCAGGAACAGAACCGGGCGGACGCACGGGCAAGGCTCACGGCGCTGGTCGCCAAGGCAGCCGAGCCGCCACCGCCGCCACGCAAGAAGACGCGGCCGTCGAAGGGCGCGGTGGAGCGGCGGCTGAAGAGCAAGGCCGGACGCGGCACGATCAAGAAGCTACGCGGCCGGGTCGGTGACGACTAAGCCTTCGGAAGCTTCTGGAGATGCGGTTTTCGGGTCGCTGCCGGTGACCCTCCATGGCATCATGTTTTCGCGCGACCAATGTGATTGAACAGCCTCATGCTTGTCCTGCCCAAAGGCGTCCGCCACATGCCGGCCTATCTGTCTCGCACCGTGCAGGAAACGCTGGTCGAGGCGGTGAGAGGCATCGTGCAGCAGGCGCCGCTGTTCGTGCCGGCGATGCCACGCACCGGCAAGGAGATGAGCGTGCGGATGACCAATTGCGGTCCGCTCGGTTGGGTCACTGACAAGGAGCATGGCTATCGCTACCAGCCGACGCATCCGGTGACCGGATTGCCATGGCCGCCAATTCCGGGCGGGCTGCTCGAGCTGTGGCGGCAGGTGTCAGGCTACCCACATCCGCCGGAAGCGTGCCTGGTCAATTTCTATACCCCGGAGGCCAAAATGGGCCTGCATCAGGACCGCGACGAGGCCGATTTTTCGGCACCGGTGGTTTCCGTTTCGCTGGGCGACGATTGCCTGTTCAGGGTCGGCCAGACGACGCGTGAGGGCGGGACGAAGTCGTTCAGGTTGAAAAGCGGCGACGTCGTGGTGCTCGGCGGCGAAGGACGCCTCAGCTTTCACGGCGTCGACCGCATCTACTCCTCGACCTCGGCACTGCTGAAGAATGGCGGCCGCATCAATCTGACGCTGCGGCGGGTGACGAAGCCAACCGCCGCCGCGACGAGCGACGTCCCGGGAGAAGGCCAATAGGCAATTCCAAGAAATTGACGCGCCGGGCGGACGTCGTCACAGCTTCCTGAGCGCCACTTCCTCGATCAGGTGATCGGCGCCCTTGCGCAGGATGAGGTCGGCGCGAGCCCGCGTCGGCAGGATGTTCTCACGCAAATTTTTCAGATTGATGTTGGTCCAAAGGCCTTCGGCGATGGCGCGGGCCGAATCCTCCGAGAGCTGCGAATAGCGGTGAAAAAAGGAATCCGGATTGCGGAAGGCGGTCTCGCGCAACCGCATGAAACGGGCGGTGTACCATTGATGGATCAGCTTCTCGTCGGCATCGATATAGATGGCGAAGTCAAAGAAGTCCGACAGGAAGGGCACGATCTTGCCGTCCTGCGGCAGCTTGCCGGGCTGCAGGACATTGATGCCTTCGAAGATCAGGATGTCTGGGCGGTCGATGGTGACGAACTCGCCGGGAATGACGTCATAGGTCAGGTGCGAATAGACCGGCGCGCGGACATTGCGCTGCGCCGACTTGATGCCGGACAGGAAGCGCAGCAGCGCGCCGACATCGTAGCTGTCGGGAAAACCCTTGCGCTCCATCAAATTTTCGCGGCGCAGCACCTCGTTGGGCAGCAGGAAGCCGTCGGTGGTGATGAGATCGACCTTGGGGCTCGACGGCCAGCGCGCCAGCAGCTCCTTCAACACGCGCGCGGTGGTCGATTTGCCGACCGCGACGGAGCCGGCAATGCCGATTATGAACGGCGTTTTTTCCACGTCGACCGCGTTGAAGAAGGCCTGGCGTTGCCTGAACAGCAGCTGGCTCGCTTCGACATGCGCCGATAAGAGCCGCGACAGCGACAGATAGATGCGCTTGACCTCTTCGAGGTCGACCGGGTCGTTGAGCGAACGCAGGCGGCGGAATTCATCCTCGCTCAGCGTCAGCGGCGTGTCGGCGCGGAATTGCGACCATTGCTCGGCGGAGAAGAAACGAAAGGGAGAATATTTCTCGGTCGGCGCGAGCTGATCCATCGAGATACCTGCCCTCCCTCACGGTCAGCCCTTGGGCCGTGACGCCTTCTCGGCAATGCCCGAACGACCGGTGCGGTCTTCGAGTTCCCTGAGCACGTCGCTCAACGGAACCCCTGAGATGCCGAGAACGACGAGCCAATGATATATAAGATCGGCACTTTCCGAAACGAGAGCCTGTTTGTCGCCCTTGACGGCGGCAATCACAGTCTCGACCGCCTCTTCGCCGAGCTTCTGCGCCGCCTTGTCGATGCCGCGTGCGAACAGCTTTGCCGTCCAAGACTCTGGGTCACCGGAATGGGCGCGTTCCCTGACGATTTTTTCCAGATCGGAGAGCGAAAACTCGGTCATGGCGCCTAGAGCCTTTTCTTAGCCGGAAAGCCTCTAGGGCCGATCCGCGGGCGAGTCCAGCCGCATCGGCAGCCCGGCCTGGGCCATATGCGCCTTGGCCTGCCCTATCGTGTAGGTGCCGAAATGGAAGATCGAAGCGGCCAGCACCGCGCCGGCATGACCGTCGCGGATGCCTTCGACCATGTGATCGAGCGTGCCGACCCCGCCGGAAGCGATGACCGGCGCGCGCACCGCATCCGCAATCGCGCGGGTCAGTGCGATGTCGTAGCCAGCCTTGGTGCCATCCCGGTCCATCGAGGTCAGCAGGATTTCGCCGGCGCCGCGATCGACCATCAGCCGAGCGAATTCGACCGCGTCGATGCCGGTCTTCTCGCGCCCGCCATGGGTGAAGATCTCCCAGCGGTCGGCTTCGCCGGCGCCGGACACTTTCTTGGCGTCGATTGCGACGACGATGCACTGGTTGCCGAACTTGTCGGCGGCTTCGGCGACGAAATCCGGGTTCTTCACCGCCGCCGTGTTGATCGACACCTTGTCGGCGCCGGCCAAAAGCAGCTTCCTGATGTCGGCAACCTGGCGCACGCCACCGCCGACCGTCAGCGGCATGAAGCACTGTTCGGCGGTGCGGGCGACGACGTCGAAGATGGTCTCGCGATTGTCCGATGAAGCCGTTATGTCGAGGAAGCAGAGCTCGTCGGCGCCGGCCGCGTCATRGGCCTTGGCCGCCTCGACCGGATCGCCGGCGTCGATGAGATCGACGAAGTTGACGCCCTTGACGACACGGCCGTTCTTGACGTCGAGGCACGGAATGACACGGGCTTTCAGCATCACCTTCCCTCTATCGTGGCGATGAGATCGTTGAGCAGCTGGCCGACCAGCGGTGGAACATCGCCCTTGGCGTCGAAGGCCGGATCGTAGGCGGAAACGGTGATGCCGACGACCGGCGCCGCTAGCGCCATGGTGCAAGCCGCGCCGCGCAGCTGTTCCGGGTTCGGCCCGCCCGAACTGACGTAACGGTTGGCCTGCAGTTCCTCCGGATCGTGCACGTCCAGATCGAGATGCATGTGAATGCGTTTGGCGCCGGCGGCCTTCAGCTCTTTGGTCGCCTGGGCCACTCCAGGACATTCCGTTCGAAGGATCGGCAATGTCTTGAGAAGCTGTTTTTCAGCCGGATCGAGATCGCGTGCGTTGACGAGCACGCAACGTGACGGATCGATCGGCTGGAAGCCGGGAATGGCCGCCGCCATCGGGCGCCAGCACAGGCCGAGCACGGTCGCCAGCGCCATGCCGTCGAGAAAGCCATAGACGGATGTCTCGGGCGTGTTGAGATCGCCATGCTGGTCGGCCCAGACGATCGCATCGGCACCTTCGCCAGCGACCGCGCCGGCGCTGGTCAGGCAATTTCCTGAGAGAACGATGGGAAAGCGGCCGCTGTCGCGAGCAAGGCGAACCATGGCGGCTACCGCGTTGCAGACGGCAAAGCCGGTGGCGATTTCGCGCTCCTGGACGTCGCCTACCCTGCCTATGTCTTCGACGACAACGTGATGACCGGCTATGGTCAGGGCTTCGACCAGCCCGCCGGATATCAACGCATCGGGACCCTGGCCCATGCCGCCATGATAGTGGCCGCTGTCATAGGACGCCAGGATGATGGAGATCTTCACCGCTGCGTCTCCACCGCCGGCCTGCCTTGCAGGATCGCCAGCGCCTCCGCCGGATCGATGCGGCCGTCATAGAGCGCCCGGCCGGAGATCGCGCCTTCGAGCTTTTGCGCATCGGGCATGGTCATACGCACGATGTCGGCGATCGAGGCGAGGCCGCCGGACGCAATGACGGGAATGGACACGGCGTCGGCGAGGTCGATGGTGGCATCCCAGTTGATGCCGGTCAGCACGCCGTCGCGGTCGATGTCGGTGTAGATGATGGCGGAAACGCCGGCACCTTCGAATTTCTTCGCCAGTTCGATAACACCGAGGCTCGATGCCTCGGCCCAGCCCTCGACGGCGACCTTGCCGCCCTTGGCGTCAATGCCGACGGCCACCTTGCCAGGAAAAGCCTTGCAGGCCTGCTTGACCAGATCGGGATCGCGCACCGCCACCGTGCCGAGGATGACACGGGCGAGCCCGCGGTCGAGCCAGTCTTCGATCTGCTCCAGCGTGCGGATGCCACCGCCGAGCTGGACCGGGTTCTTGGTCGCCTTGAGGATGGCTCCGACCGCCGCGCTGTTGACGCTCTGGCCCTTGAAGGCGCCATTGAGGTCGACGACATGCAGCCATTCGAAGCCCTGTTGCTCGAAGGCTTTTGCCTGGGCGGCCGGGTCGTCGTTGTAGATGGTCGCGGTCGCCATGTCGCCGTGCTTCAGGCGCACGCACTGGCCGTCCTTGAGATCGATGGCTGGAAACAGGATCAATTTTCAGGCGCCTTCAACGATGACGAAATGGCCGGTCGAGGCGGCGAGCCGGAACTTCGAGGCGTGCTGATATTCCGGCGAATGATAGCATTCGGCCGCCTTGTCGTAGGATTCGAACTCGACCAGCACATGACGGTTGCCGGTCGGTCCTTCGGGATTCTCGTAGCGACCGGCCCGCACCGGGAATTTCGCGCCGTATTTCGCAAAGGCCACCGCATTCGCCTCGATGTACTGCTTGTACATTTCGGTATCGCGGACATCGATCATAGCCATCCAATAGCCCTTCTTGCTCATGATTCTTCATGGCCTCCAGCGCAGGAAATTGGTGATCAGCGCCAGGCCCAGCGCCTGGCTCTTTTCGGGATGGAACTGCGTGCCGACGAGATTGTCGCGAGCGACGGTGGCCGTCACCGGGCCGCCATAGTCAGCGACTGCCAGAACCTCATCGGACCTCCGCGCATCGAGATGGTAGGAATGCACGAAATACGCATGCAGTCCGCTGTTTCCGGTCGGAATGCCCGCAAACAGTGGGTGTTGACGCTTGAGTTCGATCGTGTTCCAGCCGATCTGCGGGATCTTCAGCGCCGAATCGGCCGGCATGATCTCCCTGACGTCGCCGGCGATCCAGCCAAAGCCGTGGGTCACGGTCTTTTCCAGGCCGCGCTGTGACATCAGCTGCATGCCGACGCAGATGCCCAGAAAAGGCCGGCCCTTGAGGATCGCGACTTCCTCGACCGCTTCCCACATACCGGCGACGGCGCGCAAGCCGGCCGCGCAGTCGGCATAGGCACCGACGCCGGGCAGGACGATGCGGTCGGCGGTGCGGACCCGTTCGGCGTCGGCGGTCAGATCGATTTCAGCCGATATGCCTGCTTCACGCGCGGCGCGCTCGAAGGCCTTGGTGGCCGAGCGCAGATTGCCCGAGCCGTAGTCGATGATCGCAACCCGCATGTCAGGGTCTTCCCGGAATGTGAGTCAGCCCCAGCGCCATGCCCGGCTGCGTCGGGCGCGCCAAGGCGGCATCCGGGACCATGCGCGGCGCCGGCACGGCTTGATCGGAAAATGCTTCCGCCTCCAACGCGTAGCGCCCGTCGGCATCGTCGAGCCGACCGGCCTCGACCACGCCCCATTCATGCCAGCCGCGGCGGCGAAGTGCCGCGATGCGCAGCGCCTGCCCCTCCAACCCGACATAGAGTGAAACCAGCAGCGACAGCAACGAACCGGTCAGGCCGAGGCCGAGCTTTTGGCCAAGCAATGAAAGCAGGGCCGCGACGACGAAGGCGAGCGCGGCTTCGATCCACAGCCGATGCCAGGCAAACCAGAGCGGCGGCACCAGGAAGCCGAGCCAGGTGAAGCCGTCGCGGACAAAGGCCGTTGCGTCGAGCTTCTCGCTGCGACCGGGCGGTTCCATCACGACATAGATGGCCATGACCTTATCCCTTCAACGATCCCTTGGTGGAGGGGACCGCGTCCGGCTGGCGCGGGTCGCGTTCGAGCGCTGTGCGCAGCGCACGTGCCACCGCCTTGAAGCAGGTCTCGGCGATGTGGTGGTTGTTGGCACCATAGTGGTTGGTGACGTGCAGCGTGATGCCGGCGTTCTGTGCCAGCGCCTGGAAGAATTCACGCACAAGTTCGGTGTCGAACGTGCCGATCTTCGGCGACGAGAAGGAAACGTTCCAGACCAGGAACGGCCGGCCGGACACGTCGATCGCCGCGCGCGTCAGCGTCTCGTCCATGGCAAGGTCGATCGAGGCATAGCGCATGATGCCGCGCCGTTCGCCGAGTGCCTTGGCCAGCGCCTGGCCGAGCGCGATGCCGGTGTCCTCGACGGTGTGGTGGTCGTCGATATGCAGATCGCCCTTGGCCCGGACCGTCATGTCGATCAGGGAATGGCGCGACAGCTGATCCAGCATATGGTCGAAGAAACCGACGCCCGTTGAAATGTCTGACTTGCCCGAGCCGTCGACATGGACCGATACGGCAATATCGGTTTCCTTGGTCCTGCGGCTTGCTTCGGCGGAACGGGGCGACATGATCTTGTCCTTGTCCCAGGGTTTGATGCGCTCCAAGCCTTCGCCGGCTTGAAAACGAAAGCCTTCTAGCAGCATGATCCGGCGATTGCCAGTTGCCATCCGGGTCGCTATCGAGCCGTTTGCAATCACCGGGCCCATGCATACATATGGCCGATCAAGTCACTCGTACCGCGCCAATCGCCTTTTTGGGATGGCGCGAATCGGAGCCAGGAAATGTCTGATAATCTGACCATGCACGCCACGACCATCGTGACGGTGCGCAAGGGCAACAAGGTGGTGATTGCCGGCGACGGCCAGGTCAGCCTTGGCCAGACCATCATGAAGGGCAACGCCAAGAAAGTGCGCCGCATTGGCAAGGGCGGCAATGTGATTGCCGGTTTCGCCGGCGCTACCGCCGATGCCTTCACGCTGCTGGAGCGGCTGGAAGCCAAGCTCGAACAATATCCCGACCAGCTGACGCGCGCCTGTGTCGAGCTCGCCAAGGACTGGCGCACCGACCGCTATCTGCGCCGGCTGGAAGCGATGATGCTGGTTGCCGACAAGTCGACCTCACTGGCGCTGACCGGCACCGGCGACGTGCTCGAACCCGAATATGGCGTCATGGCCATCGGCTCTGGCGGCAACTACGCGCTGGCCGCCGCACGCGCACTGATGGACACCGACAAGGACGCCGAGGAGATCGCCCGCAAGGCGATGCAGATCGCGTCCGACATCTGCGTCTACACCAACAACAACTTCGTCGTCGAAACGCTCGATGCCGGTTGATCCGGCCATCCTTTATGATTTTCGGCCGGTGACCGAGAAAGACCTGCCGATGATTGCCGGCTGGCTCGCCGAGCCGCATGTCGCGCAGTGGTGGGACGACCCCGAGACGGAAATCGCCGAGATTCGCGACCATATCGACAGCATTTCCGTCGAGCCGCTGATCGTCGAACTCGACGGCAAGCCGATCGCCTACCTGCAGAGCTACGACCCGCATCTGGAAGACGACCACCCCTATGCCGACCAGCCGTTCGGCACACTCGGCATCGACCTGTCGATCGGCAGGCCGGAGCTGATCGGCCTCGGCCACGGCTCGGCGATCGTGCGGCAATTCGTCGAGCAGCTGTTCGAGGAAGGCGTGCCGCGCGTCATCATCGACCCGCATCCGAGCAATGCACCAGCGATCCGCGCTTATGAGAAAGCCGGCTTTGCCGCTTTTGACACCCGGATAACGGAATACGGGCCAGCCCTGATGATGGCGCGCGACGCACCACAGGAGGCCGGTTGATCAGCGCTGAAACACTTGACAAGGCAGTCGCAGCAGGTCTGATCTCGCAAATCACGCGGGATCAGCTGGAGGTCATGGAACGCGCGGTCGCTCTCGCCCCCGAGGCCGGGCGCGCCGATGACGAGGGTGACGAGGAAAACCTGCGGCTGGTCGGCGGCGGCAACGATCTGTTTGTCACTGTGGGAACGGTCCTGCTCAGCGCCGGCTTCTTCTTTGTCCTCACCACCTTGCTTCCAGGCCAGACATTCTGGATCGCTGGCATCCTCGCGGTTTTCGCCTGGGGGCTCGCCGAAATTGTCACACGTCAGCACCGGATGAAATTATCGTCGTCCGTGCTGGCGCTGATTTTCATGGCCGCCATTCTGGTCGCGCTGGCGCTACAAGTGGAGGCCAGCTTCGGCATACGCAAGCCGGAGACTATCTGGCAGCTATTGGCGTTGCGCCAGACGGCATCCCGGGCCGGATATCTGTTCCTGGGCGGAGGAATATTCGCGGCGGCGATCTATTTCTGGCGCTTTCGCGTCCCCATCATTGCCGGGGCGATCGCGATCGCCTTCACACTGCTTGCCTTCCTGCAAACGGCGATAATCCTGTATGACAGTGTGACAACGGGCGCGATTGCGCCGCCGCGCCTTGAGGATGTTCCCGAATTGCTGCGCGGCACTTTACATGCCGCTGATCTGCGGCCTGATCGTGTTCGCAACGGGTGTAGCTTTTGACATTTACGACAGGGATCGACGCAAGATCTGGTCCGATTGCGCTTTCTGGCTGCATGTCGTCTCGGCACCCATGCTGGTGCATCCGCTCTTTATCATGGCAACCGGCCAGAACGTCGTATTCGGACATATCGCACCTGACGCCAATGCAACCATTATGCTGACGATCCTGATCCTTGGCTTCCTCTATGTCGCGCTCGCCATAGACCGCCGTTCGCTTCTGGTTCCTACGTTGGCTTACTTCGGCTCGCTGGGCATCTATTATCTGGTGAATTCCGCCTCCGATTCGACGGGCGTCCCGCCTTTTGCCTTGATCCTGGTCGTTGTCGGCGCGCTGATTATTCTGTTCGGGGCTGGCTGGCAGCGTATCCGGCGAATTGTCGTCAAACCCACCTTGCCTGCGGCCGTGATCCGCCGGCTACCGCCGCTGAAGGCGTGACGGGCTTTGTGATGGTCGAGACGGCGACGCGGAAGAGAGGCAATAGGGCATGAACGCATCGGGCCACGACAACAGCTATTCGGCCTATGAAGACAGCTGGCGAATGGGGCTGCTGCTTGTGCTGGCCCTGCTCATCTTCCAGGCCGGAGCCCTTTACGGCATGGGTCATCCGCCCATCTGCACCTGCGGCTACGTCAAGCTCTGGCACGGCGTGGTGAACAGTTCCGAGAACTCCCAGCACATTTCGGACTGGTACACGTTCTCGCACATCATCCACGGCTTCCTGTTCTATGCGCTGGCGCGGTTCCTGTTTCCGCGTTCGCCGATCGGCTTGAGGCTGGCATTCGCGGTCCTCATCGAAGGCGGCTGGGAGTTGCTGGAAAACAGTCCGTTCATCATCGAGCGCTACCGCGCCGGCACGATCTCGCTCAACTATTACGGCGACAGCATCATCAATTCGGTGTCCGACACACTGGCCATGGTGCTGGGATTTGTGATGGCGCGAAGGCTACCTATATGGGTGATCGTCAGCCTCGCCATCATCTTCGAACTCGGTACCGGCTATCTCATCCGGGACAATCTGACACTCAACGTGATCATGCTGCTGCATCCGTTCGAGGCCATCAAGCAGTGGCAAAGTGGAATTTAGTGATATGAGCACATTCTCCCCCCGCGAAATCGTTTCGGAACTCGACCGCTTCATCATCGGCCAGAAGGACGCCAAGCGCGCCGTGGCCATCGCCCTGCGCAACCGCTGGCGCCGCCAGCAGCTGGAAGGCCAGATGCGCGAAGAAGTGATGCCGAAGAACATCCTGATGATCGGGCCGACGGGCGTCGGCAAGACCGAGATTTCACGCCGCCTTGCGCGCCTTGCCGGGGCGCCTTTCGTCAAGGTCGAGGCAACCAAGTTCACCGAAGTCGGCTATGTCGGCCGCGATGTCGAGCAGATCATCCGCGACCTGGTCGAGATCGCCATCGGCCTGGTGCGCGAGAAGATGCGCGAGGACGTCAAGGCACGCGCCCACATCAACGCCGAGGAACGCGTGCTGGAGGCGCTGGTCGGCAAGACGGCGAGCCCGGCGACGCGCGATAGCTTCCGCAAGAAGCTGCGCGACGGCGAACTCGACGACAAGGAGATCGAGATCGAAGTGGCCGACACCGGCAATGGCGGCATGCCCGGCTTCGAGATTCCCGGCATGCCGGGCGCCAATATCGGCGTGCTGAACATCAACGACATGCTGTCGAAGGCGATGGGCGGCAAGAAGACCAAGACGCGCAAGACGACGGTCAAGGAATCCTACGCGCTGCTGGTCGGCGACGAGTCCGACAAGCTGCTCGACCAGGAGGAGGTGGTACGCCGGGCGCTGGATGCGACGGAGAATGACGGCATCGTCTTCCTCGACGAGATCGACAAGATCGCGTCGCGTGAAGGCGGCATGGGCGCTGGCGTTTCCCGCGAAGGCGTGCAGCGCGACCTGCTGCCGCTGATCGAAGGCACCACGGTTGCGACCAAATATGGGCCGTTGAAGACCGACCACATCCTGTTCATCGCCTCCGGGGCGTTCCATGTCTCGAAGCCGTCGGACCTGTTGCCGGAATTGCAGGGCCGCTTGCCGATCCGCGTCGAATTGCGGGCGTTGGAGAAGGACGATTTCGTCCGCATCCTGACCGAGACCGAAGCCAGCCTGATCAAGCAGTATATCGCGCTGATGAAGACCGAAGGCGTCGACCTGACCTTCACCGACGACGCCATCGATTCGCTGGCCGGCATCGCCGTCGACCTCAATGCCAGCGTCGAGAATATCGGCGCCCGGCGGCTGCAGACAGTGATGGAGCGGGTGCTGGACGAGATCTCCTATGACGCGCCCGACCGCAACGGCACTGCGGTCACCATCGACGCCGCTTATGTGGAAAAGCATGTCGGCGACCTCTCCAGAAACACAGATTTGTCGCGATTCATCCTTTAAAGGGCGGCGCCGGGTCACTCCGATTTTTGGGCCGATGCATTGCAACACAGTCCGGCAAACAGAATCATGTGTGGCCAGATGGCACCATCTGGCCACCTTTCGTCTTGCCGGCGGATGGGGCGCTCTCGACTCGAGAAAGAGCACTACCTAGTTTGCGCGGCAACATCTGCAGGCGGCGGCGCATGAAAAAACTGATCCTGGGCATTCTCGGCTTGACGCTGGCTGCGACGCTGTTCGCCGCCGATGCGGCGACATTGGTGCCGCCAGGAAACCGCAACGCCGAGCAGCCGGATATTCCCGGCGCTTCGAGCCGGCGCACGCAGGCCACCAACACCACCTTCCAGGCGAAGTATCGCAAGGTCTACGCCTTGCTGAAGAACGACGCCGATCTGCGCGGCAAGATCAAGAAGGCCGCTGCGGCCTACGGCATTGATCCCCTGCACATTGTCGGCGCCATCGTCGGCGAGCACACCTACAATGTCGACGCCTACGACCGGCTGCAGACCTACTACGTCAAGGCGATTTCCTATCTCTCCAGCAAGCTGACCTTCGCCTATGACGGCGAGGACATCACCGATTTCGTGCAGCGGCCGGAATTCAAGAAATGCGCTGGGGTTTCGGACAGCTATGATCTGTGGGAATGCCGCGAGCAGGTGTGGAACCATTCGTTTCGCGGCAAAAGCGTCGGTGGCGAGAGCTTCCCGGACGACCGTTTCGGCGCCACCTTCTTCCAGCCCTACTATGCCGGCCAGACCTTCGGCCTCGGCCAGCTCAACCCGCTGACGGCCTTGCAGATGAGCGATCTCGTGCACAAGGTTTCGGGCTTGCCGAAGCTGGACGTCGCCGATCCCAACTCGGTCTACAAGACCATCATGGATCCCGACCTGACGCTGCCTTACGTCGCGGCGACGATCCGGAAATCGATCGACGCCTACAAGAACATTGCCGGCTTCGACATTTCGGGAAATCCGGGGCTCACCGCCACGCTCTACAATGTCGGCAATCCGGAGCAGCGCGCCGAAGCGCTGAAGGCGGAGAACGACAGGCGCCGCGCCGCCGGCGAGCCTGAAAAGCTGCCCGAGGAGAATTATTACGGCTGGCTGGTCAACGACAAGCTGCCGGAGCTGAGGGCGCTTTTCTAAGGTGCGGTTACAGGCTTTTGAGCCGGAACCGACGTCCTGCACCGTAGCTTTCGCTACGCCGCCAGCAACGACTTCAACTTGATGGCCTGCGAGCCAAGTGCTTCCGGCGCCGGCTTCGCCCGTTTGCCGATCAGCATTTCGGCGAGCCTGATGTCGCGGGCGACCGCATTGCCGGGACCGATGCCGCTGGCCGCCACCAGCCTGCCGTCTTCGTCCAGATGGAAGAGGATAAAGGCGCCGCCGCCGAGATCGCGGCGCACGACGCTGCGGCCTTCGTCGGAAAGCCCGGCGATCTGCAGGGACAGACCATACTGATCCGACCAGAACCACGGCACAGCCGCATGCGCCTCGCCAGCCCCCAGCATGTTCCCGGCCGCCAGCGCACCCTGTTCCTGGGCGTTGCGCCAGGCTTCCAGCCGCACGCGGCGGCCGCCATAGACGGCGAGTGGAAACGAGCAGCAATCGCCGGCGGCGAAGATGTTGGGATCGCTGCTGCGCAGCTCGGCATCGACGGCGATGCCGTTGTCGATGGTCAGGCCTGCTTCGGCGGCCAGCCCGGTCACCGGCACGGCGCCGATGCCGATGACCGCGAGATCGGCGGATATCTGCTGTCCGCCGGCGAGTGCGATGCGGACCTCTTTGCCGTCGTCGTCAACGGACGCTATGCCGTCTCCACACAAGATGCTCACACCCTCGGCAACATGCGCAGCATGGATGATTTCGGCGATCTCGGCCGGCACCCCACGCATCAGGATGCGCGGCTGCGCCTCGATGACGGTGACCGAAGCGCCCAGTTTGCGGGCCGCGGCGGCGAGTTCGAGGCCGATGAAGCCGCCGCCGACAATGGCGATACGCTTGCCGGCGCTGAGATGGGCGCGAATGGCCAGCGCATCGGCGAAGGTGCGGAGATAGACGCAGCGCGAACCCAATCCCGGCATCGGCAGCCTGCGCGGGGTCGATCCGGTGGCGAGCAGCAGCTTGTCATAAGGCAGGGCCGAGCAGTCCGACAGACGCACCATATGCGCCGCACGATCGATCGCAGCGGCCTGGACGGAATGGATATGGCGGATCGATTTTTCAGCCAGCAACTCATCACTGGCGATCGCCTTGATTTCGGGGGTGTCGCTGGCCATCGCCTCCTTGGACAGAGGCGGGCGTTCGTAAGGCAGATGCGGTTCGTCGCCGACCAGTGTCACCGGCCCGTCATAGCCGAGATCGCGCAACGCCAGTGCCGCCCGGCCGCCGCATTCGCCGGCTCCGATGATGACCATCCCTTGCGCCATACAAGTTATCCGATCTGGATGAGGACTTTGCCGGCGTCGACCTTGACCGGATAGGTCCTGAGGTTGACGCAGACCGGCGCGCCGCGGGCGTCCCCCGTCTTGTAGTTGAAGCGGCCATTGTGCTTGGGGCATTCGATGATGTCGTCCATCACCAGGCCGTCGGCGAGATGCACCTTTTCGTGGGTGCATAGACCGTCGGTGGCGAAATAGTCATCGTCCGGGCTGCGATAGATGGCGAAGGTGCGGCCGCCATGATCGAAGCGCATCACATCCTCTTCATCGATGTCACCTGCGGCACAGGCCTCGACCCAGTCGCTCATTCAGTCCTCCCGTGGAAATCGGATAGCTGCACGATCACTCGGCCGCCGCGACGGCATCGTTGTGGAATTCTTCGCGATATGGCCTGGCGGTGGGCGGCAGCTCGCGCTTGAGGAAATAGTCTTCGTTGCGCAACTGGCGCAGGAAGGTTGGGATCATCTCGCGATAGCCGGCCAGGATCGACGTCGTCGGCGCCGGCAAATCGTGCTTGATCAGCTCATGCAGCTTCGGCAGCGCGTGGTACGGCACCATCGGAAACATGTGATGCTCGACATGGTAGTTCATGTTCCAATAGATGAATCGGCTGATCGGGTTCATGTAGACGGTGCGGCTGTTGAGGCGGTGGTCGGTGACGTTGTCGGCCAGGCCGCCATGCTGCAACAGCCCGACCATGACGTGATGCCAGGCGCCATAGAGCCTGGGCAGGCAGACCAGCATCAAGGGCAAGAACGAACCGGTATAGAGCGCCAGTGCGATGCTGGCGGCATAGATCGCCGTCCAGATGCGGGCGAAGCGGATCGCCTTTGGCTGCTCCTGCACGGGAATGAAGGTCTTTTCGGCCGCGCTGATGTTGCCGGCCGCGTTGCGCAGCATGTCGCTCATCGCATGCCAGGCATCGAGCACACCGACAAAGGCAAGGACGACGCGAGCCAGGTCCGGCGGCCGCATGACCGAGATTTCCGGGTCGCGGCCGACGATGATGGTGTCGGTGTGGTGGCGCGTGTGGCTCCAGCGCCAGGTCACCGGATTGCGCATGATCATGAAGCAGGCGATCTGATAGACCACATCATTCATCCACTGCGTCCGGAAGGCGGTGCCGTGGCCGCATTCATGCCAGCGTGAATCGGTGGATGAGCCGTAGAGCACGCCGTAGACGAAGAAGAACGGCACGCACCACCATGTGCCCCAGAACCAGGCGCCGCCGGCGCCACTGAGGATCAGGGCGGCGAGCCAGATGACGGTGTCGCGGATCGCCGGTCCGTCGGAGCGCTGCATCAGCTCCTTCATCTGCTTGCGCGGGATGTCGGTATGATACCACTCGGCCGCAGACAGGCCGGTCTCGACGGCGAGCTTGGCGTCGCGGCCGATCAGGCTGTAGTCACGCCGGGACGGCGCTGCGGACATGGTTGCCTCCCTCGGCAGGGCATTCGCCAGGCGAATGCCCGATATTCCTACGCTTCGAGGCTGAAAATAGCGCCGACGCATGATAGACTCAACATCACAAAGATAGTTTCTATCATTTCCTATCAGAATGATGTAAGACGGGGCCAAGCAATCCGATGAGGCAAGCATGGCAAAACGGCCGACCATCACCGATCTGGCGCGCATTTCCGGCGTCAGCGTTGCCACCGTGGACCGCGTGCTCAACAATCGCCTGCCGGTACGCGAGGAGACCGCGCGGCGCGTCTATGAAACCGCGACAGAGATCGGCTATCACGCGGCCGGCTTGATCAAGCAGCGGATGCATCATGAACTGCCGGAGTACCGGCTCGGCTTCCTGCTTTTGCGAGGCAATGATGTCTTCTACGGCGATTTCGCATCGGAGCTCGAACTGGCGGTCTCGCAATCGCAGCGGTTCCGCGGCGCAGCAACCATCGACTTCGCCAGTTCCCTGGTCCCCGACGAGATCGCCACCCAGATGCGCAAGCTGGCGGCAAAATCGAGGGCCATCGCCGTTGTCGGCCCGGACCATCCGACCCTGACGGCGGCGGTCGAGGCGTTGAAGGCTAGGGGGCAGCCAGTCTTCTCGCTGCTGTCCGATTTTGCCGCCGGTATCCGCGAGGGCTATGTCGGCCTCGACAACCGCAAGGTCGGTCGTACCGCGGCCTGGATGATCGCCAGGGCGGCGCGGCAGCCGGGCAAAGTCGCCCTCTTCGTCGGCAGCCACCGTTTCCATGGCCACGAGTTGCGCGAGATCGGCTTCCGCTCTTTCTTTCGCGAGCATGCACCCGACTTCAGCGTGCTGGAAACGCTGGTCAACCTGGAAGCGAACCAAGTAACCCATGATGCGATGATCGATCTTCTGGCGCGCTATCCGGATCTTGCCGGCTGCTACGTCGCGGGCGGCGGCATGGAGGGCGCGGTCTCGGCGTTGCGGGCAGCAAGGCCCGTAAATATGCCTGTGGTCGTCTGCAACGAGATCAACGCCGAGTCGCGCGCGGCACTCGCCGACAACATCCTCACCATGGTGATCTCGACGCCGCTGGCCGCGCTCTGCCGCGAACTGGTCGATCGGATGGTGCATGCCATCGAAACCGGCGCAGCCAACGCCCCTGGCCAGACCTTCCTGCCCTTCGACATCTATCTGCCGGAAAATATCTGACCTTTCCCGCGCGAGTGCAGCGGCAAGGAATGATAGAATCCATCAGAACGATCCGAAAATCCGGCGGCAGGCCGCGGAATCGCACTTGACGTTCCGCTGGAATGGAATAAATATTTCACCAACTGTGCATTTTGGTTCTTTCGTTCCGGAACGTCTGTTTCAATCAGAGGGTTTGGCGTTCCAGCCCAAGCAGGGAATGCCACACGGAGCGAAGCGATATCAGGGAGAGATTCCCCGGGGAGATCGGGGATTCCGGATAGATCGGTGCAACCGGACACCAATATGTGGAGGAGAAACACAATGAAGAAACTGATTTTGGGCGTCGCTTTCGCGGCGCTGATGAGTTCATCCGCCATGGCCGCCAAGGTCGGCGTATCGATGGCCAAGTTCGACGACAACTTCCTGACCGTGCTGCGCAACGGCATGATCGAGCAGGCCAAGGGCATGAGCGGCGTGGAGCTGCAGGTCGAGGACGCGCAGAACGACGTCGCCAAGCAGCTTGACCAGATCAAGAACTTCGCCGCCTCCGGCGTCGACGCGATCATCGTGAATCCGGTCGACACCTCGGCCACGCAGGCAATGTCGGACGCCGCGGCGGCCGCCAAGATCCCGCTGGTCTACGTCAATCGCGAACCGGTCAATGTCGACAAACTGCCGGACAACCAGGCCTTCGTCGCTTCGAACGAGGCCGATTCCGGCACGCTCGAGACCAAGGAAGTCTGCCGCCTGTTCAAGGAAGCCGGCAAGAAGGAAGCCAACGTCTATGTGATCATGGGCGAACTTTCCAACCAGGCCGCCGTGCAGCGCACCAAGGATATCGAAGAGGTGATCGCCACGCCGGATTGCAGCTTCATCAAGATCATCGACAAGCAGACGTCGAACTGGAACCGCGACGAGGCCCAGAACCTGATGACCAACTGGCTGTCGACCGGCAAGCCGTTCGACGGCGTCATCGCCAACAATGACGAAAGCGCCATCGGCGCTATCCAGGCGATGAAGGCCGCCAACATCGACATGAAGTCGGTTGTGGTCGGCGGCGTCGACGCCACCCAGGACGCGCTTGCCGCGATGCAGGCCGGCGACCTTGACGCAACCGTGTTCCAGGACGCGGCCGGCCAGGGCGCGGGCGCGCTGGACGCGGCATTGAAACTGTCCAAGGGCGAGAAGGTCGAACACAAGGTCTACGTCCCCTTCCAGCTGGTGACGCCTGCGAACATCGACAAGTTCCTGAAGAAGAACTGAGCAACGGGCATACGGAGCGGCGCTTCAGCGCCGCTCCCCTTCCCTCAGCGCCGGCAAGGCTGCGAGGGGCGACCGCTGCTGACGGAGGATAGAAGATTTGGCACAGACATCTCATGGCGTCGGCGGGGTCGGCTACGACGCGAAGAAGCGCGCGTGGCCTGCCGAAATCAACGTTTTCCTGGCGCTTGTCATCCTCGTCGTCGTCTTCGAACTGATCGGCCGGATCTTTCTCGGCGACAGCTTCCTGTTCAACACCCGCAGCGACGTCAGCGCGATCTTCAACGAGGCACGCCTGCAGATCATCATCCTGCAGGTGTCGATCGTCGGCATCATCGCCATCGGCGTGACGCAAGTGATCATCACCGGCGGCATCGACCTGTCCTCGGGTTCGATCGTCGGCGCGACCGCAATGATCGCCATGAGTTTTGCCCAGGTGGCGACCGTCAACGGCAATCCCAACCCCAAGGCGATGTTCCTCGCCCAAGGCTGGACCGACCTGCCTGTCATCGTGCCGCTGCTGGTGGCCATCAGCTGCGGGTTGTTCGCCGGCCTGGTCAACGGCGCCTTGATTGCCTACACGCGCATTCCGCCGTTCATCGCCACGCTCGGCATGATGGTGACCGCGCGCGGCATCGCCAAATGGTGGTCCAAGGGACAGCCGATCTCGTTCCCCACCGACAGTTTCGCGGCAATCGGCAAAGGCCTGATGCCCGTCATCATCTTCCTGTCGCTGGCGGTGCTGTTCCAGCTGATCATGACCTACACGCGGTACGGAAAGCACTGTTACGCGATCGGCTCCAACGAGGACGCCGCGCGCATGTCCGGCATCAAGATCGCCAACCACAAGATCCTCGTCTACGTCATCGCCGGCGTGCTCGCCGCGCTCGCCGCCGTGGTGCTGAGCTCCAAGAACCTCACCGCGCAGTCGGGCATGGGCGTGATGTACGAACTCGACGCGATCGCCATGGCGGTCATCGGCGGCGTCTCCTTGTCGGGCGGCCGCGGCTCGATCGTCGGCACGGTGATCGGCTCGCTGATCTTCGGCGTCATCATCTCCGGCTTCACCTTCCTGCGCCTCGACGCCTACTACCAGGAGATGGTCAAGGGCGTGATCATCGTCGGCGCAGTCGTTCTCGACCAGTGGCGTCAACGCCTTAGGGCAATGAGGGCTTGATCATGGCAGACATCGTCCTGAAGACCGAAAACCTGACCAAGCGCTATGGCGGCGTGCATGCGCTGGAAGGCGCGAACTTCGAACTGCGCAAGGGCGAGCATGTCGCCATCATGGGCGACAACGGCGCCGGCAAGTCGACCTTCGTGCGCCAGATAACCGCCGTCGAGCAATGCACCGACGGCAAGATCTGGTTCGACGGCAAGGAGGTGAACTTCACCGGGCCGATCGCGGCGCGCGAGGCGGGCATCGAGACGGTGTTCCAGAACCTGGCGCTGGCCGACGACCTCGACGTGCCGTCGAACCTGTTCCTCGGGCGCGAAAAGGTGCTGTTCAATCTCGGGCCGTTCTCGATCCTGGACCGCAAATACATGCGCAAGGCGACCGAGGCGGCACTGGTCCGCACCGCGGTGAAGATCCCCAATCTGTCCAACACCATCCGCCACATGTCGGGCGGCCAGCGTCAATGCGTGGCGATCGCCCGGACCGCCACCTTCGCCTCCAAGCTGATCATCATGGATGAGCCGACGGCAGCCCTTGGCGTGCAGGAGACCGCACAGGTCGAAAACATCATCCGCACGCTGAAGGACAATGGCGAGCCGCTGATCCTGATCAGCCACAACATGCGCCAGGTGTTCGACCTTTGCGACCGCATCGTCGTCTTCCGCCGCGGCCGCATCGTCGCCAACCTGCGCAAGCAGGACACCGACGGAAACGATATCGTCTCCTACATCACCGGCGCCAAGACCGGAGAGGCGGAACTCGCGGCCTAGGGCCGGGCATGGAGGCGGTGGTCACCGCCTTCCTGTCGATGTCGTCTTGACCGGAACATCACCCGCGCCCATGACCGGCGCCTTGCTTCGAACCATCCTCAAAGGACATTCCATGGTACTCCGCTTCGCCCTCCTCGGTGCCGGCCGCATCGGCAAGGTCCACGCCCGCGCCGTCGGCTCCAACCCGCAGGCCAAACTGGTTGCCGTCGCCGACGCCTTCGAGAAGGCGGCGACCGAGCTGGCGACGGCCTATGGCGCCGAGGTGCGCAGCATCGACGCCATCGAAAAATCCAAGGACATCGACGCCGTCGTCATCTGCACGCCGACCGACACCCATGCCGATTTGATCGAGCGTTTCGCCAAGGCCGGCAAGGCGATCTTCTGCGAGAAGCCGATCGACCTCGACGTCAAGCGCGTCGAGAAGTGCCTGGCCGTGGTCGAGAAGGCCAAGGCGACGCTGATGGTCGGCTTCAACAGGCGCTTCGATCCGCATTTCGCCGCCGTGCGCAAGGCGATCGACGACGGCGCCATCGGCACCGTCGAGATGGTGACCATCACCTCGCGCGATCCGGGTGCGCCGCCGATCGACTACATCAAGCGCTCCGGCGGCATTTTTCGCGATATGACCATCCATGATTTCGACATGGCGCGCTTCCTGCTCGGCGAAGAGCCGGTGGCGGTCAGCGCCCATGCTTCGGTGCTGGTCGACAAGAAGATCGGCGAAGCTGGCGACTACGATAGCGTCAGCGTCATCCTCGAGACCGCTTCCGGCAAGCAGGCCGTCATCTCCAACTCGCGCCGTGCCACCTATGGCTACGACCAGCGCATCGAGGTGCATGGCTCGAAAGGCATGATCGCGGCCGAGAACCAGCGTCCGGTGTCGATCGAACTCGCCAACGAGAAGGGCTATACGCGCCCGCCGCTGCATGATTTCTTCATGACCCGCTACCTCGATGCCTATGCCAACGAGATCGCTGCCTTCATCACGGCCGCGACGTCGGGCAAGAAGGCGGCGCCAAGCGGCGCCGACGGTCTCGTTGCGCTGAAGCTCGCTGACGCTGCGCTGAAGTCGGCGACGTCGGGCAAGACCGTCCGTCTCGACACGGCAAAGTAAGAACACCAGGCACAGGAGCCCAGCGATGAGCACATCAGCCGGTCGCAATCATGAAACGCGCGCCATCGTCACCGGCGGTGCGCAAGGCATCGGCTTTGCCGTCGCGGAGGCGCTGGCCGACGAGGGCTGCCGGGCTCTGGCGCTGATCGGCCGCTCGCAGGAGAAGGGCGACAAGGCCGTCGCCCATTTCAAGAAATCGGGCGTCGACGTGATCTTCATCAGCGCCGACGTCTCGAAGGTCGCCGACTGCAAGCGCGCGGTCGCGACCGCAATCTCGCATTTCGGCACCATCAACGCATTGGTCAATGCGGCAGCGACGTCGGCACGCGGTTCGCTGGTCGAGACGAGCGAAGAGCTTTTCGACCAGATCTTCGACACCAATGTGCGTGGTCCCTTCTTCCTGATGCAGGGGCTGGTCGCCCACCTGCTGGAGCGCAAGGCGCCGGGTTCGATCGTCAACGTGCTGTCGATGTCGGCGCATGCCGGCCAGTCCTTCCTGACGCCCTATTCGACCAGCAAGGGCGCGCTGATGACACTGACCAAGAATGTCGCCAGCTCATATCGAAAGAACCGCATCCGCTGCAACGCGGTGCTGCCCGGCTGGATGGACACTGAGGGCGAGGCGATCGTACAGAAGAAATGGCACGACGCGCCGGACGACTGGCTGGAGAAGGCCGAGGCCGCGCAGCCGATGGGGCAACTGGTCAAGCCGGCGCAGCTCGCCCGGCTGATCACCTATATGATCAGCCCGCAGGCCGGCGTCATGACCGGGTCGCTGGTCGACTACGACCAGAACATCGCCGGAGTGATCGGCGAGTAGCATCAGGCAGTATCAGTTGAAACGTCATCGGGGTCTCAGGTCCGGTGTGCACTATGCAGCCTCGCCAACTCGACCTGAACGTCGGCCAGCTCTTGCTTCCAGTAGGCGATATCCTCCGGCGTGGCCGGCGTCCTAAAGGCATTGGCTTCGTATGCGCTCAACATAGCTTTGGCTGCTCTTAGGCGCGCTTCTGCTGCCGCTCGCAGCAGCGCATAAACATCGGCGGGTTCTTCGGAATCTGGGTGCATATCGTTGAACTTATAAGAGTTGGGGCCGGATCGCGACGGGTAGGCGTCAAATTTCAAACGGAGGGGGACGTGACAAGCGCCTCCGCTTCGACTATATGAGCCTCATGATCAACCTGACCGCCACGTACTGGTACTTTAGGAGCTCGCTGGCGGCGGGAGGATTGCGCTCGATCTGAAGATTGCAGCATCAAAATCCGAACAGCCGCCAGACCTGGCGGCTTTTTTGTTTCAGCCGGCAGGTCTCCTAATCAGGAGCAGAAAGCCGTGTTGACCACCACAGATGACCTTCGGGTCAAGGAAATCAGGGAACTGAGTACGCCGGACCAGGTGATGCGGGAGATCCCGCGCACGCTGACGGCGACGCGCACCGTTGCCGCGTCACGCAATGCAACCCACGCCATCTTGAACGGGACCGACGATCGACTGCTCGTCATCGTCGGTCCCTGTTCGATCCACGATCCGGTCGCGGCCGTCGATTATGCCAGCCGTCTGGCGGCGCTGCGCGAGACCCTGTCCGACCGGCTTGAGATCGTGATGCGGGTCTATTTCGAGAAGCCGCGCACGACGGTCGGCTGGAAGGGCCTGATCAACGATCCCGACCTCGACGGCAGCTTCAACATCGACAAGGGGCTCAGGATGGCGCGCAACGTGCTCTCCGCCGTCAACAATCTCGGCCTGCCGGCGGCGACCGAATTCCTCGACATGACCACGCCGCAATACATTGCCGACCTCGTCGCCTGGGGCGCCATCGGCGCGCGCACGACCGAAAGCCAGATCCACCGCGAGCTGGCATCGGGCCTGTCCTGCCCGGTCGGCTTCAAGAACGGCACCGACGGCAATCTGCGGATCGCCGCCGAGGCGGTGAAATCGGCCGCCCAGCCGCACCATTTCATGGCGGTGACCAAGGGCGGACGCAGCGGCATCGCGACGACCACCGGCAATGAGGACTGCCATGTCATCCTGCGCGGCGGCGTTCAGCCCAACTATGACGCGGCGAGCGTCGAGGCGGCCTCGGTCGAACTCGCCCGCATCGGCGTCGCACCTCGGCTGATGATCGATGTCAGCCACGCCAACTCGGCCAAGAAGCCGGAGAACCAGCCCAAGGTCGCGGCCGACGTGGCGGGCCAGGTGGCGGCGGGCGACGACCGCATCATTGGCCTGATGATCGAGAGCAATCTCGTCGCCGGCCGGCAGGACGTGGTGCCCGGCAAGCCGCTCGTCTATGGCCAGAGCATCACCGATGGCTGCATCGACTGGGCGACCACCGAGACGGTGCTGCACGGCCTTGCCGGCGCGGTCGAGTGGCGCCGCTCGGCACGCCGCGCCATGATCGACAGCCGCCAGGGGGCAGCCTGACAGGCCGGGTATAAGGCGGCGGTGTTTCAGGCTCGGGCCTGGAATTCACGCCGCCTTCAAACCTTGCCAGGCGGTCAGTGCCGACACCGCAACCAGGAGCAGTCCGGCCGCCCGGCCAGCAAATGCGGTCGCCCGGGGATTGGCGACCAGGAGATTGCGGCTGCGCCCGGCGGTGACGGCAAGCCCGCCATAGACGGCAAACTGCACGGCCACCGTCATCAATCCCATGATGGCCGCCTGTATCCAGATCGGACCATAGGCGGGCTTCAGAAATTGCGGATAGACCGCAAAGACGAAGAGGTAGGCCTTGGGATTGATCAGGCAGATCACCAGCCCCTGTCGAAACGCCTTCCATGCGGAGCGGCTGCCGGCAGGCCCCTCGTGGCCGACCTTGATCGAACTGCGCATCAGCGTCAGGCCGATGAAAGCCATGTAGGCGGCACCGGCGATCAGCAGCGGATTGTAAAGGATCGGCACGAAATGCATCAGCAGGCCGACGCCGACGGCGCCGTTCAGCGTGTGCACCATGCCGCCCAGCATGATGCCGCCGGTGGCGGCAAGGCCTCTGTTGCCGCCACCGGTCAGCGCATTGGCAAGCACGAAAAGCATGTCCATGCCGGGCACGATGATGATGCCGAACAGCAGGAGGAAGAACAGCCAGAGATTTTCCGCATAGTCCATGTCAGTTGCCTGTCGCCTCACCCGGCGAAGCCGCTGAGGAATGTGTTGATTTTCAACTCGATAGGCAGTCGTATAGGTCAGCCCTCCTGACGATGTAGTGTCAGTTGTGATCGGAGCGGGTGAGGAAATGCGCAAGGCGTCACGACTGTTCGAGATCATCCAGATCGTGAGGCTGGCGCGGCAGCCGGTGACGGCTGCCATGATGGCTGAAAAACTGGAGGTGACGGTGCGCTCCGTCTATCGCGATATTGCCGCACTTCAGGCGATGCGCGTGCCGATCGAGGGCGGGCGCGGCATCGGCTACATCCTGCGCCCCGGCTTCGACCTGCCGCCGCTGATGTTTTCGATCGAGGAGATGGAGGCGATCGTTCTGTCGCTGGCACTGCTGGAGCGCACGGGTGACAGCGAACTCAAGCAGGCGGCCAAGCGTGTCAGCGCCAAGATCGCCGGCGCGGTGCCGCCGCCGTTGCGCCAGACGTTCGACGCCAATGCGTTGCATGCGTGGGGATTCGCCGCGCCCTCGGTCGGCGCGGTCGATCTGGCGCTGGTGCGCCGCTCCATCCGCGACGAGGAGAAGCTCGACCTGTCCTATCGCGACGAGCTCGGCCGCGCCTCCGAGCGCCTCATCCGCCCGATTGCGCTGATCTATTACGCCGAAACCGCCAACATCGTCGCCTGGTGCGAGTTGCGCCAGGCGATCCGCAATTTCCGCAGCGACCGGATCGAGGATTGCCAGGCGACGGGGCTACGGTTCAAGGGCGAAGGCGATCGCTTGCGGCAGGTCTGGGTGAACGGGTGGGAGACGAACACCGCCCAGGCCGCAAGCGGCTGAGGCGATCCATCGCGAAGCGGACTACCTCACATCCACCCAGCGCTTTTCGTCGAACGAGCGCGCCATCGCATGCACCGTGCGCTCGATCTCCAGCCCTTCGGCGAACTCAATGATCCGCGCCGGCTTGCCGGCCAGCCGTGTCAACAGTTCGTGGCACTCGATGATCTTGAGATCGTTGAAGCCGAGGCCATGGCCGGGCGCCGGCAGGAAGGCGTCGTAGGGCTTGTGGTGCGGCGCCACAAGAATGGTGCGATAACCCTGCTCGGTCGGGCGATCGGCAGTGAGGTAGAGCTGGAATTCGTTCATCCGCTCCTGGTCGAACAGGATCGATCCCTTCGAGCCGAAGATCTGGATGGCGATGCGACCTTTGCGGCCCCAGGCCGAGCGGTTGACCAGCAGCGTGCCGGCAATGCCGTTTTCCAGATGCATCAGCACGCTGGCGATGTCGTAGGTCTCGACCGCGCGGCGGCCGCCGGCGGCGAGCTTGCGGTCGGCATAGGGCTTGGCCATGTCGCAGATGACGCTGGCGACGCGGCCGAACAGGGCGGAGACCAGCGACAGCGGATGCACGGCGAAATCGTCGAGCGCGCCATATCCGGAAGCCGCTTCGTGCTTCCAGAAGAACAGCGCCTCCGGGTCGGCCATGAAGTCCTCGTCCATCTCGATGCGCAGATGGTTGACCTCGCCGATGACCTTCTCGTCGAGCAGCGCGCCGATGTGGCGGATGGCCGGGCTCTGGATGTAGTTGTAGCCGAGGGCGGCGACCTTGCCCGACGTCTTCGCCGCCGCCGCCATCGCTTCGGCCTCGGCGAAGCTCGGCGCCATCGGCTTTTCGCACCACAGATGCTTGCCGGCCTCGAGGATGGCGATGGCCATTTCCGGATGGAACTGGTTGGGCGTCGTCAGCGAGACGATATCGACATCCGGGTCGTTGACGACGGCGCGCCAGTCGCCGGATGCCTTGGCGAAGCCGAACTCGCCGGCCTTGCGCCTGGCGAGGTCCTCATTGACCTCGCCGAGATGGACGAGCCGGGGCTTGGGCACGTCGGGAAAGACGGCGCCGACGGCACTCCATGCGATGGCGTGACACTTGCCCATGAAACCCGTGCCGATGAGACCGACGCCGACCATTTCCATTTCTCCACTGCCTGAAGCGTTGGATGGATGAATTAGTCCATTTTCTCTTGGAATGGAATGTCTGCCTCATTTTTTATGGCGTTCTTGCGCAGGCTCGCTATGATGGGGCAGAGAGGGTACCCATAGATGAGCCTGGACAGAGCGACGATGGACGAACGGGTACCTCGCGACTTCGAGACGCTGCGCGCCACCATCCTGGACCGGCGCGAAAGCCTGCCCAAGCGCATCGCCCAGATCGCCGCCTACGCGCTCGACAATCCCGACGATATCGCCTTCGGCACCGCCGCCAGCATCGCCGCTTCGGCCGGCGTGCAGCCGTCGACCCTGATCCGCTTTGCCCAGCAGCTTGGCTTCGACGGTTTCACCAGCCTGCAGCAGGTGTTTCGCGAGCGGCTGCGCGAGCGCAACTCGTCCTATGACGAACGCCTGCAGGCGCTGCGTGCCAAGGCCGAGGGCGCCGCCGGTCACCGGGCGATCTTCGACGGCTTCGTCGCCGCCGCCAGCACCTCGCTCAACGACATTTCGCGCACGTTGGACGACGCGCATCTGGAAGACGCGATTTCCCTGCTGGCAAAGGCGGAGACCATCTATGTGCTGGCCAAGCGCCGCTCCTATCCGGTGGCGTCCTACATCGCCTATGCGCTGGGCAAGCTGAAGATCCGCAACCAGCTTATCGAATCGGCCGCCGGGCTGAACGCCGAGATGATCGCATTCGCGACGCCGGCGGACGCCGTCATCGCCATCAGCTTCTCGCCCTACGCGCCGGCCACCATCGAGGAGGCGCGTAGCATTTCGGAACAGGGCGTGCCGATCGTTGCCATCACCGACAGCTCGTTTTCACCGCTTGCCCAGTTCGCCAGCATCTGGTTCGAGGTGGCCGAGGCCGATTTCGCCGGCTTCCGCTCGCTGTCGGCGACGATGGCGCTGGCCATGGCGCTGACCGTCGGCGTCGGCGAAAAACGGCGCAGCACGGGCCGCAGGCGCAAGGCCTAGCAGGCACCTCAAAGACAATTTTAGACCGGGGAATGCTCATTCCATATTGACTATGGATTGGAATTATTATTTCATATTCCTGGCGCCACGCTGCCGCTCGCGCGTGTACCCCAAAACAACAAGGCCGATGGGAGGTTCCAATGAGCGAAGCCGTGGACGCGAAACAGGCGCCGCTCGACGTCATCACCATCGGTCGCGCTTCCGTTGACCTTTATGGCCAGCAGATCGGCTCGCGGCTGGAGGACATCACCTCATTCGCCAAGTCGGTCGGCGGCTGCCCGGCCAACATCTCTGTCGGCACGGCGAGGCTCGGCTTGCGCTCGGCACTGCTCACCCGCGTCGGCGACGAGCAGATGGGCCGCTTCATCCGCGAACAGCTGACGCGCGAAGGCGTCTGCGTCGACGGGCTTAAGACCGACAAGGAGCGGCTGACCGCATTGGTGCTGCTGTCGGTCGAGGACGAAGGCGTGTCGCCGATGATCTTCTACCGCTCAGACTGCGCCGACATGGCGCTGGCGCCGGAAGACATCGACGAGGCCTTCATCGCCTCGGCACGCTCCATCGTCGTCACTGGCACGCATTTTTCCCGCCCCAACAGCGATGCCGCCCAGCGCAAGGCAATCCGCATCATCAAGGCCAAGGGCGGCAAGGTGGTGTTCGACATCGACTATCGGCCGAACCTCTGGGGTCTCGCCGGCCATGCCGAAGGGTTCGAGCGTTACGTGAAATCAGACCGTGTCTCGGCCCAGCTGAAGACGGTGCTGCCCGATTGCGACCTGATCGTCGGCACCGAAGAAGAGATCATGATCGCGTCGGGTGCCGATGATTGCCTGAGCGCCTTGAAGACGATCCGCTCGCTGTCCGCCGCGACCATCGTTCTGAAGCGTGGCGCCATGGGCTGCATCGTCTATGACGGGCCGATCAGCGAGGATCTCGAGGACGGCGTCGTCGGCAAGGGCTTTCCGATCGAGATCTACAATGTGCTCGGCGCCGGTGACGCCTTTATGTCCGGCTTCCTGCGTGGCTGGCTGGGCGGAGAAGACCATGCGACGGCGGCGACCTGGGCCAATGCTTGCGGCGCCTTCGCCGTGTCGCGGCTGCTGTGCGCGCCGGAATATCCGACCTTCGAGGAGTTGCAGTTCTTCCTCAAGAACGGCAGCAACCATCTCGCCTTGCGCAAAGACGAAGCTATCAACCACATCCATTGGGCAACCACCCGTCGCCGCGACGTTCCCTCGCTGATGGCGCTCGCCTGCGATCACCGCGTGCAGCTCGAGGATGTAGCGGCGAAGGCCGGTGCCGATCCCGCACGCATCCGCGATTTCAAGGTGCTGGCGGTCAAGGCGGCGGCTAAGATCGCCGCCGGGCGCGACGGTTACGGCATGCTGATCGACGAGAAGCATGGCCGCGAGGCGATGTTCGAATTCGCCCGCCATCCCTTCGCCTGGCTCGGGCGGCCCGTCGAATTGCCGGGATCACGACCGCTGCGTTTCGAGTTCTCGCAGGACATCGGCTCGCAGCTCGTCGAATGGCCGGTCGATCACTGCATCAAGTGCCTGTGCTTCTATCATCCCGACGATCCGGCGGCGCTCAAGGAAGAGCAGCAGCAGAAGCTGCGCGCGCTGTTCGAGGCCGCACACAAGGTCGGCAGGGAATTGCTGGTCGAGATCATCGCCGGCAAGCACGGCAAGCTCGACGACACGACGATCCCGCGCGCGCTGGAGGAACTCTACGCGCTCGGTATCAAGCCCGACTGGTGGAAGCTCGAACCGCAGGCTTCGGCAGCGGCGTGGGCAAAGATCGAAGCGGTGATCCTGAAGCATGATCCATGGTGCCGGGGCGTCGTGCTGCTTGGCCTGGAAGCGCCGCAGGACGAGCTGGAAGCAGCTTTTGCCGCAACCGCCAAGGCGCCCATCGTCAAAGGGTTTGCCGTCGGCCGGACCATCTTCGTCCACGCGGCCGAACAATGGCTGGCCGGCAAGATGTCGGATGACGAGGCGATCGCCGACATGGCCTCGCGCTTCGAACAGTTGACCGAAGCGTGGCTTGCCGCGCGCGGCCGCAAAGCAGCATAAGAAGGCGCGGCATAGGACTGCGGAGGAAAAACACCATGAGCAAGACAATCCGCCTGACGATGGCGCAGGCGCTGACCCGCTTTCTCAGCAGGCAGATGACCGAGATCGACGGCAAGAAAGTCCCGATCTTCGGCGGTGTCTGGGCGATCTTCGGCCACGGCAATGTCGCCGGCATCGGCGAAGCGCTCTATCAGGTGCGCGACGAACTGCCGACCTTCCGTGCCCACAATGAACAGGCGATGGCGCATGCGGCGATCGCCTATGCCAAGGCCACTTTCCGCCGCCGCTTCATGGCGGCGACCTCGTCGATCGGCCCCGGCGCGCTCAACATGGTGACGGCTGCGGCACTGGCCCACGTCAACCGGCTGCCGGTGCTGTTTCTGCCCGGCGATGTCTTCGCCAACCGCATTCCCGATCCGGTGCTGCAGCAGGCCGAGGATTTCTCCGACGGCACGGCGACGGTCAATGACTGCTTCCGTCCGGTGTCGCGGTATTTCGACCGCATCACGCGGCCCGAACAGATCATCCCGGCGCTCAGCCGCGCCATGCAGGTGCTGACCGATCCGGCCGATTGCGGCCCGGTGACGCTGTCGCTTTGCCAGGACGTGCAGGCCGAGGCCTATGACTATCCCGAGAGCTTCTTTGCCGAGCGAGTCTGGCACCAGCGCCGGTCGCGGCCGGACCGCCATGAGCTTGCCGCGGCGGTGGCAGCACTCAAGGGGGCGAAGAAGCCGCTGGTGATCGCCGGCGGCGGTGTGCTGTATTCGCAGGCCTCGGACGAGCTGGCGAAATTCGTGCAGGGCGCCGGCATCCCGGTCTGCGAGACGCAAGGCGGCAAATCCTCGCTGCCGGACGATCATCCGCTCAACATGGCGGCGGTCGGCGTCACCGGCACCTCGGCCGCCAACCGGTTGGCGGAGGAGGCCGATGTCGTGCTGGCCATCGGCACGCGGCTGCAGGATTTCACCACCGGCTCGTGGGCGCTGTTCAAGAACTTCGGCAAGACCATCATCGGCTTGAACGTGCAGCCTTTCGATGCCGGCAAGCACCGGGCGCTGCCGCTGGTCGCTGATGCGGCCGAGGGGCTGGCCGAACTCGGCGCGGCGCTGAAGGGCTGGAAAGCGCCGGCAAGCTGGACCGACAATGCGGCCGCCGGCAAGAAGGCCTGGCAGGTGGAGGCGGCCAAGGTGACGGCGTCAACCAATGCCGCCTATCCTTCGGACGCGCAGGTGATCGGCGCCGTGCAGCGCGCGATGGGCTCTGGCGTAACCCTGCTGCATGCAGCCGGCGGTCTGCCCGGCGAACTGCACAAGCTGTGGCAAGCTGGCGCGCCCGGCTCCTACCACGCCGAATACGGCTTCTCGACCATGGGCTACGAGATTGCCGGCGGGCTTGGCACCAAGATGGCGAAGCCCGACGAGGAGATCGTCGTCATGATCGGCGACGGCTCCTATCTGATGCTGAATTCCGAAATCGCCACCTCGGTGATGCTCGGCCTCAAGCTGACCGTCGTGCTTCTCGACAACCGCGGCTATGGCTGCATCAACCGGCTGCAGATGGCGACCGGCGGCGCCAACTTCAACAATCTCCTGAAGGACTCGCGCCACGAAATCCTGCCCGATATCGACTTCGCCGCGCATGCAGCGAGCATGGGGGCGATTGCCGAGAAAGTGCCATCGATCGCCGGGCTGGAAAACGCCCTGGAAAAGGCAAGGAAGAACAACCGCACCACCGTGCTGGTCATCGACACCGATCCGCTGGTTTCGACCGATGCCGGCGGCCATTGGTGGGATGTTGCGGTGCCGGAAGTCTCGGCGCGTGCCCAAGTGAACGCAGCGCGCAAGGCCTATGACGAAAAACGGCAGATGCAGACCATTGGCGATTGATGCCAACGCCGGCAAATCCCACCTTTCCCCTTGCGGGGAGGGTGGGCACGAACTGAAAACTGGAGTGACGACTTGAAAGCCAAACTGGGCATGTCCCCCATTGCGTGGTGGAACGACGATCTTGCGGAACTCAGCGATGATGTGTCGCTGGAGGAGTGTTTGCGCCAGTCGCGCTCGGCCGGTTTCACCGGCATGGAGATGGGCCGGCGGTTTCCCAATGATCCCGATATCATGCTGCCGATCCTGAAGGCGGCCGACGTGACGCTGTGCGGCGGCTGGTTTTCCGGGACGCTGGTCGATGAGGACATCGGCAAGAACAAGGATCGCATCCAGCCGATGATCGATCTGTTCAAGGCGGTGAACGCGCCTTGCATCGTCTATGGCGAGGTCGGCCGCTCGATCCAGGGCGACCGCTCGAAACCGCTCGCAACCAAGCCGAAGCTCTCGGACGACGAGATGAAGGCCTATGCGAAACGGCTCACCGAATTTGGCGAATGGTGCGCCGAACAGGGCATGCCGCTTTCCTATCACCATCACATGGCGGCGGTCGTCGAGACTGAGCCGGAGCTCGATACCTTCATGAAGTATTCCGGAGCCGGCATTCCGCTGCTGCTCGATGCAGGGCACCTGGCCTTTGCCGGTGGCGACGTCCTGCGCGCCATCGACAACCACTATGCGCGCATCAGCCATGTGCATGTGAAGGACGTGCGCATGGGCGTGATCGACAAGCTCGACCGCACCAAGCAATCCTTCCTCGACGCCGTCGCGCTCGGGGCCTTCACGGTGCCGGGTGACGGCTCGCTGGATTTCGGCGCCATCGTGCAGCGGTTTGCGGACCATGGTTACGAGGGCTGGTTCGTGGTCGAGGCCGAGCAGGATCCGAAGAAGAACCCGCCGCTCAAGATGGCTGAGGTGGGCCACAAGGAATTGATGCGGGTGATGACGGCGGCCGGCTACGCCGTCGAGACGCAGGGCTTTCCCAATGCCTAGGGCTTCCCCAATGCCTGACGCGCTGGTTCTCGGCGAAGCCGGGTTGCTGTAGGTTGGCCGGATGAAAGATTACGAGCATCCGTTTTTCCGGCCTTTGTGGCGGCGCGTCGCCGTTGTCGCGGTCTGCGTCATCTGGTCGATCATCGAATTCGCCACCGGCACGCCGTTCTGGGGCGTGATCGCGCTCGGCTTCGCCGGTTACGCCGTGTGGCAGTTCTTCTATCTCTACAAGCCGGCCGACGAGAGGCCGGCCGACGAGAGCAAGACAACGGCCGAGGCCGAACCGAAGGAGTAACCGGATGTCGAAACTGCTGGTGAAGGCCGACAAGGGCCATGGCCGCGTCGCCCATGTGACGCCGAAAACCGCCGGCTGGACCTATGTCGGTTTCGACCTCCATCGGCTCAAGCCCGGCGAGAGCGCTGCCGGAAAAACGGACGATCGCGAGGTCTGCCTGGTGTTTGTCACCGGCAAGGGCAAAGCGACAGCCGGCGGCAAGGACCTCGGACTGCTTGGCGAGCGCATGTCGCCCTTCGAGGGCAAACCGTGGTCGGTCTATGTACCCGAGGGTTCCGACTGGTCGGTTGCGGCAGACACAGAGCTGGAACTCGCGGTATGCTCGGCACCGGGCCTCGGCGGCGGCCTGCCGGTGCGTGTGATCAGACCAGAGGATCTCGGCCAAGAGGTGCGCGGCAAGGGCACCAACACGCGCTACGTCACCAACGTCCTGCCGGAAGGCAAGCCGGCCGATTCATTGCTGGTGGTCGAGGTCATCACGCCCGGCGGCCACACGTCGAGCTACCCGCCGCACAAGCACGACCAGGACAATCTGCCGGCCGAATCCTATCTCGAGGAAACCTACTATCATCGCCTCAACCCGCCGCAGGGCTTTGCCTTCCAGCGCGTCTACACCGACGCCGACAAGAACGGTCATCGCGCGCTGGACGAAGCCATTGCGATCGAGGATGGCGATGTCGTGCTGGTGCCCAAGGGCTATCATCCCTGCGCCGCTTGCCATGGCTACGACCTCTACTATCTCAACGTGATGGCCGGGCCGAAGCGGACGTGGAAATTCCACAACGCGCCCGAGCACGAATGGTTGATGAAAGCCTAACCGGTCGCACGTTTTGGGTGAAGCTGTTGGTCCAGCTTGGGAAAATCGTCGGCTAAGAACCTGCAGCGTCGATTTGCCTTCGAAAACCCATCAAGGCTTCGTCAATCCGTCATGGAAATCGCCTATGGCAGCGGGGCCAGTGCATGTCGCCCAAAAGTGAGCAGCGGTTTTGGGATTACGACATGCGAAAAACCAAGACTTAAAGCGCGTCGCAGCATTTCTTCAAACGCGGCGCGCTTTAACGAGGACTTCTTCTCATGCGCTACGCCATCTATTTCACTCCCCGGCAGGACGAGCCGCTGGCGCGGATCGCCGCCAACTGGCTGGGCCGCGACCCGTTCGGTGGCGCGACAAGGCCGGTGGAGACGGTGGCCGATCTGTCGGCGGCGGAAGTTGCCTTCCACACCGCTTCGGCGCGGCGCTACGGTTTTCACGCGACGCTGAAAGCCCCCTTCCGGCTGGCTGCCAACGAGACGGAGACCTCGCTGCGCGCGGCACTCGACCATTTTGCCGAGGCAACGCCGGTGGTGACGATCCCGCGCCTTGTCGTCAGCCAGATCGATAGCTTCTTTGCGCTGGTGCCGGAAGGACCGCTGCCTCCGCTCAACCGCTTTGCCGATGACGTGGTGCTCGGTTTCGACCGGTTTCGCGCACCGTTGACAGAGGCGGAGATCGAACGGCGCAGCCCGGACTCGCTGAAGCCGGCCCAATTCCGCAATCTGTGCCAGTGGGGCTATCCCTATGTCTTCGAGACCTTCCGCTTCCACATGACGCTGTCCGGCCGGGCGGGGCCACAGGAAAGCCCTCGTCTTCGTGCAGCAATCGACAGCCTGTTCGCGGAGGTGCTGCAACAGCCGGTGCTGGTGGATGCGTTGACGCTGTTTGTCGAAACCGAACCGGGCGCACCGTTCATGGTGCTCTCCCATCACGCGCTCGGGCGCCGCCCTGCCAGAAAAACCGCCTGAACAACCCAGCCGGAATAAACAAGGACTGCCTGAAATGACCGCCGAAACTGTTCTTACCAACGCGCGCATCGTGCTTGCCGACGAGATCGTCGAGGGTTCGCTGGTGCTGCGCGACGGCTTTATCGCCGGCATCGATGCTGGCACCGGCCACACCGGCGGGAACAATGCCGGCGAGGACATGGGCGGCGACTACATCATTCCCGGGCTGGTCGAACTCCACACCGACCATCTCGAAGGCCACTACGCGCCGCGGCCGAAGGTGCGCTGGAACCCGATCGCCGCCGTGCTCGCCCATGACGCGCAAGTGGCGACGGCCGGCATCACCACCGTGCTCGATGCCTTGCGCGTCGGCATGGACGAGGACGCCGACCTGACATCGGACGACATCCGCAAGCTGGCCGACGCGATCGAGGACAGTGTCCAGCAGGATCGTCTGCGGGCCGACCATTTCATCCATCTGCGCTGCGAGGTTTCGGCGCCGGACTGCCTTAAGGCCTTCGCCAATTTCGACGGCGACGAGCGGGTCAAGCTGGCATCGCTGATGGACCACGCGCCCGGCCAGCGCCAGTTCGTCAACCTCGAAACCTATGCCTATTACTACCAGCGCAAGCTGAAATTGACCGACCGCGACTTCAAGCTGTTCTGCGAAAAACGGATGGCGGAATCGGCCCGGAATTCGGGACCGAACCGTGTCCATATCGCCGCCGCCTGCCACGAGCGCGGCATCGTTCTGGCAAGCCACGACGATGCCACGACAGGCCATGTCGACGAGGCGATCGAACAGGGCGTGCGCGTCGCCGAGTTCCCGACCACGGAGGAAGCCGCCAGGGCCTCGAAACAGGCAGGGCTCGGCGTCTTGATGGGTGCGCCCAACGTGATGCGCGGTGCTTCGCATTCGGGCAATGTCTCGGCCCGCACGCTGGCCGGCGACGGGCTGCTCGACATCTTGTCGTCCGACTACATTCCTTTCAGCCTGATCCAGTCGGCGTTCTTCCTGGGCGACGTTGTCGAAGGCATTTCCCTGCCGCAGGCGGTCGCCATGGTCTCGAAGAACCCGGCCGAAGCGGTCGGCCTGACCGACCGCGGCATCATCGAGCAGGGCCGCCGCGCCGATCTGGTGCGCGTGCGTGTCGACGATCATGTCCCGGTCGTGCGCACGGTCTGGCGGCAGGGACGCCGGGTCGCATGATGGTCTCGGCCTTGATCGAGCGCGAATTGTCCGCCGAGAGGTTTCCGATTCGCGATGGCGTCTTCGTCGCCGTCGTCGGCCCGAGCGGCGCCGGCAAGGACACGGTGATCGGCTACGCCCGAGCCCGCTTTGCCGACGAGACCCGGCTGGAGTTCGTTCGCCGCGTCATCACCAGGCCGAGCGATGCCGCGAGCGAGGATCACGACACGCTGGCCGACGCGGCCTTCGTCGAAGCCGAAGCGGATGGCGCCTTCGCCATCTCCTGGGAGGCGCATGGCCTGCGTTATGGCATTCCGGCCGATGTCGACTGGTCGGTCGCCAATGGCCATGTTGCCGTCGCCAACGTGTCGCGCGCGATCATCCCGGTGCTGCGCGAGCGCTATGCCAATCTGGCCATCGTCGAGATCACCGCTTCGCCGGAGGTGCTGGCCGAGCGGCTGGCGATGCGCGGGCGCGAGTCGCGCGGCGAAGTGCTGGCGCGGCTGGCGCGAAGCGCCAGTGTGACCTTGTCGGGACCTGATGTTACCTCGATCGACAACAGCGGCCCGCGCGAGGCGGCCGGTGAACGCTTCGCCGAGGTGCTGCGCAAGGCGATGGCCTTCTCCGACATGTCGGGCTTGATCTAGATCGGTTCATCGTTTCACGGAAAAGCCGAACCGCTCTATCCCCAGTTTGTTTGACGCAATTCCCTTGGGGAAAGCGCTATGCGCTTTTCCCGGGAAAACCGTTTCACATTTTTCCTGGAATTGCTCTCAAGCCGCCCTCCTCCAACTTCGATTTCTGGCATCGCCACGCCACGGCCACCGATGCCCCCCGGCGGTTCGCCGCCGCTCGTCTTCGGACAGGCAACGCGTTCGCCCGCGCCTGACCGCACTTGTCACATCCTTGTAACAGACATTTCGGATGTTGGGTTCGGTTGCAATCACTACAGCCGGGCGAGCGAACCAACTCTCATGACAGACGATGCCTCCGAAGGTCTCAAGATGACGGTCGATGCCCGTGTCCAGGCGGCGATCGAAAGCCTGCCACCCGCCGAGCAGCGCATGGCGCGGTTCTTCGTCGACCAGAAGCAGTCCGTCCTCCTGGGTTCGGCGGCCGAGATCGCCCAACTGGCCGGCACCAGCGACGCGACGGTCGTGCGGACGGCGCGTTCGCTTGGTTTTGAAAGTCTCTCCGCGCTGCGCCAGATGCTGCTGTCGGACCTGACCGGCACGCCATCCCCCGGCAAGCGCCTGGCGCGCACCTTAGAGGAGACCGGCGACGACGGCGCCGGGGCGTTGCGACACGTGATCGAACTCCATGAGAGCGTGCTCGACGTGCTCAAGCGTCCGGAGATGGCGACCGCCTTCGAGCGCAGCATCGACATTCTGGCGCGAGCCAATCGCCGCCATGTCTTCGGCATCGGCCCGTCGGGCGCCATGGCCGATTATGCCAGCCTGCAATTCAACCGGATCGGCCTGCCGACCAGCGCGCTGTCGGTGTCGGGAATTGCGCTGGCCGACCGCTTGCTTTGGCTCGGCAAGGGCGATGCCGTGCTGATGATGGCTTACGCGCCGCTCTATCGCGAGGTCGAGATCGTTCTCGATCAGGCCATGCAACTTGACGTCCCCGTCGTGCTGATCAGCGACAGCCTGGCTCCGCTGGTATCCGGCAAGGTGGCGGAAACACTGCCGGTTCCGCGTGGCAAGGCCGACCATTTGGCCATGCATGGCGGCACGATCGTGCTCATCGAGGCAATGATCATCGGGCTGGCGAAGCGCAACAGCGAAGCCGCCTTTGACAGTCTTGAACGGTTGAGCTCGCTGCGCGGCTCAATTGACAAGGCATGGACAAAACGAGGCGTTCGCAAGAATAATCAGAACAACTCGCGTAGATGACACAAAATATTCAAGATTCATTAGTATGATATGATGGGACTTACTGTGCCCACGGCAAATTACTGGAGAACAAGATGAAAATCCGCACGACATTCTGCTTTGCAATTGGCTTGAGCGCGCTTTCCATGGCAGCGCCTGCTTCGGCATCCGACCTGGTGCTTTACGACGCGCTCGACTTCGCCGGCCCGGTGGCAAAGGCCTTCCAGGCCAAGACTGGGCTTACCATCGATGTCGTCGAGCCCGGCAGCACCGGCGAGACGCTGGGCAAGATCGCCGCGGAAGGCGACAACCCGCAATTCGACATCGTCTGGCTCGATGGCTCCGCCGTCATGGAGCGCATGGCGGCCGACCATGTGCTGCAGGCCGTTCCCGCCGCCGCCTACGACAAGGTGGCCTTCACGGATCTCGGCAAGTCGCTGATCCCGCAAAGCCACGCCTTCCTGCCGACCGGCACCAGCACCACGGCCATCGAGGTCAACACCAAGAAAGTGCCAGCCGATAAGATGCCCAAGTCCTGGTCCGACCTGCAGTCCTTCGCCGGCAGCGTCGCGGCCAAGGATCCCAATCTGTCGGGCCCGGCCTACCAGTGGCTGGCCGGCTTCTTCCAGACCAACGGCCTCGATGCCGGCAAGATTCTGCTGGCCAAGACGCTGACCAACAAGACGCTGTCGGGCCTGTCGAGCGGCGGCAAGGTGAACAAGGCCGTGCTGACCGGCGATGCTTCGGTCGGCATCAACCAGGACAGCGCCATCTTTTCAAAGATCGCTGCCGGCGAACCCGTCGTCGCAGTCTATCCGAGCGAGGGTTCGGTATCGCTGCCGCAAGGCCTCGGCATCAGCGCCAAGACCAAGCACATGGACGCGGCGCAGAAATTCATCGATTTCGTCACCAGCGCCGAAGGCCAGGCCGCCATGCAAAATGGCGACGACACCGACTTCTTCTACATCCCGATCATCAAGGGCATAAACGCCAAGCCCGGCCGCGAAACCAACATCACCTACACACATCTTGATGATGCCGCAGCCTCCGCCCACGAGACCGAGTGGAAGCAGTGGTACAAAGACAATTTCGTCCAGTGATCCGGCCGTTTGGGTCCAGGCTGTTCTGGCAATGACGATCCTCCAGCATCCTGGCGCCGCGGCTTTTGTCCGCGGCGCCAGCGCCGGAAAGCGGCCGCGAGATGGCCTGCCGGCGCTCGTCCGCGGCAGTGGACCGTTGGCCGTCTACGCCGTGTTCGCCCTGCTGATCGGATTGCCGCTTGCCCTGGTGCTGGTCCAGGCAGTGATGCCTGGACTGTTCGCCGCGCAAGGTGCCAGCAACAGTTTGAGCCTCGAGCCCCTGGCGCGCGTCTTCAGGTCGCCCTATGTCGCCGGATCGGTCCTGCATTCGCTCGAACTCGGCATGCTCGTCGCCTTCACCACGACCGCCTTGGGCGGCGCCTTCGCGGTCCTTGTCCAGCGCTGTGACATTCCGCTGCGAACCGCTATTTCCGCGGTGCCGTGGCTGGTTTTCCTGACACCGTCCTATCTGAAGGCACTCGCCTGGGTGTTGCTGATGTCGCCCGGCGGCTATCTGGCGCAGTTTGGACTGCTGCCTGCCTGGCTGGGCTCGTCGTTTTTCGGGCTGACCGGCCTGGTGTTCGTCCACACGCTCAGCCTGTTCCCGCTGGCGGCCTTCATTATCGGCAGCGCGCTGGCCGGGTTGGGCAGCGAACTGGAAGATGCCGCGCGGCTCTCCGGTGCCAGGCCGCTCAGGATCTGGCTGCGCATCAACGGTCCCTTGCTGGCGCCGGCCATCGCCTTGAGTTTCATCGCCACCTTCGCCGAGGTGCTGTCCGATTTCGGCCTCGCCTCGACCATTGCCAGAATGTCTGACTTCGGTGTCCTGACCTATGGCATCTACGCGGCCGCAAGCGATTATCCCGTCGACTTTCCCGCTGCCGGCGCCCAGGCTCTGGTCTTGCTCGGTCTTGTCCTGCTCGTCGTGGTGACGGACCGGATGTTGCGTCGCCGCGCCGATCCGCGCCTAATTTCGGGGCGCGCCCGGCCGGCCCGGCTCTACAATCTCGGCAGCTGGCGCTGGCTCGCCATGGCGGCGGCGCTCGCCATCGCTTTCCTCGCGCTCGCCTTGCCGCTCGCCGCGATCGCGGCGCGCGCCCTGACGCAAACGCTGGGCCATGGGCTGATCTGGAGCAATGTCACCACCGTCAATGTGGTGGCGGCGCTCAGCCTGAACACCGCGGCCAATGACGGCTTGCTGCGCAGCCTGTTCTATGCCGGGCTGACGGCGGTGATCGCCAGCGCGCTTGCCTTGCTGATGTCGGCGCAGCTCGACCGTGCGAGCCCGGTCCTGCGCACCGCCGTCGTCGGCCTGTCGCTGGGCGCTGTGGCGATACCGGGCATCGTGCTCGGCTTCGGCTATATCCTTGTCTGGAATCGGCTACCGGGTTTTCGCGACTGGCCGTTTCCCCATTATGGCGATGGCTCGCTGCTGGTCGTGGGCTATGTCGCGGCGGCACTTCCCTATTGCCTGGTGGTGATCCTTTCGGCCATCGGCCAGTTGGCGCCGAGCCTGACGGATGCGGCGCGCCTGCACGGCGTCGGGACAATCCGGCGATTGCTGGCGATCACCCTGCCGCTGATCCTGCTGAGCGTGGTGACGGCCTTCCTGCTGACGTTCATCCGCACCGTGTTCGAACTGCCGATCTCGCAGATGCTCATTCCCCAGAGCGGCCCGCCGGCGCCGACGCTCATCTTGAAACTGTTCAGCCACGACCGTGACGGACTGGCATCGGCAATCGCGCTGGTCGCCATGGCGGCCGCGGGAATCGGCGCGGCACTGGTCTGGTACCCGCTTCAGCGGTTCGTCAAACCGCGCCGTAGTGGCGGGCATGTCGAACCCGGCAGCGGTCAGATCGCCAGAGCGGGAACCTTGTCATGACCGCCTCCCTGCATTGCGCCGGCATTTGCAAGTCGCTCGGTGGCCGCGCCATTCTGACCAACCTCGATCTTAAGATCGCCGCCGGCGAGGTGGTGTCCCTTCTCGGCGCCAGCGGGTCCGGCAAGACCACGCTGCTGCGCATCATTGCCGGACTGGTCGAGCCCGAAAAGGGGTTGATCACGCTGGACGGACGCGTCGTGTGGAGCGAAAAGTCAGTCATACCGCCCGAAAGGCGGCAGATCGGCATGGTCTTCCAGGACTATGCGCTGTGGCCGCACATGACGGTCGCCAACAATCTGGCCTTCGGGCTCAAGGCGCAGCGGCTTTCGGACCGCGACATCGCCCAGCGGCTGACCCATGCGCTCGACGTCACCCGTCTTGCTCCCTACCGGGATCGCTATCCCACGGAATTATCCGGCGGACAGCAGCAGCGCGTCGCCATCGCGCGCTGCCTTGCCGCCCGGCCGGCGCTGATGCTGTTCGACGAGCCGCTGAGCAATCTCGACGCGGCGCTGCGCGAAGATATGCGCATCGAGATGATGGAGTTGGTGCGCCGCGAAGCCATCACCGTCGTCTATGTGACGCACGACCAGGCGGAGGCGATGGCCGTCTCCGACCGCATCGCCATCATGCGGGCGGGCGAGATCGTCCAGTTCGATACGCCGCGCGCCATCTACGAAGCGCCAGCCGATTCCTTCGTGGCCAGCTTCATCGGCGGCTTTTCGATCGTTCGCGGCGAGGTTCGTGACGAACGCTTCTCGATCGCCGACAGCGATGCCGAGACAGTGCGCACGCCGGGCGCCCGTTCCGGCGCCGGCATGCTGGTCATTCGCCCCGAGGACGCGCGCCCGGCCGACGCCTATCCCGACAACCGCCTGCAAGGCAGGGTGCTGTCGAGCGCCTTCCAGGGCCGATGCTGGCGACTGGCGGTCGATCTGGGGCCGCAGCGCGTGCGGCTCGACTGGCCGGAAGCGCCGCCAATTGGCGCCTCACTTGCTTTTTCGCTGCCACCGGAGCGCTGTGTGGTGCTGAGCGCATAGTGATGCGCTATCCGCTGGGCAACGACCTTCGAACAGATCATGGTCAAACGAGACGATACAGGAAACCTTCATGCAGACTCTGACACCCATACTTTCGACGATCACGGCGGCATTCCTGGCGTCCTTCGTGGAGGTCGTCGAGGCCTTCACCATCGTGCTCGCTGTCGGGGTGACGCGCAGCTGGCGCCCGGCACTGACCGGCGCAGCACTGGCGCTGGCGCTGCTGGCGGCTTTGGTGCTGACGTTCGGCCCGCTGCTGGCGCTCGTACCCATCACCACGCTGCAGTTCGTCGTCGGGGTGCTGCTGATCCTGTTCGGCATGCGCTGGCTGCGAAAGGCCATCCTGCGCAGCGTCGGCGTCATCGCCCTGCATGACGAGGAGGCGGCCTTCTCCAAGGAAACCGCAGCCTTGCACCAGCAGGCCAACGACCGCCGCGCCGACTACCTCGCCGGGCTGGCGTCGTTCAAGGCGGTGCTGCTCGAGGGCGTCGAGGTGGTGTTCATCGTCATTGCGGTCGGCGCTGCACATGGGCAAACGCTCTACGCCAGCCTCGGCGCCCTGGCGGCTTTTGTCCTGGTGATGCTTATCGGCCTGGCGGTTCACCGGCCGCTGGCGCGGGTGCCGGAAAATGCGCTCAAATTCGTCGTCGGGCTGATGCTGACCAGCTTCGGCATCTTCTGGACCGGCGAAGGCATCGGCGCCGACTGGCCGGGTGCCGATCTCGCCTTGCTCGCGATTTTCGCCATCGTCGCGCTGGCGTCGTTTGCCATGGTGCGCTGGCTGCGCGGTGCCTACCCCACACTTACCGGAGGGCTCGCCCGATGAACGTCATTCGTCTCGCGGCCAAGGAATTCTTCGGCATGTTCGTCGATGACGGCAGTCTGGCGCTGCTGGCGCTGGTCCTGGTGGCCATCATCACGGCGGCGGTGAAGCTGCTGGCGCTGCCGCCGCTGCTCGGCGGCGCCCTGCTGTTGATAGGCTGCCTCGCCATCCTGTTGCAAAGCGTTCGTCGCGCCGCACGCGGAACCAATCGGTAGGGCTTGGCCCTGGCGCGGTCGCCTTAAGCCCCGAGCGCAAAGGGCATCAGGGACACGGTGCCAGCCGCACTTTCGCCTGGGGCGAGCACGATGATGCCTTCGTCCGGATCGCTCCATCCGCCCCGGTTGAAAGCGCCGGAGGCGTTGGTCTGTGGTTCGACGCAGAAATACGGTTTCGTCGGGTCGGCGTACAGCATCAGGTGTCCGAAGACGGGATCGGCCTTGATGCGCAAGCCTGCGCCGCGCAGGGGAAAGCGAAGTGTCGCCTCGCCCATCCAGCCACCATAGTCATTGTTGCGCCAGCCGGCGGGCAAAGGCCGGCCAGCGGCGAAGTCGAGTTCGGGTGCAAGCCTGATCGGATCGCCCGCGATGCCTTGCGGTTCTTCGAGATAGAACCGCGTCGCCTCGAACTGCAACGTGACGTCCGGGTCGCGATCGAACCAGGGATGCAGGCCAAAACCGAACGGCATGGAAACCGGGCCCGCGTTGGTCAGCGTCATGGCCACGCTGAGCCCTACCTCGGACACCACGAAAGCCTGCGTCGCGCGGTAGGAGTAGGGTTCGACGCCGGCCGCGATATCCAGCGACAGCGTTGCCTGGGCGCCGCTCGCCTCAGCGACGGTCCAGGCGTGTTTCCAGCCACTGCCATGCACGTTGATTTTTTCGGGTGGATTGTTCGGCTGGACCTGCCAGCGCCTGGCTGCGAAGTCGAAGGCATTTCCAGCGATGCGGTTGGCGTAGGGCATCATCGGAAACATGGCGACGCCAAGCACGTTGCCCGCTTGCCGATCGTCATCGGAAAGCCGGCGCATGAGGTCGATGCCGCGCCAGCGCAGCGCGCCCACGCTGCCGCCAATGCGCGGCACGAGATCGACCTCGAGCGCCCCGGCCCTGAGCGTCAGCTGTTCAGGAACTGCACCCATCGTCTGCCATCCATCCGCCATCGATATCAGGCAATTGGCCCGATGTGCGTGTTCAGGGATCGCAGAAGAACACCACGGCTGCAATCATTTCATCGATACCCAGCTGTGCGGGGGCTGGCGGTTATTCCGCGGCCGCACCGGCCACGTTCTTGCGAGCGGCGTCGACCATCAGCCGTCTTGCCCGGAACACGCCCCATTGCTGGTCGACCAGCACGCCGATGAGGATGACGCCACCCATCACCGCGAAATTGAGCGAGGACGGGATGCCGAGCAGATTGACGAGGTTCTGCAGCTCCTGCAGCAGCACCGTGCCGAGGATGACGCCGATCAACGAGCCCTCGCCGCCGCGCAGCGAGAAGCCGCCGAGCACGGCCGCGGCAATGGCATAAAGCTCGTAGAACTGGCCATGGCTGGCCGGCGAGATCGAGCGCGTGTACATGGCGAAATAGATCGCCGACAGCGCCGTCAGTACACCGCAGATGACATAGGCGGCCATGACGACGCGGCCTGTGCGGATGCCGGAGTACTTCGCCGCCTCCTCGTTCTTGCCGATGGCGTAGAGATAGCGGCCGAACACGGAGCGGTGCAGCACCACCCACATGACGATGGAGATGACGATCAGCGCGATGAAGCTGTTCGGCACGCCCCAGGAGCGGCCGGCCGTCAGGAATTCCAGGTCAGGAAAATTCTGACCGAAGGCGAAGCCGGCGGTGCCGTCGGCGGTGTAGAAGCGGGCGACGCCACGATAGATCAGCAGGCCGCACAGGGTGACGACGAAGGGCTGCAGCTTGAGCCGCGTGATCAGCCAGCCATGCACTAGGCCGATGATGGCGCCGAGCGCGATGATCAGCACGAAGGCCAGCGGCCAGTCCAGTTCGCGCACGGCGATGAAGTCGATGAACAGCGTTCCCAGCAACGCGACAACCGAGCCGACCGACAATTCGATGCCGCCGGTGATGATGACGAAGGCCTGGCCGATCGACAGGATGCCGAACAGGCCGATCAGGTTCGAGGTGTTGGCGAGATTGATCGGCAGCAGGAAGCGCGGGTTGATGATCGCCACCACCGTTCCCACCACCAGGATCAGGATCAGCAGGCCGAGATCTTTCTTGCTCATCGTCTTCTCCCCAATGCCGCCTGAGCAGATCGCGCTTCCCGCGACCCCGCGGCAAAAAAACTATTTCGGCTGCTTGCCCACCGCCAGCAGCAGCACGTTTTCCTGGCTGAACTGGTCCTTGTCGAGAATGCCCGAGATCTGGCCCTCATGCATGACGGCGATGCGGTCGGACACGCCGATCACCTCCTCCATGTCGCTGGAGATCATCAGCACGGCGACGCCGGCATCGGCCAGCGCCCGCATCAGCCCATAGATTTCCGCCTTGGCGCCGATATCGATGCCGCGCGTCGGCTCGTCGAGGATCATCACTTTCGGGTTCATGGCCAGCCATTTGCCGAGCACGACCTTCTGCTGGTTGCCGCCCGAAAGCGTGCCGGTGCGTGTCTGCACCGACGGCGCCCTGATGCCGAGATTGCTCTTCTGCTTTTCGGCGGTGGCGGTCTCGGCACTTGCCGAAACCAGCGAGCGGCGCGCATGCGCCGGTAGATTGGGCAGCGAGATGTTCTGGGCAATCGACAGGTCGAGCAGGATGCCGGTCAGCTTGCGGTCCTCGGGCACCAGGAAGATACCGTGGGCGACGGCATCCGCCGCCGAGCCCAGCGCAAGCGGCTTGCCGCCGAGCTCGAGCGCGCCGCCAAGGCTGCTGTCGATGCCGAAAAACACCCGCGCCAGTTCGGTGCGGCCGGAGCCGACAAGCCCGGCAAGGCCAAGGATTTCACCGCGCCTGACATCGAGATCGACAGGCCGGCTGGGATAGGCAGGGGTGCGGATGGCCTTGGCGGCAAGCGCGACCGCGCCGGGAGCCCGCGCGGCCTCGGAGGCTTTTTCGCGCTCCTTCAGCATGCGGCCGATCATCAGCTTGACCATCTGGTCGTGGTTGATGGCGCTCTTCTGCAGCGTTCCGGCCAGCATGCCGTCGCGCAGTACGACGACGCGGTCGGCGACGCGCTCGACCTCATGCAGGCGGTGCGAAATGAAGATGACGCTGATGCCGTCGGCCTTCAACGCCTTGATGACGTCGAGCAATTTGTCGGTTTCGGCGAGTGGCAGGCTCGATGTCGGCTCGTCGAGGATGACCAACCTTGCCTTGATCGACAGCGCCTTGGCGATCTCGACCATCTGCTGCTGGGCCAGCGACAGGGCGGCGACCGGCGTGTCAGCTGAAAAATTAGCGCCGACGCGCTTCAGCAGCGGCGCCACCATGGTGCGCAGCCGGGCGCGGTCGACGAGCTTGAGCGCGCCGGCGCGCAACGGCTCGCGGCCAAAGAAGATGTTGGCGGCAACATCGAGATTGTCGAACAGGTTGAGTTCCTGGTGGACGAAGGCGATGCCCGAACCGAGGCTGGCTTCGACCGAGAGCCCGTCATGGGCGATGCCGTCGACGGTGACGGTGCCGGTGTCGGGTCTGGTGACGCCGCCGAGTATCTTCATCAAGGTCGATTTGCCGGCGCCGTTTTCGCCGACGAGGCCGATGACCTCGCCCGGCCTGACCTCCATGGAGAAGCCGTCCAGCGCCACGACGCCTGGATAGGTCTTGCGCACGTTCTCGAGCGTGAGGAACGGGGTGGACGCCGTTATGGATGTTTCGGAATAATTCATCACGCCTGACAGCAGCCGGTGGGCTACAGACTGACCGGCCTTCGCCGGCCCGTCAATACGAATGCCGGCCCGGGGCGAACCCCGGACCGGCGCAATTGCTCTGTCTCAGTTTCCGGACATCGCCTTCAGATTGGCGGCATAGGCGTCGACGTCGTCCTTGCCGATAATCTTGGTCGGGATGATGATCAGGCCGCCCTCCGGGATGCCCGACTTGTCGCCCTTGAGATAGGAAGCCATCAGCTTCATGCCCTGATAGGCCCATTCGAAGGGCTGCTGCACGACGGTGGCGGCAACGGTGCCTTCCTTGACGCCGCCCAGCGTGATCGGATCATCATCGAAGCCGACGACGGTGATCGAGCCGAGCTTGCCGGCGTCGCGCAGCGCTTCATAGATGCGCGGCGTGTTGTAGGAGTAGAAGCCGACCATGCAGGTGACGTCGGGGCTGGCGACCAGCGCGTCCTCGACGTTCTTCTTGGCGCGCGCCTGGTCGATGTCGTCGCCACGCACGTCGACGAGTTCGATCTTGGTGCCGGCGAGGCCGTCCTTCATGCCCTGGATACGCTCCTTGGCATTGTCGGCGCCGAGCAGGCCGACGAAGCCGAGGCACTTGCCGCCATTGGGCATCGCCTTCTTGGCGATCTCGGCCGCCTGCTTGCCGGCATCGACGTTGGACGAGCCGATATAGGCGACACGCTTGGTTTGCGGGGCGTCACTGTCGGTGGTGAACAGCGCCGTTTGCGAGGCGATCTTGTTCAGTCCGTCGGTCGAGGTCTTGGGATCGACGGCCGAGACCATGATGCCCTTGACGCCAGCCGTAACCAGGTCATCCATCAGCCGCTGCTGGATGGCGACGGAGGACTGCTCGGGATATTTGAGCTCAAGATTGTAGTCCGGCAGTTCGCCTTGCGCCTTCTTGACGCCGGCTTCGGCCGCCTTCCAGAAATCGGAAGCGCCGTTGACGACGAAGGCCAGCGTCGGCTTGTCGTCGGCGCGTGCGATGGCCGTCGCCGTCAGGCCGATGAGCAGCGCCGCTGTGGCTACGGATGCATTTCGTATCAAGGATTTCATGTTCAACCTCCCGTTTGGCTCAGTCGTTCGACTGACCGATCTTAGTCACCTGGAATTTGCCGTCTGCAGCTTGAACGCCCTCCTCCTCAAAGGGTCCCGGCGCCGAAACAACGGCGTCGTTCCAGCTGCGATCATGGACTTTAGAGACTCATCCTTCGTTCGTAAATAGTCCGATTTGTCAGACATATCACTTGTCCGAAACACAGCTTGCGGAGGTAGTATCCGCTCGCCATCGGGCTATTTTCACGCACTCCCACCGCTCCCGGACCGACCGGCCGGATGCGATGGATTGACGGTACAGCGCATTCTTGTATTAGTAAACAGTATTAGTTTTTGAGCTCTATCCCGGGCAGTATTGCGGTTTCGCGGCGCACCTGCCGGCGAGTCGGCGCATTGCTTGCGTTTGAGACCAAGCCTTGTGGCTTTTGGGTTCCGGACTGTGTGGCACTGCATGAGAGATGGACCTCGGGAGCGCTAATAGATATAAATGATCGCAGCGATTTCTATAAATCGATAATGTCACGCCATCTTGTCGGCCTCACCGGCTGCCGCTAGACAGGCCTAGGATTGGGGATGCCATGAGCGAGACGACGGATCCGGAAACCCTCGACACGGCGAAGCGGCGCAAGCCGCCGGCAAAGAGCGCCAGGGGTCGCGTCACCATGACCGACATCGCCAGGGCCGCCGGCTGCTCGCAGGCGACCGTTTCCTTCGTGCTCAACAATTCGCCCGGCATCAAGCTGTCGCAGCAGACGCGCGAACGGGTGATCGAGGCCGCGCGCTCCCTCGGCTATACCGCGCCGGCATTCTCCGCCCTGCGGGCGCCCGTGGCCTCGTTCGAAGGGCTTGACGGCGTTATCGGCTTTGCCGTCGACCAGCTTGCCACCAGCCCCGAAGCCGTCGTCGCAATCGAAGGCGCGCGGCAGGCCTCGTGGAACGCCGGCAACGTGCTTCTGGTGGCGCAGACGCTGGGCGATTCCGTCATGGAGCCGCGCGCCATCGCCGCCTTGACCAAGCGGGGCATTTCGGCGCTGATCTACATGACCATCTTCACCCGCGAGATAACCGCACCCGACTATCTCTACGGCCTCGACATCCCGGTGATCCTGCTCAATTGCTACACGGCGGACTATGCCTTCCCCGCCGTGGTGCCGAGCGAGATCGCCGGCGGCCAAAGTTCCACCCGCCACCTGATCAGCCACGGCCACCGCCGCATCGCCACCATCACCGGTGAGCCGTGGATGCAGGCCGCACAAGACCGGCTGAAGGGCTATCGCCGGGCGCTCGCCACCGCCGACATCCCGTTCGATCCCGAACTGGTGGTCGAGGGCGACTGGTCGGCCAGCGCCGGCTATGCCGCGACCGCCAAGCTTTTGGCGCTGAAGGACCGGCCGACCGCCATCTTCTGCCAGAACGACCGCACCGCGATCGGCTGCTACGAAGCGCTGAAGGAAGCCGGCCTGCACATCCCGCAGGACATTTCCGTCGTCGGCTACGACGACGAGGAAATCGCCCGGCATTTGTTCCCGCCGCTGACGACCTCGATCCTGCCGCACATGGCAATGGGACAATGGGCGATCGAGCAGCTCGAGGTGCCGGCGGCTCCTGGGCGAGGACGCTATCCGATCACCAAGCTGGAATGCCCGCTCGTGGAACGGGAGAGTGTGCGGGCCGTGGCGGCCGTGTCCTAAAAAGCGCGTCGCGCTTGAAGTGGTTCAGCGGCAATTCATGTCTTCCATTGCCTTCGCTGCCCGGTTGTCCGCGGCCATGCAAAAGTCCGCCCAGAAATAGTCAAATGCCGCGAATTGACCGCGAGCAAGTCCCGACCTAGCGTCCGCCGCGGTTGGGTTTGGTTTGGGTTGCCTCAAGAATTTGGTGCTTGAAACGGATGCGCTGTCCCTGGCGCGGCATCCGGGCGGACAGCTGTGTCCTGTCGACGGGCTCCAGCGGGGCACAAGGGGCGGATGACGCTTGAGCGGCAGGTCTTTTCGGATGGCGGGGCGCGACCCCTCGCGCGCCTGCGGTCCAGGACGCGGCGCGTTGGCGCATTCCTCTTGCCGACTGGGGTCGGCGGCTAAACCCAGAGGATCAAGTTTTGCGGCGAACCCGGCCATCACCGCCAGGCGTCGGAGCGGGCGCTAACGAGGGACGACGATGACCACTTTCACGATTTCCGACCAGGCTACCCTCAACGCGGCGATCACCGCTATCGCGGGCCGCGCCGGGACAGACATCTTCAATTTCACGACCAGCTTCACGCTCAGCGGGAATATGACGCCGCTGTTCCTGACGGCCGGCGAAAACCTGACCATCAACGGCAATGGCCAGACGATTGACGGCGCCAACACCTATGGCGGCTTCGTCATCGAGCACGGCACTGTCGCGATCAACGACCTCGACATCGTCCATACCACGGCGAGAGGCGGTACCGGCGGCGTGTGGCAAGGCAATGGCAGCGGCGGCGGCGCCGGGCTGGGCGGCGGCCTGTTCGTCGGCGCCGGCGCCAATGTGACAATCAGCAATGTCGATTTCACCGGCGACCGGGCCATCGGCGGCAATGGCGGCGGCATCAGCAGCACTTTCGCCAACGGCGGCCTGTGGAACGGCTTCCTCAACGATGGCACCGGCTTCGGCATAGGCGGCATTGGCGGGACTGGCTCCGGCCCTGGCGGCAGTGGTGCAAGTGGTGGCTTTGGCGCCGGCGGCGGCGCGGCCACACCCTCTGCCGGCGCACCCAATGTGCCTGGAAATGGCGGCTGGGGCGCTGGTGGAGGCGGCGTCGGAAGTTTCAGCCATGCCGGATACGCCGGCGGCGGCGGCGGCCTGGGAGCAGGCGGTGCCATCTTCGTCGATACGCTTGGCACGCTGACCATCGCCGGAGGCACGATCTCCGGCGGCGCGGTGCAGGGAGGCGCGTCGGGCCCGAATCAGGGCATGGGGGTCCAGGGCGGTGGCGGCGGCGGATCGGCCGGCTCCGGCATCTTCCTGCACGGCACGACCATAAATTTCGCGACGGCGCTCGGGCAGATCTCGACCATCAACGACGTCATCCAGGACGGCGACGGCATCGGCGGCATCGTCATGAAAGGCGCTGGAACGCTGCAGCTGGGTGGCGCTAACGGCTTTGCCGGCGGCATCACCGTCTACAGCGGCACGCTTTCACTGGCCAACACAACCGCCGCCGGATCGGGCGCCATCAACTTCTTCGGCCATGGCGCGCTGCAGCTCGCTTCGGGTGTGAACATCGCCAACCAGCTCAAGAATTTCGGCACATCCGACACGATTTCACTGCTCGGCTTTGGTTCGGCGACCGGCGTCTCGTATGATTCGGGCACCCACATCCTGACGGTCACCCGCGCTTCCGGCGGTAGCGAGATCCTGCAGCTCGACGTCACCCACAGCTATCTCGGCAATCGTTTCGTGACATCCACCGACGTCAACGGCAACACGACGATCGCGATCTCCAACCTTCTCGCTGACGGCGATTTCCAGCTCATCGATCTGTCGGACACCGGCCCCGGCGTGAGTATCGATCACACTGCCGGCAATACGGTGGCTGGCGTGCTGACGGGATGGACCGGGATCGGCTCATTCGGCGCTTTCGCGCCGACATCAGCCGTTTCGACCGGCTTTGCCGGCAGCAATATCGGTTTTTTGGGTAACGGTGGCAGCGTATCGCAGACGGTCAACGCGCCTGGAAACTTCGACAGCTACAGTGTCGCTTTCGACCTCGGGAGCCGGGCCGACACGGGCAACGGAACCACCGTGCGGGTGCAGGTGTTCGCGGGCGGGATCCAGATCGCCTCGCAGGACTATGACACCTCATCGGCTGTGCAGGCCCATGGCAGCGTCGCGCACTACGTACTGAACACAGCCGCGCTTGACGCGACCACACGCGGCTTGGCCGTCAAGGTCCTCATCACCGAAATCGGCACTGGCCAGACGCTGTTCGACAATGTCGTGCTGACCGGCATCGACACCACAGCACCTGTCGTGACCAACCACCTCCAGAACGACACCGGCCTTTCGAGCAGCGACACCCTCACCAACGTCGCGACGCTGACCGGGACGGGCGACGCCAACGCGGTCGTGCATTTCACCGTCGACGGCACGCTCATCGGCCAGACGGCAACCGCCAACGCCGCCGGCGTCTGGACATTCACGCCGACCGGCCTCTTGAATGGCCAGCACACCATCGTGGCAAGCGAAACCGACGACGCCGGCAACACCGGAACCTCGTCGCTGACCTTCACCCTCGACACCACCTTGCCGGCGGTGACCAACCATCTCCAGACCGATACCGGCATTTCTGGCGCCGACACCGTCACCAATGTCGCGACATTGACGGGATCGGGTGACGCTAACGCGATCGTCCACTTCACCGTCGACGGCAACCCAGTCGCCCAGACGGCGACCGCAAACGGCGCCGGCGTCTGGACATTCGCGCCGACTGGCCTGCTGGACGGCCAGCACACCATCGTGGCGAGCCAGACCGACGCCGCCGGCAATACCGGAACGGTGTCGCTGACCTTCACACTCGACACCACCGTGCCGGCGTTGACCAATCAATTGCAGATCGATAGCGGCGTTTCGGGCAGCGACACCATCACCAATGTCGCGACGGTGACCGGATCGGGTGACGCCAACGCCATCGTGCACTTCACCGTCGACGGCAATGCCATCGCCGGGACGGCGACAGCCAACGGCGCCGGCGTCTGGGCCTTCACGCCGACCGGCCTGCTGGACGGCCAGCACACCATCGTGGCGAGCCAAACGGACGCCGCCGGCAACACCGCAACGTCGTCGCTGGACTTCACCCTCGACACCAGCGCGCCGACCCTGACGATCTCCAGCGACATCGACCAGATCCACGCCGGCGAATCGGCAACGATCACGTTCACCTTCAGCGAGGACCCCGGCTCGACCTTTGCGTGGGACGGCTCGACGGGCGATGTCACCGTCAGTGGCGGTACGCTCAGCGCGATCACCGGCACGGGCCTGACGCGGACAGCCATTTTCACGCCCAACGCGGTGCATGGCAGCATCGGTGTCGCCGGCGCAACCTATAGCGATGCCGCGGGCAATCCCGGTGGCGCAGGCAATGCGCTGGCGCTGACCGGGCTCGATCACAACATGATCAGCGGCACCGCGTTCGACGACAAAAACGGCAACGGCATCAATGACGACGGTGCCGTGTTGAGCGGAATTACCGTGCACCTTCTGGGCACGGACCATCTCGGCAACGCGGTCGACGTCTCGACCACGACCGGTCTCGATGGAGGCTATTCCTTCACCGACATCGCGGATGGCGCCTATTCTGTCCAGTTCGACGCCGACGGTCATATTTTCTCACCGGCGAACCAAGGTGGTGATGCCGCCCTCGACAGCGACGTCAATTCCCTGGGCATCGCGCCGACGATCGTCCTCGTGGAAAACGCCGACATCTCCAGTGTGGACGCCGGCATGGCCGTGCCCGCCACGGTCGGCGATTTCGTTTTCAACGACATCAACCTCAACGGTCGCCAGGACGTCGGCGAGGTGGGAATTGCCGGCGTTTCCGTCTCACTTGTCGACACATCCGCGGCGCATAACATCCTGGCAACCGCCACCACCGATGCGAACGGGCACTACAATTTCACCAATCTCCTGCCCGGTTCCTATCAGCTGCAGTTCACGGCGCCCTCGGGATATGTGCTGACGACGCAGGACTCGCCTGTCTCCAACGACGCGACCGACAGCGACGTGTCCGAGTCAACCGGCCTGACAGGTGCATTCAGCCTGATCGAGGGCCAGAACGACACCAGCCGCGATGCCGGCATGTATGCCTTGCCGACCTTTGCCGGTCTCGACGGCGACGCGGCGACCTTCACCGAGGACGGGCCGGCTGTCCGTCTCGATACCGGCACCGCCGCTTCGCTGGCCGATGCCGACGGCACGGTCTTTTACACCTACGATTCAAACAATCTGGCGCAGCCCGGGCATCTCACGGTCTCGATCACCGGCGGCGGCACGGCGGCCGAGGACGTACTTGGCTTCGACACCTCAGGCGATGTTTCGCTTTCCGACGGCCTCACCGCCGGCAGCGTCGTCACGGTCGGCGGGGTAACCGTCGGAACGATCGCGGCCGGTGGCGATGGCCAGAACGGGCATGACCTGACCGTCACCCTCGATCTTTCGCTGAACAACGCGAATTTCGAAACGCTGCTGCATGCGTTGACCTATTCCAACAGCAACGGCGCCGACCCATCGGCCGCCGATCGCACGGTCACGGTGAGCTTCGACGGCGATCTACAGACACATACGGCAACGACGACGGTGCACGTCAACGCCGTCAACGACGCGCCGGTTGCCGCGAACGACAGCTACAGCGCCAGCGAGGACACGCAGCTGACGATTGCGGCGCCCGGCCTGCTGGCCAACGACAGCGATGCCGACCACGATCCGCTGACGGCGCTGCCGGTCAACGGCCCGTCGCACGGCGTGCTGACGCTGAATGCCGACGGATCGCTGAGCTACACGGCCGACGCCAACTACAACGGCGCCGACAGCTTCACCTATAAGGTCGGTGACGGGACGACGACTTCGAACGTCGCCACGGTCAGCATAAGCGTGGCGGCGGTCGACGACCCCGGGCTTGCGGCGGTCGATTCCTTTTCGACCAACGAGGCGACGGCGATCGGCCCGGGCTTCAACGTCTTCGCCGACAATGGCGACGGCATCGATGTCGACATCGACAATCCGCTTTCAGTCGCCGCCGTGAACGGCGTCGCCGGCAATGTTGGCACCGAGATCACGCTGGCCTCCGGCGCGCTGTTGACGCTGAATGCGGACGGCACCTTCGACTATGATCCGAATGGCGTCTTCAACGACCTGCCGGGTGCGTCGTCGGGTGCGAGCAACACGACCGCAACCGACAGCTTCACCTATACGCTCGCCGGCGGCAGCATCGGCACGGTGACCATCACTGTCCATGGCGTCGATGGCGACGGCGACAATCTGATCGGCACGGCGGGCGCCGACACGCTGAATGGCGGCATCGGCGCTGACACCATCCATGGCCTTGCCGGCAACGACATCTACACCGTCGACAATGCCGGCGACCAGGTGTTCGAGGCGGCGAGCGAAGGCACCAATGACACCGTCCGGACCTCGGTCAGCTATGCACTGGCCGCGGGCCAGCAGATCGAGACGCTGGCGACGGACAATGTTGCCGCCACGACCGCCCTCCCCCTGACCGGCAATGAGTTCGCTCAAACCATCATCGGCAATGCCGGCGCCAACATCATCGACGGCCTTGGCGGCGCCGACACGATGCAAGGCGGTCTGGGCAACGATACCTACATTGTCGACAATGCCGGCGACCAAGTGATCGAGGCGAACGGCCAGGGCACCGACAGTGTCTTCAGCTCCGTCTCCTTCAATCTCTTCGGCCAGGAGATCGAGACCCTGACGCTGACCGGCACAGGGTCCATCAACGGCACCGGCAACCAACTTGCCAACACCATCACCGGCAACAGCGGCGACAACGTCATCGACGGTCTTGGCGGCGCCGACACCATGCAAGGCGGCGCCGGCAACGACACCTACTATGTCGACAATGCCGGCGACCGTGTCATCGAGCTCAACGGCCAGGGCACCGACAGCGTCTTCAGCTCCGTCTCCTTCAATCTCTCAGGCCAGGAGCTGGAGAACCTGACGCTGCTCGGCGCCGCAAGCATCGACGGCACCGGCAATTCGGCCGGCAATGTTCTCACTGGCAATGCCGGCGCCAACACGCTCATCGGGCTCGGCGGCAACGACACGCTGGACGGCAAGGCCGGCGCCGACACCATGCAAGGGGGCGTCGGCAACGACATCTACTATGTCGACAATGCCGGCGATCATATCATCGAGGCCAACGGCCAGGGCACCGACAGCGTCTTCAGTTCCGTCTCCTTCAACCTCTCAGGGCAGGAGCTGGAAAACCTGACGCTGCTTGGCGCGGCAAACATCAACGGCACCGGCAATTCCACCGGCAATTTTCTCACTGGTAATTCCGGCGCCAACACGCTCTTCGGGCTCGGCGGAAACGACACGCTGGATGGCATGGCTGGCGCCGATAGCATGCAGGGCGGCCTCGGCAACGACACCTACTTCGTCGACAACATCGGCGATCATGTCATCGAGCTCAACGGCCAGGGCTTCGATACGGTCAACAGCGCCATTTCGTTCAACCTCTCCGGCCAGGAGCTGGAGAACCTGACGCTGCTCGGCACAGGCAACATCAACGGCACCGGCAATTCGACCATCAACGACATCACCGGCAACAGCGGCAACAATATCCTCGACGGCCTCGGCGGCGCCGACACCATGCGGGGCGGCCTCGGCAACGACACCTATTTCGTCAACAATATTGGCGATCATATCTTCGAGCTCAACGGCCAGGGCACCGACAGCGTCTTCAGTTCCGTCTCCTTCAACCTCTCTGGCCAGGAGCTGGAAAACCTGACCCTGACCGGCGCGGGCAACATCAACGGCACCGGCAATTCCACCGACAACACGCTCAACGGCAATGCCGGCGCCAACACGCTGATCGGGCTCGGCGGCAACGACACGCTGGATGGCAAGGCCGGCGCCGACACGATGCAGGGCGGCACCGGCAACGACACCTACTGGGTTGACAATGCCGGCGACCGGCCGATCGAGCTCGACGGCCAGGGCACCGACACGGTCAACAGTTCCGTCAGCTTCAATCTCTCCGGCCAGGAACTGGAGAACCTCAACCTGCGCAGCGGGGCCTCCATCAACGGCACCGGCAACCACATCGACAATGTCATCACCGGCAATTCCGGCGACAACATCATCAACGGCCTCAGCGGCAACGACACGCTGACCGGCGCGCTGGGCCATGACAGTTTCCTCTTCACCACCGCACTCAGCCTCGTCGTCAATGTCGACACCATCACCGACTTCTCGGTGGTCGACGACACCATCGTGCTCGATCACGCGATCTTTGCAGCCCTTGCCGGCAACGGCACGCTGAGCGCCGACCAGTTCGCCGCCAACGCCTCCGGCACCGCGACCGATGCCAACCAGCACATCATCTACGAGACCGACACCGGCTGGCTCTACTACGACAGCAACGGCGACGCCGCGGGCGGCTCGAAGCATTTTGCCACGGTGGCGGCGAACCTGGCGATGACCAACGCGGATTTTGTGGTGGTGTGAGGGGCGAAGGCAGAGGTCACCATCTGAAGGGGGAAGGAAACTGGCCTGCCGCAGGGCATTCCGTGGTCGGCTGCGAGGACGACGTCGCAACCCTCTTCCCACCCCAAAGAAAACAAACCTGGAGCTCTATCCCTAGCCATTTTGAATTGGGCCAGAGAGGGTGCGCCTAATATGACCCAGCTACGAGATTTTGGTAAGTATCTGAAGGTTCTGGCGCACCCGACAGGATTCGAACCTGTGACCTCTGCCTTCGGAGGGCAGCGCTCTATCCAGCTGAGCTACGGGTGCTTTCAGGACCGGCGATCTTGAAAACGAACCAGCCGGTGAACCGGCAAGTCACGGCTTCTTAGCGGAAGCCGGAGCGGGCTTCAACGGGCAATTGGAGATTGGCTGTTTCACAGGTCGAGCCGGATAGGCTGATCAGGTGCGTGCTCCGCCCGGCCCTTCGCAGGCTCCCTGCCCTTCGGGCGCTCAGCCACTGGACCTTTCGATCTGCCCGAAGGCGGACCGGAGCTTCACCGTTCGTCGTTCGGAAAGCCGAGCAATTGGCTTTCCGTCCGCTGCCGCTCCTGCGACAGGATCGAGATGTCGCGCGTGGCCACGTCCGTGGGGACCGACTGAAGGGCGGCCCACATGCCGAACATGGCGGTGCCGCCTTCACGGCGCATGCGCCAGTCGCCGACGGGCGGGCGAGGTTGGACCTCGTCCAGCCCCTCGACCATTCGGTCGAGTGCAGCTGCGATCTGACGATCCATCGAAAGGACCATGGCGGCTTCCTTTCCTGGGCTTGCTTAGCCCCCAACTACGCTGTGATGATCTTGCCGTCCCATTCCCCGCCGGCGGGGGATGAGGCGTGTTCATGGAACAGCTTCCACTCGCCGCCCCGCCGCTCGAAGCAGTCGGTCTGGCGCACCCAGGCGTGCTTGGTCTCGCCGTTCTTGAGCACGATCTTGGCCTTCTGGACCGTACAGACGATCCCGATGTCGCCGCTGATCTTCACATCCTCTTCGAGGATGTCGATGTCGCAGGATTTGAACCCGCTGAACACGCGGTCGAACATCTTCTTCGCCGGCTCAAGGCCCCTTGAAGCGAAGGCCGGAATGTCGAACCACAGCGCATCGTCCGCCCAGTGCCGCGTGCTTTGCTCAGCGGTCATGGACGTAGCCATTTCCTTCACGATGTCGGTGAGGGCCTTCTCGTCGGTGCTCTTGGTCATGGCGATCTCCTTTTCGAATGCGCCAGGGGCTTTCCTCCGGCGGATGAGAAAAGAACTATTCTTTCCTTGAACGAGGGGGTAGAAAGCAGATTGGAATACAATCCATTCCGTTTTAGGAATAGGTAGAGGCGCAGATGGACCGTATGGGTGCCATCAGCTTGTTCGTCCGGGTGGTGGACGCCGGAAGCTTTTCCGCTGTGGCCCGCACCTTAAGCGTCGGGCAGCCGGCGGTGAGCAAGCAGATCGCGGCTCTCGAAGCATACCTCGGCGCGCAGCTGCTGCAGCGGACGTCCCGCAGCCTTACCCTTACCGAGGCCGGCCGTGACTTCTACGAGTCCGGCGTGCGACTGCTAGGCGACCTCGAAGCTGCGGAGTCGCGTGTGGGACGCGGCGTCGTCGCGCCATCCGGCCTGGTACGAGCCAATGTGACACCCGTCTTCGGCCGGCTCTATATCGTGCCTCGGCTGAGCGCGTTTTTCGCCAGCTATCCCGGGGTATCCGTCGAACTGGTCGTCACCGATCACCTGGTCAACCTGGTCGAAGGGGGCGTCGATCTCGGTATCCACAATGGCGAACTATCGGATTCCAGCCTGATCGCCAGGAAGATCGCCCAGACGCCTATCGTCACCGTCGCCACCCCCTCCTACTTGGCGGAGCATGGCGAGCCGCGGATGCCCGACGATCTGGAACGACACGCTTGCGTGATCTATGCGCCCGATGGCGCGCCACGTGTCTGGGAGTTTTCGAGCCGCTTCAGTCCCATCGTCCACCACCCAAAGGGCGCCTTCCGCACCAACGACGCGGAACAGATCCGCGCGGCCGTCCTGGCTGGCTTGGGCCTGGCACACACACCGGGCTGGCTGTTCGCCGCGGAGATCGCCTCCGGAACGGTGCGGGAGGTGTTGAAGGATTACTCGCGCCCAAAGCTTGCGATCAGCGCAGTCAGGCCCAACGCAAGGTTCCTCGCTAGCAAGGTCAGGGTCTTCATTGACTTTCTGGCTGAAATTTTCGCTGAAGAGCCCAGTCTGGCCCTCTAAAGGTTTTTCGAGAGAGATGGCGCACCGGACACGATTCGAACGTGTGGCCTCCACCTTCGGGCGCTCAGCCCCTTCAAAAGGTCCACTGGACCTTTCGATTCGCCCCAAGGCGGACCGGGGCTTCACCGTTCGTCGTTCGGAAAGCCAAGCAGTTGGCTTTCCGTCCGCTACGCGGACCCCGCCTCACCCCTTCACCGCCCGCGCCCTTCGTGGCGCGCGCTTGGGCTTCTTGGCGCCGGTCAATTCGTGCATGGCGTCGAGCTGCATCTGCTGCATTTCGGCCAGGCGAGTCCATTGGCGCGAGATGAGGTAGTCGAGCTTTTCGTGCAAATGGCGCACTTCGAGCTCGGCCTTGAGGTTGACCCGGTATTCGTTGAAGGAGCGCAGGCGGTCCTTGGTCTCCTGCCGCTTCTGGCTCATCATGATGATCGGCGCCTGGATGGCGGCAATGCAGGAGAGCAGAAGGTTGAGCAGGATGAAGGGGTAGGGGTCGAAGGCGCTCACCGTGCCCTCGAGCAGGTTGATGCCGATCCACACCAGAAGCACGGTGGCGAAGGAGATCAGGAACCACCAGCTGCCGCCGAAGGCGGCCATGTTGTCGGAGACACGGTCGGCAAATGTCCGGTGCTCCTCGAACTCCTCCTCGCTGTTTTCGGAAATGGTGTCTTGCCTGGCGATCGATTCGACCACCTGGCGGTCGAGCTCGGAGAATTCGCCATGCTCCTGCTGGAGCAGCTCCTCCATGTAGCGCATGCGGTAGCGGCCAAGCTCGGCGCGGCTGATGCGGGCGCCGGCCGGCAGGTCCGGATGGTCGGCATGAATGCGGTCGGCGAGGCTCGGGCGCAGCGTGTCGATGCGAACAAGATCGCGCTTGCGGAATTTGCGGCCCGAGATCGCCGATGGCTTTTTCTTCGCCTTGGCGTGTGATGCGCCTGGAGCCGATGGCTCCGAATCCGGCACTTCGGGCACCTCGGAGTGCTCGTCCGAACCATGTTCGACCTCATGCTCGCCGATGGTCGGCGCCTCGAAATATTCGCCGCCGCCATCGTTCTGGTTTTCTGCCGGCTGCTCCGACGTTTTCGGGACGGTGCTCATGGTGCGGGCTCCTGATGGTGGTGCTCAGCTTGACGATACGCCTATGCCGCAACATCGCCAGTTTCGCGACGGATTTCGCATGCCGTACAAGTTCTTGTGATCGATCTGAAAGGGCGGCGGCTGGCATGGCCGAAGAATGCGGCGGCGGGATGGAAGCTCGTTCGGTAGCGATCCTTCCCACCCCCCTCTGTCCTGCCGGACATCTCCCCCGCAAGGGGGGAGATTGGATGTCACAACGGCTTTCGCCAATCCCCAACGTCGAAGAAAAGGAGCCGTCAGAGCAAACTGCCAATCTCCCTCCTTGCGGGGGAGATGTCCGGCAGGACAGAGGGGGGTGCTGTCCYGCCGACATCACACGAACTTCAGCACCGCGGCAGCGCTCCGAAGTCGCGGCATGGTTAGCGACCGCAACAAAAAACCCGCCTCGCGGCGGGTTACTCGTCCAGTAGGTCAGATGGCGCAAATCAGCACCATATCCGAATCTATAGCACAATTGCCCTCACCGGGCAATCCGTCGGCGGGCAGCCGGGCGCGAAAGTGGCTCGATGCTTGCTACCGGCAGCTCGCCCTTCGCAGGCTCAGGGCGTTCGTCGTTCAAAAAGCCAAGCAATTGGCTTTTTGTCCGCTGCGCGGACCACTCCTCACTGCTCGGCGAACATCAGCCTGGTCTTTGTGTCGGCCATCGCGGGCGACAGGCTGCGCTGGATCAGCGCCTCGACATGGTCGTTGCGCTGGCGGGCGCTGTCGGCGCCCATCACCACGACGATCAGCTGGCGGCCGTCGGCGTCGTAGGAGGTGACGATGTTGAAGCCGGAGGCCCTGATGTAGCCGGTCTTGATGCCGTTGACGCCGCGCACGCGGCCGAGCATGTCGTTGTGGCCGCGCACCAGCCTGCCGCGGAACATGAAATCGCTTTCCGAGAAATAGTGGAACTGCTGCGGGAAGCGGGAATGCAGCGCCATGCCGAGCACCGCCATGTCGCGCGCCGAGCTGTGCTGGTCGTCGTCGGGCAGGCCGGACGCGTTGCGGAACACGGTGCTCACCATGCCGAGCTGGCGCGCCTTGGCGGTCATCATGGCGGCGAACTGCTCCTCCGAACCGCCGAGATATTCGCCGACCGCCACCGCCACGTCGTTGGCCGATTTGACGACAATGGCGCGGATCGCCGAATCGACATCGATGGTCTCGCCGCGCCGGAAGCGCATCTTGGTCGGCGGCTGCGAGGCGGCATGGTCCGACACCGGGATCTGCGTCTCCTTGGTGACGCGGCCGGTCTCGAGCGCCTCGAACAGCAGGTACAGCGTCATCATCTTGGTCAGCGAGGCCGGATAGCGCTGCGCCGTCGAGTTGACCTCGAACAGCTGCTTGCCGGTCCTGGCGTCGACGACGATGGCGGCATATTTCTGCGGCGGCGCCGGCACCGCCAGCACCGCATCCGGCGGCGTCACGGTCGTGCAGCCGGCAAGCAGCAGCAACAGGCCAAGGGCCGCAAAAAGTCTCTGGACGAGCGGAAGTGGACGCGGGTTGGACAAGGGCAAGTCTGTTCTGGTCATACTGTTGCTGAGATGAGGCGAAGCTAACGTAACGCGCCAGCTGCGTCCAACTGGTTAATGCCGGTCTCAGGGCAATTCCCCTGGGTTTTGAACGGCGCCAACCGATTCTAGCCCCATCTTCCGGATGTTTGCGCTGCCCCTCACCCCTACCCTCTCCCCGTGAGGTACGGGGAGAGGGGGCCGCTGGCGCTGGAGCTTCTCCCTTCTCCCCGTTCTTCACGGGGAGAAGGTGCCGGCAGGCGGATGAGGGGCAGCGCCGACTTGGGATAGTGGTGGCGCCCCTATCGAGCAGCCGCCCCGAAATCGCCTGTTTCCTGTCTTCCCTTGCCAAAACCGCGCTTCCTGTGGGAAGGGGCGTGGCATCTGTCGGCTTGGGGGGCTTGGGCATGACGAACATCGGGGCTGGCGGCGTTGCGCCGTCGCTAATCAAGGCATCACTCAGCCGCACCGGCAAATGGGCCGGCAGCATCGCCTTTGTCGGGGGGGCCGCTTCCGACATCCTCAATCCGCTGGCGCCGTTCGCCGCCTATATCGCGCTGGTCGCCTCGGTGGCGGCGGTCATCATCGCCATTGCCATCGTTCTGCGGCTGGTGCTGGCGGCCAAGGCACTGCCGGCCCTGATTTTCGCCACCAGCGCCGCCGCCGTCGCCGGTGGCGTCTACGGCCTGCAACAGCAGACCAATTCGCAGAACGGGGTGATCGCCAGCCTGGTGCCAGCCATCGCCGGGCTGCAGCAATCGATGGGCATCGTCTCGGAGAAGGTGGCCAAGATCGAGCAGACCGTCACGCAGACGCAAAAGACGGTCGAAGCGGTCAAGCAGTCGACCGACACGGTGGCGAAGAAGACCGACGAGATCGCGTCGGCCCAGCAGCAGCAGACGCAGCAGACCGCGCAGGTGCAGAGGACCGCCGAAGAGGTGAAGAAGCAGACCGAGACGCTGGCCGCCGGCCAGGCGCAGCAACAGGCCCAGACCGAGAAGCTGCAGGCGACGACCGAGCAGATCGCCGCCTCGATCGACACCATCGCCAAGGGCTTTGCCGCCCTTGCCGCGCAGGGCGGGGCGATCGCCGAGCCGAAGCGGCCGGACGAGTTTTATCACAACGCCCGCGTCTACGAACTGTCGGGCGACATGCTCAATGCGCGGCGCTCCTATCTCGCCTTTGCCGGCTTCGATGTCGACGCCATCGATCCCTACACGCGCTTTGCCACGCTGCTCCGGGTGCAGGACGGCAAGGCCGGCGCCCGCGAGGTGTTCGGCGCCCTTTCCGACAAGGGCAAGGCACTGTCGATCAAGCTCGTGCATATCCTGCAGTTCGACGACGCCCAGCGCCTCGACAAGCTCAACGCCTTCATCGCGGCCAATCCGGATTTCGCGCCGGCGCATTTCCTGCTGGCGCAGGAGTTCTCGGAAGATCGCCTCGGCGCCCAGACGCTGGCCGACAAGCGCAACGAGGCCAAGGCGCTGACCAAATTCTTGTCCTACGAAAAAGACGGCGGGCTGCTCAAATATTTCGTCGACCAGCCCCAGCTCGCCGACTGGCTGGACCGCAGCCGCAGCCGGCTGGCAGCACTCGGCGACGTGCTCGATCCCTCGCGCTTCGTGCCGACGCTGACGCCGATGCGCTCGAACCAGGGCTGGTCGATGACCATCTCGCTGCCGGAGCCGGCGACCGCCATCTCCTGGCGCATGGGCGACAGCGGCCCGTTCATCGACACCGGCTTCCTGGCGCTCAACGACCAGACCACCGGCAAGCCGATGCCCAATCCGAGTTTCGAGCTGCCTAGCAGCACCGCGGCCGGCACCATCGCCGTCAAATATCTCGACATCAGGGGGCGCGAGACCGGCCCGTTCGACATCCGCTTCGACCCGGAGGCAGCACTCCAGCAAGGCGACAAGCAGATCCTCGACCAGTTCTGGACCTCGTGGATCGCCTTCGACTCCGGCGGCAATCACGGACTGGTCTATTTCACCCAGATGCTGTCCTACCGCTGCGCCATCAAGGAGGTGCATTACAGCCTCAACGGCGCCGCGCTCGACAAGTCGTTCGAGATACCGCCCTGCGACAAGAAAGATCCCTACGCCATCCCTTACGAGGCCAAGGGCTACATCAAGGTTGCCGACAGCGTGACGTCGATGTCGGTGCAGGTCACCTATACCGACGGCACCAAATCGCCGGTGCGGGAGTACAAGCGGCAGTAAGCCTTTCATGGCGATGGCTTCGGGTCGAGATTTGCCTTGCCCAGCGTTTGCGCCGCCCCTCACCTGCCTGCCGGCATCCTCTCCCCGTATAGGAACGGGGAGAGGGGCGCTGTCGTCAACGGTTTCGTCGATCACCAGCGTTGCAGAGAAAGCGCGGGCCTTGCGGCCAGTTCCCTTCTCCCCGTTCCTATACGGGGAGAGGTGCCGGCAGGCAGATGAGGGGAAGCGCCGACCCGACGGTTTCCATTGTGCCTGATGCAAAATGCCTTACGCGGTGCTTGCGCAAGCCGCGCCGAACGGGTTCTTGTTCCGCCCATCAGAATCGGTGAGAGCGCTATGACTATCAGCACGATCAAGGCAAAAGGCATTTCGGTTTCGCTCGACCTCACGGTCGGCCACATCGCCGACATGGTCGTCGACGGCGGCGGGCGGCAGCTCAAGCCGCTGCATCGGGCGCCGTGGATCGACGAGCCGCGTGAGACGCTGCCGAAGGACCTGCCCGAGGGCACCGTCCGCCTGTCTGGCGACTTTCTCTGCGCGCCGTTTTCGCGCAGCGATGTCGAGGAGGCGCCGCTGCATGGCTGGCCGGCCAACAGCGCCTGGGATGTCACCGACAGCGCCGCGACCAGCGATGGCTGGCGGGCTGTCTTCCGCTTGCGGCACAAGGTGATGGGCGCGACGGTCGACAAGGTCCTGACGCTGCGCGACGACCATCCCTTCCTCTACCAGGAGCATGTGTTTGCCGGCGGCCATGGCGCGATCTCGGTCGCCCATCACCCGATGACGGCGATGACCGGCGGCGGCAGGCTGGCCTTTTCGCCAAAGCGGTTCGCCGCGACGCTGGACGATCCGCTGGAGCCGGACCCCGCACGCGGCCGCTTCATACTGGCCTATCCGGCGCGGTCCGCCGATCTCAGCCATTTCCCCGCCGCCGGCGGTGGCACGCTTGACCTGACGCAGTACCGCATGGACGACCGTCGCGAGGATTTCGTCACTTTGGTCGAGGCCGATCATGGCGGGCCGGGTTGGACGGCGTTGGCGCGCTGGGCCGAAGGCGACCTGGTGCTGGTGCTGAAGAACCCGGCCGAACTGCCGATCACCATGCTGTGGCTCAGCAATGGCGGACGCGACTACGCGCCATGGAGCGGCCGCCATCGCGGCGTGCTCGGCATCGAGGACGGCCGCGCGTCCGTCGGCCATGCCGCGTCGATCGGCGACAACTGGCTGAAGCGCGAAGGGGTGGCGACCGCCTTTGCGCTCGGCGAAGGCCACAGCGTTTCCTTTCGTCATGTCATCGGCGCCATGCCGCTCTCCGGCGGCGAGCCACCGCGGGCAGTCACCACGGCGAACGGCCGCATGCGGCTGGCGGCCGGTAGCTCGACCTGGGAGGTTCCCTTCGACAGCGATTTCCTGCGCATCGGCCAGCCTGTGCCGGCCTGAACGGCCCTGCAAGGGTGCCGATCAAAGTTGGCGCTGCCCCTCACCTGCCTGCCGGCATCCTCTCCCCGTATAGGGACGGGGAGAGGGGCGCTCTCATCTATCGTTTTGCCAATCTTCAGCGTTGCAAAAAAGGAGCCGGCGTTGCGGCCATCTCCCTTCTCCCCGTCCCTATACGGGGAGAAGGTGCCGGGAGGCGGATGAGGGGCGGCGCCAACATCCGCAACTGACCGTTGCCAATTGCACAAATCCCGGTTTGAAATTTCCGCCGACTGCCGCCAAGATGTGGCCGAAATCATCATGCGGAACATGGTGGATTTGAAGCTCCTGCCAGAGAGAGGCTCTCATGTCCGAAATCGCCCATCTCGCCGCCACCATCTTCAAGCGCGCCGGCAAGGTGCGGCGCTTCGTCGTCGCCATTGCCGGTCCGCCGGGTGCCGGCAAGTCGACATTGTCGGCAAGCCTGCATGACCTGCTGCCGGAAGGCGCGGTGGAAGTGGTGCCGATGGATGGCTTCCACTATGACGACGTCGTGCTCGAGCGGCGCGGCCTGCGCGCGCGCAAGGGGGCGCCGGAAACCTTCGACTTTGCCGGCTTCGAAACCTTGCTGAAACGGATCCGCGCCGGTGAACCCGACATCGCCATCCCGGTTTTCGACCGCAACATGGAACTGTCGCGCGCCGCCGCCTCGATCGTCGCCACCGAGACCAAGTTCATCCTGGTCGAGGGCAACTACCTGCTGCTCGACGAGGAGCCTTGGTCGCGGCTGGCGCCGCTGTTCGATTTCTCGATCTTCGTCGACGTGCCGCGCGACGAGCTCGAGCGCCGCCTGCTCGAGCGCTGGCACGGTCATGGCCGCTCCGACGCGGATGCCCGCGCCTGGATCGCCTCCAACGACATGCCCAACATCGACAGGGTGCTTGCCCGCCGCCGGACCGCCGACCTGGTGATCGGCGTTTCGGCGTGATTGTAAGGATTCTTCGAGGGGAACCTTAAGACTTTCAGGCCGTTATCCCCCCAGGCAATTCGGCCAGAAGAGGGATTCCATCCGATGGCACAAAAGGCAAGAAAACCCGCGCCCGCCAAGGGCAAGGCAACCCAATCGAAGGCAGGCGCCGGTCCGGCGATCGCCGAGCGTTCCAAGGACGCCAAGCCGTCTTTCGGCAAGGCGCCGCCGAAGAAAGTGGTGCCTGCCTTGGCGAAGACCGCGCCGAAGGCCGCAAAGCCGAAAAAGCCGGCAAGCACCGACAACTCGGTGTCCGGCAGCGCTATGCGCACGGTCAAGGCGGCGGCCAATGTAGCGGCAGGCGCGGTTGTCATCGCAGCCAGAGGCACCGCATCGCTTGCGGCCTCGGTCATGGGCAAGGGCGGCTCGAAAGCCAAGGCGAAGGCAAAATAGCCGCGTTCTGTCGAGGGCCTGGCCGGCTCAGCCCTTCGCCGGGATGGTCAGGCCCTTTTGCACCGCAGGCCTGGCAAGGCCGCGTTCGAGCCATGTCCCGACATTGGCGAAATCATCGAAGCCGACGAGTTCGCGCGCTTCGTAGAAGCCGATCAGGTTGCGCACCCAGCCGAGCAGCGAGATGTCGGCGATGGTGAAGTCATTGTCCATGATCCACTTGCGGCCCTTCAGCCGGCCGTCGAGCACACCGATCAGTCGCCGCGATTCATCGCGATAGCGCTCCAGCGGGCGCTTGTCGGCAATTTCTCGGCCGGCGAATTTGTGGAAGAAGCCGACCTGGCCGAACATCGGCCCGACCGAGGCCATCTGGAAGAACACCCATTGGATCGTCTCGTAGCGCCGCGCCGCGTCCACCGGCATGAGCAGGCCGGTCTTTTCGGCGAGGTAGAGCAGGATGGCGCCGGATTCGAACAGGCCGATCGGCTTGCCGTCCGGACCGTTCGGATCGATGATCGCCGGTATCTTGCCATTGGGGTTGAGCGACAGGAATTCCGGTGTCCAGCTCTCGTTCTTGCCGATGTTGACCAGATGCGGCTCGTAGGGCAGTCCGAGCTCTTCCAGGGCGATCGATATCTTCACCCCATTGGGCGTCGTGGCCGAATAGAGCTGGATCTGGTCCGGATGCCTGGCTGGCCAGCGCGTTGCTATCGGAAAGGCGGACAGGTCGGCCATGGAAAACTCCTGAACGGGGATGGCGCCGGGCGACGCTGGTTTTGGCGGGTTCAGCCAAGGATTTAGGCGGACCGCCGATTCTGATCAATATGGCGGCGACAGTTTCGCTGCGCCATTACCTTCGGTGTCCGAAGCACGTCCGTCATCAGGATGTCGGCAACGGGCGCTTGACATAGCGAACGTCCCGATCCGTGCTATATCTTGGCAGTTGGGGGGCTCGATGAACGACACCGACTACGCGCTGGGGCATGCAGAGGCGGAGTTGCGCCGCCTCAGCACCCAGGCACGGTTGATCGACCCGATCACGCGTCGCTTTCTGGAAGCTGCCGGAATCACCAAAGGCATGCGCATCCTCGATATCGGCAGCGGGGCCGGCGATGTCGCGTTTCTCTGCGGCGAACTGGTTGGGCCGACTGGAGAGGTTGTGGGTACCGACCTCGCCCTTGCAGCCGTCGAAAGGGCGGAGCTGCGCGCCAGCAATGCCGGGTCAGGCACAATCTCCTTCAGACACGGCGATCCGGCTGAACTGAATTTTGACGAACCCTTCGATGCGATCGTTGGTCGCTACGTCCTCCAATTCATACCCGATCCGGCACAGTCGCTCCGACGGATCGTCCGTCATTTGCGGCCTGGTGGGGTCGTCGTATTCCACGAACTTGACTGGGATGGCGCTCGTTCGTCGCCCCCGTCGCCGACATACGATAAGGTATGCGGGTGGCTCAGCCGTACAATCGAGGGGGCGGGAGCGCAGGCGCGCCTTGGTGCCCGACTTGCCTCTCTGTTTGAAGAGGCTGGTCTACCCTCGCCTGTCCTGAGGCTTGAGGCGGTCATCTCGTCAGGACCACGGGCAGTTGACGTTGTGCGCCTTGTGACCGATCTCGTGGAGACACAATTGCCGACCATGGAGCGGCTAGGAATCGCGGCAGCTTCGCAGGTCGAGCCCCTTACACTCGCTGACCGCATCCTGTCGGAGATCGGTGCCGTCGGCACGTTGATGGGGCGATCGGAGATAGGCGCCTGGACCACCAGGCCGGAGTGAACGCACGCGTCTCGTGCGATGACCGCTCTCCAACCTCTTCCAGGCGGTCTTCCAACAGCACAGCATCAAGCAGACGGACCGCCCGGACAGGCCGGGATCGTCTGCGGCCGGTCGAGACCGGCTAAAATCAGACCGCCTTGAAGGCCAGCACCGCATTGGTGCCGCCGAACGCGAAGCCATTGCTGATCGCCGTGCGCACCTTGCGTTCACGCGCCACGTTCGGCGTGATGTCGAGGTCGCAATCAGGATCGGCTTCGCGAAAATTGGCCGTCGGCGGCACCATGCCTTCACGGATCGCCATCACGCAGGCGATCATCTCCAGCGCGCCCGATGCGCCAAGGCAATGGGCATGCATGGATTTGGTCGACGACACCGACAGTTTGTAGGCATGGTCGCCGAAGACGCGCTTGATCGCCGCCGTCTCGATCTGGTCGTTCGCCTTGGTGCCAGTGCCATGGGCATTGAGATAGTCGACATCCTCGGGATTGAACCCGGCGTCGGCCAGGCAGGCGCGCATGGCGGCCGTCGGTCCTTCGATGGTTGGCGCGACGATGTCGGACGCGTCGGCGGACAAGCCGGCGCCGGCAATTTCGGCAAGAATGGTGGCGCCGCGCGCCATGGCATGTTCGTAGCTCTCCAGCACCGCCATGCCGGCGCCCTCGCCGAGCGACAGGCCCTGGCGATCGGCCGAGAATGGCCGGCAGGTGTCGGGCGCCAGCACCCGCAATGCTTCCCACCCCTTCAGGATGCCCCAGACCAACGGCGCATCGGTGCCGCCGGCGACCATCACGTCGGCGCGACCGAGCCTGATCTGGTCAACGGCCGAGGCGATGGCATGGTTGGACGACGAGCAAGCGGAGGTGACGCCGAAAACCGGACCGCGCAGGCCGAGACTCATGCTGACCTGGCCGGAGGCCGCACTGGGCATCACTTTCGGCACGGTGAAGATGCCGGCGCGGTTCTTGCCCTCGATCAGGATGGCGCGGTAGTTTTCCTCGATCGCTTCCCAGCCGCAGACACCGACGCCGACGACGGTGCCCATCCGGTAGGTGGTGGCTTCGTCCGAGGCCAGACCGGCCTGCTGCATAGCCTCCCTGGCCGCGATCACCGCCAGCAGGCTGAAACGGTCCATCGACACCAATTGCTTGCGGTCGATGCCGTGATCGGGAAGCGTCTTGATTTCGCAACCGACCTTGACCTTTAGGTCATGCAACTGCGGACTGGTGATCTGGCCGATGGCCGAGCGGCCGGCGCGCATCTCATTCCAGATCGCGGGCGCGTTGGTGCCAAGCCCGCAAATACCGCCCATGCCGGTGATGACAACGCGCTGCCGCATTCAGGTCAGGCTTTTTTCGCGATCAGCGCGCGAACAGCTTCCACCATGTCGCCGACATTCTTCAGATTGCTCCAGGCATCGACCGTGTTCATCTCGATCTCGATGCCATAGTCTTCCTCGAGATCGAAGATGATCTCCGTCAGCTCGAGCGAATGGATACCAAGCGAGGTCAATTCAGTGTTGGTCGTGATTTCTTCGCCGCCGGGCTCGGCATGAGCCTTGATCTTCGCGATGATATCCGTTGCCAGCTGGTCGGCCATTCGGTTTCTTCCCCACTATGTCGCGTTTCCCGACGCCAATTGAGCAGCGCCCCTTTTTCTCCCGGTATCAAGCCGCCGTCTTCGCTCTATACCCCCGCCAAGCGCTGCATGACCGTACCAAGGTGGTTCCCTCTATAGAAACCGAAACGTTGTCAAGCAACAAGCTATATCAGGCCATGCATCGACAAAGGCGCCGGAGTGCTTAACGTGCTGGCATGGATAAGACCGAACATGGCAGGATTTCGACGCAGCGCGCCGCGGGCGCGGCCCGGCTTTCCTGCGCCGTCGTCGACGGTCGCACGCGGCTGCGGCGCCTCTATCAGGACGGTGCCGCCAAGATAAGGATGCCGGCGGTCTCGGCCGATCCGCTCGAAGCGGTGCTGATCAACACCGCCGGCGGGATGACCGGCGGCGACCGTATCGCCTGGGACGTGGATGTCGGCGCGGCGGCCTCGGCCTCGATCACGACCCAGGCCTGCGAGAAAATCTATCGGGCGGCATCCGACCATGCCGAGGTGCGGGTGAAACTATCGGTCGGTGAAAACGGCCGCATCGCCTGGCTGCCGCAGGAAACCATCGTCTTCGACCAGGCGGCGTTTGCCCGCACGCTCGACGTCGACCTTGCCGTCGGCGCCGAGGCGCTGGTGCTCGAGGCCACGGTCTTTGGCCGCCTGGCCATGGGCGAACACGTCACGAAAGGCAATTTCCATGACCGCTGGCGTGTCCGCCAGGACGGCGAACTCATTCATGCCGAGGATTTCCGCATCGGGCCCGATATCGCGACCACGCTCGACCGCCCGGCGATTGCCGGTGGCGCGGTCGCGATGGCGACGCTGCTGCTGGTGTCGCCGCGGGCCGAGGCCCTGCTCGACCCAGTTCTGGGGATCGTCGGCGACCAGGGCAGCGCCAGTGCCTGGAGCGTGAGGAAATCTGGCAAGCTTCTTGCGAGGCTCTACGCCGGGGACGGCTATCGGCTCCGCCAGCGGCTGGTTCCGCTGGTCGAATTGCTCAACGGAAAGGCTGGGTTGCCCAAATTATGGTCACTGTAAGTCTGTCTACGCCATTCCAGGGAAGCGCATGAACCTGACACCGAGGGAAAAGGACAAGCTGCTGATCGCCATGGCGGCGATCGTGGCGCGCAAGCGGCTCGAACGCGGCGTCAAGCTCAATCATCCGGAAGCGATCGCGCTGATCACCGATTTCGTCGTCGAGGGCGCCCGTGACGGCCGCCCGGTCGCCGAATTGATGGAGGCCGGCGCCTACGTCGTCACCCGCGCGCAGGTGATGCAAGGCATCGCCGAGATGATCCCTGACGTGCAGGTCGAGGCGACATTCCCCGACGGCACCAAACTGGTGACCGTGCACGAACCCATCAGGTGAGGAGAGAAGAAGATGCTTGAGCTGCGTCCCAATTGCGAATGCTGTGACAAGGACCTGCCGCCGGAGGCGGCGGACGCGCTGATCTGCACCTTCGAATGCACCTTTTGCGCCGACTGCGTGGAACACATCTTGGGCGGCACCTGCCCCAATTGCGGCGGCAATTTTTCGGCGCGGCCGATCCGCCCGCCGGCGATGCTGAAGAAATATCCCGCCTCGACCAAGCGCGTTCTCAAAGCTGAAGGGTGCGAGCCCCGCAAGGCGGCGTGACACCACCACCCCGCAAACGAAAGGCAAATAGAATGATGTCCGCGAAACGCCTGTGCCTGTCGGGGATCCTGCTGCTGGCAGCAGTCATGCCGGCCTATGCCCATGTCAGCATCGGCACGACCTCCTCCTTCACGGCCGGCTTCATGCACCCGCTCTCCGGCCTCGATCACATGACGGTGATGATCGCGGTCGGCCTGTGGGCGGCGCTCAAGGGCGGCAAGGCAATCTGGGCCTGGCCGGCGGCTTTTGTCGGCGTGATGCTGGTCGGCGGCGGGCTCGGCATGCTGCATATGCCGCTGCCGTTCGTCGAACCCGGCATATTGGCGTCCGTCGTGGCGCTCGGGCTGCTGGTGGCGCTGGCAGTCGATCTGCCGGTCTCGGCCGGCGTCGCCATCATTGGCCTGTTCGCGCTGTTCCACGGCCATGCGCATGGCACCGAGGTGCCGGAAAATGCCGGCGGGCTGGAATATATAGCCGGCTTTGCCCTCGCGACAGCGCTGCTGCATGCCACCGGCATCGCTGCCGGGCTCGGGCTTGGCATCCGGTTCCGTGGCCTGGCCCGCGCCGCCGGTGCGGCCTGCGCGGCGGTCGGTACCGGCCTTGTCTTCGGCATGTTGTGAGGCACGATGATCCCCGGCGAAATCATCCCCAAGGACGGCGACATCGAACTCAACAAGGGGCTGCCGACCGTCACCCTGAAAGTGGCCAACAGCGGCGACCGGCCGATCCAGGTCGGCAGCCACTATCATTTCTTCGAGACCAATGAGGGCCTGAGGTTCGACCGCGACCGCGCGCGCGGCATGCGCCTCGACATCGCCGCCGGCACGGCCATGCGTTTCGAGCCTGGCCAGGAGCGCGACGTGACGCTGGTGCCGCTCGGCGGCAAGCGCGAGGTCTACGGATTTCAGCAGAAGGTGATGGGCAGGCTGTGAGATCGATGGCGTCTCATGCATGTCGCCCAAGAATGACTGGCGCTTTCGACTCAGTCCGACGGCTTGGCCGCAGCGTAGATGACGATCTTTCCAGGATCGTCGAATTCGACGGCGAGGACGTCCTGTGCAAGCACTCGCCGCGACTCGATGGCGTTGAACAGCAGCGCGTTGGCCTCGATCTCCTTGCGCAGCTCAGCAATGTCGTCCTGATGCTGTTTGACCTTGCTCTCGATCACCGGCGGCGGGCCGCCTTCGCTGCGCGCCGCATCGGTGAGGAGCACGATCTCGACCTTGTCGAGCTTGGACGTCTTGCGCACCGTGCCGATGTTTTCGCGCGTCCGGTCGATCGCCGTGTTGACGTTGCGGGCTTCGGCGGTGGCGCTGGCTTCTTCCTGCTTGACGTCCGAGCCGACGATACGGTTGACGGTCTCCGGGCTTTCAAGGCCCTGCGCATTCAACGTGGCGTGGGGCAGGCTCGCCGACAGAAACGCAGCAGCTGCAATGGCATGCAGCCATCGGAGGTCGGGCAAGGTGATGATGGTCATCGCTCGCTTTCGAGATTTGTTTCGACACTCAAAAGGCGAAACGAATCCAGCCCTGCCAAGGTTCCTTTCCCTCTGCAGCCGGCGGGCCGGACGTCGGCCCGCCGTGCTGCGTTATCAGCTCGCCTTCTTGGTGATCAGGGTCAGCGCGCCATTGGGCTGCATGCTGGCGGCGACGACCTGCGCCGAGCTAAGCCCCTTGGCTACGAGCGCGGACTTCACCTTCGGCGTGGCGTCGATCGAACTGCGCAATTTCTGCAGGCCGGCGTCGCCACGCTGGGCGATCACCTGGTTGACCTGCGTCTGGGTGTCCTTTGGCAGCTCCGTGATGTCGACGATGTTGACGCTCTGGATCGTCGGAACAGCCGGCTGAGCCTTGGGCGCGGCCGGGGCAGGCGTGGTCGGCGCCGGAGCGGGCTGTTGCGCGGGTTGCTGCTGGGCATTGGCGGCGCCCGCCAGCATCAGCGTGGCGGCGGCTGCAATCAATATCGTCTTGCGCATGGATTTTCCTTCCATCGATTTGGCAAACGGTCGGTTTGGGGTGACGCCCTAACCTCAACCGTCAAATCGGATGAGAAGGTGGCCAGCGGGTCATTGCGTGACCATTGGATGGCGACAATGTGCAGCCAGGCTTCAATCAAATCGCATTTCGGCAAACCACATTTCGGGAGCAATCGCTGATGGCTAGAATTACCCGCGCCGCCTATGCGCAGATGTATGGCCCGACCGTCGGCGACCGCGTGCGGCTTGCCGACACCGAATTGTTCATCGAGGTCGAGAGAGATCTCACCACCCATGGCGAGGAAGTAAAATTCGGCGGCGGCAAGGTGATCCGCGACGGCATGGGCCAGAGCCAGGTGTCACGTGCGCAAGGCGCGGTCGACACCGTCATCACCAATGCGCTGGTGGTCGATGCCAGCGCCGGCATCTTCAAGGCCGATATCGGCCTGCGCGACGGCCGCATCGCGGCAATCGGCAAGGCCGGCAATCCGGACATGCAGGGTGGCGTCACCATCATCATCGGCCCGGGCACCGAGATCATTGCCGGCGAGGGCAAGATCCTGACCGCCGGCGGCTTCGACGCGCATATCCATTTCATCTGCCCGCAGCAGATCGAGGAAGCACTGATGAGCGGCATCACCACCATGCTTGGCGGCGGCACCGGCCCCGCGCACGGCACACTGGCCACCACCTGCACGCCGGGGCCATGGCACATGGCCCGCATGATCCAGTCCTTTGACGCCTTCCCGATGAACATCGGCCTGTCGGGCAAGGGCAACGCTTCGCTGCCTGCGGCACTCGAGGAAATGGTGCTCGGCGGCGCCTGTTCGCTGAAGCTGCACGAGGACTGGGGGACGACGCCGGCGGCCATCGACTGCTGCCTGTCGGTCGCCGACGACTACGACGTGCAGGTGATGATCCATACCGACACGCTGAACGAGTCCGGCTTCGTCGAGAACACGGTGGCGGCGATCAAGGGCCGGACCATCCATGCCTTCCACACCGAGGGCGCCGGCGGCGGCCATGCGCCTGACATCATCAAGGTCTGCGGGCTGCCCAACGTCATTCCGTCCTCCACCAATCCGACCCGGCCCTACACGGTCAATACGCTCTCCGAGCATCTCGACATGCTGATGGTCTGCCATCATCTGTCGCCATCGATCCCCGAGGACATCGCCTTCGCCGAAAGCCGCATCCGCAAGGAGACCATCGCGGCGGAAGACATCTTGCACGACATCGGCGCGTTCTCGATCATCTCGTCGGACAGCCAGGCCATGGGGCGCGTCGGCGAGGTGGCGATCCGCACCTGGCAGACCGCCGACAAGATGAAGCGCCAGCGCGGCGCGCTGCCGCAGGAGACCGGCAACAACGACAATTTCCGCGTTCGCCGCTACATCGCCAAATACACCATCAACCCGGCCATCGCGCATGGGCTGTCCAGGGATATCGGCTCGATCGCGGTCGGCAAGCGCGCCGACCTGGTGCTGTGGAACCCGGCCTTCTTCGGCGTCAAGCCGGACATGGTGCTGATCGGCGGCATGATCACTGCTGCCCCAATGGGCGATCCCAACGCCTCGATCCCGACACCGCAGCCGATGCACTACCGGCCGATGTTCGGCGCCTATGGCAAGGCCAGGACCAACTCGTCGGTGACCTTCGTCTCCAAGGCGGCGCTCGAGTCGGGGCTGCATGGCAGGCTCGGCGTCGACAAGCAGTTCGTCGCCGTCGAGAACACCCGGGGCGGCATCGGCAAGCATTCGATGGTGCTCAACGACGCCATGCCGCGTATCGAGGTCGATCCCGAGACCTATGAGGTCCGCGCCGACGGCGAGCTGCTGACCTGCGAGCCCGCGACGGTGCTGCCGATGGCGCAGCGGTATTTTCTGTTTTAGGGTCATGGTCTGCAACGAATCTGGACCCGCCATGGACGAGCAAAAGAAGGCAGCCCTGATTTCAAGGATGGGTCCGTTGGAAGCCTACAACGGTGGCGCTGCTCCACGCGTCATGCCGATGATTACGCTGGAGCAGTATTTTGACGGAGCCGAAGGCGAAGCGGGTCTACTGTGCAATAGCCACGCTGCTCCCGACAACGACACGGTCCTGGCGACGTTCAAGTCGATACGCGACCGACCCGAGGTTCACGACATCAGGATAGCGATTACCCAATGCGATAACGGGGAATGGCCGTTCTCGGACAAGGTCGTCGTAGTAACTCGCGCCAGCGAAGACGAAGTGCTTGGCTGGCTGCCGTCTGGCTTTGAGCCGGACGAGACCTGGGAGGGAGATGTCGACCATCTGCCTGCGGAGAAGATCGAGGTTCCGTCCGACTACAGGAAGCTGTGGCTCTGGTACGATTGAGGCCGCAACTGCTGGAGTGCACAGAGTCGACCTATGGCCACCGAAATCACTTCCGCCCACGACATCTTTCCGCATATTCGCATCGTCATGGGCATGGTGATCGGGCTTGGCGTCGCCCGCCTGCTGTCGGGGGTGGCACGCATCGTCCAGCATCCCGCCCAGTACCGGCTCTATCCCGTGCACCTGGCCTGGGTCGCTTCGGTGCTTCTGATGCTGGTGCATTTCTGGTGGTGGGAGTTCGGCCTCTACGCCATCGAGACCTGGACCTTCGGCAAGTACCTGTTCATCATCTTCTATGCGATCACGCTGTTCCTGCTCTGCGCGCTTCTGTTTCCGGATTCGATGCTGGACTACACCAGCTACGAGGATTTCTTCTATTCGCGCCGGGCCTGGTTCTTCGGCCTGCTGGCCGCGACCTATCTGCTCGACGTGATCGACACGCTGCTGAAGGGACCGGAGCATTTTGCCCGCTTCGGCAACGAATATCTGTTCCGCACGCCGGTCTTCGTCGCGCTGTGCATCGCCGCGATCCTGGTGCAAGACCGCCGCTTCCACATCGCCTTTGTCGCGGCCGCGCTCGTCTATCAGATATCGTTCATCCTGCGGCTCTTCGACACGATCGTTTGACTACAGCGCCGCGCGTCTTTCCGACGCGCAAAGGACGCTGTAGCACTTTGACAAGCGCCCATTGGGATGAAGTGAGGGATGGTCTAGGCTTCCAGGGAAAGGCAGGTTTGCGCATGTACAAGGCCGTCGGATCGCGTGGATCCCGGGTCAGCCGCGTTCTCTGGATGCTCGAGGAACTCGGGCAGCCCTATGAATTCGTCGAGGTCAAGCTGCGCTCGCCGGAAGCCTATGCGCTCAACCCGTCGGGCAAGGTGCCGATCCTGATCGACGGTGAAGTGACGGTGACGGATTCGGCTGCGATCTGCGTCTATCTCGCCGACAAGCACGCCGACAAGGGCATGGGCGCCAGTCCGGGCGTTGCCGGGCGTGCCGAAATGGACTCCTGGATGCATTTCGCTCAATCGGAATTCGAAGCACCGCTTTGGAACAAGCTGCGCCATCGCTTCCTGCTGCCGAAGGAGGTGCGGGTCGATGTCGGCCCCGCGGCGGCTTACGACTTCGCGTCCGAGCTCAAGGCGCTGGACCGGCGGCTGGGCGACAAGCCGTTCGCACTGGGCGACCGGTTTTCGGCCGTCGACGTGTTGCTCGGCGATATGGGCGGCTGGGCCCGCGCCGGGCGGTTTCCAATCGAATCCGAGCGCGTCAACACCTATTTCGACCGCGTGCTGGCGCGGCCCGCCCGTGCGCGGGCGCAAGCCAATGGGGGATCCATGAAATGAAGCTCGACATCCGCACTGACTTCACCAAATTTCCCCGCGCCGTCTCGGTGTTGACCGCCGGCAATGCCGGGACCACGGCACCCTCCGGCCGCGCCATTCTCGCCCATGACGAGCGGCATCTGCGCCGCAGGGCGATCGAACTTGCCGACGGCAGCAAGGTGCTGGTCGACCTGCCAGAGCCCGTCGCCCTGAACGATGGCGACCGGCTGGTGCTGGAGGATGGCCGCCACATCGAGATCATTGCGGCGCCAGAGGATGTCTACGACATCCGCGCTCGCGACGGCGTACATCTGGCCGAGCTCGCCTGGCATATCGGCAACCGCCATCTCGCCGCGAGCATCGAGGCCGGGCGCATCCTCATCCTGCGCGACCATGTCATCAAGGCGATGCTTGAGGGGCTGGGCGCCACGGTGTCCGACGTCTCCGAGCCATTCAAGCCGGTGCGCGGCGCCTATTCCGGCCACGGTGGGCACAGCCATGATCACGCCCATGCGCACGCCGAGGCCCACGCGCACAGCCATGGTGAAGCGCATTCCCATTCGCATTCGCACAGTCACGCTGGCCACCGCCACGATCATGAGTGACCAGCCTTCCAACATCGCGCTGCTGCGGCTGATGGCATGGCTGTCGCCGGCCTTTCCGGTCGGCGGCTTTTCCTACAGCCATGGTCTCGAACGCGCGGTGCATGACGGGCTGGTTGCCGACGCGAAAACCCTCGCCGGGTGGCTGGAAACGCTGGTCGAGATGGGTTCGGGCTGGAACGACGCCGTGCTGTTCGCCGAGAGCTGGCGCCGCGCGCGCAACGACGGTGATCTCGACGAAATAGCGACACTTGCCGAGGCGCTCGCCGGTTCGCGCGAACGCCACACCGAGGCCATGCTGCAAGGCGCCGCCTTTCTCAAAGCGGCGACAGCATGGCCCAGCCCCGTGCTTGAGCGCTTGCCGGCCGAATGTGCCTATTGTGTCGCCGTCGGCGCCATCGCAGGCGGCCATTCAATTGCGCTTCAGGACGCGCTGTCCGCCTTCCTGCAGGCCTTCTTCTCCAACCTCGTCCAGGCCGCGATCCGGCTCGGCATCGTTGGCCAGAGCAAGGCCACTGCGCTGCTTGCCGGCTTCGAGCCGCTGGCGTTGTCGACAGCCGGCCGCGCCGCGCGCTCGGCATTGGATGATCTCGGCGGCTGCGCCCTTGTCTCCGAAATCATGGCTATGAAGCACGAAACCCAGTATTCGCGGTTGTTCCGTTCATGATTTTTCTCGCCTTCGCGCTATCGTTTGTCCTGCTGCTGATCACGGCGCTGCATGTCTATTGGGGCATTGGCGGCATCTGGCCGGGCCGGGATGCGGCCACTTGCGCCCATGCCGTCGTCGGCTTTCGCGGCGTCGATGAGATGCCGACGCCGTTCGCCAGTTTCGCCGTTGCCGCGTGCCTTGCCCTGGCGACACTGTGGCCGCTGGCGCTGGAAGGGGTCTTTGCCTCGCCCTTCCCCAGGGAAGGCCTCGCCGCCACCTCGCTGCTCATCGGGCTGGTGTTCCTGGGGCGCGGCATTGCCGGCTTCACGCCATGGTGGCGACGGCTGGCGCCGGAACAACCTTTCGCGCGGCTCGACCTGCGCTACTACTCGCCGCTGTGCCTGTTGATCGGGCTCGGCTTTGCCATCCTCGCCATCACGGAGTTTCCCGCATGACACAGAAAAATGGCCCGCTGCGCGTCGGCATTGGCGGTCCGGTCGGTTCGGGCAAGACGACGCTGACCGAAAAGCTGTGCAAGGCGCTGCGCGACGAATTCTCGATCGCAGTGGTGACCAACGACATCTACACCAAGGAAGACGCCATGATGCTGGCCCGGCTGCAGGCGCTGCCGGAGGATCGCATCATGGGTGTCGAGACCGGCGGCTGCCCGCACACCGCGATCCGTGAGGATGCCTCGATCAATCTGCAGGCGATCGCCGAGATGAACAAGAAATTCCCCGACCTCGACATCGTCTTCATCGAATCCGGTGGCGACAACCTCGCCGCCACCTTCTCGCCTGATCTCGCCGACCTGACGCTCTATGTCATCTCGGTCTGCCAGGGCGAGGAGATCCCGCGCAAGGGCGGGCCGGCGATCACCCGCTCCGATTTCCTGGTCATCAACAAGAGCGATCTGGCGCCGTATGTGAACGTCAATCTCGATGTGATGGAGAGCGACGCCGGCCGCATGCGCGGCAAGCGGCCGTTCGGCTTCACCGACCTGTCGCGCGGCAAGGGTCTGCGTGAGGTCATCGACTTCATCGTCGAGCATGGCGGCCTGCGGGCTGGCGCCGCCGCCAGCACGGCGGCATAGGCAACGACATCGGCGTCCGGCGGCGATCTCATCAAGGACCTTGGCTCTGCACCAAGCGAAAGCGGTTGCGAGCCTCGGCTGGTCGCGGCATTCTCGCCTCTTTCACGGAGTGTCCTCGATGAGCATCGCCCGCCTGCAAAAGGAAACGCTGACCAACCTGCCCTTCTACGAGGAGCGCGTCGACCTCGCCTGCGCCTTTCGCTGGACGGCAAGGCTCAACATGCACGAGGCAGTGGCCAATCATTTCTCGCTGGCGGTCAACGACGACGGCACGCAGTTCCTGATGAACCCCAACCAGGTGCATTTCTCGCGCATCAAGGCGAGCGACCTGCTGATGATCGACGCCAACGATCCGGATACGCTCTCGGGGCCGAATGCGCCCGACCCGACGGCGTGGGGGCTGCATGGCGCGATCCATCGCAACGTCCGCCACGCGCGCTGCGTCATACATGTGCATTCCATCCACGCCACGGTGCTGGCATCGCTCGCCGACTCTCGCCTGCCGCCGATCGACCAGAACTCGGCGATGTTCTTCAACCGCCATGTCGTCGATGCCCATTATGGCGGGCTGGCCTTCGAAGAGGAGGGCGAACGCTGCTCGCAGCTCCTCGTCGATCCAAAGGTCAAGGTGATGGTGATGGGCAACCACGGCGTGCTGGTCATCGGCGACACGGTCGCCGATGCCTTCAACCGCATGTTCTATTTCGAGCGTGCCGCCGAGACCTACATCAAGGCGCTGTGGACCGGCCGACCGCTGCGCACGCTGTCCGACGCGATCGCCGAGAAGACCGCAAGCGAGATGGACGACTATCCCGGCCAGGCCGAACGCCATCTCAGCGAGTTGAAGGCGATCCTCGACGAGCAGGAACCGGTCTACAGGAACTGAGCACCACGGGTTCTTGGCTGGCGCTTGTTTCGTCGTGAGAAGAATTTTCAGCGTCGCGCCGCCCCTCATTGCCCTGCCGGGCATTTCTCCCCGTATGGTGACGGGGAGAAAGGTCGCTGTCACAGACGGTTTCGCCAATCATCAACGTTGAAGAAGGAGCACCAAGGTGCGGCAAGTCCCTTCTCCCCGTCACTATACGGGGAGAAGGTGGCGGCAGCCGGATGAGGGGCGGCGCCGACGTTTGTGAGTTCGATCAGAGAGCCAGTTCTTTACGCAATTCCTCGGCGCTGTTGATGACGATAGCACCGGGCGGGCCTTCCATCGGCTTTTCCGGCCAGAAGATCGTCGTCATGCCTGCCGCCAGCCCCGCCATGGCGCCCGGCCAGCTGTCGTCGATCGCTATCGCCTGCGCGGGAGCGACGCCAGCGAGATACGCGGCGCGCAGGAAGGGTTCGGCGTGCGGCTTGCCCTCGCGCACATCGTTGCGGCTGATCGTCTTCATGCCGGGATAGGTCAGCCCGACCATGCGAAGGTTGGCGTCGACGATCATGCGGTCCGAATTCGACACCACGGCTTGCGCCACGCCCCTTGCCCGCAAGTCGTTGAAGATTTCGATCGCACCGGGGCGCGGCTGCAAGCGCTCGACCAGCGGAAGATAGTGCTCGTATTTGCGGATGATCCAGTCGTCGAACGGCAGGTCCAGGCCGAACTCGTCGCGCATCATCTCATAGACCGGCCAGGCGGCGACGCCGAGCACGCGCTCATGCAGGTCGGCCGGCGGGACGAGACCGACATTGCGCATCGCCGCCACCAAAGCGGCCTCGTGCAGCGGTTCGCTGTCGACCAGCGTGCCGTCCATATCCCAGAAAACCGCTTTCGGCGTCATGCAAGGCTCCTTTTTGCGATCCCTTAAAGGGTTTGCGCGGGGAGATAAACCTTCCCGATCGCAGAACGTGCCGGCTGTCGGAGCCGAAGCGATGGTCTTTCTCCCGCGCGATCATCGCCGGAGAACGAAATCCTCGCGCCGTGTGTGCCGAGGGTTGCAAGCAATTGCCCTTGAGATTGACAATTGCGCAGCAGGCCGTTCCCTGCGAGAGTAGAAGCGGACCGCGCTCATGACCGGCGGTTTGCGGAGGCAGGACGTGAATACCCGGCAGGATGGCGGCAGCAACAGGCTGGACGACGCGGCGCGCGCGGGCTGGCTTTATTATGTTGCCGGCAACACGCAGGACCAGATCGCCACCACGCTCGGCATTTCGCGGCAGACGGCGCAGCGGCTGGTGTCGCTGGCGGTGTCGGAAGGCTTGATCAAGGTCCGTGTCGACCATCCCATCGCCAACTGCCTCGATCTGGCGGCGCGGTTGAGATCGCGCTTCGCGTTCGACCTGGTCGAGGTGGTGCCGAGCGATCCCAATTCATCTTCCACCACCATCGGCATCGCCGAAGCGGCCGCGGCCGAGATCGAGAGGCGGCTGCGCTCGCCGACGCCGATCGTCATGGCGATCGGCACCGGCCGCACGCTGAAAGCGGCGATCGAACAGTTGCCGCCTATGGAATGCCCGCAGCACAAGGTGGTGTCCCTGACCGGCAACATCTCGCCGGACGGCTCGGCCGCCTTCTACAACGTCATCTTCACCATGGCCGACAGGGTCAAGGCGCGATCCTTCCCGATGCCGCTTCCGGTCATCGCCTCTTCGCCGGAGGAGCGCGAGATGCTGCTCAACCAGCCGATGATCCAGCCGACGCTGGCGCTGGCCGCCGAGGCCGACGTCACTTTCATCGGCATTGGCGATCTCGGCCCCAAGGCACCGCTCTATGAGGACGGCTTCATTTCGGAAAGTGAGCTGAAGGCGCTGCAGAAGGCCGGCGGCATCGCCGAAATCGTCGGTTGGGTCTACGATCGCGAAGGCCGCATGATCGAGGGCATCACCAACGACCGGGTGTCGTCGGCTTCGCTGCCATCGCGCGAAAAATCACTGGTGATTGCACTGGCGATGGGCGAACGAAAACTGCCGGGTATCCTGGCGGCGGCCAACCGGCGGCTGATCAATGGCCTCATCACCGACGAGCGGACGGCGGCTGCCCTGCTGGCCAGCGTCTAACCGGGCTGCCATCGATCGCAGACGCCGGTGCGACTGATTTCGGATAAAGCCAGCCGGGCTATTTGCCCCGCCCGAAAGGGTCGTTGCCGTCGAGGAAGCCTACGTCGCGCTGCAGATGCGGCGACAGGTCCCTGATGTCGAGATGCGTCCGTTTTCTGATTGCGAACCAACCCAATCCGTCCGTGAGCCACGAAATCCAGCGATGATCCGGAGCGGGAGTGCACTTTTGCTGCGCCATGGTCATGATCGTCAACCTTCGCTATCCTGAACCCGAATGAATGGTTGACCCTGAATGTCGGTCTTGCCGGCCGGCTTTGCCAATCGAACATCTGTTATGACCCATAAGGAGGTTTTATGCCTGACCTCAGCTCGCGACAGCTCTCCCAACTCCCGCCGCTGCAAGCGATCAGGGTGTTCGACGCGGTGGCGCGGCATCTTTCCTTCACCAAGGCCGCCGAGGAGCTCGCCATGACGCAGGCGGCGGTCAGCTATCAGATCAAGGTGCTGGAAGAGCGCGTCGGCGCGCCGCTGTTCCTGCGGCGGCCGCGGCAGATTGTGTTGACCGAGGCCGGACAGCGTCTTGCCCCGGGGGTCAGCGAAGCCTTTGCCCTTCTTGGCCAGGCCTACGCCGCGGCGCGTGGCGGCGCCGACGGGCTGCTGTGCGTCACCACGGTGCTGACCTTTGCCTCGAACTGGCTGGCGCACCATCTCGGCTCGTTCCAGATCGCTCATCCCTCCATTGCCGTTCGGCTCGAGACGTCAAGCCGCCTGACCGACTTCGCCCGCGAGGATATCGATCTCGCCATCCGTTCGGGGGGCGGCAAATGGCCGGGCCTGGAAGCCTACAAGCTGCTCGATGCCGATTTCACGCCGATGCTGAGCCCGAAACTCGCGGCGACCATCGGCGGCGTCAAAGAGCCGGCCGACCTGTTGCGGCTGCCGATCCTCGATCCCGGCGACATCTGGTGGACCGAGTGGTTTTCGGCTGCCGGCGTGAACTCGCACGACCTTGCCAAACGGCCCGGCAGCAGCATGGGCGCGCAGGCCTATGAGGCCAATGCAGCCATCGCCGGCCATGGCGTGGCGATCCTGACCCGGGCGCTGTTCAAGGCGGAACTCGCCGACGGCCGCCTGATCCAGCCTTTCGACCTGGTGGGCGACGATGGCCACGCCTATTGGCTGGTCTATCCCCAGGCGCGCCGCAACGTGCCGAAGATCCGCGCCTTCCGCGACTGGCTGCTGGCCGAAATCGCCTGCTGACAGGCAAGTCTCCGGCAAGCCAATCCTGCCCTGTCGCCTGAATAGCTGTCCTGTCGCCTGAATAGCTGTCCTGTCGCCTGAATGCGCAGGACCGGCGAAGTCGGCTTGGCATTTCCACGCACACATGGTCCGCCGACACCGCCGGGTGCTGCGCTGCAGCATCGAATCCGGCTTGACATAATTGACGTCAGGTGAGTAATTGCTCAAAGCCAAGGCAAATGCTCATCTTGGTTCATGGGAGGAATTTGATGAAACTTCGCACGCTCACCCTGGGCTTGTTGTCGGCCAGCGCTCTTGCCTTCGCCGCACATGCCGAATCCATCACCATCGCCACCGTCAACAATGGCGATATGGTCCGCATGCAAAAGCTGACGGAAGACTTCACCAAGGCTAACCCCGACATCCAGCTCAACTGGGTCACGCTCGAAGAAAATGTGCTGCGCGAGCGTGTCACCACCGACATCGCCACCAAGGGCGGCCAGTATGACGTGATGACCATCGGCACCTATGAAGTCCCGATCTGGGCCAAGCAGAGCTGGCTTCTGCCGCTCGACAAGCTCGGCGACGACTATGACGCCAAGGACATCATCCCGGCCATATCAGGCGGTCTTTCGGTTGACGGCAAGCTCTATGCAGCGCCTTTCTACGGCGAGAGCTCCTTCGTCATGTACCGCAAGGACCTGATGGACAAGGCCGGGCTGAAGATGCCCGACGCGCCGACCTGGGACTTCATCAAGCAGGCCGCCGACAAGATGACCGACCGCGCCAATGGCGTGAACGGCGTCTGCCTGCGCGGCAAGGCCGGCTGGGGCGAGAACATGGCTTTCCTGACCGCCATGTCGAACTCCTTCGGCGCACGCTGGTTCGACGAGAACTGGAAGCCGCAGTTCGACCAGCCCGAATGGAAGAACACCCTGCAGTTCTATGTCGACCTGATGAAGGCCGACGGTCCTGAGGGCGCATCGTCCAACGGCTTCAACGAAAACCTGGCGCTGTTCCAGCAGGGCAAATGCGGCATGTGGATCGACGCCACGGTCGCCGCGTCCTTCGTTTCGGACCCGAAGAACTCCACCGTCGCCGACAAGGTCGGTTATGCGCTGGCGCCCGATAATGGCCTGGGCAAGCGCGGCAACTGGCTGTGGGCCTGGTCGCTGGCCATTCCCGCCGGCACGCAGAAGGCAGATGCCGCCGAGAAGTTCGTTTCCTGGGCAACCAGCAAGCACTACGCCGACCTGGTGGCTTCGAAGGAAGGCTGGGCCAATGCTCCTCCCGGCACGCGCTCCTCGCTCTACGCCAATGCCGACTACCAGAAGGCGGCTCCGTTCGCCAAGATGACGCTGGACTCGATCAATGCCGCCGATCCAACGCATCCGACCGTCAAGCCGGTGCCCTATGTCGGCGTGCAGTTCGTCGCCATCCCTGAATTCCAGGGACTTGGCACCACTGTCGGCCAGCTCTTCTCGGCGGCTCTTGCCGGCCAGTCGAGCGTCGACGATGCCCTGAAGCAGGCCCAGGACGCTGCCACCGCGGCAATGACCGAAGGCGGTTATATCAAGTAGGCTCCTCCCGGTGCCGAATGCCGGTCGCCTCCTTGACCGGCAACGGCCGCCCGAGTCCCAGTTCGGGCGGCCGCCTTTAACGCCTTTTGAAAATTCAGTCTGACCATTGAAGGGTGACCGTCATGGCTACTCAGCAGACCCGTTCGCTTGCCCGTTTCATGATGGCGCCATCTGTCGTGCTCCTGCTGGTCTGGATGGTTGTTCCACTGGCACTCACGCTGTGGTTCTCCTTCCAGCAGTACAACCCGCTCAATCCGATCCGCGACGGGTTCGTCGGCTTCTCGAACTACGCGCTGTTCTATTCCAACCCGGCCTTCCTGCAATCGATCCTCAACACGCTTACGCTGGTGATCAGCGTGCTGTTGATCACAGTGATCGGCGGCATCCTGCTGGCGCTTTTGATCGATCAGCCGATGTGGGGCCAAGGCATTGTCCGCATCCTCGTCATCTCGCCGTTCTTCGTCATGCCGCCGGTGGCCGCATTGGTCTGGAAGAACATGATCATGCACCCGCAATACGGGATTTTTGCCGACATAGCGCGCTTCTTCGGCGCCCAGCCGATCGACTGGTTCGGGCAGCATCCGATGACAGCGATCATCATCATCGTCGCCTGGCAATGGCTGCCCTTCGCGACGCTGATCCTGTTGACCGCGCTGCAGTCGCTCGACGGTGAGCAGAAGGAAGCCGCCGAAATGGACGGCGCCGGTTTCATCAGCCGCTTCATCCATCTGACGCTGCCGCACATGTCGCGCGCCATCACCGTCGTCATCCTGATCCAGACGATCTTCCTTTTGTCGGTCTATGCCGAGATCCTCGTCACCACCAATGGTGGCCCTGGATACGCCTCCACCAACCTGCCCTTCCTGGTCTACCAGAAGGCCTTGCTGGAGTTCAAAATCGGCCAGGCATCCGCCGGCGGCATCATCGCTGTCATTCTCGCCAATATCGTTGCCTTCTTCGCCATGCGCGCCGTCGGCAAGAACCTGGACAAGTAAGGGAGATTGAGATGGCACGTGCAGTCACCACCCAGCACAAGACAATCGCGACCGTTGCCGCCTGGATCGTCGCGCTGCTGATCTTCTTCCCGATCCTCTATACGATCATCACCTCGTTCAAGTCGGAGCAGGAAGCGATCCAGGGCTTCAACCTGATCCCGTCGGGAACGTTCGAGAGTTACACCGAGGTTCAGGCGCAGAGCGGCTACTTCAAGTTCTTCTTCAACTCGGTGCTGCTCTCGGTCGGCTCGACCATCCTGGCCCTGCTGGTCGCCATTCCGGCGGCATGGTCGATGGCTTTCTCGCCGACCAAGCGGACCAAGGACATCCTGATGTGGATGCTGTCCACCAAGATGATGCCGGCGGTCGCCGTGCTGTTCCCGATCTACCTGATCTTCCGCAACTTCGGGCTGCTCGATAGCCGCGTCGGCCTGATGGTCATGCTGATGCTGATCAACCTGCCGATCGTGGTGTGGATGCTCTACACCTACTTCCGCGAAATCCCGGGCGAGATCCTGGAAGCGGCGCGCATGGACGGCGCTTCGCTGTGGAACGAGATCGTCTATGTGCTGACGCCGATGGCGGTGCCGGGTATCGCCTCGACCATGCTGTTGAACATCATCCTGGCCTGGAACGAGGCGTTCTGGACGATCCGGCTGACCACCACGGACGCCGCACCCCTGACCGCCTTCATCAGTTCGTTCTCCAGCCCGCAAGGCCTGTTCTGGGCCAAGCTTTCGGCCGCCTCGACGCTGGCCATCGCCCCAATCCTGATCATGGGCTGGTTCAGCCAGAAGCAGCTGGTGCGCGGCCTGACATTTGGTGCGGTGAAGTAACAGAAATTGCCTGAAGCAATCCGGCAGAAATAGCCCTCGGGGAGGAAACTATGGGAAACATCACGCTCAAGAACGTCTCCAAGCATTTTGGATCGACGATCATCATCCCCGGCCTTGATCTTGTGATCGAAAATGGCGAGTTCGTCGTCTTCGTCGGCCCGTCGGGTTGCGGCAAGTCCACGCTGCTGCGCCTGATCGCCGGGCTGGAGGACACCAGCGGCGGCACCATCAACATCGATGGCCGCGACGTCACCGGCGAGGCGCCGGCCAAGCGCAAGCTGGCCATGGTGTTCCAATCCTATGCGCTCTATCCGCACATGACGGTGGCCAAGAACATCGCCTTCCCGCTGAAGATGGCGGGCGAGGACCAGGCGACCATCGACAAGAAGGTGAAGGATGCGGCGCGCGTCCTGAACCTCACCAACTATCTCGAACGCCGGCCCGGCCAGCTCTCCGGCGGCCAGCGCCAGCGCGTCGCCATCGGCCGTGCCATCGTGCGCCAGCCCTCGGCCTTCCTGTTCGACGAACCGCTGTCCAACCTCGATGCCGCCCTGCGCGGCACCATGCGGCTGGAGATCAGCGAGCTGCATCATCAGCTCAAGACGACGATGATCTACGTCACCCACGACCAGGTCGAAGCCATGACCATGGCCGACAAGATCGTCGTGCTGAACGCCGGCAACATCGAGCAGGTCGGCTCGCCGATGGAGCTCTACAAGACGCCGCGCAACCTGTTCGTCGCCGGCTTCATCGGCTCGCCGAAGATGAACCTGATCGAAGGGGCGCCAGCGGCCAAATACAGCGCCAAGACCATCGGCATCCGTCCCGAGCACATGGAGATCTCGACCACGGCGGGCGAATGGAAAGCCATAGTCGGTGTTGCCGAGCATCTCGGCTCCGACACCTTCCTGCATGTCCAGGCTGATGGCGTCGGTCCGCTGACCGTGCGCGCCGACGGCGAACTCGCCGTCCATCACGGCGACACCATCTACCTGACCCCCGACAAGGCCAAGCTGCATCGCTTCGGTGCCGACGGGAAGGCGATGTGAGCATGCGCCTGGCCGGCAAATCCGCGCTGATCACGGGTTCGGCCCGTGGCATCGGCAGAGCCTTCGCCGAAGCCTATGCCGGCGAAGGCGCCACCGTCGCCATTGCCGACATCAATCTCGAGGCTGCGCAGAAGACAGCCGCCGAGATCGGCGGCAAGGCCTATGCGGTCAAGCTCGACGTCACCGACATCGCCTCCATCGAGGCGTCGGTGAGAACCGTCGAGACGACGACCGGCGGCCTCGACATCCTGATCAACAATGCCGCTCTGTTCGATCTGGCGCCGATCGTCGAGATCACCAAGGCAAGCTACGACAAGCTGTTTTCCGTCAACGTCGCCGGCACGCTGTTCATGCTGCAGGCCGCTGCCCGCTCGATGATCGCGCGGGGCAAGGGCGGCAGGATCATCAACATGGCGAGCCAGGCCGGGCGGCGCGGCGAGGCGCTGGTCGGCGTCTATTGCGCCACCAAGGCCGCCGTCATCTCGCTGACCCAATCGGCAGGGCTCGACCTGATCAAGCACGGCATCAACGTCAACGCGATTGCCCCTGGGGTCGTCGACGGCGAGCACTGGGATCACGTCGATTCGCTGTTTGCCAAGTATGAAAACCGGCCGAAGGGCGAGAAGAAGAGGCTGGTTGGCGAGGCGGTGCCGTATGGCCGCATGGGCACGGCGCAGGACCTCATCGGCATGGCGGTCTTTCTCGCCAGCAGCGATGCCGAATACATCGTCGCCCAGACCTACAATGTCGATGGCGGCCAGTGGATGAGTTGAGGGCGGGGGTGGTCTCTGCTCCTCGTCCCTCCGCGGGGAGCAGAGGCCGACAAACGAAGGCCGAAGCCGGCCAAAGGGTAAAACAGATGACCGTGAAACTCTCGTCTTCCAACCTCGCCAAGCTGCCCGCCAAGGTTGCCGGTCCCAAATACGACCGCGCGGCGCTCAAGCCCGGCATCGTCCATTTCGGCGTCGGCAATTTCCACCGCTCGCATCAGGCCGTCTATCTCGACGATTTGTTCAATTCGGGAATCGGGCATGAGTGGGCGCTGGTCGGCGCCGGCGTGTTCGAGGGCGAGAAGATCGGCCGCGGCAAACTGGAGGAGCAGGACTGGCTGACCACCGTGGTCGAACAGGATAGCGGCCATATGAGTGCCCGCGTCACCGGCGTCATGATCGACTTCCTGATGCCGGGCGATGCGGCCGGCATCATCGAACGGCTCGCCGACCCGGCGATCAAGATCGTTTCGCTGACCATCACCGAAGGCGGCTACTTCATCGACCCGGCTTCCGGCGTCTTCAACCCGACCCATCCCGACATCGTCGCCGACGCGCAGCCGGGCGCCACGCCGAAGACGGTGTTCGGCATCATCCTCGCCGGGCTGGTCCGCCGGCGCGATGACGGCGTCGTGCCGTTCACCGTCATGTCCTGCGACAACATTCCCCACAATGGCCACGTCACCTCCGATGGCGTCATCGGCCTTGCCCGGCTGATCGACGAGGATCTGGCAAACTGGGTCAGCGAGCATGTCGCCTTTCCCAATGGCATGGTCGATCGCATCACGCCGGCCACCACGGATCGGGAACGCGGCATCCTGGCCAGCGAGTTCGGGCTGGAGGACAACTGGCCGGTGTTCTGCGAGCCGTTCCGGCAATGGGTGCTGGAAGACCATTTCACCGACGGCCGGCCGCCGCTGGAAAAGGTCGGCGTACAGTTCGTCAAGGACGTCGCGCCCTACGAGCTGATGAAGATCCGCATCCTCAATGGCGGCCATGCCACCATCGCCTATCCGGCCGGGCTGATGGACATCCATTTCGTCCATGAGGCGATGCAGGAACCACTGGTCAGCGGCTTTCTGGCCAAGCTCGAACGGGAAGAGATCATTCCGACCGTGCCGCCGGTGCCGGACACCATTCTGGAGGACTATTACCAGCTCATCGAGAGCCGTTTTTCCAATCCCAAGATCGGCGACACGGTGCGCCGGCTCTGCCTCGACGGCTCCAACCGCCAGCCCAAATTCATCATCCCGACCATTGCCGACCGGCTGAAGGCCGGAAAGGGAGTCGCCGGCCTGGCGCTGGAATCGGCCCTTTGGTGCCGCTACTGCTTCGGCACGACGGACAGCGGCGCCGTCATCGAGCCCAACGATCCGAGCTGGGACCGGCTGCAGGCGACGGCAAAGGCGGCAAAGGACGCGCCCGCCGCCTGGCTTGCCATGGAGGACATCTATGGCGATGTCGGCCGCGCCAAGGCGTTCGTCGAGGCCTTCGCCCATGCGCTCAACGTGCTGTGGGCGAGCGGCACGCGCGCGACGCTGACGCGCTACCTCGCCGGCGCGCTCTGAGACCATTCGGCGCCATGACGCCTGAACTGGTCATCTTCGACTGCGATGGCGTGCTGGTCGACAGCGAGGCGCTCTCCGTCTCGGCGCTGCTTGGCATGATCCGGCTTGCCGGCGGCAGCGTCAGTGAGGACACCGCCTACGAGCATTTCCTCGGCAAGAGCATGAAAAGCGTGCGCGAGATCCTCGGCCGCGACTTCGGGCTTGAAATCACCGACAGCCAGCTCACCGACATGCGCGTCGAATTGATGCGCAGGTTTCGCGAGGAGCTGAAGCCGATCCCTGGTGTCAAGGAGATGCTGCCGAGGCTCGGGCTGCCGTTCTGTGTCGCGTCCTCGGGCACGCTCGACCGCATCCGCTACGCCCTCGACGTCACCGGATTGCTCGGGCTGATGGAGCCGCATCTGTTCAGCGCCGCTATGGTAACCACGGGAAAGCCCGCGCCGGATCTGTTCCTCCATGCCGCCGCCAGCATGCGGGCCCATCCGCGCAAATGCCTCGTCGTCGAGGACAGCCCGGCCGGTATCGCGGCGGCGCGGGCGGCGGGCATGCGCGTCTTTGCCTTCACCGGCGGCTCGCATGCCGGCAACCCGAGCTTGCAAGTGCGGCTTGCGTCGAGTGAACCGGACTTTATATTCGCTGACATGCTGCAATTGCCCGATCTGATTGCAGGCCTGGGAGCGAGAGTAAGAGCATCTTGAAACAGTTCGTTTGCGCGGTCGATGTCGGCACCGGGAGCGCTCGCGCGGGCATTCTCGACACCAGCGGCACCTTGCTCGGCCGTGCCGAACGGCCGATCGCCATGAACCAGCCGAAGCCCGATCACGCCGAGCATGATTCGCGCGATATCTGGTCCGCCGTCTGCATCGCCGTGCGTGCCGCGCGCGAGAAAGCCGGCGTCGCCGCCGAAGATGTCGTCGGCATCTCCTTCGACGCCACTTGTTCGCTGGTGGTGCGCGACCGGCAAGGCGACCAGCTCAGCGTCTCGGTCACCGGCGACAGGCGTTGGGACACCATTGTCTGGCTCGACCACCGCGCCATCGCCGAGGCCGACGAATGCACGGCCAGCGGCCACGCCGTGCTCGACTATGTCGGCGGCGTCATGTCACCGGAAATGGCGACACCGAAGCTGATGTGGCTGAAACGGCACCTGCCGAAGATCTGGAATGAAGCCGGCTATCTATTCGACCTGACCGACTTCCTGACCTGGCAGGCGACCGGATCCCTGGCTCGTTCGCAATGCACGCTGACCGCCAAATGGACCTATCTGGCGCATGAGGAGACCGGTTGGCGCCGCGATTTCTTCGAGCTCGTCGGCCTCGACGATCTTTTCGAGCATGGGAACCTGCCCGAGAGGGCCAGTCCGGTGGGCACCGATATCGGGCCGCTGACGGCGCAAGCGGCGGCGGATCTCGGCCTCACGCAGAAATGCCGGGTCGGCGCCGGCGTCATCGATGCCTACGCCGGCGCGCTTGGCGTGCTCGGCGGGTTTGCCGGCGACGAACAGGACATCGGCCGCCACCTGGCGCTGATCGCCGGCACGTCGAGCTGCGTCATGGCGATGTCGCCCGATCCACAGCCCTTCGCCGGGGTCTGGGGTCCCTACTACGGCGCGGCGCTGCCGAAGCTGTGGCTCTCGGAGGGCGGGCAGTCCGCCACCGGCGCCCTGCTCGACCATATCATCCGCTGGCACGGCGCCGGCGGCGAGCCGGACGCCGCCATGCATGCCAAGATCGCCAGGCGTGTCGCCGAACTGCGCACCGCCGAAGGCGAGGCGCTCGCGGCACGGCTGCATGTGCTGCCGGACTTCCACGGCAACCGGTCGCCGCTCGCCGATCCGCACGCGGTCGGTGTGGTCAGCGGGCTGACACTGGACTCGTCCTTCGACAGCCTGTGCAAGCTCTACTGGCGCACCGCTGTCGGCATTGCGCTCGGCGTACGGCATGTGCTGGAGGCGCTGAACGAAAACGGCTACCTGATCGACACGCTGCATGTCACCGGCGGCCACACCAAGAACCCGCTCTTGATGGAGCTCTATGCCGACGCCACCGGCTGCACGGTGGTCGAGCCGCTGGCCGACGAAGCGGTGCTGCTCGGCACCGGCATGGTCGCCGCCACCGCGGCCGGGATTTTCCCCGACCTCAACGCCGCCTGCCTTGCCATGCAGCAGGGCGGCAGGACGCGTGCGTCGAACCCGAAATCGGCCGGGCGTTTCGACCGCGATTACAGGGTTTTCCTCGAAATGCACCGGCAGCGGCAGATGCTGGACGCGATCCGGTAGGAACGCGAGCCGATCGCTGGCTCAATCTGTTCCGGCCCCTCCTCTCTTGCCTTCATGTCGCGTTTCGTCCAAAAGCTGACGCAAACGCTGCGAAACCGAAGGTTTTGCCGTTTGAAATGCGGCTTCCGGCTCCTCGCCGACGTGCCGCACTGGAAAGAGCGGAACAATGTCTGCGATCGAAGCCGGCGCTCGCGCGCCGGAAAATCTTTGGCGTCAGGAAATCAGGGCGACGCTGGCGCTCGCCTGGCCGATGGTGCTGACCAATCTCGGCCAGACCGCCATGACGGCAACCGACGTCATGATGATGGGTCGCCTGGGGGCGGACACGCTGGCCAGCGGCGCGCTCGGCGCCAACCTCTATTTCATGCCGCTGATCTTCGGGCTCGGCCTGATGCTGGCGACGTCGCCGATGATTGCCACCGAGCTTGGCCGCCGCCGCCATTCGGTGCGCGATCTGCGCCGCACCGTGCGCCAGGGCCTGTGGCTGGCGATCCTGATCTCAATCCCGATCTGGCTGGTGCTTTGGCACGGCGAGGCCATTCTGCTGGCGATGGGCCAGGAACCCGCGCTGGCGCATCAGGCCGGCATCTATCTGCGCTGGCTCGAATGGGCGGTGCTGCCTTTCTACGGCTATATCGTGCTGCGCTCGTTCATCTCGGCGCTGGAGCGGCCGGGCTGGGCGCTGATCATCGTCTTCGTCGCCGTCGCCTGCAACGCCCTCTTTAACTGGGTGTTCATGTTCGGCAATCTCGGCGTGCCATCGATGGGGATTGCCGGCTCAGGGCTTGCGACCACGCTGTCCAGCACGCTGATGTTCGTCGGCATGGCTGTCGTGGTGATGCTGGAGAAGAAGTTCCGGCGCTACCGTCTGTTCGGGCGCTTCTGGCGGTCCGACTGGCCGCGCTTCAAGGGGCTGTTGCGGCTCGGCATGCCGATTGCCGGTATCCTGGCCTTCGAGGTGACCATCTTCAACGCCGCGGCACTGCTGATGGGCCTGATTGACGCCGATTCATTAGCCGCGCACGCAATCGCCATCCAGATCGCCTCGATCAGCTTCATGGTGCCGCTCGGCCTCAACCAGGCGGTGACGGTGCGCGTCGGCCTGGCCCATGGCGCCGGCAATCCGGAAGGCGTCTCCCGCGCCGGCTGGACCGCCTTTGTCATCGGCGTTTCGTTCATGGCGCTGATGGGGCTGGTGATGATCCTGTGGCCGCATCTGCTGATCAGCGCCTTCATCGATCTCGCCAACCCGGCCAATGCCAGGGTGATCGCGCTTGCCGTGTCGTTCCTGGTCTTTGCAGCGCTGTTCCAGATCTTCGACGGCGCGCAGGCAGTTGCCGCCGGCATGCTGCGCGGCCTGCATGACACCAAGGTGCCGATGATCTACGCCGCGATCGGCTATTGGGGCATCGGCCTGCCGCTCGGCGTGCTGCTCGCCTTCCATTTCGGCCTCCATGGCGTCGGCATCTGGATCGGCCTGTCGTCGGGGCTGGCCGTGGTGGCGGCGCTGCTTCTGGCGCGTTGGCTGCGCCGGGACCGCCTGGCGCCGCCATTGGCGTTTGGGCACTGAGCCGTGGCTCGTCAAACAATGGCCCGCGAAACGTCGTCAAGCGCCGTGAGCCGACGCTTGGCACCGAGGCGACGAATGCATTAGCAGTCCGGCATCGGGTTGCTCGCCAACAGTGATGATCCGATGTCTCCGTCGAGCGCAAAACGCTCGCAGCGCTCGCCGTCGGCCTCATCGATGAAGCTCTCGATATGGTTGAAGCCGAGCTTCGCCAATATCCGCAGCGACGCGAAATTGCGCGCCGCCGCCTCGGCCGTCACCCGTTCAAGCGCCAGAGTTTCAAAGGCGTAGCGGAGGACTTCGCGCGCCGCCTCGCTGCCCAAGCCTCGCCCCCAATGCGCACGCGCCAGCACAAATCCCAATGCCGCTGCCTTGGCGTCGGTTGCGCCGAAGGACAGGGTTATCGTCCCTATCGCGTCCGATACCCCTGCCTGGTCTATGGACCATTTGATCGCCTTGCCGTCAGCGAACCGCTGACGCGAAAGGGCGAGCCATCGTTCGCCTGCGCTTATGTCGTCGGGAACGGGATCGCCGGCAAGGGAGGCGGATTCGACATCCGTCGCGCGCGCAAACCATGCCGGGATATCCCGTTCGCTCGGCGCCCGAAGCACGAGCCTTGGTGTCGAGAGCCTGGGAAATCGGACAGCTTCCATGGGGGCATTTTCGACGTGAGGCGGCGCCGATGCAACGGCCGGGCATACTGCCGTGTGCGCATGGGCGCCTGCCCCCGCGTCCGAAACCAGGCATCCAGCAACAATCAGCCCGCAAGGCGCGCACGAAACAAGGTGCAGCCGTCCGTCAGGCGCGACCTGGAGATATCGCGGAATCCAGCCTCGGTCATCCACGCTCGATACTGACCTTCAGTGTACGATTCGCCGTTGCGATAGAGGTTCAAGAAGGTGAGATTCAGAAAGACACCCTCACGCGGGCCGAGGCGGTCGTCATCGACGACACCCCACCCCGCAATTGCGATCTCGCCGCCCGGTGTGAGGCAACGCGCCGCGTTCAGGATCGAACTGCGCGCCTGGTCCGGCGGCAGGACCTGGACGACGGCCTTCAGGATCGCCAGATCGTGCCGACCGACCGATGGCGCGACAGTTATGTCCCCCTCTTCGACGACCACGTCGTCGGCACCATATTCTGACAGGATATCTGGCGCGACCGCTGCGACCGTTGGGAGTTCCATCAGCGTTGCCGCAATCTGCGGCCACCGCTCGCGAAGTCCGACGAGAATGGTCCCTGGGCCCCCACCGATGTCAATCACCGAACCGATCGCCGAGAGGTCCATCTCCTGGGCCAGAAGTCGGCCGAAAATCACCGCCCCCGGTGCGAGCATGCGGCTGAAGGCCGCCGCTTCCTCGGGGCCTGCTTCGGAAAAATCGTGCAGCGCAGCCGGCCGGTTCTGTCGCAGCGACTCTGCGGTCAGCAGATCGGCTCCCCAGAGCTCGCGCAGGAGCGCATGATCGCCGACGCGATAGGTCGGCTTGGACGCGTCGAGGAAGGCCGACGCTTCGGCTCCGTTGCGAAATTGGCCATCCTCGACTTCGAGGAAACCGATGCTGGCGAGCGCGTAGAGGAGTCGCGACAGGCGATCGGGCTCGACTTTGAGCGCGGCCCCGAGGCTGTCAGCGGTCATCGCGCTGCCACCGAGCCGGGTGAAGATGCCAAGGTCCAGCCCGGCTCGAAGCGCCAAGGCGGGGGGCACCGCTTTGATCATCTTGTCGATCCGATCAGAATCCACCATGTCGCATCCCCTCCGCGATCCAGGACCGGCTAAGATTAGAACTCCACTCTCCGGAAAGTGAAGACAAGATCATTATTTCGAGCGACCGACGCGATGACGTCACGGCACTGGCAAATCGGCGGCCGTTTTCGTTTTCGCACAGGTCCGGTCAGTTGCCTTCGGACGACATCGCGCCGAGCAGCCTGCGGATGTCTCCGAACTTGGCGATCGCCCCGAACACCAGGGCTGCCACCGCGACGAAGAACACCGACACCGACGCCATGGTCGGCGTGTAGCCGTAGCGCAGCGCGTTGAATATCTTGATCGGCAGCGTCTCGGTGGTGAACCCGATCGTCATGTAGGCGACGATGTATTCGTTGAGCGACAGCACGAAGGCGAAGGCGTAGCCGGAGACGAGGTAGGGCAGGATCAGCGGCAGCACCACCGTCTTCAGCACCGTGCGGTCGTCGGCACCCATCGTCGCGGCGGCCTCGACCAGCGAGCGGTCGATCGAGGCAAAACCGAGCGACAGCGTCACCAGCGGCAGCGTCACGAAGAAAATGGCGTGGCTGATGATGGCGGTGAAGAACTGGCCGAACAGCCCGACCGTCGCCCAGAAGGTGAGGAAGCCGAGCGCGGTGATGACCGGCGGCAGGATGAAAGGCGCAAGCCCAAGCACCTGAAAAATGTTTGCCCAGGGCGCGATGCGCCGCCACAGGAACCAGGCGAGCGGCAGCGCGATGGCCACCGCGATCGCCGCCGAGCAGACGGCGAGCGTCACCGAATGGATCAGCGCCAGCCGCCATTCCGGATCGGCGAAGATCTGACCATACCAGGCGAGCGAGAAGCCTTTCGGCGGGAAGGTCAGTTCCTGCCGCGCATTGACCGAGACGCCGGCGACGACGATCAGCGGCGCGGCCAGGAACAAAGCCACGATGGTGAAATAGAGCCGGCGAAGGAAGGTGGCGGTCATAGTGCGTTCTCCCTGCGGCCGACGAGCAGCGTCAGCCCGACCAGCGCCAGCGAGATCAGCACCAGGAAGACCGCCATGGCGGCTGCGAACGGCATGTTGGACTGGTAGATCGCCTGGTCGGTGATCAGCACCGACAGCGTCCAGTGGCGTGGCCGGCCGAGGATCTGCGGCAGCAGATAGGAGCCGAGCGCGAAGACGAAGACCATGATCAGCGTCGCCACGATGGTGTTGCGCAGCGCTGGCGTGACGACGTTGAAGAAGGCTTTGACCGGCGAGGCGCCAAGTGTGCGGGCGGCCTCGAGCAGCGTCGGGTCGAGACGGACCAGAGCGGGATAGAGCACCAGTATGGTGTAGGGCAGCGCCTGGTAGATCATGCCGGCCAGCACCGCGCCGAAGGTCGGCAGCAGCGCAACCGGCTTGTCCATCAGCCCGAGCGCGACGAAGAGGTTGGTGATGCCGGCGGTCTGCGAAAACAGCGTCGACCAGGCAAAGCCGATAATGACTTCCGACAGCGACAGCACCGACAACAGGCCGACCAGCCACAGCGTCTGCACGCGGCGCGAGCGCTTGGTCAGCAGATAGGTGAACGGAAAGGCGATCGAGACGCAGCAGACGGCGACCAGCACCGCCAGCATCAGCGAAAAGCCGAGCACGCCGGCGAAGAAGGTGGTCAGGAACCGCGCATAGTTGTCGATGACGAAATCGGGGGTGTAGAAACCGGCCGGATTGCGCTTGAAGAAGCTGACCGCGATCATCGTCGAAAACGGCACGACGAAGAACACCACGAGCATCAGCCCGGGGAACAGCAGCGGCGTATAGTCGGCGAATGATTTTGGGGCTTCGCGTCTCATGAGCCGAGCACCACGCAACTCTCGGGCGGCAGCGTGACGCCGACCTTGGCGCCGACCGAGACGTTGGGTCTTTCGCGGGGCGTCGCCACCGCGATGATGCTGGTGCTGCCAACCTCGACGAAGGTCTCGATGGTGCCGCCGAGATCGCGCACGAAGGTCACCTGGCCGGTGATGGCGCGGCTGCCGGGTTGGCCCAGGTGCACGTCTTCGGGACGGATCGACACCGAGGCCTTGGTGACGCCGGCCGGCATGGCGAGGCCAGGTATAGCGGTGCCGAGGATGGTGGTGCGTCCGGCGCTGTCGACCTCTGCCGGCAGAAGGTTGGTGATGCCGATGAAATCGGCGACGAAGGCGTCGGCCGGCTTGCGGTAGATCTCGATCGGCGGCGCTGCCTGCAGGATCCTGCCGTGGCCCATGACCACGACCAGGTCGGCCATGGTCATCGCCTCGCGCTGGTCGTGGGTGACGACGATGGTGGTGATGCCCAGCCGTTGCTGCAGCTGGCGCAGTTCCACCTGCATGGCCTCGCGCAGTTTGGCGTCGAGCGCCGAGAGCGGCTCGTCGAGCAGGAACAGCTTCGGCGACAGTGCCAGCGCACGGGCGATTGCCACGCGCTGGCGCTGGCCGCCCGAAAGCTTCGCCACCGGCCGGTCGGCAAAGCCGGGCAGGTGGATCAGCGTCAGCAACTCGTCGACGCGCTTCTTCTGCTCTTCCTTCGAAGCGCCGCGGATGCGCAGCGCGTAGGCTATGTTGTCGCCGACCGAAAGATGCGGAAACAGCGCCAGCGACTGGAACACCATGCCGAGATTGCGCTTGTGGGTCGGCAGCGGCGTGATGTCCTCGCCGTCGAGCACGATGGCGCCGCTGGTCGGCTCTTCCAGCCCGGCGATCATGCGCAGCAGCGTGGTCTTGCCGCAGCCGGATGGTCCAAGCAGGCAGACGAAGGTGCCGTGCGGCACGTTGAGCCGAACATTGTCGACCGCGATGAAATTGCCGAAGGCCTTGGTGATAGCGTTGATATCAAGTCCGGACATGGCTGATCCTGTTAACCGGAGGATATGGAATGGTTCCTCGCCGCCTCGTTTTCGCGGCGGCCTCTCCTCGGTCGCAGAGGGAGAGGCGCCGCGATTTCGGCGCGTAGCATGTCCTCTCCCATCGCAATGGGAGAGGTGGTTCGCGAAGCGACCCGTCATGAGGAGCGCTTCGATGTCGGGCGAGCTGTTTTCGGCTTAGCCGACGATCAGCTCGGTCCACTTCTGGTTGATCCAGTCGGCCTTGGACGTATAGAGGTCGTAGCGCGGAATGATCGGCTCGATATCCGACGACACCGATGCGAACTCGGCCGGCGTAAGGTCGAGCACCTCCTTCTTCAGCGTCGGCGTGGTGCCGACCTTGCGCGACATCACGCCCTGCATCGACGGCTGGCTCATATAGTCGATGAAGGCATGCGCCTCGTCGACCTTGGTCGAAGCGCGCGACAGCACCCAATTGCCGGAGTCCTGGATGCCGCCCTCCTTCGGGAAGGTGGTGCGGACATGGAAGCCGTCGGCGATCGCGAGGCCGGTGACGTCGTGATAATACTGGCCCATCGGGATTTCGCCCGACTTCAGCGCCTGTTCGAACTGCGCCTCGTCGCGATACCAGAGGCGCACATTCGGCTTGACCTCGGCGAGCTTCTCGAACGCCTTGTTCAACCCTTCCTCGGTGTCGAGGGCATTGGTGCCGCCCATGAAGGTCTTGGCGGTCACTTCGAGCAGGAACGAGTTGGAGGCGAGCGCCAGCAGGCCAAGCTTGTCCTCGTTCGCCTTGTCCCAGAATGCCGCCCAGGAGGTTGGCGCCTCCTTGTAGACATCGGTGTTGGAGACCAGCGTGATCCACCAGGCCACCGCACCGATGCCGGCGACGCGGCCATCCGGATACTTGTTGATGAAGCGCGGCAACAGATCGCCGTAATGCTTGAACTTGGAGGTGTCGAGCGGCGTCCACAGTTCGGTCGACTGGCCCTTGAGCGTCGAGGTCTGCGACATCATCGAAAGATCGGCCGGCGCCTGGCCCGCCTTGGCCGCCTGTTCGAGCTGCACCAGCCACGCCTCGCCGGTCGGCTCGGCAACCGATTCCACAGCGATGCCGGTGGCCTTGGTGAAGTCGGGGAAGACGTGCTCGTCGAAGGATTTCTTGAAGTAGCCGCCATAGACGCCGACCTTGAGCGACTTGTCCTGCGCCCGCAGGATCGACGGCATGGCGAGCACGCCGGCCGTCGCCAGGCCAGCGCCAAGCACGCTGCGCCGGCTGACTTGTGTTGCGATCAATCTGTTCATCTGGTCTCTCCTCTGTTTGTGCCGGCTCTCCGGCTGGTTCCCTTGATTCCGTTGCCCGCCGCTTCTTGCGGCTCAGTGGGCGGCACGTCGTTCGAGCGAACGCGCGTATTGCGTCAGTGGAAAACACATGACGAAAAAGATCAGCGCCACCAGCCCGTAGACCTTGAAGGGCTCGAAGGTCGCATTGTTGATGGCGTTGGAGGTCCGCACCAGCTCCTCGAAGCCGATGATCGAGGTGAGCGCCGTCGACTTGATCAGCTGCACCAGGAACCCGACGGTCGGCGCGCGGGTGATCGAAAACGCCTGCGGCAGGATGATCAGCCTCAGCTCCTGCAGATAGTGCAGGCCAAGGCTGGCGCCGGCATCCCACTGGCCGCGCGGCAGGGCGTCGACGCCGCTGCGCCAGATCTCGGCCAGATAGGCACTGGCGAAGAAGGTGAGGCCGAGGACCGCCGCCGTCCACGGCTCGATGCGCAGCCCGAGCATCGGCAGGCCGAAGAACATCAGGAACAGCTGCATCAACAGCGGCGTCCCCTGGAACAGCGCGATATAGCCGGAGGCAATGCGCCGGCTCCATTTGTTCTTGGCGATCCTGAAGAACAGCACGACCATGCCGACAACGCCGCCGCCCACGAAAGCGGCCATCGACAAGAGCACCGTCCAGCGGGCGGCGAGCAAAAGGTTGCGCACGATGTCCCAGAAGGTGAATTCGATCATGACACGCCAGCCCCCAGGACGCGGCGGCCGCCCGTGACCAACAGCCGGCGCAAGGCCATCGACAGGACGAGATAAACCAGCGTCACGACAAGATAGGTCTCGAACGATCGGAACGTGCGTGCCTGCAGCATGTCGGCCTCGTAGGTAAGCTCGCGCACCGCGATCTGCGACACCACAGCGGACTCCAGCATCATGATGACGATCTGGCTGGTCAGCGCCGGATAGATCACCTTGAGCGCCTGTGGCAGCACGATCTTGATGAACACCTGGCGTGGCCTCAAGCCCAGCGCAAGCGCTGCTTCGGTCTGTCCAGGCGGCACGGCATCAAGTCCGGCGCCGACGATCTCGATCGTATAGGCCGCCATGTTGAGCGTCATCGCCAGGATGGCGGCCAGCACCGGATCGAGCCTGATACCGAGACTGGGCAGACCGAAGAAGATGAAGAACAGCTGCACCAGGAACGGCGTGTTGCGCATCACCTCGACATAGGCGGCAATCGCCCGCTTGAGCAGCACGGGGCCGTTTCGCCGTCCAGCAGCCCCGAGGATGCTGAGGAACGTCCCCGCCAGCGTGGTCACGGCGATCAACAGGATCGTCGTGACCGCTCCGCGCGCGATGTCACCCGCAGCCCCTGGAAGCCAGGCAAAGGCCACCGGATCTCAATCCTTGAGGTTGTCGGGGTTGAGCGGCGTCTTCAGCCAGGCCTGCGAGCTTGCGTCCAGCTTGCCGTCCGCCAGCATCTTGGCGATGGCGTCGTTGACCGCCTTCTTCAAGCTGTCTTCGTTCTTGTTGAGACCGATGTGCGAAGGCGAGGTCAGAAGCTGGAACTTCTGCTCCGGCTTCAGCGCGTCCTGCTTGGCCAGCACCTGCGCGCCGACATCGTTGCCGACGACCATCAGCTGCGTCTGGCCGGAAATGAAGGCCTGGATCACCGAGTTGTAGTTGTCGAAACGCTTGATGTCGGCCGACGCCGGAGCCGCTTCGGTGAGCGAGGTATCTTCGAGCGTGCCGCGGTTGACGGCGATCGACTTGTCGGCAAGGTCTTCCTTGCCTTTGACCGACAGCGCCGCCGGACCGATCACGGCGATGTAGTAGGGCGCGTAGGCAGCGGCGAAGTCGATCACCTGCTCACGTTCCTTCGAATAGCCGACGCTCATCAAGAGGTCGACGCGATGGTCGTTCAGATACGGAATGCGGTTCTGGCCGGTGACGGCGACGGGATTGAGCTTCACCTTCAACGTGTCGGCAATGTATTGCGCGACATCCATGTCATAGCCCTTGAGGCTCATGTCGGCGCTGGCCGAGGAGAAGGGCGGAAAATCGGCGAAGACGCCGACATTGATGGTGCCGGCCTTGGTGATGTCTGCCAGCGCGTCGGCATTGGCGGCTTGCGTGCCGAGGCCGAGGCTTGCGGTGCCAAGCATCAGCACGGCGGCGATGGATGATTTGAGCGTGATACGGATCGTCATTTTTATTCCCCTCTGGAAGCTTTGTTTGTCTGGGTCGGCCGCCGGCTCCAGCGCGGCGGCCGCCTTTGTCATCTAAACGTCAGGCTCCCTTGCCTGTGATCGCCGGGCTGAACACCATCAGGCTCAGGATTTCGAACAGAACCTGGGCGCCGGCGTGCGCCGTGTTGGTGGTCGCGTCGTATTGCGGCGCCACCTCGACGACGTCGCCGCCGACGATATTGAGGCCCTTCAGGCCGCGCAGTAGTTCGAGCACTTCGCGCGTCGTCAGGCCGCCGACCTCGGGCGTGCCGGTGCCGGGCGCGAAGGCCGGATCGACACTGTCGATGTCGAAGGAGACATAGGTCGGCCCGTCGCCGACGATCTTGCGCGCCTTCTCGATGATGGCGGGGATGCCGAGACCGGTCACCTCCTCGGCATGCACGACGGTCATGCCGGACTCGTAGGTGAACTCCCACAGATATTCGGCCGAGCCACGAATGCCGATCTGGATCGTGCGCGTCGGATCGAGGACGCCGTCGAGCACCGCGTTGCGGAACGGTCCGCCATGGTGGAACTTGGTCATGTCGAACAGGCCACTGGTGTCGCAATGGGCGTCGATGTGGATCAGGCCGACCGGGGCTTTCTTGCCGACGGCCTTCAGGATCGGGTGGCTGATCGAATGGTCGCCGCCGACCGATAGCGGGATGACGCCGGCATCGACGATCTGGTTGGTGCGGCGCTCGATATCCTCATGGCTGATCTCGAGCCGGTAGCGGCTGCGGAACGGCGTGTCGCCGATGTCGGCGACACGAAGTTCATGCGTCGGGGCGCATTCCAGCACGTGATTGTAGGGGCCGATGCGTTCGATGGCGCGCAGCGCCCTTGGCCCGAAGCGCGAGCCCGGCCGGTTGGTGACGCCAAGGTCCATCGGCACGCCGATCATCGCCACCTGCAGGTCGCCGAAATCCGGATTGTCGGCCGCTATTTCGCGGTAGGGGGCGGCGAGGAAGGTGGGGATGCCGGAATAGGGCGCCAGCCGGGTGCCGGACTTGGAAAAGATCTTGTCGGCGACGCGCCGGAACTTCGGGTCGAACATCTCGCCGCCATGGCTCTCGCCATATTTGCGACGCAACGCGTCGAGCTTGCCGCGATCGTAACCCATGTCCGCTCCTCCTGCCTGATGCGGTGCGGCCGCCGGTGACCTTGGCGAAGCGACCGTCATCCGGCCGGGTCGTTGTCCCGCTGGCTGCCTGCAGATTTCACGTCTTGATGCTGTTCCGGGCCAAAGTGTCTGGCAGCCGCATTGAAAAATCAATTGATATTGTTAGGGTGTTGGCTGTGAGAAAATCTCACAATTAACTCTGAGCACGATCTCATCCGAAAGCCGGCCTCCATTTTTCGGGATCGCGCATCAATGGATGCCCATGGCCAAGCGCCTGCCACCGCTGAATCCGCTGCGCGCCTTCGAGGCAACGGCCCGCCATGGCTCGCTGACCAAGGCGGCGAGTGAGTTGAATGTCACGCATGGCGCCATCAGCCACCAGATCAAGGCGCTCGAGCAGTCGCTCGGCGTCAAGCTTTTCGAGCGAGCCGGCCAGCGGGTCAAACTGACGCCGCATGGTGCCGAGCTGCTGCCGGCGGTCTCGAGCGCCTTCGACGGCATCGCCGCCGCCACGCAGCGCATGACAAGGCCGGCGAGCAGCGGCACGCTCTCCGTCTCCTGCGTGCCCGCATTGCTCTTGCTGTGGATGACGCCGCGGCTCGGCAGTTTCATGGCGCAATATCCTGACATCAGGCTGACGCTGATCCCTTCCAACGACGCCAAGGATATCCGCGCGCCTCAGATCGATGTCTGCGTGCACTACGGCGACGGCAGCTGGACCGATTGCTGGATGCGCAAATGGTCGGGGCTCGAACTGTTTCCCGTGGTGAGCCCGACGTTGATCAACAACCGTCCGATCCGCAGCGTCAGGGATCTCGCCGACCATGTCTTCCTGCATGGCGATGACGGCCGCGAATGGCATACCTGGCTGGCGGCCGCCGATGCGTTGGATCTGGAGCGCGGCCGCCGTCATCATCTCGGCGACGCACGCATGGCGGTTGAAGCCGCGGTCCACGGCCATGGCGTGGCGCTGGGCGATTCGGTGACGGCCAGTTCACTGCTGGCCAGGGGCATGCTGGTGGCGCCGTTCAGCTTGTCGGTGCCGGCGATCGACGATTTCTATGTCGTCTGTCGCAACGAGATGAAGTCGACGCCGATCGTGCAGCTTTTCATCGACTGGCTGTTTGCCGAGAAGGCGCAGGATGACGGCCGCGCCGATGCGCCGGTGGCGGGCCGCGTCGTCACCCGCCGCAAGCGTCCGGCGCTCAGGGTCATCGGCGGCAGAACCGGGAGCTGACACCGGCTGGCGGCGGCGGTGCCGGCCGATCGTGTCCGGCCGCATGCAGGGTTTTCTTTTTGTCGGGCCAGCCCTGAAACCGGGCAGCGTTTTGGCCAATTCGATGCTATGAGGCCTGTCGCGGTTGTGGGTAGCAGGCAGCGAAGGCGGTGTTGAAACATGGCTAGGACCGATATTGCGCGGCGTGTCTACAACCACACCTGGAAGCTCGACCCGATCGTGCGCAGCCTGCTCGACACGGACTTCTACAAGCTTTTGATGCTGCAGATGATCTGGGGCATGTACCCCAAGGTCGACACCACCTTCTCGCTGATCAACCGCACCACCTCCGTGCGGCTGGCCGACGAGATCGACGAGGGCGAACTGCGTGAACAACTCGACCATGCCCGCACCTTGCGCTTCAGCAAGAAGGAGATGATCTGGCTCGGCGGCAACAATTTCTACGGCCGCAAGCAGATCTTCGAGCCGGAATTCCTCGCCTGGCTGGAGAATTTCAGGCTGCCGGAATACGAATTGTCGAAGCGCGACGGCCAGTATGAGCTCACCTTCAGCGGGCCGTGGATGTACACGACGTTGTGGGAGATCCCGGCGCTCGCCATCATCAATGAGCTCCGTTCCCGCGCGGCCATGCGGGCGTATGGCCCCTTCGCGCTCGATGTGCTCTATGCCCGCGCCAAGGCCAAGATGTGGGCCAAGACCGAACGGCTGAAGGCGCTGCCCGGCATCCGCATTTCGGATTTCGGCACGCGCCGGCGCCATTCCTTCCTGTGGCAGCGATGGTGCGTCGAGGCGCTGAAGGAAGGCATCGGCGAGGCCTTCACCGGTACCTCCAACGTGCTTTTGGCCATGGACAACGACCTCGAAGCGCTCGGCACCAACGCGCATGAACTGCCGATGGTGTTCGCCGCGCTCGCCAATTCGGAAAAAGAGCTGAAACAGTCGCCCTACAAGGTGCTGCAGGACTGGCAGCGCTATTATGGCGGCAATCTGCTGATCGTGCTGCCCGACGCCTTCGGCACGGCGTCGTTCCTGCGCGACGCGCCGGATTGGGTGGCCGACTGGACCGGCTTCCGCCCCGACAGCGCTCCGCCCATCGAGGGCGGCGAAAAAATCCTGTCCTGGTGGCGCGACAGGGGCAAGGATCCCCGGCAGAAACTGCTGATCTTCTCCGACGGGCTCGAGGTCGAAACGATCGAGGAGACCTACCGCCACTTCAGGGGCAAGGTGCGCATGTCGTTCGGCTGGGGCACCAACCTCACTAATGATTTCGAGGGCTGCGCGCCGACCGAAACCAACAGCCTGGACGCGATATCGCTGGTCTGCAAGGTCACCGAGGCCAATGGAAGGCCGGCGGTCAAGCTCTCCGACAATCCGGCCAAGGCGACCGGCGACGAGAAAGAGATCGAGCGTTATTTGCGCATCTTCGGTCAGAAGGACCGCGTGGAGCAACTGGTCAAGGTGTGAGGGGTGGCGGCGCCAGCCAGGATGGCAATCTTGGACAGTATGAGTTCCTTCGCGCCCCCCTCTGTCCTGCCGGACATCTCCCCCACGAGGAGGGAGATTGGACTTGATCTCCGCTTTCGCCAATTTTCAACGCCGCAAGAAGAACGGCAGCCGCTCGAACTGCCAATCTCCCCCCTCGTGGGGGAGATGTCCGGCAGGACAGAGGGGGGCGCCACAGAACGCCGTCTTCCGTGGTTGGCCTTATTCCTTGTGGCCTTGTGTTTCGTCCTCCCCACGCCCGCCTTCGCCCACGCTTCCGACCGTGGCCATGTCCTGCTCTTGCCGACCGGCTACTATCTGGCCGGCGGTGCTTTCGCCGTGGCCGTCAGTTTCCTCGTGCTGGCGCTGCTGCCGGGGGATTGGCTCGACCGTTTCTGGCACCGGCGCCTGCAGCTGTTCAGCTTTGGCGACAGCACCCGCACCACAGTCAGCCTGATCTCCTTTGCCGGCTTTGCAATCCTCATCGCCGCCGGCTTTTTCGGCAGCCGCGACCCGCTTTCAAACCCTTTGCCGCTCGTGATCTGGACCCTGCTGTGGGCTGGCGTCACGCTGCTGCAAGGTGTGCTAGGCGATCTCTGGTCATGGCTCAACCCATGGTATGGGCCGTGGCGCCTTGCCTCACGTCTGCTCGGCGTGGGTGATGAAGGGAGCTGGCGACTTCCCGGGTGGCTCGGCTGCTGGCCGGCGGTCCTGTTGTTTTTCGCCTTCGCGTGGTTCGAACTCATCGATCCGGCACCCGACGATCCGGCGCGGCTAGCGTATGCTGCCGGCCTCTACTGGCTGCTCACCTTCCTTGCCATGCTGGCGTTCGGCTGTCGAAACTGGTGCCGCAACGGCGAATTCCTGTCGGTCTTCTTATCCATGGTGGCGCGTTTCGCGATCGTCGAGCGCAACGAAACCGACCGGCTTGGCCTGTGCTGGCCGGGCGCCAAGCTGCTCGCCGCCGAGCCATTACCGGCCAGCGGCATTGCCTTCCTGCTTCTTGCCCTGTCGTCGGTGTCCTTCGACGGCCTGTCGAAAACCTTCTTCTGGCTCGGTCTGTCCGGCATCAATCCGCTCGAATTTCCCGGCCGCACGGCGGTGATAAGCAGCGGCAGCCTTGGGCTCGTTCTGACGTTCGTGTTGCTGGCAGGCGTGTTCATGCTTGTCGTCTGGCTCGGCCAGCATCTTGCGCGAAGCGATCGCCCCTTCGGCCAGGCAGCCGGACTGCTGGTGTGGTCGATCGTGCCGATCGCGCTTGCCTATCATGCCGCGCATTATCTGACTTCGCTGCTCGTCGACGGCCAGTATGCGCTTGCGGCACTGTCCGACCCGTTCGCGCTGGGCTGGAACCTGTTCGGCACCGCCGACATGCAGATCGAGGCGGGTATCGTTGCCGGTGCGGATTCCGCCTGGTGGCTGTGGAATGTCCAGGCCGGCGTCATCATATCAGGCCATGTGCTCGCCGTCCTCGTCGCCCACGGCTTCGCCTGGCGCCTGCACCCGAAGCCCTCCCGCGCAACCCTCAGCCAGTTCCCGCTCACCGTGCTGATGATCGCCTATACGGTGTTCGGCCTCTGGCTGCTTGCCACGCCGACGGTTGGCTGAGCCGTTCGCGCAGGAAAATAAACCGGGCTTCCCCCACGGAACCGGCATTGCCGTGTCCGGACTTTGGTGATTTAGTTTGTACACATGCAATTTTTCGACTTCCGGAAATGAGCGGACTTTGCGCTCCTAAACGCTGAACAAGGGGAACGGCATCATGGACAAGAGCAAGACCTTCGACCTCTCGAAAACCGGTCTCACCCGCCGCACGGCGCTGAAGGGGCTGGCCGCCACCGCCGGCCTGGTCACCGCGCCAGGCTTCGTCCGCTATTCCCAGGCACAGAGCTCGGCGCCGATCAAGATCGGCTTCCAGTCGCACCGCACCGGCATCGGCGCCGCCTATGGCCGCTGGTACGAGAAGACCACCGCTGCCGCCATCAAGGCGATCAACGCGGCCGGCGGCATCAACGGCCGCCAGGTCGAGGTGATCATCGAGGATGACGGCACCGATCCGGGCCGCGGCGCCGAAGTGGTCGGCAAGTTCGCAACCCAGCACAAGACCGACATCGTCTTCGGCACATTGTTCTCGCATGTCGTCATCGGCTCGGCGCCCGCCGCCGGCGAGGCCAAGATCCCCTACTTCGTCGTCAGCGAAGGCCATCATGTCGCTTCGACCAAGCTCAACCGCTATGTCTTCCAGCCCGGCATCACCGACGTGAAAAGCCAGATCCAGTCGATGGCGCCGTGGATTGCGGCCGATGCCGGCAAGAAGGTGACGCAGATCTTCCCGGATTTCGCCTTCGGCTACGACCATCGCGACTACCTGCCGCCGGCGCTGAAGGCGCAAGGCGCCGACGTCATCGCGCAGATCGCGATCCCGCCGACGGAATCGTCCTTCACCAAATACTTCCCGCAGATCCCGGCCGAGACCGAGGTGATCTACCACGTCATGGTCGGTCCGGCGGTGCTCACCTTCGTCAAGGAACTCGGCGAGTTCTACGGCTCCAACCGGCCGCAGCTGTTCGGCTTCATGGATTCGCTGGAGGCCACCGACATCAACAGCCCTGGGCTCGAATTTCTGGACGGCAGCCATTTCTGGGAGGGTTCGCCGCGCTATGCGCAGGCCGATGACAGCGCCGCGCAAAAAGCCTATCGCGCCGCCGTCGGCATCGACGACAATGGCGCCGCCGTCGGCGATCCAAAGGACGTCTCCACCGCGTCGCACATGTTCGGCTGCTGGGAAACGCTCTATGTCGTCAAGAAGGCGATGGAAGACGCCGGCTACAAGGGGCCGGAAGACCGCGCCAAGCTGGTCGAGGCGACCGAGGCGCTGACCGCCTTCGCCGAAGGACCCGAGCATCCGCAGGGGCCAAAAACCTTCAACGGCAAGATCCACCAGTGCTTCGGTATCCAGAACATCTCCAAGGTCGAAGGTGGCAAGCTGAAGGTTGTCCACAAGACCAAGATCGAAGACGGGCTTTACGAGGCCGAAGGGGATTACACGACGCAGGCGCTGTGAGCTTGGCTGCTCCAGCAAGCGTGAGCGCCAAGCCACCCCCCTCTGTCCTTCCGGACCCGGCCCTTCGCTGTCGCTCCGGGCGTTCGTCGGACGGAAAGCCAAGCTATTGGCTTTCCGTCCGCTACGCGGACCACTTCTCACCCCCCTCAAGAGGGGTGCACTTGGCGCCTGCCAGAGTGTAGCCGATGCACTTCGGACCCCACCTTCTCCTCGCCGCCCTCGAAGGCCTCGTCACCTCCGCCGTGCTGGCGCTTACGGCGCTTGGGCTGTCGCTGGTGTTCGGCGTCATGCGCGTCGTCAACGTCGCGCATGGCGAGTTCTTCATGCTCGGCGCCGTGCTCGCCTGGGCGATCACCACGGCGATCGGCGGTCACCCCGCGCTCGGCTTCCTGGCGGCGTTGGTGATCGCGCCGCTGATCGTCGGCGCCATCGCGCTGGTCGCCGAGCGGCTGGTGCTGCGCCGGCTCAACTACAATCCGGAAGCCACCATCGTCGCCACCATCGGCATGCTCTACATCATCCAGCAGCTGGCGCTGACCTTCTACGGCCCAGAGGCGCGGCCGGTGGAGCCGCCGTTCAGCTATCGCATCCTTTTGCCGTGGTTCGGCTATTCCGGCTACAAACTGTCTGTCATCGCCGCCTCCGCGCTTCTGCTTGTGGCGACATGGCTGGTGCTGACGCGCACGAAGATCGGCCTGATCATGCGCGCCACGCAGTATGACAGCGAGACGGCGCAGGCCTTCGGCATCCCGGTCGGCCGCGTCTATGGCGGCGTCTTTGCGCTCGGCGCGATCCTGGCGGCCATCGCCGCGGTGCTGATCGTGCCGATCAGCCAGGCGCATTACCTGATGGGCCAGGATCCGCTGCTGCTGTCCTTCATCGTCGTCATCATCGGCGGTCTTGGCTCGCTGCGCGGCACGGTCGTCGCCGCCGTGCTGATCGGCCTGTCCGACGGCATCATCTCGGTGTTCTTCTCGCCGACGCTGGCCAAGATCATCGCCACGCTGCTGGTCGCCATGGTGCTGGTGTTCCGGCCGCAAGGCCTGTTCGGGACGGCGTCGCGATGAGCGAAGCTTCGCCGGCAAAGGCCTACGGCCTGCATCTCGGCATCATCGGGCTGCTGTTCGTGCTGAGCTTCCTTTTGCCGGAGTACTATCACGGCCTGCTCGCCCGCATCATGGTCCTGGCGGTCTTTGCCATGGGCTACAACATGCTGTTCGGCTATGTCGGCCTGCTCAGCCTCGGCCACGCCATGTTCTTTTCCGCCGGGCTCTACGGTGCCGGCCTTGCCGTCATCCAGCTTGGCTGGAGCGTGCCGGCGGCATTCGCCGCGGGCCTCGGCTGCGGTGTCGTTCTTTCCCTGGTGATCGGCCTGCTGGCGCTGCGCACGTCAGGCGTCGCCTTCATGATCGTCACCATGATGTTCGCGCAGGTGTTCTACCTCATCATTCTCTACTTCTCGTCATGGACCGGCGGCGACCAGGGCATGGTCGTGCCGCAGCCGGCGCGGGTGCTTGCTTTCGGCGCGACATCGCTCGATCTCACCAACCCGACCGTGCGCTACATGAGCGCGCTCGGCTTGTTCTCGCTGGTGCTGCTGATCACGCTTGCGATCGTCCGCTCCAGATATGGCCGCGTGCTCGTCGCCATCCGCGAGAACGAGGAGCGGACGAAGATGCTGGGCTACGACACCTTCTCCAACAAGCTCGCCGCCGTCGTCATCTCCGGCATCGTCTGCGCTGCCTCGGGTGCTGCCTATGCGCTGCTGTTCGGCTATGTCGGCTCGAGCTTCGCTTCGGTGCAGTATTCCATCCTGCCGCTGCTGTGGGTGCTGCTCGGCGGCGCCGCCACGACGCTTGGCCCGCTGATCGGCACGCTGTTCATGTACTATGTCATCGACATCACGAGCGGTTACACCTCGGCCTATCTGCTAATCGTCGGCATCGCGCTCATCCTGCTGGTGCTGTTTTTCCCCAAAGGCATTCTCGGCAGCATGCGGCAGCGCTGGCTCGGGTGGCTGCCGTGACGCCTCTTTTGACCACCAAGGGCCTGTCGCGCAATTTTGGTGGCCTGCGCGCCGTCGACAGTGTCGATTTCACCTTGATGCCCGGCGAGATCCGCGCCGTCATCGGCCCGAACGGGGCGGGGAAGACCACCTTCGTCAGCCTGGTCAGCGGCCGCATCCAGCCGTCGTCAGGCATGATCGTCTTCGATGGCGCCGACATCACCGGCCTGCCGGCCTATGTCCGGGTCCGCCAGGGCATCGCCTACACGTTCCAGATCACGAGCGTCTTCGCCAACCTCACCGCCTACGACAATGTCGCATTGCCGGTGCAGCGGACGCTGAGCGATGGCCGCTCGAAGGGCGCGGTACGGGCCGGCGTCATGGCGGCGCTCGAACGCACCGGCCTGGCCGACCGCGCCCACATGGCGGCCGGACAATTGTCCTATGGCCACCAGCGCCTGCTGGAAGTGGCGATGGGCCTGGCGCTGAAGCCGCGCCTGCTGATCCTCGACGAGCCGACGCAAGGCCTGGCCGACAGCGAGATCGACAATTTCATCACGCTGGTGCGCGAGATCGCTGCGAGTGCGACCGTACTCCTGATCGAACACAACATGCCGGTCGTGATGCAACTGGCCGACCGCATCACCGTCTTCAACGCCGGCAAGATCCTCGCCGAAGGCACGCCCGAGGCGATCCGCGAGAACGCGGCTGTTCAAGAAGCCTATCTGGGGACAGCCCCATGACCGAAACGACCAAGACGCGGACAAAAACCGAGGCGTTGGTGGTCTCGGGGCTGGACTGCTTCTATGGCGAGGTCCAGGTGCTTTACGGCCTCGATCTCGTGGTGAACAAGGGCGAGGTGCTCTGCCTGTTCGGCCGCAACGGCGCCGGCAAGACGACGACGCTGAAGGCCATCATGGGACTGGTCCCCTCAAGCGCCGGCTCGATAAACCTCGGTGGCCAGGAATTGACCGGTCTGCCGGCGCATGAGGTGCCGAAGGCCGGCGTCGCCTATGTGCCGCAGGGAAGGCGGCTGTTCGCCGAAATGACGGTCGCTGAAAACATCGAGATCGGGCTGATGGCGCGCGGCAAGGGGAAGGCGACGCGCGAAACCGTGCTCGACCTTTTCCCGCTGCTGCGCCAGCGGCTGCGGCAACGCTCGGGTACATTGTCCGGCGGCGAGCAACAGATGCTGGCCATGGCGCGCGCGCTTTGCCTGGAACCGCAGGTGCTGCTGCTCGACGAGCCGACCGAAGGGCTGATGCCGTCGATGATCGCCAAGATCCGCGAGACGGTGTCGACCCTGCGCGACAGGGGGGTGTCCACGATCCTCGTCGAACAGCGGGTCGATGCGGTGCTGTCGGTTGCCGACCGTGTATGCTTCATCGAGAACGGCCGCAACCGCGAGACGGTCGATGTCGAGGAGCTGCGCGCCGACCCGTCGGCGGTGCGGCGGTATGTGGGGGTCGGGTGATCAGCCGAAGAAGATAAAACCCGCGATCAAAAAGGTCGGGATCAGCACCAGCCCGGACCACAGCATGTAGCCGAAGAAGCCCGGCATCTTCACGCCGCGATGCCTGGCGATGGCATAGACCATGAAGTTGGGCGCATTGCCGATATAGGTGTTGGCGCCCATGAACACGGCGCCCGCCGAGATTGCCGCCAAGGTCGAGGCAAACTCCGTCATCAGATGCCGAGGGTCGCCGCCGGCGAGTTCGAAGAACACCAGATAGGTCGGCGCATTGTCGAGGAACGACGACAGCGCCCCGGTCAGCCAGAAATAGGCGAGATCGTTGGGCTCGCCGGAGGGCGAACTGACAAGTGCCACCAGCGGCGCCAAAGCGCCGTCGTGGCTTGCCCTGAGGATGGCGATGACCGGCACGATGCAGATGAAGATGCCGGCAAACAATTTCGCCACCTCTGCTATCGGCCCCCAGTTGAAGCCGTTCGCTTCGCGGTGGCTCTTGTACGATAGGGGAAGCGACAGCAAGGCCAGCGCCAGGTTGATGGCGTCGCGCACCAGATTCTGCAGCTCAAGGCTCACGCCCAACACGGAAAAGCTCACGCCCGGCTTCCAGGCCGCCGACAGCAGGATCGCACCGATCACAGCTGCCAGCAGCGGAAGGTTGGCCACGCCGCGCAGGCGTACCTTCGTATCCGGCGTCGGATCCCTGGTCTTCGGTGCACCGTTTTCGCGCCGGTGCAGGATGATGTCGATGCCCAGGAAGACGGCCAGCACGACGCCGCCGACGAACAGCGTCTCGCGCCAGAGATTGGCGGTGACCCAGAAAAAGTCGACGCCGCGCAGAAACCCGACGAACAGCGGCGGGTCGCCGAGCGGCGTCAGCGAGCCGCCGATGTTAGCAACCAGGAAGATGAAAAAGATGACGACATGGGCGTTGAACGGCCTGGCGTCATTGGCGCGCAGGATCGGGCGGATCAAGACCATCGAGGCGCCGGTCGTGCCGATCACCGAGGCCAGGATCGCGCCAGCCAGCAGCAGCCCGGCATTGACCAGCGGCGTCCCGTGGATGTTGCCGGCAAGCAGGATGCCGCCCGAAATCGTGTAGAGCGCGAACAAAAGGATGATGAAGGACATGTATTCCGCAAGCAGGGCATGCAGCACCGCGTCGGTCGCACTGGGAATGCCGAAGGCCAAAGCCAGCGGCACGATCACCAGCGCCGCCCACAGCGCGGTGATCTTGCCATAGTGGTGCTCCCATATGTGATGGAAGAGCAAAGGCCCGGTGGCGATCGACAAAAGCAGGCCGGCAAAGGGCAGCGCCCACCACAGCGACATCGCGGCGCCGGGCAGCGCGTGTTGCTCAGCTGCCAAGGCCTGGCCTGGAAACAGCATTGCGACGGCGATCACAGCGCCCGCTCCTGTCGCAATCCGCAAAAAGCCCCTCTTGCGCCGCACGTTCAGTTCAATCCAAGACATGGTCTTCAAGCGTCACGCCGGCGTTGCGCATGCGGTGCAGCATTGTCTCGAGCGAACCGTTGAGATCGATGCCACGACAAGCATCGAGCCGGACGGTGGTTTTGAAACCTTGGCTGATGGCGTCCAGCGCCGAAAAGGCAACGCAGAAATCGGTCGCCAGCCCGACCAGGATCAGTGTGTCGATGCCGCGCTCCCTGAGATAGCCGGCAAGGCCGGTCGGCGTCGTCCGGTCGTTCTCAAAGAAGGCCGAGTAGCTGTCGATGGCAGGCCGAAACCCCTTGCGGACGACGAGCTCCGCCTTGGTCCAGGCGAGGCCGGAGTGGAAATCCGAGCCCAGGCTGCCCTGGATGCAGTGGTCCGGCCACAAAGTCTGCGGGCCGTAGGGCATGTCGATCATCGTGAAGGGCTGCGAACCCGGATGGCTTGAGGCGAAACTCGAATGGCCGGCGGGATGCCAGTCCTGCGTCAGCACGACATGATCGGCGTGCCGGATCAGGTCATTGACCAGCGGCACGATCTCGTCGCCGCCGGCAACAGCCAACGCGCCGCCCGGACAAAAATCGTTCTGCAGGTCGATGACAACAAGCGCTTCGTCGGCCATGGGGCTTTCCTCTTCTGTATGCAGGCTCCAGTGGAAAATGCCGCTGACGCGACCGGAGGCAGAAACTCGACCAGATGGCCGGCGGCGTCAACCTCTCAAGGCACAACAAATGCGTGCCGGACGAGCTGCCAAAAACTCTGGCTTTGACAATTCCTACGGTGTTGATATCATTTGCATACGAATGAATTTCGTCCGGCATCGATGCCGGCATGGTCTTTCGAAAATACCGGTTTCTGGAAGGCCTCTTTTCTGGAAGGCAAAGCGTGATCCGTTACGCCAAACCCACCTCGGTCGACGAAGCGCTCGCTTTGCTTGGCGAGAGCGCATGGCGGATCCTTGCCGGCGGCACCGATTTCTATCCAGCACAAGGCAGCAAGCCCTTCCGCGACAATGTTCTCGACATCAATGGCCTGGCGGCACTGCGCGGCATTGCCGAGACGAATGACCACTTCGTCATCGGTGCGCGCACGACCTGGACCGACATCATCCGCCACCCCTTGCCGCCGACCTTCGATGCGCTGAAACAGGCCGGGCGCGAGGTCGGCTCGGCGCAGATCCAGAACGTCGCCTCGGTCGCCGGCAATCTCTGCAACGCCTCGCCGGCCGCCGATGGCGTGCCGGCGCTGCTCGTCCTCGATGCCGAAGTCGAACTGCGGTCGGCGACAACGACACGTTGTGTGCCGCTGCAGGACTTCATTCTCGGCAACCGCCGAACCGCCTTGCAGCCCGGCGAGTTGGTCACGGCCATCCGCGTGCCGAAACCTGCTGCCGGCACGTCGGCTTTCGTCAAGCTCGGCGCGCGGCGCTATCTCGTCATTTCCATCGCCATGGTGGCGGCGCGTCTAGTGGTTGACAACGGCATTGTCGTGGAAGCGGCGGTTGCCGCCGGCTCCTGCTCGGTGGTGGCCAGGCGCCTCGCCGGCGTCGAAGCCGCCTTGCGCGGCCTGCCCATCGGCCAGGCGCTCGCGAATGCGGTCCTGGCGGCGCCGATGGCTGAGCTGTCGCCTATCGCCGATGTGCGCGGCAGCGCCGAATACCGGCTCGATGCGGTGCGCGAGATCGTTGCCCGAGCCGTGCTCAAGGCCTGTGGGCTGATGAATGACCCCGAGGTGGTGGCGGCATGAGCCAGGTATCGCCTGAAATGCGTGAAGCGCTGCCCGACCTGGGCGGCGTTCAGCCTCGCCTCGGCCCTGAGCGAGCCGACATCGCCTTCGAGGTGAACGGCGCAGCCATCTCGGTCAACGTGCCGCCGCTGCGTCGGCTGTCCTCGGTGCTGCGCGACGAACTGCTTTTGACCGGCACCAAGGTCGGCTGTGACGCCGGCGACTGCGGCGCCTGCACGGTGCTGGTCGACGATGATCCGGTTTGCGCCTGCCTGATGTCGGCGGCTTCCGCGGCGGGAACGGCTGTGACAACCGTCGAAGGGCTCGCCAATGGCCGGCTGTCGGCGCTGCAGGCCTCGTTCCTCGACCATGGCGCGGCACAGTGCGGCATCTGCACGCCGGCCCTGCTGGTCGCGGCCACGGCATTGCTGGACAAGAAGCCCAACCCGACCGAGATCGAGGTCCAGGACGCGCTGGGCGGCATCCTCTGCCGCTGCACCGGCTACCGCAAGATCATCGCGGCGGTGATGGATGCCTCCCTGCAGGCAGGAAGCCTCGATTTCCGCTTGCCTCGATCGGGCCATGCGATCGGCTCTTCGCCCATCCGGCTCGACGGCGTGCCGAAGGTCACCGGCGGTGAAAAATTCGGCGGCGATTCCTTCCCCGCCGATGCATTGGCCGTGCTGGTGGTGCGCTCGCCGCATTACCATGCCAGCTTTGCCTTCGGCGACCTCGACGACTGGGTGAAGGCGCATCCCGGCATCGCCGGTGTCTTCACCGCCGCCGACATTGCGGGCAAGAACTGCTTCGGCGTCATCGGCCCGTTCGCCGACCAGCCGGCGCTGGCAGAGGGTTTCGCACGCCTTCGTGGCGAAGCGGTGGCGCTGGTCGCCGGCGAGCGCGAGGCCATCCTCGATCTCGACCTGTCGGATTTCCCAATTCTCTGGAGCGAGCTGCCGCATCTCCTGCAGCCTTGCGAGGCGCAGGCCAGCGGCGCCAGGTTGATCCACGACAATCGCCCGGCGAACCTGCTCACCGCCGGCTTTGTCGAGCGCGGCGATCCCGAGGCGGCGCTTGCCGGCGCTGCCATCACCGTGTCCGGCGCCATCGACACCTCCTATGTCGAGCACGCCTATATCGAGCCGGAAGCCGGCTATGCATATCTGGATGGCGACACGCTGGTCGTCGTCGCCTGCACCCAGGCGCCCTATATGGACCGCGACGAGACCGCGAAGGTGCTCGGCCTTGCCGTCGACAAGGTGCGCATTGTGCCGACCGCGACCGGCGGCGGCTTCGGCTCCAAGCTTGACGTTTCGCTGCAGCCTTTGATCGGCCTTGTGGCGCTGAAGACCGGTCGGCCGGCGGCGCTCGCCTATACCCGCAATGAATCGATGATATCGACCACCAAGCGCCATCCGGCCGAGATGAAGGCGACCATCGGCGCCGATGCCGAAGGCCATGTCACCGGCATGATCTTTGCCGGCGACTTCAACACCGGCGCCTATGCCAGCTGGGGGCCGACTGTCGCAAACCGCGTGCCGGTGCACGCTTCCGGCCCGTATGCGACACCGAACTATCGCGCCGAAGGCCGCGCCATCCACACCCATGGGCCGATCTCCGGTGCCTTCCGCGGCTTCGGCGTGCCGCAAGCGACGATCATGCAGGAGACGCTCTATGACGAGCTGGCTGACAAACTGGGCATTGACCGGCTCGATTTTCGCTTGAACAACTGCCTTCGGAACGGATCCGAAACGGTTACCGGGCAGCGGCTGGAGTCCGGCGTCGGCATTGCCGAATGCCTGGAATCGCTACGGCCGCATTGGGCGCGCGCGAAGGCCGATGCGGCCGCATTCAACGATACCAACAGGGATAGAAAGCGTGGCGTTGGCGTGGCTTCCTGCTGGTATGGCTGCGGCAACACCTCGCTGCCCAACCCGTCGACCATCCGCGTCGGCATCGCCGCTTGCGGCGACATCATCCTGCATCAGGGCGCGGTCGATATCGGCCAGGGCTCGAACACGGTCATCACCCAGATCTGCGCCGACGCGCTTGGCCTGCCCCTGGAGAAATTCAAGCTTAAGAGTGCCGATACCGCGATCAGCCCCGATGCCGGCAAGACATCGGCCTCGCGCCAGACTTTCGTGACCGGCAAGGCTGCCGAAAAGGCCGGCCGTGCCTTGCGCGAAAAGATCCTGCGCTTTGCCAATGTCTCGGAGAAAGCATCCCTGCAACTGGATGGCCCGGCGATAATCATCCGCGAGGGCGAGGCCACGCGCCACATCGACCTCGCAGCTTTGGATGTGGATGCCGATGGCTTCGTCTTCCGCGCCGAGGAAAGCTACGACCCGCCGACACTGCCGCTCGACGCCAAGGGCCAGGGCAAGCCCTATGCGGTTTATGGCTACGGTGCGCAGATCGCCGAACTCGAAGTCGATCTCAAGCTCGGCACGGTCAAGCTGATCAAGATCACCGCGGCGCACGACGTCGGCAAGGCGATCAACCCGCTGCTGGTCGAGGGCCAGATCGAAGGCGGCATCGCGCAAGGCATCGGCATGGCGCTGATGGAGGAGTATATCCCCGGCCGCACCGAGAATTTGCACGACTACGTCATTCCGACCATCGGCGACGTGCCGCCGATCGAGACCATCCTGATCGAGGTCCCGGATCCCGAAGGACCGTTCGGCGCCAAGGGCCTGGGCGAACATGTGCTGATCCCGACGGCGCCGGCGATCCTCAACGCCATCCGCCACGCCACCGGCGTTCTGGTCACCAAGGTTCCGGCGACGCCGACGCGCATCCGCGCCGCCATTCGCGAAAAGGAGGCACGCCCATGAGCGAGCTGGCCGAACGCTTCGAAACCCACGATCCCGGCGAAAAGCAGATTGCGGAGAAGATCCGCTGCGATGCCTGTCCGGTCATGTGCTATATCGCCGATGGCCGTACCGGCGCCTGCGACCGCTACGGCAATATCGGCGGCAGGATCGTGCGCATGGATCCGCTGACCATCCTCGACCACGCGGCCGAGGCCGGCGCGGCCATGGTGCCGTTCATCGCCGAGGGCGACGCATGGGACGGCGAACTGGTCAACACCGGCCGCCGCTTCGTCACCGCCATCGGTGCGGGCACCACCTATCCCGATTACAAGCCGGCTCCGTTCATCGTCAGCCAGCAAGTCGAAGGCGTCGATCTCGTCACCGTCGTTACCGAGGGCATCTTCTCCTACTGCGGCGTCAAGGTGAAGATCGACACCGACCGTCATATCGGGCCCGAGACGGCTACAGTGCGATCGCAAGGCGAAGCGATCGGCCATGTCACGACGGGCGAATACGGCTCGCAGATGCTGTCGCTGGGCGGCGTGCACCACCTGACCGGCGGCTCGAAGTCGGAAGGGCGCGCCACTTGCGACGCAATGCTCCATCTGTGCAACCGCAAGCCGGTGGAGCTCAGCATCGACGGCGGAGCCACCGTCATCGTCGAAGCCGGCAAACCACCGGTTATCGACGGCAAGCAGGAACACCGCATGCGTGTCGGCTGCGGCTCGGCCACCATCGGCATGTTCGCCACGCAATGGCGCGGGCTGGTCGACGAGGTGGTGGTGGTCGACGACCACATCACCGGCGTTGTGTCCGAGCATCAGGCCGGCAAGGTGCTGGGCTGGCAGGACACGGGCATAAAAATCATCGGCCGCCGCTCGACGCCCGGCCGCTATTTCAAGGTGTCCGATCCCGGCCTCGGCTGGGGCGGCACCAGCATATCCGACCCCCTGTCGATCCTCGGCGAATGGAACGCCAAGAAGGGCGCGCGGCCGGGCCTGTCGCTGCTGATGGTTTCGACCACTGGCGAGCAGTTTGCCTATTACGAGCTCGATGACGACTTGAAGCCGGTGCAGAAACCCTTCCCGGAGCGGCTGCAAAAGTCCGTCGGGCTGATCGAGGACAATTGCGAGCCGGCGCTGTGCACCGTGCTGTTCATCGGCGGCGCCGGCGGTTCGCTGCGCGCCGGCGTCACCGAAAACCCGGTCAATCTGACCCGTTCCGTGCAAGGCCTGAGCACCTACGTGACGGTCGGCGGCGCGCCGGTCTATGTCTGGCCGGGCGGCGGCATCACGCTGATGGTCGATGTCACGCGGGTGCCGGAAGGCGCCTTCGGCTATGTGCCGACCCCGGCGTTGGTGGCGCCGATCGAATTCACCCTGCGCCGCGACGACTATGTCCGGCTTGGCGGCTACGAGGCCGAAATCCGCAGCGTCGAGGATATCATTGCCAAAGGCGGCGAGTATCTCAATCCGCGCCGGGGCACGGGTGCCGCGGCCGGCAATCCATGGCCGCCGCTGGCACAATTGCACCGTGTTCGCTCCAACGGGGCCGGGTGATGTCCGGCCCGCAAGCGCATTGGCTGCAGGACGGCAAGCGGCTGCATCTGAACTACGGGCCGATCGACCTGATCGTCGAGGCCTTTGGCGAGGCGCATGAATGCCGCCAGGCCTATGAGCAGGCGGTTACGCGTTTCCAGACAATCTTGCCGGAGCTGGTCGAGGAATTGCCGGAATTGCGCCAGCCGGCCACGAGCCGACCGCGCGCTTTCACCGGTTCGACAGCGCAGCGCATGGAAGCGGCCGTCGTGCCCCTGGCGAAAGATTTCATTACGCCGATGGCCGCCGTCGCCGGTTCGGTAGCCGACGAAATTCTCGGGGCGATGCTTGCCGGCCGGAAACTCGACCGCGCCTATGTCAACAATGGCGGTGACAGCGCCCTCCATCTCGGCGCCGGCCAGTCGATGACGCTTGCCATCGCCGGCACCGGCCACGGTCTGGCCGACCGCATTGTCATCCATACCGGCGATGGCGTGCGCGGCGTCGCCACCAGCGGCTGGCGTGGACGCTCGTTTTCGCTTGGCATCGCCGATGCCGTCACCGTGCTGGCGCGGACCGGGGCCGAGGCCGATGCCGCCGCGACGCTGATCGCAAATGCCGTCGACCTGCCCGGCCATCCAGCCATCCGGCGCGTGCCGGCGCGCGACCTGGCGCCGGACAGCGACCTTGGCGACCGGCTGGTGACGCAAGAGGTCAACCGGCTTTCCTCAGAGGAAATCGCCACGGCGCTGGACGGCGGACTTGCCGTCGCCGAAGATTTCCGCCGCAGGGGATTGATCGCCGCATCGGCGCTGTTTCTTGCCGGCCAGACCCGCATCAGTGGTTCCATGGCGCTTGCCGCGCCCGACAAAAGTCCAGGGAAGGAAGTTGCCCATGCCTGAGTTTCCGATCCGCAAGATCGCGGTTCTGACCGAAGAGATCTTTCACGAGGGCGGACCGATGGCCAAGGTGCCGCGCCGTCGCGCCGCCGCCATGGCGCTGGTCAAGAACCCGTTCGCCGGGCGCTATGTCGAGGAGTTGCAGAGCGCCATGGACGATCTGAAGCCGCTCGGCCTGCTGCTGGCCGACCGGCTGATCGCGGCGCTCGGCGGTGACGTGAAACAGATCGACGGCTATGGCAAGGGCGCCATTGTCGGCACATCAGGCGAACTGGAGCACGGCGCGCTCTGGCATGTGCCCGGCGGATACGCCATGCGCGAACGGCTCGGCGATGCCAAGGCGATCGTGCCGTCGGCAAAGAAGGTCGGCGCCTTCGGCTCCAGGCTCGACGTGCCGCTTGGCCACATCAATGCCGCCTATGTGCGCAGCCATTTCGACGCCATGGAAGTCGGCATCAGCGACGGCCCGCGCCCCGACGAGATCCTGTTCTGCCTGGCCATGACCTGCGGGCCACGCGTGCACGACCGCATGGGCGGCCTGGCGGCCGGGGATATCAAGGCCTGGGACGGGCTGCGGTGAGCGCCGAGGACAATCTGCTGAAGCTGGTCGAGGCCGAAGAGCCTGACGAAAACGACTATCGCTTGCAGGAGCAGGTCGGTTTCATCCTGCGCAAGGCGCATCAGCGCCATGTCTCGATCTTCGCCGCCCATATCGCCGATCTGACGCCGCCGCAATTCGCGGCGCTGGCCAAGCTGCGCGATGTCGGCGAGACCTCGCAGAACCAGCTCGGCACGCTGATTGCCATGGACGCGGCGACGGTGAAGGGTGTCATCGACCGGCTGAAGGCGCGCGGCCTGGTCGATCTCTCCAAGCATGAGGTCGACAAGAGGCGGCTGCTGGTCAATTTGACCGCTGAAGGCCGCGACGCGGTCGAACGCCTGATCCCGCTTGCCCGCGACATCACCCAGGAAACACTGGCGCCGCTCTCGGCCAAGGAGATCGCCACATTCATGAAGCTGCTGGCGAAACTGGCCTGAGGCTCGACAGGCCCGAGCGTCTTTCGCCCAAGGTAGCGTTCAGAGCTTGTACGCCTCCGAAGAAAGCTCCCGCAGCTTTGGGAAGACGCCCTTGCCGCCAGTGATGACCAGCGTTCCGTCCCGCAGCACCGTCTTCGGATCGGGTTTCACGACCATGCCGCCGGCTTCCTCGACCAGAAGCATGCCGGCCAGGCAATCCCAGGCGTTCATGTGCTCCTCGACATAGCCGAGCAGGCGGCCGGCGGCGACGTAGGCGAGCATCAAGGCACCCGAGGCGTTGCGAAAGAAAACGCCGCCTTCGGCCAGGAGCATGCGGACCAGCACGGCGACATTTTCGGTGTCGGCGCGGTTTGAAAATCCGGTCCCGACGGATCCTTCTTCCAGACTGGTGACCGCACTGGTCTTGATCGGTCTGCCGTTGACGAAGGCGCCGCCGCCGAGCCGGCCGTGAAACGTCTCTCCGGTCGACGGTTCGTGGATCACGCCAACCACGGTCTCGCCATGCAGGGCGCAGGCGATCACCACGCACCAGGCCGGAATGCCGCGCACGAAATTGGCGGTGCCGTCGATGGGATCGATCACCCAGTCATAGCCTGTCGAGCCGGTGACCGAGGCATGCTCCTCGCCGACGATGCCGTCTTGCGGATAGTCGGTAGCAATGGCCGCGCGGATGAACAGTTCGACCTCGCGGTCTGCTTCCGAGACCAGGTCCTGATGGCCCTTGCTCTCGATGGTCAGGCTGTCGAGGTCGCGGAAGTACTTCAGGCCGAGTTCGCCGGCACGCCGCGCAAGTTCGATGGCAAACTGCATGCGTGCGTCATGGTCATTTTTCACGGGGGAGCTCGATCCTGCGGAAGGTGCCCCGCCCTTAGCAGAAGCACCCCGTATCCTCCAAGCCAAGAATATCAGGCCGCCTGCGACAGCGATTTGTGGGCCTCGGCCAGGATCTCGAACGACCGCACGCGGGCCGCGTGGTCGAAGATCTGCGCGGTGACCATCAGCTCGTCGGCGCCAGTGCGGCGCACGAAGGCGTCGATGCCTTGCCGGACCGTTTCCGGAGACCCTACTACCGCGCAGGACAGCGCCTGGCCAAGCATGGTCTTGGCCATCGGATCGAGATCGCGGTCATAGTTCTCGACCGGCGGCGGCAGCCGACCGGGCCGGCCGGTGCGCAGATTGACGAAAGCCTGTTGCAGCGAGGTGAACAGCAGGCGCGCCTCGGCATCGGTGGGCGCGGCAAAGACGTTGAGGCCGAGCATCACATGCGGTTTGTCGAGCTGCTCCGAAGGCTGGAAGCGCGAGCGGTAGACGTCCAGGGCATGGTCGAGTTCCGCCGGCGCGAAATGCGAGGCAAAGGCATAGGGCAGGCCGAGCATGGCGGCGAGCTGCGCGCCGTAGAGGCTGGAACCGAGGATCCAGATCGGCACGTTCTGGCCCTCGCCCGGCACGGCGCGGATGCGCTGGCCTTCCGTGGCCGGCTGGAAATAGCCCATCAGCTCGACGACATCCTGCGGAAAATTATCGACGCCGGCCTCGAGGTTGCGCCGCAAGGCGCGTGCGGTGCCCATGTCGGTGCCGGGCGCGCGGCCGAGGCCGAGATCGATGCGGCCCGGATGCAAGGCGGCCAGCGTGCCGAACTGTTCGGCAATCACCAGCGGCGAATGGTTGGGCAGCATGATGCCGCCGGCGCCGACGCGAATGGTCCTGGTGCCGCCGGCGACATGGGCAATGACGACCGCGGTGGCGGCACTGGCGATGCCCGGCATGTTGTGATGCTCGGCCAGCCAGTAGCGCTTGTAACCCAGCCGCTCGGCATGACGGGCAAGATCGAGCGAGTTCGCGAGCGACTGGGAGGCATCGCTGCCTTCGATGATCGGCGACAGGTCGAGAACGGAAAGAGCGGTCATGAACGGGATCCTGTGTAAGACCGCATGTAGGGAGCGCCCGGCAACGCCGCAAATTCAAAAATATTGATCAGCTCTTTGCGGATTCCGTGTCGGCGATGTCGTCTTCCACGACGACGGCCGTGTGCTGCGCGGCGAGGAAGTTGCCGACAGGGCTGAGCCCGTCGAAATGATCGCAGAACACCTTGATGACGACCAGCAGCGGAACCGCCATCAATGCGCCGACGAAGCCCCAGAGCCACGACCAGAAGGCGATGGCGATGAAGATCGCCACGGCGTTGATCTCAAGGCGCCGGCCGACCACCATCGGTGTCACGAACTGGCCTTCGACGATGTCGCACACCAGCACGAAGGCCGGCGCCAGCAGCGCGTAGGAGATGGTGTCGAAGCTGATCAGCGCCATGATCGCAACCAGCACGATGGTCATCAGCGCCCCGACATAAGGCAGGAAGTTGAACAGGGCGGCGGCGACGCCCCAGACCAGCGGGTTGGGCATGCCGAGCGCCCACAAGCCAAGGCCGATCCCCGTGCCAAGGCCGGCATTGATGATGGTGACGGTGAGCAGATAGTGCGAGATTTCCCGTTCCACGTCATAAACGACGCGCAGCGCGCGCTTCTTTTCACTGAGGCTGGCGAAGGACTGGATGATCTTCTCATAGAACATCGTGCCTGAAGCGAGCAGGAACAGCGACAGCACGAAGATGATGGTGAGGCCTGTTCCCGCCGACAGGATGTTGCTGGCCGCCGACGACAGAATGCCTGATTGGGCGACCGCCACCTTCTGGATGCCGGACTCCTGCGACGTCTCGGTCAGCTGCTCGATCTGGTGCGAGATCTGCATGATCCTCTCGAACGGACGCCGCAATTGCGCCAGCCGTTCGGTGAGCTGCTGGCCGATCGACGAGGTGTTGTTGATGAGGTCTATGACCGGGCCGCTGAGCAGATAGCCTGCACTAGCGAAAATGCAGACCGACAACAGCACCAGAAGGGTCGCAGAAACCACCTCGGGAACGCCGCGCCTGCGCAGAAGCCGGACGATCGGTGTCAGTGTCAGCGCCAGCAGGAAAGCCAGGATCACCGGCATGAAGAAGGCGCGGGCGAAGTAAAGCGCGTAGATGGCCATGAACAGGAAGATGCCGACGAGCAGCGAACGCATCAGATGCATGTCCGCGCGTGCCGCTGCGCGCGGGTCTTCAGCCTCGGCAACGCCTGTGCCTAAAGCGGCGGGTTCGGCTTTCATCATGGACCCTCACCGGCGCACCGCAATTGGTGCAATCCAATGACGAAAACGCCTCTACCGGCGCTTGGGTTCCGTTAGTCGGGCAAGGCCCGGAGTGCGGACCTCCCGCTGACCTATGCAACGGGCGCCGGCACCGCCGGCGCGGACTTCGCCGTTTCCCTGCGCACGATCGGCGCCACCCTGGTGCCGTAGAGCTCGATCGCCTTCATGATCCTGGCATGCGGCATGGTGCCGATCGCCATCTGCAGCAGGAAGCGGTCATTGCCGAAGATCCTGTGCTGGGCGACGATCTTCTCGGCCACCTGCTCGGGATTGCCGACGAACAGGGCGCCATTGGGGCCACGCGACTGGTCGAAATGCGCCCGTGACGTCGGGCCCCAGCCGCGCTCGCGACCGATGCGGTTCATCACCTCGGCTTGCGGGTCGTAGAAATCATCGGCCGCCTGCTCGGTCGTTTCGGCGATGAAGCCGTGCACGTTTATGCTGGTGGCGAGGCTTGCCGGATCGTTGCCGGCGCGCTTGGCCGCCTCCCGATAGAGATCGAAGAGCGGCGCGAAACGCGCCGGCTCGCCGCCGATGATGGCGAGCGCCAGCGGCAGGCCGAGCGCCCCGGCGCGCGCCGCCGATTGCGGCGTGCCGCCGATGGCGATCCAGACCGGCAACCTGTCCTGGAACGGCCTGGGATAGACGCCGCGATCGTTGATCGGCGCACGCAGATTGCCGGACCACGTGACCTTCACACGATCGCGGATGGCAAGCAGGAGGTCGAGCTTTTCGGCGAACAGCTCGTCATAGTCCTCCAGATTGTAGCCGAACAGCGGGAAGGATTCGATGAACGAGCCGCGCCCGGCCATGATCTCGGCGCGGCCGCCCGACAAAAGATCGAGCGTGGCGAACTGCTGGAAGACGCGCACCGGATCATCGGAGGACAGGACGGTGACCGCGCTGGTCAGCTTGATGCGCTTCGAGCGCTCGGCGGCCGCAGCCAGCGCCACCACCGGTGCGGAGGCAGCATAGTCGGGCCGGTGATGCTCGCCGAGACCGAAGACGTCGAGGCCGACCTGGTCTGCCAGTTCGACCTCCTCGATCAGGTTGCGCAGTCGTTCATGCGGGCCGATGGCGCCGGGGCCCGGCTGCGGGCTGACGTCGGCGAAGGTGTAGAGACCGAGTTCCATTCGAATGTCATCCTGGTGTTGGAGTTTCGGGTTAGAGGTAGCCATCGACCCGCCTCGCCGCCAGAGGGGCGGACGGTGAACAGTGCATGTCGGTTCCGGCCGAAAATACGTCTCCCAGGTGCAACATCGCGGAATTTCATGGCTGGCATGCCGTTTTGGCGCTTGAACTCTCGGCATTCGCGCGTATGTAAGCGTCGCGAATTGACTTCAGGGAAGTGGACTTGGCTATCTACAGGGAAAAAGACATTTTCGAGCGGCGCAATGCCGCAAACGAGGCAAAGAAGGCGCTTCTGGAGCGCTTCAAGTCAAAGCCGGCAGCAGACGATCCGACGGTGCTGGCACGACAGGCCGAACGCAAGGCAATCCTCGAGGCTCGCCAGATACGCGAGGCTGAAAAGGCCAGGCTGAAGCAGGAAAAGCTGGCACGCGAGGCGGTCGAGAAGGCCGAGCGCGAGGCAGCAGCCGAAGCGGCACGCATCGCGGCCGAAGAGGCGGCACAGGCTGAAGCCAAGATTCGGGAGGCCGAAGAAAACGAGCGCATCGCCCGTTTGCTGGCCGACGAAGCCGAACGCAAGGCCAAGCGCGACGCGCGTTATGCAGCGCGCAAACAGCGCACGGGCAGGACGCCTCCGGGCTTCTCCGCCCGCTAGCCTCCAGGCAACGGAGCAATCTGCTTCAAAGATCAGGGTCGCCTTGCAGCGGCCCTGAACGTGTTTGTCCAATGCATGTCGCCCGAAAGTGGCCCCGGTTTTGGGAGGACGGCGTGCGCAAAAGCAACTCCCCAAACCACGCCATCTGAATCCGTCCAAACGCGACGCGCTTTAGCGGTATGATCAGGCGGCGAACTTCAGCCCCATGATGCCGCAGACAATGAGCGCGATGCAGGCCAGCCTGATCGCGGTGGCCGGCTCGCCGAGCAGCCAGATGCCGAGCAGTGCCGTGCCGACGGTGCCGATGCCGGTCCACACCGCATAGGCGGTACCGACGGGCAGCGCCTTCAGCGCCAGGCCGAGCAGAGTGAGGCTGACGATCATCGAGGCAACGGTCAGCACGGTCGGCATCAGCTTCGAGAAGCCGTCCGTGTATTTGAGGCCGATTGCCCAGCCGATCTCGAACAGGCCGGCAAAAAACAGAAACATCCACGCCATCGACTACGCTCCATCAAAGCATCGGACCGAATTCGGATTCGGTATCCGACGCTCAATCAACAATGGCGGGTCGTCCCGGCCGGATTTTCGGGGAAAGCGCGAGGTCGTCCCCGCCCCGCCAATATAAGAAATTCGGGCGCTCGATCAACAACGACCGGCAACAACATTGCCGGTCGCAATCCCGTTCGGACGGGTATTGCCCGGACCTACTTGTCCTTGAGCTTCATCGCCTTGACCGGCGGCGCCTTCAGGGCCGGAGCCGGGGCTGGCTTCTTGGCATCCTTCTTCGGCTTGCGGGCTTCCTTGCCTGCCTTCATCGCACCTTTAGCCATGATTCGTTCCTCCGATTGCGGGAAGCGAAGTGAAACAAGAGAAACGTCCGACTGCAAGAGGCCAGCGCCTATCGACACCGCCAGCCGGCCGCTTTTAACCGGTTTCTAATTTGCTCGTAAACCACGCCGGTCCGTGCCATGGTCATCTTCGCACTGCAGCATCAGCCCGGCTTTTCGCCGGGCGATGAACAGGCAGGCCGGTCAGGACGACAATGCGAATCCATATCGGCTGCGAGATGAGCTTCGACTTTCCCCAGGAAACCCCGCTCATCGCGATGCTGAATGTTCACTATTCCCGCGCCTCCGACCTTGAGCGGCCCGACTTTTTGACCTCCAACCCGCCCGTGCCGATCGAGAGTTATCGCGACAGTTTCGGCAATTGGTGCAACCGGTTCGTAGCTCCGCCAGGGCGGTTCACCTTTGGCACCGACGCGGTGATCCGCGATCCCGGCACCTTCGAGATGGGTGACCTGATGGCCTGGCAGCACGAGGTGCGTGACCTGCCGGCGGATACGCTGCTGTTTCTGCTGCCCAGCCGCTTTTGCGAGAGCGACCTTCTGGCGAGCGAGGCATGGCGGCTGTTCGGCCACACGCCGCTGGGCATTGCGCGTGTGCAGGCGATCTGCGACTTCGTCCACAATCATATCGTCTTCAACTACGGCAATGCGCGGCCGACACGCACCGCTGCGGAAGCCTATCGCGAACAGAGTGGTGTCTGCCGCGACTTCGCGCATCTCGCGGTCACCTTCTGCCGGGCGCTCAACATCCCGACGCGCTACTGCACCGGCTACATCAGCGACATCGGCACGCCGAAGCCGTGGTCGAGCATGGATTTCGCCGCCTGGATGGAAGTCTATCTCGGCGGCCGCTGGCATGCCTTCGACCCGCGCAACAATGCGCCGCGCATCGGCCGCATCCTGATCGCCTCCGGTCGTGACGCCGCCGACGTGCCGCTGACCCATATCTTCGGACCGGGCACGCTCGCCGGTTTCAAAGTTTGGACCGACGAGATCGTCGAATAGTCGACCGAACGAGCCGACGGTTCGCGCGTTATGGTCTTGTGGAGCTTTGACGGGCTGGCCGTTAGACTGGCGCCTTGAACGGGGGCAGCATCATGGCCGGGCATGGCGGCTCAAAAAGGGTGATCTACGCGGCGCTCGCCGGCAATCTCGCCATCGCATTGACCAAGTTCGGAGCCGCTTTCTTCACCGGCAGTTCGGCGATGCTGTCGGAAGGCGTGCACTCACTGGTCGATACCGGCAATGGCGGCCTGCTGCTCTATGGCATGCACCGCGCCGCCCGCCCGGCCGATCGGACGCATCCGCTCGGTCACGGCCGCGAACTCTATTTCTGGAGTTTCATCGTCGCCCTTCTGGTCTTCGCGCTGGGCGCCGGCGTCTCCTTCTACGAAGGCGTGATCCACATCATGGCGCCGGAGCCGGTCGTCAACGCCAAGGTGAACTACATCGTTCTTGGCCTGTCCTTCCTGTTCGAGGGCAGCTCCTGGCTGGTGGCGCTGAAGGAGTTCCGCCAGCAGAAGGGCAAGCAGGGCTGGCTGCAGGCCGTGCAGTCGAGCAAGGACCCCAGCGTCTACACCGTGCTGTTCGAGGACAGCGCCGCCCTGCTCGGCCTGATCGTCGCCTTTGCCGGCATCCTTGCGGCGGAGCTGCTGGAGATGCCGGAGCTCGACGGCGCCGCCTCGATCGGCATTGGGCTGATCCTGGGCGCGACGGCGATCTTCCTGGCCCGCGAAAGCAAGGGGCTGCTGATCGGCGAGCCGGCCTCCCCAGAGGTGCAGAGACACGTGCTGGCGATCGTCCAGCAGGATCCGGCGGTGCAGCAGGCGAACGGCGTTCTGACCGTCCACATGGGGCCGCAAGAGATCGTCGCTGCTCTCAGCATCGAGTTCGAGGATCACCTGACGGCGCCGGAGATCGAAGCCTGTGTGGAGCGCCTGGAGGCGCGGCTGAAGACAGAGATGCCGGAGATCGCCAGGCTGTTCGTCAAGCCGCAGACGACCGGGACCTGGGAACAGCGGCGCAAGATTGTTGAAGCCGCGTCAGGAGACGAGCCGGATCAGGCCGGTTAAGATGTCGGCGAAGCAGGGAGAAACAAGATGAAAATCGACGGCGGCTGCCATTGCGGCGCTATCACCTACGAGGCGGAGGTCGACCCGGAAAAGACCTCGATCTGCCACTGCACCGACTGCCAGAAACTGACCGGCACGGCCTTTCGGGTGACTGTTCCGGCGCCTGAGCATCATTATCGGATCACAAAAGGTACGCCGAGAATCTATATCAAGACCGGGGCAAGCGGCGCCAAGCGCGCCCAGGCTTTTTGTGCCGACTGCGGGTCGCACCTCTACGCCACGTCGGTTGGAGATGGTCCAAAGGTCTATGGAATTCGAGCGGGAACCGCGCGGCAACGCGAGGATTTGATCCCGACACAGCAGAAATGGCACAGTTCAGCGCTGCACTGGCTGCCGGAGTTCCAGGGCATGACCACCGTGGAGGAGCAGTAGCGCTGCTGCGGCGTCAGTCGTCGCCTTCGACGACCCTCAGCCTGAGTTGCCCGGTCTTCGAATCGGCGACGCGGGTCCCTGTCTCGACCTTCGCGGTGGCAGGCGGTGATGCTGCTTCGGGGCCAGCCTCACCGTCGGGCTGGGCGCCGAACTCCAGTGCCTCGATCTTCTGGCCGCGTCTGGTCACCTTCGACGTCGAGACGAGGATGTCGTCGATGTCCTTGGCCGACTGGCCGAAATGGACCTGCAGCTTGCGCACCCGCTCGTCGACGCGCGCAACGTCTTCCATCAGCCGGATGACCTCGCCCTGGATCAGATGCGCCTGTTCGCGCATGCGGGCGTCCTTGAGGATGGCCTGGATGACCTGGATCGACAGCATCAGCAGCGACGGCGAGACGATGACGACGCGGGCGCGGTGCGCCTTGTGGACGATGGCCTCGAAATTCTCGTGGATCTCGGCGAACACCGATTCCGACGGCACGAACATGAAGGCGGTGTCCTGCGTCTCGCCCTGGATCAGATATTTCTCAGATATATCACGGACATGGATCTCGATATCGCGGCGGAAGGCCTGGGCAGCGACCTTCTGCATGTCGGCGCCATCGGCGGCGCGGATGGCGTTCCAGGCTTCGAGTGGAAATTTGGCATCGATGGCGAGCGACGGCGCGCCATTCGGCATCTTCACCAGGCAGTCCGGCCGGCTGCCGTTCGACAGCGTTGCCTGGAACTCATAGGCCCCGTGCGGCAAGCCGTCGGCAACGATCGCCTCCATGCGCGACTGGCCGAAGGCACCGCGCGTCTGCTTGTTGGAGAGGATCGCCTGCAATTGCACGACCTGGCCGGCAAGCGACTGGATGTTGCCTTGCGCGGTGTCGATGATCGCCAGCCGCTCCTGCAATTTGGCCAGGCTCTCATGCGTGGATTTGGTCTGCTCGGTCATGGTCTGGCCGATACGGCCGGTCATGGCGTCGAGGCGCTGGCCTATCGACTGCGTCAGCTCGGCTTGGCGTGCCCCGAACACTTCGGCGATGGCGCCCATGCGGCCCTGCATCTCGGCCTGGCTTTGCAAGATGCCGGCCATCCGCGCCTCGGCGTCGCGGGCATGATCGGCGGCCTCAGCGGCGGCGACGGCGCGCGCCTTGGCCGACCGCCACAGCGCGATGACAAGCGCCACGAACAGGCCGAGAAACAGCAATGCGCCGACGGCCAGCGCATGGCCAAGCGTAATCGTGGAGGCGCCAAGCCGGGCGACAGGCTCCGAAAGGATGGATGTCAGATCATTCATGTGGACAGCATAGCCGATTCGCGGGGCTGGCACAGATCAAAACGTGAACGACGCCCCGGCGCCCCGGTTGACGCTTTTCGCTGGAGGTCTTAGGTGGAACGCCATGCCGATCAAGCCGCTCATCATCCTTCCCGACCCCATCTTGCGCCAGGTTTCGAAGCCGGTGGAGCGCGTCGACGGGCCTTTGCGCAAATTAGCCGACGACATGCTGGCGACCATGTATGACGCGCCCGGCATCGGACTGGCGGCAGTCCAGATCGGCGAACCGGTGCGCATGCTGGTGATCGATCTGGCCAAGGAAGACGAGACGCCGGCACCGCATGTCTTCATCAACCCGGAAATCCTGAGCAGCGCCGACACGCGCTCCGTCTACGAGGAAGGCTGCCTGTCGATCCCAGACTACTATGCCGAGGTCGAACGCCCGGCAGCCGTGCGGGTCAACTATCTCGACCGCGATGGCAAGCTGCAGGAGATCGAGGCCGAGGGGCTGATGGCGACCTGCCTGCAGCATGAGATCGACCACCTCAATGGCGTCCTGTTCATCGACCACATCTCGAAGCTGAAGCGCGACATGGTGGTGAAGAAGTTCAAGAAGCTCGCCAGGGACAAGGCGCCAGGCAAGATGGTGGGATAGGGGAAATGCCCCTTCGCGTCATCTTCATGGGCACGCCGGAGTTTTCGGTGCCGACGCTGCGGGCCATCGCCGAGGCCGGACATGAAGTTGCCGCCGTCTATACGCAGCCGCCGCGCGCCGCCGGGCGGCGCGGGCTGGAGCTGACGCCGTCGCCGGTGCAGCGCGAGGCGGAGCGGCTGGGCATCGAGACGCGCACACCGGTATCGCTCAAAGGCGAGCCCGAGCAGGCCGCTTTCCGCGCCCTGCGGGCCGATGTCGCAGTGGTCGTCGCTTATGGCTTGCTGCTGCCGAAGGCGGTTCTGGAGTCCCCCCGGCTTGGCTGCATCAACGGCCATGCCTCGCTTTTGCCGCGCTGGCGGGGTGCCGCGCCGATCCAGCGCGCGATCATGTCCGGGGACAGCGAAACCGGCATGATGGTGATGCGCATGGAAGAGGGCCTGGACACCGGCCCGGTGGCAATGGTTGAAAAATGCGCCATCGAACCCGATATGACTGCCGGCGATCTGCATGATCGGTTGATGAGTGTCGGCGCTGCACTGATGGTGGAAGCGCTGGCGCGACTGGAAAGGAAGACCCTGACGTTTACCGCACAAGCGGTGGAAGGGGTGACCTACGCCAAAAAAATCGATAAATCTGAGACTCGCTTGAACTGGACTCGCTCGGCGAGCGAAGTGCACAATACCATTCGTGGCCTGTCGCCCTTTCCCGGGGCCTGGTCGGAGATTGCAATTGGCGGCCGCCCGGAGCGGCTGAAACTGCTTCGCTCGACGCTATCGCAAGGCGCCGGCGAGTCGGGAGGAATTCTCGATGACCGGCTGACGGTCGCCTGCGGGGCAGGCGCGATCAGTCTGGTCGAAGTTCAACGGGCGGGCGGAAGGCCCGCTGCCGCGTCGGAATTCCTGCGCGGGGCCAAGATCGAAAAAGGAATGAAATTCTCATGAGCATGATGTCGATACGCGCGGCGACGCCGCGGGATCGCGAGGCCATCCGCCTCGTCGAGGAACACGCTTTCGGCCAGCAGGCGGAGGCCGGACTGGTCGACGCGCTGGTGACCGGCGGCGACGCCGTTGCCGAACTGGTGGCGGAAGAGGACGGCCAGGTGGTCGGCCATATCCTGTTTTCGCGACTGTTCGTGCAGAGCGGCGGCAAGAACTTTGCGGCCGTGGCGCTCGCGCCGCTGGCGGTCGAGCCCTCGTTCCATGGCAGCGGCATTGGCGGCGCGCTGATCCGCGAGGCGCATATCCGCCTCAGGGATGCCGGCGAGACGCTGGCCGTGGTGCTGGGTGATCCCGCCTATTACAGCCGTTTCGGCTACACCCATGCCCGCGCCGAAAAGTTCGAGAGCGAGTACCAGAGCGAGGCCCTGCAGGCACTGACCTGGGGCGACGCCCCAGAAGCCGGCAGGCTGGTCTACGCCTCGGCCTTCGGGTCGGCACTCGCCGCGTAAGCGGCATCTGAATGCGCCTCTAACTCAAAGAGATAGAGCATGATGTCGTCCGAAAGCCGCTTCACACTTTTCGGCATCATGCTCTAGCATGCCGCGTTTTCGCCTCGACATCGAATATGACGGCAGTCTGTTTGCCGGCTGGCAGCACCAGGCGGATCAGCCTTCGGTGCAGCAAGCGATCGAACAGGCGATCGAAAAATTCTGCGGCGAAGAGGTCCGGTTGCGCGCCGCCGGCCGCACCGATGCCGGCGTGCACGCAACCGCCCAGGTGGCGCATGTCGACCTCGCCAAGGCGTGGTCGGGCGACAAGGTGCGTGATGCCGTCAACGCACATCTGCAGAGGGCCGTCGCACATATCGCCGTCCTGAAGGCGACGGTCGTCGCAGACAGCTTCGACGCGCGCTTCTCAGCCACCGGCCGCCATTATGTCTACCGCATCCTCAACCGTCGCGCGCCGGCGGCTATCGACAAGGGCAAGGTGTGGTGGGTGCCGAAACGGCTCGACGCCGACGCCATGCACGAAGCGGCGAGAGTCCTGCTCGGTCGGCATGACTTCACCACCTTCCGCTCGACCCAGTGCCAGGCCAACAGTCCGATCAGGACGCTGGAGCGGCTCGATGTGAGCCGAGAGGGTGACCTGATCGAGGTGAAGGCTTCGGCACGCTCGTTCCTGCACAATCAGGTGCGTTCGATGGTCGGCTCCCTCAAACGTGTCGGCGAAGGCGCCTGGACCGTCGCCGACCTGAAAGCGGCGCTCGATGCGCACGACCGCGCCGCCTGCGGCCAGGTGGCGCCGCCCGACGGGCTTTTTCTCATTGGTGTCGATTATCCCGAGGGCGTCGATTATCCAGGATAGAGCCCCATAAGGCGCTATCCCGAGATGAACCCGGAAAGGCTCTGAGACCCGACATCGTCCGGCACGGAGATGCCGAGCAGCGCCTGCAGGCCGAACAGCGCCAACAGCGAAGCGATGAACATGCCGACGAAAACGGCGGAGCCGATGGCTACGCCCTTGCCGATTGTGGTGTTGGTCATGCGCCAGGTCAGCACCATGGACAGGGCAAACAGCAGCAGCGACACGAGGCTCGAAACCTGGCTTGCCGACGACAGGAAAAGTCTGATCAGCGCCGAGGGCAGCATCAGCCAGGCGGTGATGGCCGAGGCCCAGTTGCTGGCAACGACATAATGGACGAAGCGGCCGCCAATGCCAGCGCGCGGCGCGACCAGGGCCAGAGCGATGAGCGGCAGCACCCAGGAGCCTATATCGACCGTCGCCAGGCGCAACAGCATGCTGAAGCGTCCGGCAAAGGCCTCGGGATCGCCGATCTCGTTGGCGATACCGACCCACCCGACGATCAGCGCCGGTGCAGCGACGATGATGGCGAAAAAGGAATTCCAGAAGCCGTCGGCCGACAGGTCGAGCAGGCGCAGGCCGTCGGCCTTGCCGAGCATCAACCGCCAGGCGCCCGTCAGCGAAGCTTGGGTTTCGTCCGCTGAAAGCATGCTCATGCCTGCCCGAACCAGTCTTCGATGAAGCGCTGGTAGATTTGGGTCAGTGTTTCGAGATCGGCAATGGCGACGCGCTCGTCGACCATGTGCATGGTCTTGCCGACCAGGCCGAACTCGACCACCGGACAATAGTCCTTGATGAAGCGCGCATCCGAGGTGCCGCCCGAGGTCGACAGCGTCGGCTCCTTGCCGACCGCCGACCTGATCGAACCGCGCAGCGTTTCGATCAGCCTGTCGTCACGGGTCAGGAAGACATGGCTCGGCCGGTCGCGCCAGACGAGGTCGTAGTCGACCGGCGTCTTCTTGCCCTGCCGGTACTTCTTGCGTTTGGCCGCCTGATCGAGCCGGTTGTGGATTTCCGCCTGCACGGTCTCGGCCGTCCAGGTGTCGTTGAAGCGGATGTTGAAGGTCGCGGTCGCCTTGGCCGGAATGACATTGGTGGCCGGGTTGCCGACGTCGATGGAGGTGACCTCCAGATTGGTCGGCTGGAAGTCCCTGGTTCCCTTGTCGAAGACAGGATGCAGCAAGGCGTCGACCAGGCCCATCAGGCCGCGCACCGGATTATCGGCAAGCTGCGGGTAGGCGACATGGCCCTGGCGGCCGTTGACGGTGATGGCGCCCGACATCGAGCCGCGGCGGCCGATCTTGATCATGTCGCCAAGCGCGTCGGGGTTGGTCGGCTCGCCGACGATCGAGGCATCCCATTTCTCGCCCCTGGAAGCCGCCCATTCGAGCAGCTTGACCGTGCCGTTGATGGCCGGCCCTTCCTCGTCGCCGGTGATCAGCAGCGAGATCGAGCCTTTCGGGCCGCCATTGTCCTCGACATGGCGCGCCACGGCGGCGATGAAACAGGCAATGCCACCCTTCATGTCGACGGCGCCCCGGCCATACATCTCGCCGTTGGCGATTTCGGCGCCGAAGGGCGGATGCGTCCAGGCGGCTTCGTCGCCGACCGGCACCACGTCGGTGTGGCCGGCGAACATCAGATGCGGGCCGTTGCCTGAACGCCTGGCATAGAGGTTTTCGATGTCCGGCGTGCCATCTTCCGAAAACACCCGCCGATCGACCAGGAAGCCGAGCGGTTTCAGCATCGTCTCCAGCGCAGTCAGTGCGCCGCCTTCGGCGGGCGTCACCGAAGCGCAACGGATAAGGGCGGCGAGGTTCTCGGCGGGATCGGTCGGCAGCGTCATGGCAAAAGCGATAATCGAAAGCGGCGGGCCTGTCACGGCCAGACATAAGGGCCAGTGATGGCGCCGACATTATGGTTTTCATGTCGTATAGTTGCGGGGCGGTGCGGAGCGACGGGATGGCAAACGCGTACAAGAGGATCGTCATTGCCGGCGCCGGCAGCATCGGCTGCTATGCCGGCGGCTGCCTGGCGCTCGCCGGGCGCCGGATGGTCTTGCTGGCGCGGCCGCGCATTGAGGCGGCGTTGCGGCAGCGCGGATTGCGGGTCAGCGACCTCCAGGGCCGCGACCGCATGATCGCGCCGGACGCGCTTGTCGTCACCGCCGATCCGGCTGTCGCCCTGTCCCAGGCGGATGTGATCCTGGTCACGGTCAAAAGCGGCGCCACGCAGGATATGGCAGACCTCATCAGGGCTCACGCCCACCGCGATGCGGTGGTGATCAGCCTGCAGAACGGCGTCGACAATGCCGACAGGCTGCGCGCCGGGCTCGACGGCCGGACGGTGCTGGCCGGCATGGTGCCGTTCAACGTGGTGCAATCCCCGGACGGCGAGTTGCCGCTGCGTGTGCACCGCGCCAGCGACGGCAAGGTGATGATCGAAGACGGTGGTGCCGGCCTGGCCGGCCTTCTCGGTGTCGAAGGGTTTGCGGTCGAAACCCATGGCGACATGAAGGCCGTGCTGTGGGGCAAGCTGCTGATGAATTTGAACAACGCGCTGGTGGCGCTGTCCGGCCTGCCGCTGGCGAGCGAACTCGCCGACCGTCGCTGGCGGATGATCCTGGCCGGCCAGATCGACGAGGCGCTCACGGCGATGAAAGCGTCCGGCATCGAGCCGGCGCGGATCACCGGCTTGCGGCCAGCACTGCTGCCGAAGGTGCTCAGGCTGCCGGACTGGCTGTTCAGGCTGCTGGCGCGGCGCATGCTGGCGATCGACCCGCAAGCGCGTTCGTCAATGTGGGACGATCTTCAGCGCGGCAGGCCGACGGAGATCGGCGAACTGCAAGGGGCGGTGCTCGGCCTCGCCGAACAGACGGGTACGCCGGCGCCCGTGCTTAAAAAGGTTACCGCCTTGGTGCGCGCGGCGGAGGCGGGGCGGCTTGGCTCGCCGGGCCTGGCGCCGGAGCAGGTTGTTGCGCCGCCGGATGGGCCTCGATCAGCGTGATCTTCTGCCAGATCTTGCGCGACAGGTTGGACGCCAGGTTCTCGATGTCGTTGACGCCGTCGATGACCACGTCGTCATTGACCGACTGCGCGAACAGTGCGGCGATCTTGCCGGTGATCGACAGCATTTCGGAGCAGTAGTCGAGGTAGCGCGCCAGGTCGGCGGCATTGGTGATGCGGGCCGGTGAGTGCGAGGTCGGCTTGAAATTGGCCGAGAGGGCCGCCGGATCCTTGGTCAGCTGGTGCATGTCGATGACATGGATCAGCGACCGCAGGCCGTGCAGCTGGCGAAACACCCGCTTGCGCTTGATGCGCTCCTCGGTGCGGACCAGCGCCAGGAAGCCGAGCACGGCGAGGATCATCATGTTGATCGTGGCTTCGATGCCTTGCACCGACTGAACCGCGTCGTCGGCCTGGGAGATGTGAATGAGCGGCAGGATCGTGCCGACGAACAGGAAGACCAGCGCGCCGGCGACAACGGCGGCGACGATGAGCCCGCGCAGCCACCAGATCGGCGCTTCGAGCGCCTGAGCCGCCTCGGTCAGATCGCGCGACAGCGACACCAGTTCGGCGGCGACGCCGCGCAGTCCGGCGTTGGGAAAACGCTCGGCGACGCGGCCCTCCAGCCGTTCGGCGGTGTCGATGATCAGTTTCGGATCAAGCGTGCGGTAGCGCATGTCCGATCGGCCCTCAGGATTGCGCCGGCTCGTTGGTGCGCCGGCCATAGCGGTTGGGCCCAGGCTGCCCTGGAAACAGGCACAACACAAGGAAGGCGACGATCGAGACCACCGGCACGAACAGGATCAGCGCGGCAATGCCCGGCTTGTCTAGGTCGTGCAGCCGCTTCACCGCCAGCGCGATGTTCGACCATAGCGAGGCGATGAAGGCGATGAAGAAGATGAACGACCACATGTTGCTCTCGGCCGAACCTTCCGGCACCAGCGTGAAGCGGTAGAGCGGAAAGGCCTGTATGATGGCGACGAGCAACCCGCCAAGAAAATAGGCCGCGCGACTGACGCGGCCCGATGTTTTGAAGAAAAGCCAGGTGAGATCTGATCTGTCAGGCAAGCGGGTCCGGTCCATATTGATTGGCGCCCTTGGCGCCTTCGAGAATGCCGCACTCCACCAGAAACCAGATCCCGCCGATGATCGGCACGAGGATGATCAGGCTCCACCAGCCGGACTTGCCGCGATCGTGCCAGCGCTTGGCGTAGACGGCGAAGATCGAATAGAGCATGGCGAGCGAGTAGAGCAAATAGATAAAGCCGTAGGGCATTTGGTTGAACGTCGTGCCGAGTATGTTGTCGAGGATCGTCGCGATGATCCCGCCGACAAAGACAACGCCGACACAAGCCCAGAACTTGGCACGGTTGATGCGACCCTCGTAGCTGGTCAGCAGATACTTCCAGTCCATGTCACCCCTCCATCAGTCACGCGCGACTCATTGTCGCGCCGGCGGAAGGTGCGTCCGTTTCCGGAAAAGATCAATCGCGCAGCAATTCGTTGATCGAGGTCTTGGAGCGGGTCTTGGCGTCGACCCGCTTGACGATGACGGCGCAGTAAAGACCCGGGCCTGGCTCGTTGTTCGGAAAAGGCTTGCCAGGCATCGACCCGGCGACAACGACGGAATTCGGCGGCACTTCGCCGTAGAAGACTTCGCCGGTGGCGCGGTCGACGATCTTGGTCGACTGGCCGATGAACACGCCCATGCCGAGCACCGAGCCTTCGCGCACGATACAGCCCTCGACCACTTCCGAGCGCGCGCCGATGAAGCAATTGTCCTCGATGATGGTCGGGCCGGCCTGCATCGGCTCCAGCACGCCGCCGATGCCGACGCCGCCCGACAGATGCACGTTCTTGCCGATCTGGGCGCAGGAGCCGACCGAAGCCCAGGTGTCGACCATGGTGCCGCTGTCGACATACGCGCCGACATTGACGAAGGACGGCATCAGCACGGCGCCCGGCGCGACATAGGCGGAACGGCGCACGATCGACGACGGCACGGCACGGAAGCCCGCCTTCTCGAAGTCGACGGCGCTCCAGCCGTCGAACTTCGACGGCACCTTGTCCCACCACACGGCCTGGCCGGGACCGCCCTTGATGATCTCCATCGGGTTGAGCCGAAAGGACAACAGCACGGCCTTCTTCAGCCACTGGTTGACATGCCATTTGCCGTCGGCCTGCCGCTCGGCGACGCGGGCGGTGCCGCGGTCGAGCAGGTCGAGCGCCGACTGGATGGCGTCGCGCGTTTCGCCACGGGTCGCCGTCGAAATCGCGTCGCGTTCCTCGAAGGCCTTCTCAATGGTCTTCTCGAGGCTCGCCAGATCGGGCTTCGACATGAATTTGCTCCATTACCAAGCTGTTAAGGGGCTGCGCCTTACCCTGTTTTGAACGTCGCGCGGACCCCTGGGCAGGCTTTGCCCGCCTGGGTCTTTGCATGTAGCAGGTTCTTGTCGCAAAACCGCCGGACACTTTTGCGGAACCTGCTTATGTTAAGGCTCAATGGGGGTCAATCGCGGCTGCGCCATGGGACGGCGCAAGTGAAGAAATTGGACGGGTAAGGTAACTATGACTCCTATGGAAAAGGCGGGGTGGACGCCGCTGCCGCATTCGGATGAGGATCTGGAGCGGTCGAAGAGCGTGCCGGACACGCCGCAGACGCGTGCCGAGACCTACCGGCTCGCCTGGAACGATCCCGAGTTCATGACCAGGCGCGAACTGCGCGCGGTCAGGCTGCAGCTCGAACTCCTGAAGCCGGAAATGATCCTGGCCGAACGCGGCATCCGCTCGACGGTGATCCTGTTCGGCGGCGCACGCCTGCCGGAACCCGGCGGCGAGGCCTGGGCGGCCAAGAACGAGACGCAGAAGAGGAACCTCGAGGAAAACAGCAAATACTACGAGGAGGCGCGCAAGTTCGCGCGGCTGTGTTCGCAGCAGTCGGCGGCGTCATACTACCGCGAATATGTCGTGGTGACCGGCGGCGGGCCCGGCGTGATGGAAGCCGGCAATCGCGGCGCCGACGACGTCGGCGCGCCATCGATCGGGCTCAACATCGTCTTGCCACACGAGCAGGCGCCGAACGCCTATGTGACGCCGGAGCTCTGCTTCAACTTCCACTATTTCGCCATTCGCAAGATGCATTTCGTCATGCGCGCCAAGGCGGTCGCGGTGTTTCCCGGCGGCTTCGGCACGATGGACGAGTTCTTCGAGACGCTGACCCTGATCCAGACCGGGCGCATGGAGCGCGTACCGGTGATCCTGTTTGGCAAATCCTTCTGGAAACGGGCGATCGATCTCGATTTCCTCGCCGAACAGGGCACGATCAGCCCCGGCGACCAGGACATCATCGATTTCGTCGACACCGCCGACGAGGCCTGGGGGATCATCAGCCGCTTCTACAATCTGTGAGGGCACTGACGGTTCGAGGTTCATCGAGATTCAGGTCAGGCCGAGCCGAAAACGGTGGGTTCCGAGAACCGGAGCGGAGCGTACGTTCGGGTACGTGAGCACCGGAAGCGCAGGAAGCCGCCGTTTGCAGGCCGGCATCACCTGAATATCCATGAACCTCAGGCGGTGACCTCGACGATCGCGGTCAGGAAGCCGGCGAGGTCGTCGGTGACGAAATCGACATCATCCTCGTTGGCCGGGTCGCGCTCCCATATCTCGGAAAAGGTCGGCTCGAAATTGCGCGGCACGACGAGCACCGTGGTCATGCCCAGTGACTTCGGCACCGCAAGGTTGCGGGCAAGGTCCTCGAACATCACCGCATTGTGGCCGGTGACGGCGTGGAGTTCGGCGAATTTCTCGTAGGTCTGGCGTGCCGGTTTGGGATTGAGCCCGGCGGCGACGATATCGAAGATGTCGTCGAAATGGTCGAGGATGCCGAGCTGGCGCGCGGTGCGTTCGGCGTGCCTGCGGTCGCCGTTGGTGAAGATGAACTTTCGGCCCGGAAGCTGGCGGATGGCGGTGCCGAGAACGGGATCGGGCACCAGCCACGAATAATCGATGTCATGCACCTTCTCGAGGAAATCGTCAGGGTCGATGCCGTGGCGCGTCATCAGCCCGTTCAACGTCGTGCCATACTCGAGATAGAGCTCCTTTTGCAGCTTGCGTGCCTGCTCGCGCGGCAACGCCAGCAGTTCGCCGACATAGGCGGTCATCTTGACATCGATCTGCGAGAACAGATTCGAATGATGCGGATAGAGCGTGTTGTCGAGGTCGAACACCCAGTCGGTGACATGAGCGAAGCGGGCGGGGTCAGGCAGCGTGGTCATGCGCTCCTTATGGCATGAAACAGACATTCTGAAAGAGACTTTATCCACAACTTATGCGCGCCGTGAGTCGCGGAAATAGCGTCACCCTTCAAATTTTAAGCATCCGGGAAAGGTAGCCTTCAGGGCTTGCTGGCACAGAGGCAGACCTGTGGGAGCACGCGATGAATAGCATAATTTTGAGATCCGCCGCCGTTGCTTTTGCCTCTGTCGCAGCCTCCCTCCTTTTGACGCTGATCATCGTTCCGGCGATGGGATTTCCGGTCAACCGCACGATCTGGCTGACCACCACGCTCTGTCCGCTGGTCCTCGCCTGGGTCGCCAGCGCAAGCACTTTCTGGCAAAGCGACAGGCTGAAAAGCGCCCATCGCGACCTTGCCCGAGCCCATGCTCAGCTCGCCGCCGCGCATCGTCGCCTGGCGGACAAGGCGAGCCGCGACGACATGACCGGTATGCTCAACCGGGAAAACTTCTTTGCCGCCCTCGATGGTTCCCGCCGCAAGTCCGATCGCGGGGCGCTGCTGATCATCGACGCCGACCACTTCAAGAGGATCAACGACAATTTTGGCCACCTGACCGGCGATGACGCACTGCTCTTGATCGCCAGCGCGATCGAACGCGGCGTGCGCAGCGGCGATGTGCTCGGCCGCATCGGCGGCGAGGAGTTCGGCGCCTTGCTGATCGGCGCCACCGAGCAGGAGGCCAAGCGCGTCGCCGAGCGCATTCGCCGCGAAGTCGAGCTGATCCGCTTCCGGCCCGTCGACGAGCGGACCGTTCCGCTCACGGTCAGCATCGGCGGAACCGTCTGCGGCGAGGACATCAGCGTATCGGACCTGATGCGCGCCGCCGACCGGCGCCTCTACCAGGCCAAGCACCGGGGCCGCAATCTGACGATCCTCGACACGGACATTTCCGAGGCGGCGTGATCAGGCCGCCGATCCACTGGATCCGCCCGTTAAGGAAATCCTAACCCTGTTCACACTCGGTTGCGCCGTTTACCCGGTTTTCGCTGCTTTGCGGGTAGCGTGGCACAATACTGGCTTCTGCCGCGATGCATGTGCCGTTCCGGGACCCGTCGTTCAGGTAACGCCATGCGCCGTCGAAGCCCCCACCCGAGAGACCAGCCATGAGTTTCTTCATCAAGAAAATATCCCGCCGCACGATCGTGCAGGCGTTGATCGCACTGCCTGCCCTGTCCCTGTTCCGCACGCTGCCTGACGCCGATGCATCCCATGCTGCCCCAAACCGAGCCGACCCGACACGGGCCGATCCGAACGAGATCGTCGAGATCAATGGCTGGATCCTGAAGCGGAGCGATCTGGTATGATATTCGACAGCTATGACGCGTTTCGCGCCGCGAATTTCACCGCCAAGGTCTGCATCCTCGGCTCCGGCCCGGCCGGCACCACCATTGCCCGCAAGCTTGGCGCTGCCGGCATTCCGGTCGTGGTGCTGGAGGCCGGCTCGCGTGAATTCAGCGACGAGTCGCAGGATTTCTACCGTGGCACGACGGTCGGTGATTTCTACTTTGATCTCGACGTCACCCGGCTGCGGTTCATGGGCGGCAGTTCGAACCACTGGGCGGGCTGGTGCCGCGTGCTCGACAAACAGGATTTCGAGCCTAAGGCCTGGGCGCCCGACACGGGTTGGCCGATTCGCCGCGCCGACATCGAACCCTATCTGCCGGAAGTGCACGATATCCTCGAACTTCCCGGTTTCCGGCCGGACATGCCGGTCTCCGACGACATTCGCTGGGTGCAGCTGATCAAGAGCCCGGCGGTGCGCTTCGGCGAGAAATTCGCCGACGAGCTCGACAAGAGCGGGAACATCGCGGTCGTGCTCAACACCTACGCCACTGAACTTGCCGGCGACGGCAAACGCGTGACGGGCGCCAGGCTGTGGTCCAACGGGCAGGACGCCGGCGCCTTCAGCGCGGACTATTTCATCGTCTGCACCGGCGGACTGGAGAATTCGCGCCTGCTTCTGTGGTCGAACCAGCGCTCGAACGGCGGCGTCGTGCCGAATGCGACGGCGCTTGGCCGCTACTGGATGGAGCATCCGACCTTCGAGGGCGGCAATGCCATCCTGGCCGACTATGGCGAGTTCGAGGTCGATGCCGTCAACGAGGTCTTCTTCTCGCCGACGCTTGTCGCCATGGAGCGGCTACAGATCATGAATTTCGGCATCAGGCTGATCGAGACGCCGTATCCGGGCGTTAAGAGCCTGATCGCCGACCTCGCCTGCACGGCGCCAGACATGGCCGAATGGATGTCTGCCAAGCTCAGCCAGAATCTGCGATGCGCGGCCCAGCTTTATGTCGCCTGGGAACAGGCGCCGCTGGCCTCCAACCGGATCGAACTGTCGACGACCGATGTCGACCATGCCGGCGTGCCGCGCATCGAGCTGCACTGGAAGAAATCGGAGCTGGAACACCGCACCCTTCTCGAAGGGCTTAGGCTGTTCGGCGCGACGCTGATCGAGAAGAATCTCGGCCGGGTGCGCATTGCCGACTGGATCACCAATGGCGGCGACTACCCGACCAACGACGAGACGGCGGGCCATCATCATATGGGTGGCACGCGGATGGGCACCGACGTCACCAAGAGCGTTGTCGACGCCAACTGCAAGGTGCACGGCATGGACAATCTCTATGTCGGCGGCTCCTCGGTGTTCTGCACGTCGGGCGAATGCAATCCGACGACGACGATCACCGCTCTGGCCTGCCGGCTGGGTGATCATCTTGCCAAGGTGGTCGCCGTCTGAGCGTTCCACACTGCAATGTCATCCTGGGACATTGAAGCATCCCGATAATGCCGGCGCCGATGACGGCGCCGGCAGGATGCACGTCACGGCTCAGAAGCCGTAGACGGCGATGCGCACCAGTACCGCGGCGGCGGCCAGCGCGACGAGCAAAATACCCAGGCCGATGGGGGACCCCCATCCGTACCGTTCCATGGCCAGCTTGGCATATTTGAACTCTTCCTCATGCGAGAGGGGCGTACGCTGTTGAATCAAGCTCATTTTTTCACTCCATGATGGCGGCCGGCTCTTGCCTTGTGGGCGCTGCAACCGCATATTGTTGAGATAGTCTAAATGTTAGACAGATTGATAGTTAGATGATCGAAATAAATTCGTCAAGCGAGAATCGGACCGAAATGACGACGGCCATCGGCCTTGCCATCATGCAATGGCAGGACGCGACGCAGGCCTATGACGAGGCGGTGGGGCTGAGGCTCGGGCTGAACATGGCCGAACGCCATTGCATCGGCCTGCTCCATGGCGGCCCGCAATCGGCCGGTGCGATCGCCACCGCAACCGGGCTGACGCCGGCCGCCGTGACAGCGCTGATCGACCGGCTGGAGGCGCGCGGGCTGCTGACGCGCACGCGCAGTCTCGAGGACAGGCGCAAGGTGGTGATCGAGGCGACCAAGGCCACGCGGGACCTGTCGGCGCGCTACTACGGCACTATTGCGCGGGAAGGCGAAAAGGTCATCGCGACCTTCAGCGACGCCGAACTCGCCACAATATCGCGCTTCGTCAACGCCGCCCTCGACCTGCAGCGCGCCCAGCTGGCGCGGCTGAAGGCCGAGGGGTTGGACAACCCTGGGCGATAGGGGTGCGATGTGTTGGCGGCGTTACTGCGAATGTCGGCAGGCAACGGGACTATTTCGGCTGGACCCCATAGGCGACAAGAAACGCCCCCACTGAGGCATCCGCGTGCCGTTCCAGTTCGACCTTGGAGCGCCGGTTGCTTCCCGTGAACATGGCTTCATTCATGGGGATCCAAAGAAGCATCCCAAAAAAGTGGCTGGCTGCCAGATAGGGGTCACTGGTTTGTATCAGCCCTCGACTGGTGAGCTTTTGAAAGCAGGAAGCCATTGAGCCAAGCATGCGCTCGAAGCCCTTTTCGTACCAGCTGCGGCCAAGCTGCGGCATTCGATCCGCATTGGCGATGATCAAGCGCCGCAGCTTCAACAACTCTTCATCCATGAGCGTCGTTATCAAACATCGAGCGAGCTGCTGCAGGCCACCTTCCATGAATTTCGACTCGGAAAGCAGCGTCGTCACGGACTCGATGACATCGTTGGCCTGGGTAGCGGTTGCAAGAACGACTTCGCCGAACAGCGTCTCCTTGTCGGTGAAATGCTTGTAGACGGTCTGCTTGGAGGCCCCCGCCCTGGTGGCGATTTCCTCCATGCTGGTCCCGTCATAACCCTTGCCGATGAACGCCGCCGTGGCCGCCTGGATGATCTCACGATCCTTGCGTGCCGATCTCGTCTCACCGTCGATTTTCATGGCGACCTCCTGACCAGTACTAGACGGTACCGTTCCCGCATGATAGTCATGAAAACGGTACTGGACTGACTAGTACCTGTCAACGAAGGCAAGGCTTAGACCGATGACCAAGATGATCTTCATAAATCTGCCGGTGCGCGATCTGCAGGCAGCGACCAAGTTTTATCTCGCGATCGGCGGCACACTAAATCCGCAGTTCTCGAACGACCAGGCCAGTTCGATCATGTTCTCCGACTCGATTGGGGTGATGCTGCTGACGCACCAGCACTATGGCCAGTTCACAACGCGTCAGATCGGCGACGCCATGCGTGACAGCCAGATGCTGATCGCACTCACCGCCGGCAGCAAGGACGAGGTCAATGCCACAATCGAGAAGGGCGTGGCGGCAGGCGGCCGCGCCGATCCCAACCCTGCGCAGGACCTCGGCTTCATGTTCAACCGCCACATCGAGGACCCCGACGGCAACGTCTGGGAGTTCCTGTGGATGAACCCCGCCGCCATGCAATAGCCCAGCGGGATCAAAGCGTCCAAAGCGCGTCGCGTCGACACGGATTCATGCGACGCGCTTTGTGTCTGATGCAAGTCGTTCCCGGCGGAAGCAATTCTCCCGGAATTGTTTAGACCGTCGCCGGGTCGAGCGCCGGCTGGCCTTTGTGGCGCGCGACGATCGCCTCGAAATCAGCGGTCTGGAAGGCATCGCGCAAGGCGTCGAAGGAGGGCAGCACGAAATAGGCGCGCTGGAATTTGTCGATCTCGTAGCCGGTGCGCATCACCGTTTCGAGATCGAACGGCACGTGGTGGGCGTCCTTGCCGTCGACGGCGAACTGCAACTCGGTAAACGACGACATCAGGCCGGCGCCAAAGGCCTTCAGCTGCTGGCCGTTCTCCTGCAACAGGCCATATTCGGCCGTGTACCAGTAGAGCCGGGTGATCATCTCGTCGCCGCCCAGCGCAATGATGTCGCCGGCCTTGCGGCCATACATCTGCATGAAGTCGGCAAACACCGGCTGCGACAGCACCGGTACGTGGCCGAAGAAATCATGGAACATGTCCGGCTCGACGATGTAGTCGAGCTCCTGCCTGGTCCGCAGCCAGTTGGTGACCGGGAAGCGGCGGTTGGCGAGATGGTCGAAGAAAGGTGCGGCGGGAATGAGACCCGGCACGGCGACGATCTCCCAGCCGGTCAGCTTTCGCAGCTTGGTGCTGACGTCCTCGAAATCGGGGATGCGGTCGAGCAGGCCGAGCTTCTCGACGCCGTCGAGATAGGAGTGGTGGGCGAGCTTGCGCGTCAGTTTGGTCTGTCGGTCGCACAGCGTGCGCCACACCGCCTGCTCCTCGGTGCTGTAATCGTAACCCTGCGCCACGGTGAAATCGGCACGGCAGACCGAATAGTCACCACGCAACCCTTGCGCCGCGCAGTCGCGGGCATATTCGGCAACGCTCATCGTCGTCATGGTTCTTCTCCCTACAAGTCATGAATGGCGGACGTGCCGAAAGGATAATCGGATCTGCCGAGGCAAATCGGTTTTGATGGTGGTTCGAACATGATATTCGGGATAATATTCACTCCAGAAAGACCTCCATGGAGTGAAAATGCCTCAATTCGATGATTTCGAGATCAAGATGCTCGAGGTCCTGCAGGGCGACGGGCGCAAGCCGGTGTCCGAGCTGGCGCAAGAGATCGGGCTGTCGACGACCCCATGCGCACGACGTTTCGAGGCGCTGCAGGATGCCGGCATCATCAAGGGTTTTGCCGCGGTGATCAGTCGCCGCGCGGTCGGCCTGATGGTCGAGGTGTTCATCCAGGTGCGCCTTGTCAGCCACAGCGACGGCTCGCCCGAAAGCTTCATCGCCGCCGTGCAGCGCATGGACGAGGTATCGTCATGCTGGACGATGACCGGCGACCACGATTTCCTGCTGCATGTCATGGTGCCGTCGGTCGACGAGCTCAATGCTTTCGTCATGCACCGGCTGATGCGGCTCGACTGCGTGCGCGATGTCCACACCCAGCTGGTGCTGCAGAACATCAAGGGCCCCGGCCACGTGCCGCTCGGCCACCTCAGGCGGTAATGGTGCCTGCCCTGCCCATCCCTGCGGAAAAGCTGCACGCAAACTGCTGAAACGGGCCAATCGGGCGTCCATATCGCCGGCCAACATCCGCGGACCAACTGCCGGAGGTCCGCCATGAAAATCGTGCTGATCAATCCACCGCACACCGCCATCGGCAGCCGCGTGCCGGACGATCACCTGCCGCCGCTCGGCCTGTTGGCGCTGGGCGGCCCGCTCATCGATGCCGGCCATCAGGTGCGCCTCGTCGACGCCGAGTTCGGGCCGATGCCGCTCGACATGGTGGTGCGCAATGCCCTGGACGATGATCCCGATTTCGTCCTGATCGGCCATTCCGGCTCGACCTCGGCGCACCCGACCGCCTTGCTGATAGCCGGCATGATCAAGCAGCGCGAGCCGGCGATCATCATCATCTATGGCGGCGTGTTTCCGACCTACCACTGGGGCGACATCCTGGCTGAAACGGACGTCTTCGACTTCATCGTGCGCGGCGAGGGCGAGGCGACTGTGGTGGCGCTGGTCGAGGCGCTGGAAATGCACCAGCCGCCTGCAAGCGTGGCGGGCATCGCCTTTCGCGACGATCTGCGCCGTCCCTTCGCCACGCAGCCGGCAATGACCGTCGCCGATCTCGACGCCTACCGTGTCGGCTGGGAGTTGATCGACCATATCAGCTACAGCTACTGGGGCGGCAAGCGTGCCGTGGTCATGCAGTTTTCGCGCGGCTGCCCGCATCTGTGCAATTATTGCGGCCAGCGCGGCTTCTGGACCCGCTGGCGGCATCGCGATCCGGTGAAATTCGCCAAGGAGATCGCCTGGCTGCACCGCGAGCACGGTGTCGAGTTGATCAACCTTGCCGACGAGAACCCGACCGTATCGAAGAAGGCCTGGCGCGCCTTTCTCGACGCCATGATCACCGAGAACGTACCGGTGCTGATCGTCGGCTCGACCCGTGCCGACGACATCGTGCGCGATGCCGACATCCTGCATCTCTACCGCAAGGCCGGCGTCATCCGCTGGCTGCTCGGCATGGAAAACACCGACGAACAGACGCTTGCATTGATCCGCAAGGGCGGCAGCACCTCGTCCGACCGCGAGGCGATAAGGCTGCTGCGCCTCAACGGCATCCTGTCGATGGCGACCTGGGTGGCCGGCTTCGAGGACGAAGGCTTTCGCGACCTGTGGCGCGGCTTTCGCCAGCTCATCGCCTACGATCCCGACCAGATCCAGGCGCTTTATGTCACGCCGCATCGCTGGACACCGTTCTTCAGGATCGCGCGGGATCGCAAGGTGATCCAGAAGGATGCCCGCCTGTGGGACTACAAGCACCAGGTGCTGCAGATGACGCGGCTGAAACCCTGGATGCTGTTTTTCAGCGTCAAACTGATCGAACTGGCGGTGCAGTCGCGGCCAAAGGCGCTGGCACGCATCCTGTTCCACAAGGACCCCGAACAGCGGCATTCGATGCGCTGGTACACGCAGATGGGGCGCCGCGTCTGGTTCCGTGAGGTCTGGGGATTTCTGGCCCGCGACGGACGGGTGACGGACGGCCCGACGCTTGCCGAGTTCTGGGGGGCGCCGCAGGACGCCGAGGAGGAATCGATGAGCGTTCGCCGCCCGCCGCGCAAGCTGGCTTTGCCCGGGATCGCGGTCTCACCGAACGCCTGACAGCTCGTCTCTTGAATTAATATACGTCGCGTATGCGTATTGACATACGTAGCGTATGCACCCACATCGAACACACGGGACGTATGCCAATAGCCGTCCCGCGCAGTGGAGTGTAGTGATCCAAAACCCTGAACTTACGAACGGCACTCGCCTTGCCGGCGAAGCCAATTCGCGACGCTGGAGGCCTGGGCTGCCTTGTTTGAAATGGAGTGAACTATGACCAAACGCGACGCGATCTTCCCTGCCGGCCGGCAGGCTCTCTACGAGATCAACCGTTACTCGGCGGCGATCCGCTCTGGCGACTTCCTGTTCGTCTCTGGCCAGGTCGGCAGTCGCGAGGATGGGTCGGCCGAGCCGATCTTCGAAAGGCAGGTCCAGCTGGCTTTCGACAATCTCGCCGCGGTGCTGAAGGCCGCCGGCTGCACGTTCGACGACATTGTCGACGTGACCACCTTCCACACCGACCCGGCCACGCAATGGGGAGCGATCGACGCCGTTCGCCTGAAGGCGTTCGGCGAACCGCCCTACCCGAACTGGACCGCGGTGGGCGTGAACTGGCTGGCGGGCTTCGATTTCGAAATCAAGGTCATCGCGCGCCTTCCGCAGCTCGCCTGATCGATTGGCGGCAGCGGAAGACCAAAGGACGGCTCAGCGCACGATCAGCGTGCCGGCGCCGTGTTCGGTGAACAGCTCAAGCAGCACCGAATGCGGCGTCTTGCCGTTGAGGATAACGACGCCTTCGACGCCGCGCTCGATCGCCTCGATGCAGGTTTCGACCTTGGGGATCATGCCGCCCGAGACCGTGCCGTCCTTGATCAGCGCCTTGGCCTCGGCCACGGTCAGTTCGTCGATCAGCTTCTTGTTCTTGTCGAGCACGCCGGGCACGTCGGTGAGGAACAGCAGGCGCGTTGCCTGGCAGGCGCCGGCAATGGCGCCGGCGAAGGTGTCGGCGTTGATGTTGTAGGTGTGACCATCGCGGCCGGGTGCCACCGGCGCCAGCACCGGAATCATTTCGGAGCGCGCCAGAAGGTCGAGCAAGGTGCGGTCGACCTCGACCGGCTCGCCGACGAAGCCCAGATCGAGCACGCGTTCGATGTTGGAGTCCGGATCGATCATCGTCTTGCGCGCCTTTTCGGCGAAGACCATGTTGCCGTCCTTGCCGCACAGGCCGATCGCCCATTCGCCCTCGGCGTTGATTAGCGCCACGATCTCCTTGTTGATCGAGCCGGCCAGCACCATCTCGACGATCTCGACCGTCTTCTGGTCGGTGACGCGCAGGCCGCCCTCGAACTTGGATTCGATGCCCATCTTGGCCAGCATGGCGCCGATCTGCGGGCCGCCGCCATGGACGACGATCGGGTTGACGCCCGATTGCTTCAACAGCGCGATGTCGCGCGCGAAAGCCTTGCCGAGCTCGATATCGCCCATGGCGTGGCCGCCATATTTCACCACGACCGTCTTGTGCTCGTAGCGCTGCATGTAAGGCAGGGCCCGCGAAAGCAGGGCGGCCTGCATTTCGGCGGTGGCGGTGATTTCCGTCATCGGCGTGGTTCCTGGCTTTTGGTTTTGTGCATGTCGTCGTCCCAAAACTGCTGGGCACTCTTGGGCGACATGCACTTGGTTTATGCATGATGCATCAGGTAAAGACGGCGGCGTCTTAGCGGGAATTGGGGCCAGCCGCAAATGGCTTTGCTGTCATATTCGAGCGCCTCACGACGTCGTCATCATGACGGCACCCTCAGCGGCGCCCTGCGGCCCAACCAACCCGAGATCTTCTCCATCTGCGCGGCAAGCGACAGCAGTGTCTCCTCGTCGCCCGGCCGGCCCACCGCCTGGATGCCGAGCGGCAGGCCGGCATCGGTGACATGGACCGGCAGCGCGATCGACGGCTGGCCGCTGACATTCTGGATCGCCGGCCAATGGGTGAACCCGAGGCTCTTGTCCATCAGCTGGCCGAGCAATGGCTTCAGCTTCAGCAAGACGGTGAGATGAAGCTTGTCGAGCAGGTTCTCGATGAGTTCGTCAGCGCCTTTCGGGTCCATGGCGCCGCAGGCGAGCGGCGGGTGGGCTATGATCGGCATCAGCACGGCATCATATTGCGCGGTTTCCGCGATCAGCTGTCGCGAGGTCGCATGCAGCCGCTGCAGCCCGGCATAGATCTCGCCGGCCGATACCAATTCACCGAAGCGGGCGAGGATGCGCGTCGCGCGCTCGATGTCCCCCAGAACGGAACGGCCCACACGCAGCGCCTCGGCCCGCATCGTGCCGGCGACGGCCGAGGCCACGCCCGTGGCAAAATCGGCGAAGAAATCGCGCCGGATAAAGGGCAGGTCGATATCCTCTACCGTATGGCCGCCCTCGCGAGCGAGCGCCACCGCCGCGTCGAGCGCGACAAGCGTCTCGACCGAGACCGGCAGGCCAAGCGGCGACTTGCGGTACACGGCCAGCCTGAGCTTGCCGGGATCGCGCGCGGCAGCTGCAACGAAGCTGCCCTTGGGCGACGGCGCCGCATAGGGCGTCAAAAGGTCGGGACCGTGGGTGAGGTCGAGCAGCAGCGCGCAGTCGCGCACCGAGCGGGTGAGCGCATGGTCGACGACCATGCCGTACCAGCTCTCGCTCACCAGCGGCGTCAGCGGTATGCGGCCTCGCGACGTCTTCAGGCCGACAAGCCCGGTGCAGGCGGCAGGCACCCGGATCGAGCCGCCGCCGTCCGAGGCATGCGCCACCGGCACGACGCCGGCAGCGACCAGCGCCGCCGCACCCCCGGATGAGCCGCCGCTTGTATGGCCGGTGTTCCAGGGATTACGGGTTATGCCGAAGGCCTTGGATTCGGTCATCAGCCGAAGCCCGTATTCCGGCGACGTCGAGGTGACGATCGGAATGAGGCCGGCGGCGAGGTAGCGATCGGTCAGCACCGAATTGACATCAGCCCGCCATGCCGGAATACGGCTGCCGCCATGCGTCGCGACGCCCTTGATGGCGATGCCGAGATCCTTGATGGCAAAGGGAATGCCGGCCAGCGGCAGCGAGCGGTCGACGGTCCTCGCCCGGGCCCGCGCGGCATCATAAAGCGGCTCCGCCGTGGCGTTGATGTCGGAACGGGTGGCCTCGGCGCGGGCGATCGCCGCTTCGGTCAGCTCGATTGGTGAGACCTCGCCCTTGCGAACGAGGTCGGCAAGGCCGGTCGCATCTTGCGCCCACAATGTATGTTCAACCGACATGCGCGTTTTCCTCACCGTGGAAAGACAAGCTAGCCAGTGGCGATTTCATTAGCAATCGACGGACAGATCCGCGCCGGCAATGCGGCAAGTCTGGCGTGCACAAGGCGATTTCCGTCGTTGCAAATACGTTTCAATCCCCTAACTTGCCTGCATGACGCCGCAGGACATCACCAAGCTGATCGTCCGGACTTCGATGAAGGATCGGGCAGCGTTCGATCTGCTCTACCGGCAGACCAGTGCGAAACTTTTCGGCGTCTGCCTTCGTGTATTGAACGACCGGGGAGATGCCGAAGAAGCCCTGCAGGAAGTCTTCGTCAAGATCTGGACGAAGGCGGACCGTTTTGCCGTCTCAGACTTGAGCCCGATCTCTTGGCTGGTGGCAATCGCGCGCAACCACGCGATCGATCGCGTCAGAGCGCGACGCAAGCCCGGCCTCGATATCGATGCCGCGCTCGACGTGGCCGATCCGACGCCAGGGCCTGAAGCGATGGTGGTGGCGGGCGGTGAATCCGAACGCATCCATCATTGTCTCGACGAGTTGGAAAAGGACCGGGCGGCGGCCGTCCGTGGCGCCTATCTCAAGGGCGAGAGCTATGCCGAACTGGCGGAGCGCCATGGCGTACCGTTGAACACGATGCGTACCTGGCTGCGCCGCAGCCTGTTGAAACTCAGAGAATGTCTGGAAAGATGACGCTGGCGGAAGACAACGGACCGGAACGCGGAGGCGACGACCTGCTCGCCGCCGAATACGTTCTCGGCGTGCTGCCGGCGGAGGAGCGGCAGATCGCGTCCAGGCGCATCGATGCGGAGACCGAGTTCGCCCGTCTTGTCGACAGCTGGGAGGTCTCGTTCTCGCCGCTGGCCGCCGCCTACCCGGAAATCGAGCCGCCGGCTTCGCTCAAGGCTGCGATTGATCGCCGCCTGTTCACGTCCACCGCGGCCGTGACCACGCCCACCGAATCGCGCGGCGGGCTGTGGTCCAGCCTGGCCTTCTGGCGCGGCCTCGCTGCTGCGGCGGTCGCCGCTTTGGCGATCTACATCGCCGTGCCCACCCTCAACCCGCCGGTCGAGCAGCCGCAGGCGCGCCTCGTCGCCTCGCTGGCCGCCGATGGCAGCGATGTCAAATATCTCGCCGTCTATGACGCCGCGCATCACGAGGTCGGCCTGTCGCATGTCTCCGGCGAGCGTGCCGCCGGCAAGGACTTCGAGCTGTGGATGATCGAGGGCAAGAACCCGCCGGTCTCGATGGGCGTCATCCCGGCCGGCGCGACAGCGCATATTGTCGTCTCGCCGGCAGCCCAGCAGAAGCTCGCCCAGGGCGCGGTGCTCGCCGTCAGCCTCGAGCCGGCAGGCGGTTCGCCGACCGGCCAGCCGACCGGACCAGTGGTCGCGGCGGGCGATCTGAAGAGCATCTGACGGCTTTACCGCTGACATAGAAGACTTTCAGTCTATTTTTCGCATACGATGTCTAACTGCGTCGGTAAGTGGCCAAAACGCATTGTGTGAAAATCACTCTGCAGGGCAAATAAAATCAAAAAATCCTGATGTTTCTGAAACTCCCGCATTTTTAACCCGTATCTCCTCGCGTCCCCAAGGATGGGAAGAGAAAAACCCGAGGAGTTTGACATCATGCGTAAATACGCCACCCTTTTGCTTGCCAGCGCGATCGCCGTTTCCGCTCTTGCCACCGCGGCCTATGCCGAAAACCCGATGGTTGGCGGCGCTGCCATGTTTGCCAGCAAGAACATCGTCGAGAACGCCGTCAATTCGAAAGACCACACGACGCTGGTCGCCGCGGTCAAGGCGGCCGGCCTTGTCGACACGCTGCAAGGCGCCGGTCCGTTCACGGTGTTCGCGCCGACCAACGAGGCCTTTGCCGCGCTGCCGGCCGGCACGGTCGAAATGCTGCTCAAGCCCGAGAACAAGGACAAGCTCACCAAGATCCTGACCTGCCATGTCATCGGCGCCAAGGCGATGGGGGCGGACGTCGCCGCGATGGCCAAGGCCGATGGCGGCACCCACAAGGTCAAGACGGTTGGCGGCTGCGAACTGTCGCTCAAGGCTGACGGCGGCAAGGTCACCGTGACCGACGAGAACGGCAACGTCGCCAATGTGACGATCGCCGATGTCGAACAGTCCAATGGCGTCATCCACGTCATCGACAAGGTTCTGCTCCCCAAAATGTAAAAAGAGGGGCGAAGATGTAACAAGGGGCCTGCTGCCGACGAAATTGCAGCAAGGGCTCTCCGTCGATTGCATGGTCTCGCTCCCGTGACCGGCAACCGGCCCGCGCACTCCGTGCCGCCCACGTTCAGATGTGGAACGGCGCGGAGTGTTCGTTCGAGGGCCACCGTCACCGGCTTTTGATTTCCGCGTGGCGGTATAGTTTGGCAAAAGAGACGACAGGAGGAACTGGTCATGAACCGTCGCGACTTTCTTTTGAGCGGTGCCGCCGCCATCGGCGTCGCCGGGGCTGCCGCAACGATGCTGCGCATGGGCAAACCACAGCCCGCACAGGCTGCGGAAACCTTCGAGGTCACCAAGACCGATGCCGAGTGGAAAGCCATCCTGTCGCCGGCCGCCTTCGACGTGCTGCGCAAGGAAGGCACGGAATATCCCGGCACCAGCCCGCTGCTCAACGAACACCGCAAGGGCATCTTTGCCTGTGCCGGCTGCGACCTGCCGGTCTATCCGTCCGAGACGAAATTCGATTCCGGCACCGGCTGGCCAAGCTTCTGGCAGGAGATTCCCAAGGCCATCGGCACGACCGTGGACAGGTCGCTCGGCATGACCCGCACCGAGGCACATTGCCGCCGCTGCGGCGGCCATCTCGGCCACGTCTTCGATGACGGCCCGGCGCCGACGGGCCTGCGCCACTGCATCAACGGCGTGGCGCTGACCTTCAAGCCCGCCACGGCCTGACATTTCTCATTTTGACGCAATTCCGGTGCTCCAATCGGAATACGAAAAACTCCGGGCTTGCGGCCCGGAGTTTTTTTGCGCGGTCAGAGCTTTTCGGGCGTGGACTGGAGGAGCTTCCCGAAACTGCTGTCCACGTTTGGTATCAGTGGCCTCCACCGCCGCCACCGGCCGCGGCCGGCTTGCGGATCAGCATGGTGAACAGCCCGAGCGTCGCAAACAGCACCGTCAGCAGGAAGAACACGTCCATGAAGGACAGCAGCGCGGCCTGCTGCTGCACCATGCCCGACAGCTTGGAGATCGCCGCGCTGGTCGCGTCGAGGCCGGCGGTCTGCTCGAAATTGAGCGTCATGTTCTGCAGCTTTTGCTGCGCGGCGGCACTGCCCCACTGCACGTGCTCGGAGAGCCTGGCGTAGTGGAACGCGTTGCGGTCGATCAGCACGGTGTTGATGACGGCCAGGCCGACGGCGCCGCCGAGGTTGCGGGTGAGATTGAACAGGCCGGAAGCATTCTTCAACCGGTCTGGCGGCAAGGTGCCGAGTGCCAGGTTGTTGATCGGCACCATGCACAGCATCATCGAACAGCCGCGCAGGATCTGGGGAATGAGCAGCTCATAAAAATCCCAGTCGGCGGTCAGATGCGTCATCCACCAGGTTCCGGTGGCGAAGCCGAAGAAGCCGACCATCATCATCAGGCGTGGGTCCATCTTGCTCGACAGGATGCCCGAGACCGGCGCGGTGAGGAACATCGCCAGGCCGCTGACGAACAGCGCTTCGCCGATCATCATCGAATCGTAGCCGCGGATGCGCCCGAGGAACACCGGATAAAGATAGGTCAGGCCATAGAGGCCGATGCCGATGACGAAGGAGAACAGTGAGCCGAAGGCAAAGTTGACGTTGGTGAACGCCTTCAGGTCGACGATCGGCTCCTCGGCGGTGAACACACGCCAGAAGAACAGCACGGCGCCCACGGTCATGACGATGGCGCAGATGAATACGCCCTGGTCCTGCAGCCAGTCATTGTTCGGGCCTTCCTCGAGCACATACTCCATGCAGCCCAGGAAGGCGGCCATGCCGGCGAGGCCCCACCAGTCGAACTTGCTGAACAGCTTGAGATTGGGCTTGTCGAAGTCGATCAGCGTCCAGGCCGCCGTCGTCACCAGGATGCCGGGCACGACATTGATGAGGAACAGCCAATGCCAGGACATGGCATGGCTGATATAGCCGCCAACGGTCGGGCCGATGGTCGGCGCCAGCGTCGCCACAAGGCCGATCATCGGCGAGACCACGGCGCGGCGCGACGGCGGGAAAATGGTGAAGGCAGCGGCAAAGACGCTCGGGATCATGCCACCGCCGATGAAGCCCTGGACGGCACGGTAGACGATCATCTGGTCGATGTTGGTGGCGGTCGCGGCCAGCGCGCTGGCCGCGGTGAACCCGGCCGCCGAGATCGTGAACAGCACGCGCGTCGACAGCATCCGGCTGAGGAATCCCGACAACGGGATCATCACCACCTCGGCGATCAGATAGGCGGTCTGCACCCACGGGATCTCGTCGGAACTGGCGCTCAGGCCAGCCTGAATCTCGGCCAGCGAGGCCGAGACGATCTGGATGTCCAGTATGGCCATGAACATGCCGAACACCATCGCCAGGAAGGCGATGACGCGCCGCGTCGAGATGGTGTCAGGCACGGCCGGCATCGCCGGCGGCGCTCCTGCTGTCAGGGTTGCGGTGGCCATGGCATTGCTCCCCGGTGGCCGCTCAATTCGAGGCCGTGGGCGCGGTACGGCTGTCGACGGCGACGACGACACTCAGGCCGGCACGCAGCCTACCGCTCTTCAACACGTCGGCCGGGACGTCGATGCGGACCGGGACGCGCTGCACGACCTTGGTGAAATTGCCGGTGGCGTTTTCGGGCGGCAGCAGCGAGAACACCGCACCCGAAGCCGGCGCCAGCGAGGAGACGGTTCCCTCGAAATCCTGGCCGTCGGTCGCATCGACCGAGATCTTGACCTTCTCGCCGGGAACCAGCCGGGCAAGCTGCGTCTCCTTGAAGTTGGCGACGATGTAGAGCTTATCCATCGGCACGATGACGGCGAGCTTCTGGCCGGGGCTGACGAGATCGCCCTGCTCGACCGAGCGGTTGCCGACGACACCGTCATAAGGCGCCTTGAGCACTGTAAAGGAAAGATCGCGCGCGGCCTTGTCCCGGCTGAGTTGCAAGGAAGCCAGCGTGCTTGCCGATTCGGCGCGCTGCGCCTGCAGCACGCCGATATTGGCCTGTGCCGCGGCGATCTGCGCGTCGGCCCCGACAAGGGCGGCATTGGCCTGCTGGACCGCCGTCTGGGCATCGTCCAGCTGTGCCTGCGTGCCGACATGCGTCTTGAGCAGTTGCGAGGCGCGTACCTCGACCTTCGCCGCATTGTCGGCGGCGGCCTGGTCAGCAACCTTCTGTGCCTGCGCCTGCTGCAGTGCGGCGCGCGCCGCTTCGGTCTGGGCGTCGATACGGTCGAGCGTCTTGCTCAAGGTGGCGATCTGCGCCTCGGCCTGGGCGACGGCGATCTTGTAGTCGCCGTCATCGACGACGAGCAGCGGGTCGCCAGCCTTGACCGACTGGTTCTCGCTCACCTTGACCTGATCGACATAGCCGGAAATCTTGGGCGAGATGAACGCCATGTCGGCCTGGACATAGGCGTCGTCCGTCGAGATCATGAAGCGACCCGTGGTCCAGTAGTTGTAACCGTACCAGGAGGCTGCGCTCAGCAAGGCAACGCCGATGATCGGCAGCAGAAACGAACGCACCGAACGCTTCTTCTTGGCTGGTGCTTCCACCGGCGCGCTGATGGCGGGCTGGAAAGGCACTTCGGGTGCTTCCGTCGCCGGAGCGACCTTGGCATTGGGGAAAGGACGGACTTCGGCTGTGGCTGGCGCGTTCGAGGACATGACATCTCTCTAAAATAAAGCTATAATACTGAACCGTTCGGTTCGATCCGGCCGTTGACATAGCGCGGAAACAGGACCACATCAAGTGCAATCGAACCGATTGGTTCGAATTATTTTCGAGGTGTGACTTTTATGGTTGAGACTCAGCCTAACGTCGAAACCGACTCGTGCGGTGACCTGCTGGACCATGTGCGCCGTGGCCGCCCGGCGGCAGGTCAGGATCCGGTCAAGCGCAGCCAGATCATCGAGGGCGCCCGTCGTGTGTTCATCGACAAGGGCTTCGAGGCTGCGTCGATGAACGACATCACGCGCGAGGCCGGCGTCTCCAAAGGCACCATCTATGTCTACTTCGCCAACAAGGAAGAGTTGTTCGAAGCGCTGATCGAGGAAGAGCGCGGCACGATCTTCAAGAACATGTATGACGTGCTGGACAATGCCGACGACCTGCGCGAGACGCTGGTCAAGTTCGGCAAGGTGCTTGCCCTCAAGATCACGTCGGCCAAGGTCATCCAGGCGCAGCGCACGGTGATCGGCGCATCCGACCGAATTCCCGAGCTTGGCGCGCGTTTTTACGAGCGCGGACCCAAACGCGGCCATGACAAGGTCGCGGCCTTTCTCGATGCCGCCATCGAGCGCGGCCTGCTGCGGATCGACGATGTCGATCTTGCCGCCTACCAGTTCACCGAACTGTGCCTGGCCGGTCTTTTCCGGCAGTGCATCTTCGCCTACCGCACCAAAGCCCCGGGCCAGGATGAGATCGACCACATCGTCAGGTCCGGCGTCGGCATGTTCCTGAAGACCTACGGCACCGAAAGCCTTGCCGCGGAAGAAAGCCACCAGACGATTGCAATCGAGGCTAAGCCCTAGCCACCATTCGCGGCAAGCACGATGGCGGCCTGCAACTCCTCCAGGCCCTCGGCCTTTTCCGACGACGTCGCCAGGACGAACGGAAATGCCGCCGGCCGCTTCTTGATCTTTGCCAGCGTCTCCTCGATCAGCCGCGGCACGCCGGCAGCCTTGATCTTGTCGGTCTTGGTCAGCACGATCTGGTAGGACACCGCCGCCTTGTCGAGCAGCGACAGCACTTCGTCGTCCTTGGCCTTGATGCCGTGGCGGGCGTCGATCAGCACATAGACCCGCTTCAGCGTGACGCGGCCCTTGAGATAGTCGAAGACCAGCTTGGTCCACTCGTCGACCTTCTCCTTCGGCGCGGTGGCGTAGCCGTAGCCCGGCATGTCGACTAGCGCCAAGGGCGGCAGGTCGGCGCCCTCGCCGGAAAATCCATCCGGCACGAAATAGTTGAGCTCCTGCGTGCGCCCTGGCGTGTTGGAGGTGCGCGCCAGCCCCTTCTGATTGACCAGCGCGTTGATCAGCGACGACTTGCCGACATTCGAGCGGCCGGCAAAGGCGATTTCCGGCGGCCCTTCCGGCGGCAGGAACTTCATCGCCGGCACGCCGCGGATGAATATCCACCCGCGCGTAAACAGTTCGGTGCCGATCACGGTGTTGTTCAGAGCGTTCAAGCTGCTGCCTCCAGAAGAGAAATATCGGCACCCCGGATAGCATCGAGGTTGCGGCTGATCTTGTCCACCGGCCAGTCCCACCACGCCACCGCCAGCAGCCGCCTGATCGTCCTGTCGTTGAAACGCGTCTTCACCATTTTGGCGGGGTTGCCGGCGACAATCGCATAGGGCGGCACGTCATGCGTCACCACCGATTTCGCGGCAATGATGGCGCCATGGCCGATCGTCACGCCGGGCAGGATCACCGCCTCCATGCCGATCCAGACATCGTTGCCGAGCACGGTGTCGCCGCGCACTTCCTTCGACCATGTCGCCGGGTCAAAACCCTTTTCCCAGCCATGGCCGAAAATATTGAACGGATAGGTGGAAAAGCCTGACATGGCGTGATTGGCGCCGTTCATGATGAAGCGCGCGCCCTCGGCGATGGCGCAGAACCTGCCGATGATCAGCTTGTCGCCAATGAACGGATAATGATGCAGCACGCATTTCTCGGCGAATTTGTCCGGCCCGTCCGGATCGTCGTAATAGGTGTAGTCGCCGATCTCGATGTTCGGCGCGCTCACCAATCCCTTGAGGAAGCCGACGCGGGTGTGCATCGGGATCGGGTGCTTGATGTCGGGGTTGGGTCCGTCCATGTCGATGTCCGTCGGATGATTGGCCACCAGGCAACAGGCGAAGTTCGCATGCGCCGGTTCAAAATAGCGTGATCCGCCCTATAGCACCAATCGGCTGAGGAGCGAGTCTTGCGTGGTGGCGTTGCTCATTTGTTGCCGCGGCAGATCACGATCGGATCGGACAGCGCACTGTCGAAACCGCTGCCCTGGTAGACGGTGACGTTCGAAGCTCCGGGCGGCAACATGAAGGTGCCTTCGACGATTTTCTGATCGCCGGCTGACGTGTGCAGAGCCCAGCTAAACGTGCAAAACTGAGGCGACGCCTGGGGTTCGACGTGGCTGCAGTTCAATTGCGCCCCACCCAGCATGGCGGCGCCGCCGCAGCTTACCGCCTCCCTTGCGAGTGCAATGCCGGGCCATCCCAAGAGAGCCGCCACGGTCGCGATCTTGAGCCAATTCATCATCAAATCCTCGTCCGGCAACGGCCTGTTGCTCGACCCTTCTGGGGCGCCGCAAGCGCGTGCGACATTTTTTCCGGACTTAGTGTGTCTTGTGCGCCGCGTCCAGCGGGATTATGTGCATGATGATAATAAGCATGCTCACTAAAAGTCGCGTTCAGAAAACCAGCCCCTCCCATGCCATCGTCACCCAACATCAGCTTCGTGCTGCACGATGTCGCGCGTCTGCTTCGAAAGCGGTTCGAACAGCGGTCGCGGGCGTCGGGGCTGACCCGCGCCCAGTGGCAGGTGCTGGCCTATCTGTCCCGGCATGAAGGCATCCACCAGAACAAACTGGCCGACCTGATCGAGATCATGCCGATCACGCTCGCCCGGCTGCTCGACAAGATGGAGGCGCGCGGCTTCATCGAACGCCGGCCCAATCCGGCTGATCGCCGGGCATGGCTGCTTTACCTGACGCCGCAAGCCCATCCGCTGCTCGAAATCATGCGCAGCAACGGCCAGAAGACGCGCGACGAGGCCTTCGTCGGCCTTTCGGCGGATGCCCAACTGCATCTGCTGCAAACCCTATGCCTGATCAAATCCAATCTGCTCGAGGCTTGCGCTCAGCCAGCCGTCGACCGGGAGAACGACCATGACTGAATCGACCTCACCCAAAAAGCCCGGCAAGGACGAACCATCGGATCGCAAGAGCGACCAGATCATCCGGCTGGATAGCGAACGCGAGCAGAGGCGTGCCAGCGCAGTCATCGCCGATGGCGAGCTGGAAGCGCCGGTTGCGCTGGAGCCGGTGGCACTTGAAGCCCCCGCCAAAGAGCCGCAGCCGCAAGCCATGGTGGCGGTTGCGCCTGCGGCGCCGGTCAAGCCCAGGCGCAGCCTGACACGGCCGATCCTTTTCGCCCTGCTTCCCGTCGCGCTGGCTGTCGGCGGCTATTACTACGTTGTCGGCGGCCAGGTCATGACATCGGACAATGCCTACATCCAGGCGCAGTCGCTCGGCGTTTCCACCGACGTCTCCGGCACCGTCTCCGAGATCGACGTGCACGAGAACGAGGCGGTGAAGAAGGGCGACGTGCTTTTCCGCCTGAGGCCGGCCTCCTTCGAAACCGCTCTTGCCGCGGCCCAGGCCCAGCTGGGAACGGTGCGCAACCAGGTGCTGACCTTGCAGGCAAGTTACCAGCAGTCGCTGGCGCAGATCGAGCAGGCGCAGGCCGACATTCCCTATTATGAGGCCGCCTTCAAGCGTCAGCAGGATCTTCTCAAGACGTCTACCTCTTCGCAGGCCACTTTCGACAGCGCCCAGCACGACCTCGATGCCGCCCGCCAGAAAGTGTCCGTCGCCAAGGCGCAGGCACAGGCGATGCTTGCCCAGCTGGGTGGCGACGCCAGCCAGCCGGTCGAGAAGAACCCCTTCTACCTGCAGGCCCAGTCGGCGGTGGACGACGCCCAGCGCAACCTCGGCGATGCGATCGTCAAGGCGCCGTTCGACGGCATCGTCACCAATGTGGACGCGCTCCAGGTCGGCAAGTACCTGCCGGCGTCGCAACCGGCGTTCAGCCTGGTTTCGGCGACGGACCTGTGGATCGCGGCGGAGCCGAAGGAAACCGAACTGACCTATGTGCGGCCGGGGCAGACGGCGACGATCAGCGTCGACAGCTATCCGGGCAGTGTCTGGCACGGCACGGTCGCCTCTATCAGCCCCGCCTCGTCGTCGAGCTTCTCGCTGCTTCCGGCGCAGAACACCACCGGCAACTGGGTCAAGGTCGTGCAGCGCATCCCGATGCGCGTGACGATTGACGATCTCCAGGGCAAACCGCCGCTGCGCGGCGGGATGAGCGCCGTCGTCGGCATCGATACCGGCCATGCGCGCGGCCTGCCGGACTTCGTCACGGATCTCATCAACCGGTTCGAGCAGAAGTCATGACCAGCGCGTCCGCGACAGGGGGCACATCGGTGGTCGCCAATCGCGGCGCCATCACCGCCTGCGTGATTCTGGCCGTGATCATGCAGGCGCTGGACACGACCATCGCCAATGTGGCGCTTCCCTACATCCAGGGCAGCGTTTCGGCGAGCGCCGACCAGATCAACTGGGTGCTGACGTCCTATATCGTCGCCGCGGCCGTGATGACGCCGCCTTCGGGCTACCTTGCCAATCGTTTCGGCCGCAAGCGCATCCTGCTGACCTCGATCACCGGCTTCGTCGTCGCATCGGTGCTTTGCGGCTTCGCGCAGTCGCTGCCGCAGATCGTCGGCTTCCGCCTGCTGCAGGGCCTGTTCGGCGCGGCCCTGGTGCCGCTGTCGCAGAGCATTCTGCTCGACATCTACAGCGTCGAAGAGCGCGGCTCGGCCATGGCGCTGTTCGGCGTTTCGGTGATGGTCGGACCGGTGCTCGGGCCGGTGATCGGCGGCTGGCTAACCGAAAATGTCAGCTGGCGCTGGGTGTTCTACATCAACGTGCCGATCGGCGCCCTGGCCTTCGCGGGCGTGTCGATGTTCGTCCTGGAAACCAAGACCGACCTCAAAGCAAGGCTGGACTGGCTGGGCTTCGGCATGCTCAGCCTCACCATCGCTTCGCTGCAGATGTTTCTCGATCGCGGCGAGCAGCTCAACTGGTTCTCGTCATCCGAGATCATCGTCGAGGCGCTGATCTGCGCGTCGGCCTTCTACATCTTCCTCGTCCACACCTTCACCGCCCGCAACTCGTTCGTGAACCCACGGCTCTTCCTCGACCGGAATTTCGCCGTCGGCATGGTCTTCATCTTCATCGTCGGCATCACCTACCTCGCCTCGCTGGCCTTGATGACACCCTATCTGCAGACACTGATGGGCTATCCGGTGGTGACGGCCGGCATCGTCATGGGGCCGCGCGGCCTCGGCACCATGGCGTGCATGTTCCTGGTCGGCAGGCTGGTCGGCAAGGTGGATACACGCTGGCTTCTCCTGACCGGCCTGCTGATCACCGCCTGGGCGATGTACGACATGACCGGCTGGACGCCCGATGTCTCGCAATGGACGATAATCAGCACCGGCTTCATCCAGGGTGCGGGGCTCGGCTTCCTGTTCGTTCCGCTGACCACCATCACCTTCGCCACGCTGGCGCCGGAGCGGCGCGCGGAAGGCACCGGACTGTACAATCTGTCGCGTAACATCGGCTCCAGTGTCGGCATATCGGTAGTCACCGCGCTTTTGACCCAGAATGTCCAGGTCAACCACGCCAACATCGCCACCTATGTGACGCCCTACAACCAGGCGTTCAGCAACCCGGCGATCTTCCAGGCGATGAACCCTTACAGCGCCGCCGGCCGTGCCGCGCTCGACGGCGTGGTAACGCTGCAGGCGACGATCATCAGCTACATGAACGACTTCAAGCTGATGATGATCCTTTCGCTTGCCGCCGTTCCGCTGGCTCTTTTGCTGCGCAAGCCGGCGACGCCGGCCAAGGTCGACCACAGCGCCGTCGTGGAATGACGACGCGAGGGGCTACCCTTTGGATATGCCGATGCAAAAAGAAACCGGGGCCCTGTGGGGGACTACAGGACCCCGGCCGATGCCGATATGGCTTCCCAAGAAACATGGCACTTCGTCATGAGGTGGGGATGGCTGGCCCGAGAAAGCCCAACGGACCTGCCTTGATCCCCTGCGCCGGAAGCCGTTACTTCGGCAGCAGCACCTTGTTGACGACATGGATGACGCCGTTCGACTGGTTGACGTCGGCGATCGTCACCTTGGCCTCGCCGCCGGACTCATCGATGATGTAGAGCTTGCCCTTCTTGACCTCGGCGGTCAGCGTATCGCCGGAGACGGTCTTCATCTCATACTTGCCGCCCATTGCCTTGGCCTTGGCCATCATGTCCTTGCCGGAGATCTTGCCGGCCACGACATGCGCCGTCAGCACCTTGGTGAGCTGGTCCTTGTTCTCGGGCTTGAGCAGCGTGTCGACGGTGCCTTTCGGCAGCGCGGCAAACGCTTCGTTGGTCGGCGCAAAGACGGTGAACGGCCCGGCGCCCTGTAGCGTGTCGACCAGGCCGGCCGCCTTGACGGCGGCGACCAGCGTCGTGTGGTCCTTCGAGTTGACGGCGTTCTCGACGATGGTCTTGGTGGTGTACATCGGCGCGCCACCAACATTGGGGTTCTTGGCATAGGCTGGAGCGACGATCGTCGCACCGGCGACGAGTGCGGAAAGGGCAATGGTCCTGAATGACGGCAAGCGCATGTGGTCTTCCTCCGGGTGAGGGCTGATCGGGATTGATAGCCTTTGGAAATGCACACGCAGTCACGCCCCGCGACCGCTTTCAGTTTCGCCGATCACGGGAACGTGACCCGACCTGTGGCCAATAAAAAAGCCCCGGACCAGCCGGGGCTTTGATGGAAGGAGACGTCTGCTATTCCGCCGGCGACGGTTTCTTTCGAAACAGTGCCACGAGATTGTCCCACAACTCGATCTTGGCGCCCTGGCGCTTCATGATCACGCCCTGCTGCAGGATCGACAGCGTGTTGTTCCAGGCCCAGTAGATGACGAGACCGGCCGGGAAACCCGCCATCATGAAGGTGAAGATGACCGGCATCCAGGTAAAGATCGCGGCTTGCGTCGGGTCCGGCGGCGTCGGGTTCATGCGCATCTGCAGGAACATGGTGACGCCCATGATCAGCGGCCAGACGCCGATCATCAGCATGTGCGGCAAAGTGACCGGCACGAGGCCGAACAGATTGAAGATCGAGGTCGGATCGGGTGCCGCCAGATCCTGGATCCAGCCGAAGAACGGCGCGTGGCGCATCTCGATGGTGATGTAGAGCACCTTGTAGAGCGAGAAGAAGACCGGGATCTGTAGCGCCACCGGCCAGCAGCCGGCCAGCGGGTTGATCTTCTCGGTCTTGTACAGCTCCATCATCGCCTGCTGCTGCTTCATCTTGTCGTCCGCGTATTTCTCGCGGATCTCGAGCATCTTGGGCTGTACCTTCTTCATGTTCGCCATCGACGCGTAGGACTTGTTGGCGAGCGGGAAGAAGATGGCCTTGACGATGACGGTGGTGGCGAGGATCGCCAGGCCGAAATTGCCGAAGAATTTGTAGAGCGTGTCGATCAGCCAGAACATCGGCTTGGTGATGAAATAGAAATACCCCCAGTCGATCACCAAATTGAACTGGCGAATGTGACGGTCAGTCTCATAGGCGTTGATCTTGGCGACTTCCTTGGCGCCGGCGAAGATCTCTGTCTCGACTGTCGCGGACTGGCCGGTATCGACATTGATTGCATCGGTGAGGAAGTCGGACTGGTAGCGGTGACGACCATCGTCGAAAAAGGCATAGCGCGGCTGGAACGGTTGCTTCTCGGTCGGCACCAGCGTGACGGCCCAGTATTTGTCGGTGATGCCGAGCCAGCCATCGGTCGACTTGCCCGGAGTGACCTGCTTTTCGGATTCGATCTTGGCGTATTTGTATTCGGCCAAGCCCTCGGTGCCGGTAACGCCGATCAAACCTTCATGCAGCACGTAGGTACTGGCGACGGCCGGCTTGTCATAGCGCGTGACGCGGCCGTAGTTGAACAGCGAAACGGCGCTGTTGCCGGAATTCTGCACCGTGTCCGAAACCGTGAACATATAGTCGTTATCGACGGAGAATGTGCGCTTGAAGGTCAGGCCCTTGTCATTGGTGTAGGTGAGCGTGACCGGCGTCGACGGGCTCAGCGTTGGATTGCCGTCCACACTCCACACCGTGTCCGAACCCGGCACCGCACCGGTCTTGTCGTTGCCGACGAAACCGATCTCGGCAAAATATCCCGTCGCCAGCGCTTGCGGGTTGAGCAGCTCGATCTCGGGTGAATTCTTGTCGACGGTTTCGGTGTAATGCTTGAGCTTGAGGTCGTCGAGCCGCGCGCCGGTCAGGTTGATCGAGCCCTCGAGGCTCGGCGTATCGATCTTGACGCGCTTGCTTGCCGCCAGCGCCTGGTTGCGGTCGACCGCCGCAATCGCGTTGCCGCCGGGTGCGTTCGGAATGGCGCCAGGTGCGACGGGCGTTGCGGTACCGGCGCCTGGATTGGCGGCGTCGGCGGCCTTCTTCTGCTCTTCGACGCGCTGCTGTTCGACGCGGGCCGCCTCGCGCTGGGCTTCGCTGCGCGGCAAGACATAGAAATATTGCCATACCGCCAGGATCAGCACCGACAGCGCGATGGTGATGAAGAAGTTCCGGTTGTTTTCCATCGAAAGCCCTTGGCCTATCGTGTTCCGCGCAATCGGCGGGAGAGTTCGGCCTTCAACTGGCCGAACGGAATGGTCAGCACATCTTCGCGCCCGACGATGACATAGTCATTGCCAGGCGCCATGTCACTTGCGGCATGTGTACGGACCGCTTCTCGCAGCCGTCGCCGGACGCGATTGCGGACAACTGCATTGCCGACCTTCTTGGTGACGGTATAGCCGACGCGCGGCGACAGGCCGTCGCCGCGGTCGAGAACTTCAACGAGAAAAAGCCGCCCGCGTCGCTTTTCACCACGACGGACGGCCAGGAATTCGGCGCGCTTCAGAAGCCGCTTGGGATTTGGTCCCACTGGCTTGCCGGATGCGGGCAACGATCTCGTCTTCCGTTCAGGCGCTGAGCCGCTTGCGACCGCGGTTGCGGCGAGCTGCGACGACGCCGCGACCACCCTTGGTGGCCATGCGGGCACGAAAGCCGTGCCGACGTTTGCGGACGAGTTTAGACGGTTGGTAGGTACGCTTCATTTGTTTTAATACCGCGGGGTGCGGCCCTTCTTGATTCTGTCACTGTGTAACAGGAGCTTTGCCGGGCCGGTTTTGGCGCGATCGAAACCGCGCCGGGACGAATGGCCCGAGCGTGAGCGGGCTTATAGAAAGAAGGGTTTTGGAAGTCAATCCGGAGTCGCCAGGCCGAACCCGGTCGTCGTCCAGGCCGGTTTTTGTTTCCGGCCAAGGATGAAATTGGTAAAAAAGCCGTAATCGCCTAATCTGCGTTGATCAAGTGATCGTGAAGACATAGCCGCATGAGCGAAACCATACAGGCGGAGGAACGGATCGACACGGCGGCGCCAACCGCCGGGCGCACCGTGCCGCTGTCGCGCGGCCTGTCGACCAAGCTGCTGCTGCTCACCATCGTTTTCGTGCTTCTGGCCGAAGTGCTGATCTTCCTGCCGTGGATCGCCAGCTACCGGCTGAACTGGCTGAAGGAGCGGCTGAGCACGGCTGCGGCGGTGTCGATCGTGCTGGTGCAAGGTGAATCCACCTCGCTGTCGCGTGCGGCCCAGAACGACGTGCTGATGGCGATCGGCGCCAAGGCGATCGCGGTGCGTGACGGCGGCGTGTCGCGGCTGCTGGTGGTGGCCGAGATGCCGCCGCAGGTCGACGAACACATCGATATCGCCTCGATCGGCATGATCAAGGGCATGACCGGTGCGCTCGACACGCTGTTTTTCGGCGGCCACCGGATGCTGCGCGTCTTCGGCCCGGTCGGCGACAGCGACAAGGAGTTCGAGCTGATCATGCCGGACAACAGTCTGCGCAATGCCATGCTGCGATATTCGCGCAACGTCGCCTTCGTCTCGCTGCTGATCTCGCTGTTCACCGCAATGCTGGTCTATGCCGCGATCGACCTGATCATGATCGGGCCGATCCGGACGATGACGCGTTCGATGCTGTCCTTCTCCGAGGCGCCGGACGATCCCGGACGCATCATCCATCCCGCCGCCCGCGCCGACGAGATCGGCGTCGCCGAGCGCGAACTGTCGCAGATGCAGGAGCGGCTGCAAAAGATGCTCTCCGAGCAGAAGCACCTTGCCGACCTCGGCCTGGCCGTGTCGAAGATCAACCATGACATGCGCAACATCCTGGCCTCGGCGCAGCTGATGTCGGACCGCCTGCGCCAGGTCAAGGACCCGACCGTGCAGGCCTTCGCGCCGAAACTGCTGCGCGCGCTCGACCGCGCCGTCTCCTACTCCGAAGGCGTGCTTCACTACGGCCGCACCCAGGAGCCGCCGCCGTCGCGCCGCAGGCTCAGGCTGCGCCAGCTGGTCGAGGACGTGCACGGCCTGCTCGACATCGAGCAGGGCATCGAGTTCGTCAATGCGATCGAGCCGGCCTTCGAGGTGGATGCCGATTCCGAACAGTTGTTCCGCGTGCTCACCAATCTGTGCCGCAATTCCGTGCAGGCCATGGCCTCAGACAATGAAAGCGCGCTGGTCCGGCGCCTAGCGGTATCGGCCGTGCGCCTGGGCAGCGTGAGCCGCATCGTCGTCACCGACACCGGCCCCGGCTTACCACCCAAGGCACGGGAAAACCTCTTCGCGGCCTTTCGCGGCTCGGCCCGCAGCGGCGGCACCGGCCTTGGCCTGGCGATCGCGCACGAACTGATCCGGGCGCATGGCGGCACTGTTGAGCTGGTCGAAAGCATTGGCGGGCGCACCACATTCGCGGTCACCATCCCCGACCAGCCGGTCCGGCTCGACCAGGCCCGCAACGGCCTGCGCCGCCCGGCGTGATGGTTCGGGCGCTGTTTCGCCCGATGCTCTTCCCCTGCAGGCCCGGTGCCCATTTCCCCTGGGTCGGAGCTCTTCCCACCAGGGATCGCGTTTGAGCTCGACTTCGGGCCCTGTTGAACACGGCGGAATCCTGACCGCCGTCACCGGATGACATACCTGCGACAAAACTTTTGCCGGATCGGCTTGCTTTTCGGAAAATCAGTCGCTAGGGAACACGTCTCGTCGCGGCCGGTCGTTCACGATCGGCTAGCGGGGTCATGGAAAGCATGGCCTGTTGCGCGCCCGTAGCTCAGCTGGATAGAGCACCAGACTACGAATCTGGGGGTCAGGAGTTCGAATCTCTTCGGGCGCGCCATTACACCACCACCCCAGAGCAACACTGGGCACTCGGGGTCCGCGATCGACTCTCAGCAGACTCTGACAGGTGAAGGCGCTCATGACTGCTTTGCGCCGCATATCGGCCGTTCGAAGTGGCGGTCACCGCGCCCAAAAGCAGCCGTTCATTCAATGCGCCAAAGAATGCTGCCACCGCGCCTGCGGGTGAGTTCGATCGAGCCCGCGAGCTAGCGCAGTTCACCGTTTCGCGGAAACGGCGAACAGCTCGAACTCTTTGTTTCGAGGCAATTCCGGACGGAAAAACCGTTTCACACTTTTCCTGGAGTTGCTCTAGGGAAAAGCGCAGGTCGCGTCGTGACGCAAGTGGTGCCGCCGAGACGGAACGTGCTCGCTCGCGGGGCTGTCACCGTCTCTCGAAGCGATACTGTACCGAGCCGCTCCGCACGACCCGGAAGGATGCCGAGCCACCATCGCTTCGGCGACCGCTTTCCTCAACGCCGTCGCCGCCAAGGAGGTCATGCGTGTTCGGGACGGACTCTCACTTCCGTCCGTTTGAAGCGTCATCAGGAGAGTTTAGCTCGTGCATTCGCGTAACAAGCTTGTGATTTTCGCATCAAGATCGCGGGCGACGGCAAGAGCCTCCAAATTACCATAAGAGAGCAGATAACTCTCCATTTTGTCATAGGAGACATGCACGCCATCGGGACGTTGATCAACAAGGACTGTGACTGGGGCGTAGGATCCAGCATCGGGAACGTGCTTGACCATTTCTTTCATAATGAGTGGATTGCCCACCAGAAACCGCATGCTCTTAGGAGTGTCGCGTCCAGTTTCGCGGCGCAGAATGGCGCCCAAGTCGAATTCCGCGAAGAGCATGAGACCGATGCGGCCTTGGCCGTTTTGCACAACGCGCTCCAAATCCGAGAAGGAATTTGCAGCCCTCGTCGCCTTGAAAAAATCGACCATGTCAGGTTGCCCGACCGCTGACTTGAGCGCGGCCACGACGGCGTCGAAGGGTTTGGCACACGCCAGGCTGAAACGCTCAACCTCGATCTTTGCGATTGTCATTTCTTTCTCCGCTACAGCTCTCAAGAACAAAGGCGCGACCGATCGCGCCGGGATTATGCAACCGCCGATTACGCTTCCAGGAAGGTCCGGACGTGGCTGACGAACAATTCGTGGTATTGAAACAGCGCGCCGTGGCCGGAATCGGGATAGAGGACCAGCTGGGCGTTGCTTAGAGCCTTGAACATTGCGTAGGCGTTGTCCGCCGGCAGCATGGTGTCGTGGCTGCCGCTGACCACAAGGGCGGGCTGGCGGATGGCGCGCAGAATGGCGTGCTCGGGATCAGGTGTGGCGCACCAAGTAATAAGCGCCTTGGCCTGCGGATCCGTCACCGCGCCGCCGTTATCGGTGTCCCGATCTTCCCTTCGCACCTTCGCCCGCTTCAGGAACGCCAGGCCGGCCGACTGGCTGGCGGACGACTTCGTGAAGAATAGCGGCAGGCGGAGGTCCGGCGCCTCGGTTTGGGAAAAAGCGTCCTGGAGAACCGTCAACAGGTGTTCCTCTCCGCCTTTCGGAGCGGTGCCGACGAGGATTAGCTTGCGGACCAGCCGTCCGTGCTCGGCAGCGATCTGCTGGGCGACGCAACCGCCGAGGGAAAAGCCCAGAAGGTCGACTTCGGAGAGGCCGAGCAGTTTGATAAAAGCGACCGCGTCTCGGGCCATCGCCGCGATATTGTCGGGCGTTTGGCCTGTCGAGCGGCCGACCCCGGCGTTGTCGAAAACGATCACCGGTCGATCGGCGGCCAGGACATTCACGACGGCGGGGTCCCACGCGTCGATGTTGCCCGAGAAATGCTGCAGGAGAACCAGCGCCGTTCCGGTCGATGGGCCGAGGCGGCGATAGGCGAAGCGGATTCCGTTGCCTTCGATGTAACGGGTGGGCGCCGTTTCCAGCGTGGCGGCGTCCTGGCTCGCGGTGTCGAACTCAGTCATGTCATCCTCCGGATGCTTGGCAAATAATCGAGTGGGAGTAGCTGGTGCGGTTTTGGCTAGGTCTGAGCCGCTCGCGGTCCAAGGCATTCCGTAGTCCGCCGAGCACGCGTGCTCCCGGCACGAAAGTGCCGGGAGCGGTATCGTCACTTCACGAGTGCGGCCTTTTCAATCACGGCGGCGACTTCCTTCGCGTGGACGACGAGAGAGGCGTGGCTGCCGGCGACCTCCGTCGTCTGGGCCTTCATCCTGTCGGCGAACATCTTCTGGACCTCGGGTGCGATGACCTTGTCCTTCGTGCTGATCACATAGAACGTCGGCTTGTCGCGCCAAGCTGCCTTATCGACGGGAGCCTCGAACGCCGTGTGGTTCAACGGGAGCTGATGGTTTGCCAAGGATTCGGCGATCTCCGGAGGAAGGTCAGCCGCGACTGCCGAAGGAAACACTTTGGGATCGATGTAGAGGTTGCCCTGTTCGTCGGGATGGATCGCCGCGGCGCCCTCGGTTGCCGGACCGCTCTTGGATAAGCTCGCCAGAGATTCCCCCACGTCGGGTGCGAATGCGGAGACGTAGACGAGCGCCGAGACGTTTGGATCGTCGCCTGCTTGGGTGATGACCACGCCGCCCCAAGAGTGGCCAACGAGAACGGTCTTGCCGTTCTGTTTCGCGAGTGCCTGTTTGGTGGCATCGACGTCCGCCGCGAGGGATGTGAGCGGGTTATCGACGAGCGTTACGTTGTAGCCCTTCTTTGTGAGGATATCGGCAACCGGCTTCCAGCTCGTCTGGTCGACGAAAGCGCCATGGACGAGCACGATATTGTGAGCCGCCCCCTTGGGCAGTTGAGCTGATTGGGCGGGGACGGCAAGTGCTGCTCCGGCCATGAGGACGGTGGCGACTGAGAGTAGAAGATTTCGCATTGATTGCTCCTGTTGAGATGACGGACGACGCGGGTCCGGGGCAGGCGTGTCGGCAAAAGTCGCGGTTCTCCCATCTGCCGTTTGCGTAATGGTTTGCCGCGCGACCTGCTGGTTCGACTTGAGATCAGTTAGTACGTGGAGCATTCGGACGTTAGCCATCAATCGTCCAAATATTGTGTCTGACCGTCCGTCGTATTAACATCGGGAGGATGGACATCCTCGCCCAAGTGCTCGATCGCATTCGCCTCGGTGGGACTCTGCTCTTCCACTTCGAGCTCGGCCATCCGTGGAATCTGGCATTGCCAGCGCGCCCCTACGCCCTGTTTCATTATCTCAGTCGCGGCTCAGCTACCCTCGCGCTCGATCAGGGACGAGAACTCCACATGACTGCGGGCGACTTTGTCGTCGTCACACGCGGCGAGCCTCACCTGATTTATTCGGATCGCCGGACGACGCCATTACCGATTCCGGATCTCGGTCGACTGCCCGGACGTCTTGGCGTCGTTCGTCATGGAGGCAACGCGCAGCCACTCTCGACGATGATCTGTGGCAATTTCACTGTGGAGCGGCCCTCGCGCGGCAGCGTGTTGGAATTGCTTCCGCCCCTGCTTCTCCTGAAGCCGACGGAAGACGGCGGATGGCTCGAGGCGATTCTGCAACGCATGGTGAGCGAGTCGGCGCTTGCGCGTCCCGGCCAAGACGTCGCACTGTCACGACTGACAGAAGTGCTCTTCGTTGAGGTGTTGCGAAGCTGGATCAAGTCTCTCGATTCCGGAGAAGGCGGGTGGCTGGGGGCGATGGCGGACCCGCACATAGGACCGGCGCTTCAGTTGATTCACGAACGACCGGATCAACCCTGGACCCTTGGCGACCTAGGGCAGCGCGTGGGGCTCGGTCGCTCGGCGTTTTCAGCTCGCTTCACCAACCTCGTCGGCCAGTCCATGTACCGTTATCTGATCGCACGCCGGATGTCGGAGGCTGCGTTTCTGCTCGAAACAAGCGACGAGGGGATTGCAAGGATTGCGACCCGTGTCGGCTACGAGACCCCGGCCGCGTTTTCGAAGCTGTTCCATCGACATCATGGCCTATCGCCTGGCCGCTATCGAGCAGCTCGCCGGTCTGACGGTGGCCGAAGGCAAGGGGACGTCCTGGAAGCAGACGTCGCCGATTGACCTCGACCAAGCTGGCTACTGGAAGGTCTGGCGATGGGCGGCGGGGCGGCTCCGGCAGGAGTGTCCAGTTTTGTTCACAAATGGCGCGCCGAATCGTCAGCCCGCCGGTACGGGCAGCCAGCCGAGGTCTCCGCTGCAGACGGCCCGGCGCTTGGGTGCATCTGGTCTCATCCAGGCCGCCAGGCGACCAAAGCCGACTGTTAATCGGCGCGCTCCTGCGACGCGCAAGCCCCCGAGCTGGGCGCGTTGAGGCTGCTCGGAGTCAGCGCTCGCGCCGATAGTGCATAGCGACCACGCCGCTGCGGAGCGGCTTCGCCGAGACCAGCTCGAGCCGTCGCGCACTGGGCAGCCCGCCCTGGTACAGGGTCGGGCCGTGGCCGGCGATCCTGGGATGGACGAGGAGCTGATATTCGTCGATCAGGTCCAGCCGGTCCAGCTCGGTCGCGAGTTTGCCGCTACCGAGGAGCACGCCGGCCGGAGTCGCGTCCTTGAGCCTCTGTACGCCTGTTCGCAGGTCGTCGGCGATGTGGTGGCTGTTGGCCCACGGGAAGTCCGTTCGCGTCGACGACACCACGTACTTCGGTTTGGCGTCCAGCTTGACCGCCCACTCGCGTAACGCCGGCGGCGCCTCCACGTCGCCGCGAGCCACCGCCGGCCAGTAGCTCTCCATCATCTCGTAGGTGATGCGGCCCCACAGCATCGCCCCGCCCTCGTCCATAAGGCGGGTGAAGAACGCGTGCGTCTCGTCGTCAGCGATTCCCTCCTCATGATCGACGCAGCCGTCCAGGGTGACGTTTATGCTGAAGGTCAATAGTCCCATGCGACGAGCCTAAGCCATCCGCTCGAAAAAACGTAGGGCTATTGCTCGCGGTTGATGTTCAACTTCCGCCGTGAGAAAGCGTTGCCCACCCGTGATCCGCTACAACCGGGCTCGGGGGCTTCCGTTTCCCCGTGCGAGGTCATCGATCGGCTCGGGATCCGTCGGCCTTGGCAAGAGTAATAGTCAGCCCACTTGCATCAATGTTTCAGCTCGCCACTTCTTGACAAAAGGGCGGTCGATTTGTGGTCATTGTCCTATTCTCAACATCACCTTGCGCCCGTCGGAAAGGGTTCCCGCTCCTGTGCCAGCTACGGGTTGTCTGCTGGTCAGCGAGAACACGAACCGGGATGAGAGTTGCCCGCAAACGATCGTCCCTTCTCCATGCGAGAACGTAAGATTGACGATAGCCGTCCCTCGGCATTCGACCCCGGTATTGGTCTGTCCGCTAATAGTTCCGCGCCGTGTAATGCTGTTGACGAAAGCCTTCCCGGAAAAGGAGAGCGTCCCATCGGCAGTCTGACCGGAGACTGGTGCGATGATTGTGAGCAGATTTTGCGCCTGCGCGTAGCCGACAGCCTCTACGGCACCATACGCAATCAACATTGTGGCTAGGATTCGCCTGGTCTCGGCGAGGTCTCCGCAATGGTATCTCAATTGAAGCTTGCCAGCCCCGCGCGGCGGGCACCCTCCCGGATCGCGGCAATAGCGGGAGGATTGGTGACTGGATAGGAGCCGATAAACCCTTCGGCCGAAGTGTTTGGAAATTCTCTCGCCAACCGGTTGGCAATCTTTATTGCCTGAGGTGTTTCACCGAGCATGGCGTGCGCCATGGCCTGGAACAGCAGCGTTGCAGGCGAGTCCGGCGGTGCTTGGCTGAACGCGGTCAGGCACTCCCTGTGGAGACCTACAACGAAGCTCGATCGGCCAAGCATGCTATAGTACCAGGAAACATACGGATTGAGACGGATCGCACGCTTCGCCAGTTCATATCCTTCCCGCGGGTCGCCTGTCACGAATGCCTTTCCTCCGGCAAGCAAGGCGAGGGTATCGGCATCGTGCGGGGCGGCCGCCAAGGCAAGATCATGTTCTCTTGCTGTCGCATCGAGATCGCCCTGCAAGGCTCGAAGCTCGGCTAGACATATGCGTGCATGGGTATCACCCGCGTCGAGCGCCAAAGCTCGTTCGAGGCACAGTTTCCATTGCTCCTTTGCGGCGGAAAGGTCGTTGGTAAACGCATTGATGGCGGCGACGGCATGCGCCAGCCCCAGTACTGTCCAGGCTCTGGCAAGTCCAGGGTCGAGCTCGATGGCACGCGTCAGAAGCCGCACCGCTTCCGTATTCGAAGCGTGAGTGTACAAATTGTGCTGCTCGACGCCGAGCAGATAGTAGTCATAGGCACGTAGGCTGGCGGGGTGTTTTCGGCGGACAACATCGCGTCGAAGTTTTGCGAGCTTGCCGCAACAGCTAGCAAGGACGTTGACGACGTTTTCGGTGACCATGTCCTGCATCGCAAACAGGTCTTCAGCTGATCGATCATAGCGGGCCGTCCACAAATCGACTCCAGTGCGCGCGTCGACGAGTTGGACGCAGATCCGCAGCTGCTGCGCTGCCGCCTGCAAGGTCCCCTCAAGTAGATAATCCGCATTCAGTTCCCGCCCGATGGATAGCACGTCATCGCGCCGTCCCTTGTACGAGAGCATGGTCTGGCGGGCGATGACCGCAAGGTCGGGGTAGCGAGCGAGGTCGACCATGATGTCCGCCGACAAGCCATCGGCCAAGCGGTTCCATCGCTCGTCCGCGCTCAGATTGTCGAAAGGGAGAACCGCAACGACTGTTGGCCCAGAGGCCTCTACCGAAAGGCCACCGGATGATGCATGGCCCGTGTCTTGCTCGCGTTGGTCGGCAAGCAAGGTTGCAAGCGCAACTTTGCTGCGAATATCGAGTTTCCGGTATATGGCCGACAGATGGGTCCGAAAGGTAGTCGGCGCTATGAAGAGCGTCTCGCCGATTTCACGGTAGGTCATCCCCTCGGCGAATTTTGCAGCGACCACCCGCTCCCGGTCCGACAGACTGGTCAGAGGATTGCTCACGGCGCGAAGCATCGCTTCAAGTCTCCGATCCGCTACGAGTTGTGGCCGACCCGGCACGGCAAAATACTACAGATGCGATCTCGAAAACACTGCATTTGCACGATGCCATCCGACCGCCACCAATTCTAGGCTTTCCTGTCGACGGGGTTTGGTCGGGTCGCAGAGACCCGATCCATTCAGGAAGCAGGAGGTGTCCATGACAAAGTCATCTATCTTTGCCGCAATGCTGGTGCTGCCTCTGTCGGTTGGACCGTGCTTGTCCGAAGGCACGCAATCTGGCGGCAAGCTGATTTCCGAAGATGCTGTGAGAGCCGTTAGTGCCGAATTGTATTCCGACATTCTGATCCGAGCGTGCAGGAACGGATGGCGCTACCCTCGGAGCCAAATCGAGAACGGCTTCAAACGGCATCTTAGCGAGCTGAAATTGCAACTGGTCGATCAGGGTTACACGATCCTGCCTGGTGTGAAAGCGAACCGCTCGCCCCGGAGTCTCTTCGCACTGGCATTTGTCGCCAAGCGCCAATCTGTCCCCTCGCGCCAGTTCGGCTGTCTCCGCCAATACTGGCTCGACGAGTGACCGTTCTGGAGCGGGCAACTGGGGCAGGAATAGCCGCCACTGGCCAGACTTCACTTGCCGAGCCGGCTTTCACTGTAGGGATGCTCATTTCACCGGGCGGTCAGCGCTCAGGCCGAGCTGTTCTATGGCTGCCCGAGAGGCTGCGCCTCCCCCGTCTCGCATTCCGGTAGTCGCACTGGTTTGGCGAGCTTTGCCAGCCCGTCGGGCTTGGCGCAAAGCGGGAAGCCGGCGAGCGGCATTGTCTCGATGAAACGACCGCGTTCCCTCTTGCTCGAGCTGAATTCATTGACCAGGCCCTCGATGGTCAGGTCCGGATACCGTTTGAGGGTTTCCCTGACTGAAGCATCCGCCTCATCGGTTCGACCCAGTGCCGCGAGGGAGCTGCTACGCACCACCCAATCCCCTTTGCCGTAGTTATCGGGCGTCTTGCGCTCCAGCATCTTCGCGGCGTCCTCATAGCGGCCAGCCATAAAATAGGCCGTGGAGTAGAAACTAGTTGCCCACATCGGGTAATTCGGGTCGAGCCGTATAACTTGGTCGACCAACTGAGCGCCGCGTTCGGGTTCGTCGAAGCCTGCCGCGTAGCCGGAATAGAATGTCAGGATTTCGGCCGAACCCGGAGCGAGGCGGAGGGCCGTGTCCATCTCGACCTTGGCGCGGGCGTTGTCGCCCATTTCTTTGAGGCTCATGCCAAAAACGGCGTGCGCCTCGGCGTCGCTCGGATCGAGCCGCACCGCGCGTTCGGCTACATCGGCAGCCGCCTTGATCTCACTCTCGGGATTGATACCGAAGCCAGCCAATATGTTATGAGCATGATAAAGTTCCACCCAGGCGCGGGCGAACCCGGGGTCCAGCGCGACAGCGAGGTTGAGCAGCCTGATAGCCTCCTCCTCATCCGCTACGGTAATCTTTTCAATCCTTTCGGTTCCGAGCAGATAGTAATCATAGACAGTCAAGTTGTCCGGCCGTTTACGCTTCGCTGCAGCCCGCCCCGCTCCCTGAATCAGCCCCACGCCGTTGCCGAGACGGTTGGTGACTTGCTCTGCAATCTCGGTCTGGACGGCGAACACGTCCTCAGCGGGCCGGTCCCAACGATCCGACCAAAGATGGTTGCCGGTTTGTGCATCGATCAACTGCGCGGTAACCCGCACCCGCCCATTTTGCCGCTGGATAGAGCCTTCCAGCACGAAGCCGACATGGAGCGCACCTGCGACCTGGCGGGCATCCACCGGCTTGCCTTTGTAAACTTCCGTCGAATTCCGGGCCACGACCTCAAGTTCGGGAAACCGTGCGAGGTCGGTGATGATATCCTCAGTTAATCCATCGGCCAAACGACCGGTGACCTCGTCGTCGCCATAATTATTGAAGGGCAGCACCGCGACCGACGGCTTGGCCCCCAGTGGCGCGGGCTGAAAGAACCACCAGGTCCCTCCACCCGCCAGAGCCAGCACCACGACGGCCGCCGCAGCCGTCTTGGTCCAGCGCGGCATCGCCTTGCGTAAGGTCCAACGCACCCGCTTGCCATCGAGCCTCACCCGGTACATCCGCACGGGGCGGTTGATGTTCTTGACATGCTGCTCGCCAACGAAATCGAGTGGCCAATCAAGCTTGCCCTGCAAATGGTCGTAGGCCGTACCTGACACCATTACTCCGCCCGGTTCGGCAAGCTGCTCTAGGCGAGCGGCGATATTGACGCCGTCGCCATACACATCGCCATCCACTAGCGCCACATCGCCAAGATTTATCCCGATGCGGAACACAATCCGCTCATGCTCCGGCAATCCACCATTGCGAACGGCCACAGCTTTCTGAATTTCGGCTGCGCAGATCACCGCATCGACCACGCTGTCGAAGACGACAAGTGCGCCATCTCCTAACAGCTTGACAATTCGACCCTGGCGCAGAGCGATCGCCTTATCGGTCACATCGGCCCGGATAGCCCTCAGGCGTGCGATGGTGCCAGCTTCGTCGATCTCGATCGCCTTTGAATAGCCGACCATGTCCGCTGCCAGGATCGCCAGCAGTTTCCGGTTCAATGGAGGGACGATCATCACCCGGCCCCGGACCAACAGGGCCAAAATGGTACACCTAATGCTGCGCCCTGACGAGAGGCCCGCCCCGCGGCGCGGACTTTGGGGTGCGTCGGACTCTTTCAACAGAACCGGCGCAAAGCGGTCCACACTACGCTCGACGCAAGGGGCCGCTGTTTTGCCCAGCCTGAAAGCTGACAGTCGCTTCCGGCCCCATTGAGATGTTCATCGCCTCGGTGCCAAGCGTCGGCTCATGGCGCCAAGCGGGCCTAACACTCCGAGCGGGTGATCTCGGAAACCAACAGGCGCAGCAATGATATAGCGGCGCCCAATTTCCTTTCGGCCGGCGCGTCAGCTGGGTCTCGCCTATTGCCTGCGACGCCTGGTCGACGAGGCAAGATAACCCATCGCCAGCGTCATCACGGCGACCGCGATGCCGGCGCTGATCACGCCTGCCGGCGTTATCCTGGCACTGCCCTGCAAAGTAACATGCTTGCCCAAGCGCAGGTCGAAAACCGACTTGATTTCCTCAGGATGTGAGGGGACCGCGGGCGAAGCTTCTTCCTCGACAACTGACATTTGAGCCTCCGGTTCGAATCTGCCGTTCGCGTAGCGGCCGGCGACTGGTGCGCCAACATTCTGTGCAATGGCCGAGCCTATTAGAACTGATAGGCGCCAAATAACACAGCAGTACCAGTTTCATCTCCTCCGGCGCGCCAAATCCATTCATAGACTATGGTGCTTTGATTGCGACCATCGGAGCCTGATTTGACCATGTCCCCTGCCAGCATCAAGCGTGCGTTGATCACCGGGGCCGGTGCGTCCAACGGCATCGGCTTTGCCATTGCCCGGCAGCTCGGCCATGCCGGCCATACCGTTGTCCTCACTGGCGCCAGCGCGCGTGTGCTCGATCGCGCCGCCGAGCTTCGTGCCCAAGGCATCGATGCCGTTGCCGTGGTCGCCGATCTCACCATCGCCGCCGATGTCGAGCGGCTGCGGGCAAGTACCGGCGGCGTCGATATCCTGGTCAACAATGCTGGCATGGGCTCACTGGCGTCGCCCTCGGTCGACAAGGCGTTCCTCTCCATGACCGAGGCCGACTGGGACCAAGGGATCGACGTCAGCCTGAAGACAGCGTTTCTGGTCACCCGGGCGTTCCTGCCGGCGATGGTCGAAGCGGGCTATGGGCGCATCGTCAACGTGGCGTCGGTCACCGGGCCGCTGGTGTCCTTCGAAGGCACCGCCGCTTATTCCGCCGCCAAGGCCGGAATGGTCGGCCTGACCCGCACGCTGGCGCTCGAAGTGGCGAAAAGCGGGATCACGGCCAACGCCGTGGCCCCCGGTTGGATCGAAACGGGGTCGTCGAGCGAGATGGAGCGGACCGCGGCCCTGCATACGCCGCCGGCGCGAGCCGGCCGGCCGGATGAAGTGGCCGCAGCGGTCGTGTTCCTGGCATCGGAAGGCGCCAGCTATGTCAACGGCGCGCTGCTGGTGGTCGATGGCGGCAACAGCCTGCAGGAACGCAAGGGCTGAAGGGCCAAAGGCGCTTCGCCGGAACGAAACGAGGCAGCGTGTCCTTCCGACAGGTTAGAATTCGGTGCATAACACCCGATCGATGCCCATTAGTCCTTGCTGATATACCGTCCGCAGCGGATAATATCCGTTGGGGCTTTCAGCAGGCGAAATGCTAAATCGGATCGTAGCTTCCACAACGTCGCGCCAATTCAACTTTCTTGTTCCCGATGACGTCACTGACGCTATCGCCGGATATATCGACTCCTCTGCTCCCGGACGCATCATCTCGACCTTTTCGGCAGTTCAGTCAGTTCGAGATAAAGTCCCTGATTGCGAGCTGTCGGACGATCAGCTTGAGCGGTGCGCTGTATTGGCAGCAGTCAACGAAGGCCTAGCGGTCCACTTCGATCGGCGGGGACGCCAGCCTGATCCATATTCGTCGCTAAGTAGGAGCCACTGGCATCTCGTGCCTATTTGGAAAACCAGGACGCGACTGGCTGTCATGGCATTCCAGCGGCCGAATGCAGCCGGCCTCGCCGGCTGTACCCCTCCGCCCGTTATCGTTGGCCGGCCGCAGGTCCGGCCGCAGCGCATAGAGCTCAGCCCATGATAGGCGCCGGCCGCTAAGGCGTTCGAACTTCTTCGGGCGTGCCAATGAAAGCCTGCCTGGCGCTTCATCCCGTTAGCCGGCGTGTTCAAGACGCCTTGGCCAGGAAACTCTGGTAGTCCGATTTGGCCTGCAGCAGGCGCAGCACGTTGTCGCGGGATCCCCGCACATGGGCGCGCGCCAGCGTGCCGGCCCGGCTGGCATCGCCGGCGCAGATCGCGTCGACGATTTCGGCATGCTCGTCGCGGGCGATCTTCCATTCGTCCAGCCACAGGAGCTCCGTCCAGACATAGTGCTGACACTTGTCGAGGATGCCGCACAGCATTCCGTGCAGCATGACATTGCCGCTGATCTGCGCGATGACGCGATGCAGGTCGATGCCGACCTCGAGCTCCTGGAATTTTTCCCTGGTGGTGCGATCCGGTATGGCGGCCAGCCGCTCACATTCGGCCAGAATGGCGCGCAGCCGCGCCTTGTCCTGCTCCGTCGCCACGGCCGCGGCCAACTCTGTCGCATGGCCGTCGAGCAGTTCGCGGATCTCGAAGGCCTCGCGGAACATGCTGATGTCGAACTCGGTGACGACATAGCCCTGGCGAGGCCTGCCGGTGACCAGGCCATCGCGCTCGAGGCGGTTGAAGGCCTCGCGCACCGGCGTGCGGCTGACATTCAGCTTCGCGGCGATGTCGCTTTCGGTGACGCGCGAGCCCGGCGGAATCTGGCCGGTCACGATCATCGCCTTGAGCGAGGAATAGACCGAGTCGCGCAGTGTATTTTTGGTTTCCTTGGCCAAGGTTTCGTCCCCAGTTCTCCGGTCTTTCAGCCGGGACACGCACAGCTGTAGTCGCAGTCGGCGTAATTTGCCACGCCCCAGCGAGGCCGTCTCTTTCCATCTTTGCCCTGCTCGACACGCCTGAATTCGATCGCGCCGGACGGTGTTGACATCACCGATCGCTAGGCTACACTCAAAATTGTATACAAGATAGCATGCGAAATCAAAAACAATGGGAACACCGGTTGGAGAGCCGAAAATGAACATGACCAGAAACGTTAGCGTTGTTGCGGTTGCCGCTCTCATGGCGTCGCTCGCAGCCCCCGCCATGGCGGGCGATACCATCACCGTCGCCTCATGGGGCGGCACCTACCAGGAGGCGCAGACCAAGGCGTTCTTCAAGCCGACCGCCGATGCGCTCGGCATCACCATCAAGGAAGACACCACCAACGGCCTCGACGACGTGCGGCTGCAGGTGACCGGCAATGCCGTCAAATGGGACATCACCGAGCTTGGCGCCGACGAATGCGCACGCGGCTCGAAGGAAGGCCTGTTCGAAAAACTCGACTACGGCATCATCGACAAGAGCGGCATCAACCCGAAGCTGGTCCATGACGACTGGGTCGGCATTTCCTACACCTCGGTCGTGCTCATCTACCGGACCGATGTCTTCGGCGACAAGGGCCCGAAGACCTGGGCCGATTTCTGGAATGTCGAGAAGTTTCCGGGACGGCGCGCGCTGAGCGGCAGCCAGGCGACGGAGACGCTGAGCGTCGCCGCACTGGCCGAGGGCATTCCGATCGACAAGGTCTATCCGGTCGATATCGACGGCGCGCTGAAATCCGTCGACAAGATCCGTGGTCATGTCGATGCCTGGTGGACCTCCGGTGCCCAGGCCATGCAGTTGGTCAAGGACGGCGAAGTCGACATGGCGAGCATCTGGAACGGCCGCGCCGGCACCTTGAAGAAGGAAGGCGCGCCGGTCAGCTTCTCGTTCGACCAGGGTGTCCTGACCGCCGACTGCATGGTCATCCCGAAGGGCGCCAAGAACAAGGAAGCCGCCATGAAGGCGTTGGCGATGTTCGTCAGCCCGCAATTGCAGGCCAACCTGCCGCTCTATGTCGACAACGGGCCGGTGAACGAAAAGGCCTTCGAGACCGGCAAGATCCCGCCGGAGAGGATCAAGGACATCAATTCGGCGCCCGAAAACGTCAAGAAGCAGGTGCTGCAGGACGCCGAATTCTGGCGCGACACGCTGGTCGAGGCGACAGAAAAGTTCAACAATCTGGTCCAGCAATAGGCCCTGGCCAGAACCCAAACCACGGCAGGGCGGCGCAACCGCTCGCCCTGCCTCTGCCGCCTCAGTTCAGGAGACGATGATCTTGTCCATTGCGCCATCCGCGCTGCCGATCAGCATGCGCCGGATCGAGAAAAGATTTGGCAGCGTAGCGGTGCTGCGCGACCTCAACCTCGATGTCGAAGCCGGCGAGTTCCTGACGCTGCTGGGGCCTTCCGGATCCGGCAAGACGACGCTGCTGATGATCCTGGCCGGCTTTGTGCGCGCCAATGCCGGCAGCATCAAGGTCGGCGACGACGAGATCATCACCACGCCGCCGCACAAGCGCAACATCGGCATGGTGTTCCAGAACTACGCGCTGTTTCCGCATATGAACGTCTTCCACAACATCGCCTTTCCGCTGAAGCAGCGCGGCGTCGCCAACACCGAGACGGCCGAGCGCGTCGAGAAGGCGCTGGATCTGGTCAAGCTGCAGGGCCTGGGCGAGCGCCGGGTCAACCAGCTCTCCGGCGGCCAACGCCAGCGCGTGGCGCTGGCGCGCGCCATCGTCTTCGAGCCGCGCATCGTGCTGATGGACGAACCCTTGTCGGCGCTCGACAAGGGCCTGCGCGAACATATGCAGATCGAGCTGCGCAGCCTGCATCGCCGGCTTGGCATGACCACCGTCTATGTCACGCATGACCAGCGCGAAGCCATCACCATGTCGGACCGCATCGCGGTGATGAATGGCGGACGCATCGAACAGCTCGACAGACCGGAAACCCTCTACGCCACGCCGCAGACGCGGTTTGTAGCCGGCTTCATCGGCGAATCGAACTTCATTCCCGTCGAATGCCGCAATGGTTCGGTCTGGTACGAGGACAGGAGAATCCATACCGCGGCGCCGGCGCCGGCATCGGGCCAACACCTGATGGTGGTGCGGCCGGAAAAGTTGCGGCTGCTGGCAAATGCCGAGCCGCAAAGCGGTGTCAATGTGATCACTGCGACGGTCGGTGACATCATCTACCAGGGCGACAGCTTCGTCTGTTACGCGGCGCTGCGCGACGGCCGCCAGCTGACGCTGCGCGACTATTGCCGCAGCGACGTGCTGGCCAGAATGCCGGCTCCCGGCCAGCCGATCAACCTCGGCCTCGACGCGCAGGACACGATCTTGGTGGCATCAGACTGATGAGCGCGCAATCTGCCTTGCACGCATCTGCCGGCGATCTGAATGCGCAGTCGTTGCGGGACGACGCCCGGCGCGAGTCGCTGCGGCTGCTGGCGCTGCTGTCGCCAAGCCTGTTCCTGGTCTTTGCCATCATCGTCGTGCCGATCGGCTGGCTGTTCTGGCTGTCGCTGTTCGACGAGGCCGGCGTCCTCAGCACCGCCAATTATGCGCGCTTCTTCGAGCAGGCCTCCTACATCAAGACCTTCGTCACCACCTTCAAGGTCGCCTTCATCGTCACCGGCGCCTGCGTCCTGCTCGGCTATCCCCTGGCCTACATGCTGTCGCAACTGCCGCGCCGGGCAGCGTCGATCTGCCTGATCTTCGTCATCCTGCCGTTCTGGACTTCGGTCCTGGTGCGCACCTATGCCTGGCTGGTGATCCTGCAGCGCAAGGGTCTGATCAACAGCTGGCTAATCGACCTCGGCGTCATCAGCCAGCCGCTGTCGCTCGCCAACAATCTGTCCGGTGTCGTCATCGGCATGACGCACATCTTGTTGCCGTTCCTGGTGCTGCCGCTCTACGCCTCGATGAAGACCATAGACGGCGATTGCCTGCGCGCCGGGATGAACCTTGGCGCCGGCCCGGTCGCCACCTTCCGGCAGATCTTCTTTCCGCTGTCGCTGCCCGGGCTTGCCTCGGGCGTGGTCATCGTCTTCGTGCTTTGCCTGGGGTTCTTCGTCACCCCGGCGCTGATGGGCGGCGGCAAGGTGATCATGTGGGCGATGCGCATGGAACAGACCACCAGCCTCTACTCCAACTGGGGAGCCGGAGCGGCCCTCGGCGTGGTGCTGCTGGTGGTCACGCTGGCGCTTCTTGGGCTGTTCCAATGGCTGCTCGGCGCGCGCGCCACTGGCGTATGGAGTTCGCGATGAGCGAGGATATCGGCCTGCCCATCTCGCACCGGCAACGTCTGTGGCTGTACGCCCTCGGCGGCCTCGTGCTGTTGTTCCTGATCGCGCCGTCGATCATCATCGTCATCATGTCGTTTTCGGATTCGACGCTGCTGCAATTCCCGCCGCAGCAATGGTCGCTGCGCTGGTACCAGACCTATTTCCAGTCGCTGGAGTGGCGCGACGCGACGATCGTCTCTGTCAAGGTGGCGATCATGACGACCTTGGTGGCGACGCCGCTCGGCACCGCCGCCGCCTATGCGATCAACCGCGGCACGCTGCGCTTCAACGGCACCATCAACGCGCTGCTGACGGCGTCGCTGATCGTTCCGGTGATCCTGATCGGCATCGGCACTTTCTTCCTCTATGCGCGGATCGGGCTCAACAACACGCTGACCGGCCTGGTCATCGCGCACACCGTGCAGGCCTTGCCGCTGGTGGTGCTGACCGTGCTGTCGGGCTTGCGCTCCTATGACATGAACCAGGAACGCGTGGCTCGCAGCCTAGGCGCCGGACGCGTCGCCGCGTTCTGGCAGGTGACGATGCCGCAGATCCGCTTCTCGATCGTCTCGGGCGCGCTGTTCGCCTTCATCACCTCCTTCGACGAAGTGGTGGTTTCGCTGTTCATATCGGGCGGCGATACGACGACATTGACGCGCCGCATGTTCAACGCGCTGCGCGACCAGATCGACCCGACGATCGCCGCCATCTCGACCTGCCTGATCGTGCTGTCGGTCGTGCTGTTGTCGGTTGGGCAGATGTTCGGGCGCAGGAATTGATTCAAGTGACCATGGGATATCCAGACAGAATGCGTGATTTCCAGTTTCCCGGCCGCTCGCCGGTCCGTGCGACGGAGGCGGTTGCCGCGACATCGCACCCGCTTTCGACGCTTGCCGCAATCGAGATGCTGCGCTCCGGCGGCAACGCCATGGATGCCGCCGTCTGCGCCGCCGCCGTGCAAGCGGTCGTCGAGCCGCAGTCGACCGGCATCGGTGGCGATTGTTTCGTGCTCTACTGCCCTGCGGGACAAGGCGACGTGCTGGCCTTCAATGGCTCCGGCCGCGCCCCGGCCAAGGCGACGGTCGACTGGTATCTGGAAAAAGGCTTCAACTGCATCCCGCTGCAGGGACCGCATGCGGTCACCGTGCCGGGTGCCGTCGACGCCTGGGCCCGGTTGCTGGAGGACCATGGCCGCAAGGGCCTTGCCGAGGCGCTGGCGCCAGCCATCCACTATGCCGAGAATGGATATGTCGTGCATGACCGCGTCGCCTTCGACTGGGCCGAACCGGAGACTGATCTGTCGGCCGACGAGCATGCCGCGCGCATCTTCCTGCCCGGCGGCAAGGCACCGAAGGCCGGCGATGTCCACCGGCAACCGGAACTCGCCGCCACGTTGCGGATAGTCGCCAAACATGGCCGCGCCGGATTCTACGAAGGCGCTGTTGCCGACGATATCGTGCGTCGGCTCAATGAATTGGGCGGACTGCATTCGACCGAGGATTTCGCAGCGACCAGGGGCGACTATGTGGCGCCGGTCAGCACCTCCTATGGCGGCCACGACATCCACCAGATGCCGCCGAACAATCAGGGGCTGACGGCGCTTTTGATGTTGAACGTGCTGTCTGGTTTCAAGCTCGGCGGGCTCGACCCCAACGGCGCCGAGCGCCTGCATCTGGAGATCGAGGCGGGGCGGCTGGCCTATCGCGACCGCGACCGCTTCGTCGGCGACCAGGATCATGTCCCGGTGCCGGTGGCACAACTCCTGTCCAGCGCCTATGCCGACCGGCTGCGTGCCGAGATCGACGGCGAGCGTGCCATGACGCACCTGCCGCGCCTGGACCTGCCAGGCAGCGACACGGTTTACATCTCCATCGTCGACCGCGACCGGAACGCGGTCTCCTTCATCAACTCGACCTATTATTCGTTCGGCAGCGGCGTTGTCGGGCCGAAGACCGGTGTCGTGCTACAGAACCGTGGCTCGAGCTTCCGCCTCGACCCGGCTCATCCGAATGCCATCGCGCCCGGCAAGCGGCCGATGCATACGATCATGCCCGGCATGGCAACCAGGAATGGCCGCGTGGTGATGCCGTTCGGCGTCATGGGCGGCGGCTACCAGCCGTTCGGACATGTCCATCTGCTGACCAACATGCTCGATTTCGGCATGGACCCGCAGCAAGCGCTGGATGCGCCTCGGGTATTCTACAATGATGATACCGTGGAGGCCGAACGCAACGTGCCCGCCGAAGCAATCGAGGGCCTGCGCCGGCGCGGCCATCGCGTGGCCGAGCCGCATCACCCGCTGGGCGGCGGGCAAGTGGTGCTGATCGACTGGGAGAAGGGAACGCTAACCGGCGCCTCCGATCCGCGCAAGGATGGTTTGGCGCTTGGGTATTGAAATGATCGGCAAAATGGTGGCGTGGTCCGGAGTCGGGCGATTACATCACCGGGTGTTGGCGCAGCCCCTCATTGCCCTGCCGGGCATTTCTCCCCGTATAGTGACGGGGAGAAAGACGCTTTCATCGATGGTTTCGCCAATCGCCAGCGTTGCGAGAAATGCACAGAGGGTGCGGCTCCCTCTTCTCCCCGTCTCTATACGGGAGAAGGTGCCGGCAGGCGGATGAGGGGCGGCGCTAACGTCGACTATCGGTCCGAGGCGATTGGCCCGGTGTCCGAAATCGCCGCTGGACTTTGTAAGCGGTCGCTTGAAACATAGGCGGTGACATGACCCACACTGGAAACGATGCAGACCTTTCCCACCGTCTTGCCGCCGGCGCCGATGATGCGCCGGCGATTTCGGCGCCCGAAAGAACCACGCTGACGCATGGCGGACTGCGCGAATTGATCGCCGCCACGGCAGCCGCGCTGCATGCGCGCGGTATCGGCCGCGGCGACAGGGTGGCCATCGTGCTGCCGAACGGGCCGGAGATGGCCGCAGCCTTCGTCGCGGTGGCGGCAGCCGCCTCCACGGCACCGCTCAATCCGGCCTACCGCGCGGACGAGCTCGATTTCTACCTGACCGATATCGGCGCCAAGGCGATCCTCGTTGCACAGGACGAAAGCGGGCCGGCGGTGACGGTGGCCGAACGGCTCGGCATCGGCGTGCTCAGGCTTGTCGCCTTGCCCGACACGCCAGCCGGAAGCTTTACCATCGAGGGCCCTGCGATCGGGCCGCAAGCCGCGCCTGAGATGGCGCAGGACGGCGACATCGCGCTTTTGCTGCACACTTCGGGCACCACGTCGCGACCCAAGCTGGTGCCTCTCAGCCATGCCAACATCGCGGCCTCGGCCGCCCATATCGGCGCGACGCTCGGCCTGACGGCCAATGACCGCTGCCTCAACATCATGCCGCTGTTCCACATCCATGGCCTGATCGCGGCGGTGCTGTCCTCGCTGGCTGCCGGCGGCAGCATCTACTGCACGCCAGGCTTCAACGCGCTGCGCTTCTTCCAGTGGCTGAGCGATGCGCGGCCGAGCTGGTACACGGCGGTGCCGACCATGCACCAGGCGATCCTGCCGCGGGCGGCACGCAATGCCGAGGCGCTGGCGGCGGCGCATCTGCGCTTCATCCGCTCGTCCTCGGCGTCGCTGCCGGCGCAAGTCATGGCCGAACTGGAGGCGACCTTCGGCTGCCCGGTGATCGAATCCTACGGGATGACCGAGGCGGCGCACCAGATGGCATCGAACCGGCTGCCGCCTGGCCTGCGCAAGCCGGGCAGCGTCGGCGCCTCCGCCGGACCGGAGGTGGCGGTGATGGCGCCTGACGGGCAGCTGCTCAAGGCCGGCGAAACCGGCGAGATCGTCATTCGCGGACCCAACGTCACGGCAGGCTACGAGAAGAACCCGGACGCCAACGCCACGGCGTTCGCGCATGGCTGGTTCCACACAGGCGACCAGGGCGTGCTCGACGAGGATTTCTATCTGCGCGTCACCGGTCGGCTGAAGGAGATCATCAACCGCGGCGGCGAGAAGATCTCGCCGCTGGAGGTCGATGACGTGTTGATGGACCATCCGGCGGTAGCGCAGGTCGTCACCTTCGCCATGCCGCATGACAAGCTCGGCGAGGAGGTGGCGGCGGCGGTGGTGCTGCGCGAAGGCATGGCCGCCAACGAGAGCGATATCCGCGGCTATGCGGCGACGCGGCTCGCCGACTTCAAGGTGCCGCGCAAGATCCTGATCCTGGACGAGATTCCCAAGGGCGCTACCGGCAAGCTGCAGCGCATCGGGCTTGCCGCCAAACTCGGACTTTGACGATGAAGATCACCATCTTCGGCGCCGGCGCGATCGGTGGCTATCTCGCCGCCAAGCTCGCCATGGCCGGCCGGACCGAGCTTTCGATCGTCGCGCGCGGCGCGCATCTCGATGCGATCAAGGCAAATGGGTTGCGCCTGATCGAAGACGGCCAGGAATCGGTGGCTTCCGTTCGGGCCGCGGCGAGAGCCGAAGAGCTTGGCGCCCAGGATTATGTGGTGCTGGCGCTGAAGGCCCATTCCCTCACCCCTGCGCTCGATCAGATCGCGCCGCTGCTCGGGCCGGACACCGCCGTCGTCACGATGCAGAACGGCGTGCCGTGGTGGTATTTCCATGACGACGGCGGGCCGCTGGAAGGCACGCGGTTGAACGCGGTGGATCCCGGCGGCAAGATCTGGGAGCGGATCGGGCCGCAGCGGGTCATCGGCTCGGTCGTCTATCCCGCCGTCGAGGTCGACGCGCCCGGCCTGATCCGCCATGTCGAGGGCAAACGCTTCTCGCTTGGCGAACCCTCCGGCGAGCGCAGCGAGCGGGTCACGCTTCTGGCCGAGGAGATGGTCAAGGCCGGCCTGCAGGTTCCGGTTCGCGACGACATCCGTAGCGAAATCTGGGTCAAGCTGTGGGGCAATCTCTCCTTCAACCCGATCTCGGCGCTGACGGGCAGCACGCTGGCGGCGATCGTTGCCGACGAGGCAACCCGAACGCTTGCCCGCACCATGATGCTGGAGGCACAGGTGATCGGTGAAAGTCTCGGGGTGCGCTTTCCCATAGCGGTCGACCGGCGCATCAAGGGCGCCGGTGATGTCGGCGAGCACAAGACCTCAATGCTGCAGGACCTGGAGCGCGGCCGGCCGATGGAGATCGACGCGCTGGTCAGCGCGGTGCAGGAACTTGGCCGGCTAACGGACAAGCCGACCCCCATCATCGATGCCGTGCTGGCGCTGGTGCGCCGCCTCGGGATTGAACGCGGTTGCTATTCCTGAACCGTCCGGATCGATTGTCGTCAGTCCTTCGCAGCCGGCCAGTCCTTTGCTGCCGGCTTCAGCAGCCGCACACAAAGTTCGCCGACCATGCCGCGCCGCCCGACAACTGCTGGCCAGCCCAGCCAATGCCGCCAGCATGACGAATGGCATGGCCGCGATCCGGTGCCCTTGCAGTCTTCGCGCTATCGTTGCCAGAACGGCTTGGCGAGCTCTGCCTCGACCTGACGGTCCGTCAGACCGATATCGTCGATCAGATAGGGATTGTCCCTCGCCATTTGCGCAAGCTCCCAGCGAAAGCGGATCCGCTCGCGCCAGGTCCGATCGTGCCAGCTCGCAATAATGCTCTGCAGGGTCGTCAGATGCCGACGCGCCATCGGCGCCACGGGCGTTCCCGACCGCGCTGTCTTGTGCGGGGCAAATTCAAGAATGTTGGTCATAACAACCTCCATATGGTTTGAGGGTCCAGAGGCCCCCGACCTGAAAGTGGCCGAATTCTGCAGGTTACGGACAGCGCCGTAATTAGGCCTTCCCAAATAGTTCTCAAAAGTTCCAAATGGGTAGAGCCGGTCACCGGTTCACGGAACCGGCAACCTGCCATAACTCTTTGTTTTAACGCAATTCCCTGAGGAAAAGCGCTACGCGCTCTTCCCGGGAAAACCGTTTCACACTGTTCCTGAAATTGCTCTATAGATGCGCCCTATGCAGGGATCGCGCTTTGCCTTTGGTCCGTTCGTGCTTGATTCCGGTGCGGGAACGCTGCTTCGGAACGATGTGCCCGTTGCCGTCGGCTACCGCGGGCTCAAGCTGCTCGCGGCGCTCGTTGGACGGCCCGGCGACATACTGAGCAAGGCCGAACTGATGGACGCGGCATGGCCTGGCACGGCGGTCGAGGAAGGCAACCTCACCGTCCAGATCGCGCAGCTGCGCAAGCTGCTTGGTCCGGCCGGGGATGGCGGCGAATGGATCGTCACCGTTCCACGCGTCGGCTACCGCTTCACGGGGGCCATCGGACAGCTTGGTGACGCGAAGCGAAAACCTTTGCCGCTACCCGGCAAACCATCGATAGCCGTGCTGCCCTTCGTCAATGTCAGCAACGATCCCGAGCAGGACTCCTTCGCGGATGGGTTGACGGAAGACCTGATCACCGACCTGTCGAGGATCTCCGGCCTGTTCGTCATCGCCCGCAACTCGGTCTTCGCCTACAAGGGAAAGGCTATGGACGTGCGCGAGATCGCTGGCGATCTTGGCGTGCACTATCTGCTGGAGGGCAGCGCGCGACGCGCCGGGGGGCGTGTGCGCATCAACGCGCAGCTGGTCGACGCTGTGAGTGGCGATCATCTCTGGGCGGAACGCTTCGATCGCGGCCTGGAAGATATCTTTGCCGTCCAGGACGAGGTGACGGCCAAGATCGTGGAGGCGCTGCTTGGCCGGCTGCGCGCACCGCCGCCACGCCACCGGCCCAGAAATCTCGAGGCCTACGATCTCTGCGTGCGGGCGCGCAAGCTGATGGATGATTCGCCGCAGATGGCGCAGGAAGCGCATCTGATGCTGACGCGCGCGGTGGCGCTTGATCCGGAATATGCCGAGGCCTATCGCTGGCTCGCCATGAACCACTGGATGGGATCGGTGCATTCCGGCGGACCAAGTGAGTCTTCCCGCAGCGTTGCCCTGGAACTGGCGCGCAAGGCCGTGGCGATCGATCCCAACGATGCCGGCTGCCGCTGGGTCCTGGCTTACCTGCTTGCCTATGAGCGCAGCTTCACCGATGCGGATGCCGAGTTCGCCAAGGCGTTCGAGCTCGACCCGAACGAAGCCGACGCGTGGGCGGCTCTGTCCGACATCGCGGCGCTGGCAGGGCGGGTCGAGGAGGCCCTCGAGCATATTCGCAAGGCGTTCCGCCTGAACCCGTTTCCGCCAAGCTGGTATTATCTGACGCTCGGCGCGGCGCAATATGCGGCCCGCGATTACGAAGCCGCTGTCGAGACATTGCGCCGGGACGAGACCTATCGGACAAGCTCACGCCGTTTCCTGGCGGCAAGCCTCGCGCAACTCGGCCGGCTCGACGAAGCGCGCGCGGAGGTCGAACTGTTCCTCGTCGGCAACCCGCATTTCACGACCCGGCACTGGGCCACGACAGAGCCCTTCCGCGACGCAGCGACGCTTGAGCATTTCGTCGATGGCTTCCGCAAGGCCGGTCTACCGGACTGACGCGCCGGCGTAACCTCCCGCAAGGCCCGCATCCAGGTGACCCGCTCAATGCCCCCGCAACTGCTTGCGGCGCCAGGCGGCCGGCGCTTCGCCGATCCGTTCGCGGAAGACCCTTGAGAAATAGGCCGGGTCGTCAAAGCCGATCTCGTAGGCGATGTCCTCGACCGTGCGCACTGTGAACAGCAGCAGTCGCTTCGCCTCCAGCAATCGCCGCTCGCTGACCACCCGCTTGACGCCGGTGCCCAGCACCGCGCGGGCGGCCTTGTCGAGCAAATGCGGTGTCGTGGCCAGCGTCTCGACATAGCGGTCGACCGGCCAGTTGTCGCGGAAATGCACGTCGACGAGCCGCCGCAGGCCTAGTGCCAGCGAAGCCTCGGAAGAGGTTGTGGCGGTGGTCCCGTCGGGACCGAGACGGGCGATGTGGGAGATTGCGACGGCGATCAGCGCCGGCAGCATCTTGTCATTGCCGGCTTGCGCCTCGGCGTATTCGGCAGCGATCATCTCCAGCACCGCTGCCAGCCTTTTCCACGCGGCATGGTGCGGCGGGCCGTCGGTAAACACCGGCCTGTCCAGCGGCAGCAAGCTCTGGCCGGCAATGGCGGCGAGCGCGCCATCGGCGACCGAGACGACGATGGCATCGGTGCCTGGGCCGATCGAGAAGCCATGCACGACATTGCTTGGCACGAAGCTGACGGCGGGCGCCGAAAAGTCCCAGGAGCGCTCTTCAATGCGGTAGGTGCCTGAGCCACTGGTCCAGTAGGTGATCTGGCCCATCTGCGGATGCTTGTGCGCGGCGACCTCGCCGAGATGGATGTTGCTGCGGGCAAGCACCGTCTCGACATGCAGGAAACCGACGTCGAGCGGCCGCACCGGCTCGCCGTAGACGAAGAAGTCAGGGATGGAACTCTGGCTCATGGCGCCGGAAAAAGTCCAATCGGTTTTGCGGTTCCGTCCATAACCGATCCCCGGCCCAGGCGCTACAGTCGTCACGCAAGGGGAGGAACATCATGCGATCCGAAGACTTCCGTGCCGACAAGGGGCGTCCGTTCACCGGGGCCGAATATCTGGCGAGCCTGCGCGACGGCCGCGAGGTCTATATCAACGGCGAACGCATTGCCGATGTCACAACGCATCCGGCGATGCGCAATTCGGCGCGGTCGCTGGCGCGCCTTTATGATGCCCTGCATGACACCAAGCAGCAAGACGCGCTGACCTCGCCGACGGACACCGGTTCGGGCGGCTACACCCACAAATATTTCCGCGTCGCCAAATCCTCCGCCGAGCTTGTCGACCAGCAAGCAGCTATCGCCCAGTGGTCGCGCATGTCCTATGGCTGGATGGGGCGCACGCCCGACTACAAGGCGGCGCTGATGAACACGCTTGGCGCCAATGCCGACTGGTATGGGCCGTTCAAGGACAACGCGCTGTCCTGGCATAGACGTGCCCAGGAAGCAGCGCTGTTCATGAACCACGCCATCGTCAATCCGCCGATCGACCGCCACAAGCCGGCCGAACAGGTGAAGGACGTCTTCGTCCACATCACTGGGGAAACCGATGCCGGCATCACCGTGTCCGGCGCCAAGGTGGTGGCGACGTCCTCGGCGCTGACCCATTACAATTTCCTGGCGCAGGGTTCGGCGACGGTCACCGAGGATCCGTCGCTGTCGGTGATGTTCATCGTGCCGATGAACGCGCCGGGGATAAAGATGTTCTGCCGCGTCTCCTACGAGCAGACGGCCAATACCGTTGCAGCACCCTTCGACTATCCGCTGTCGTCGCGCTTCGACGAGAACGACGCGATCCTGGTGCTCGACAACGTCTTCATCCCCTGGGAGGACGTCCTGGTGCTGCGCGACGCGCAGAAAATCCTATCGTTCCATCCGGCTTCCGGCTTCATGCACGGTTATTGCTTCCAGGGCTGCACGCGGTTTGCCGTCAAGCTCGACTTCCTCGCCGGCCTGCTGGCAAAGGCGCTGCGCGCCACTGGCGGCGATGCCTTCCGCGGCAACCAGGCGGCGCTGGGCGAGGTCATCGCGGTGCGGCACATGTTCTGGAGCTTTTCCAATGCCATGGCGTACAACCCGATCCCGTGGGCGAACGGCGCGGTGCTGCCCAACCTGGAAGCCGCCCTTGCCTACCGGACCTTCATGTCGGAAGCCTATCCGCGCGTCATCGACACCGTGCGCCGGGTGATCGCCTCGGGGCTGATCTACCTGCCATCGTCGGTGCGCGACTTCAACAATCCCGAGATCGACAAATATCTGGCGCAGTATGTGCGCGGCTCCAACGACATGGGCCATATCGAGCGCATCAAGATCATGAAGCTGTTGTGGGACGCGACCGGCACCGAATTCGGCGGACGCCACGCACTCTACGAGCTCAACTATGCCGGGGCGCCGGAAGAGGTGCGCCTGCAGGTGCTGAAGGGCGCCGAACGCGGCGGGCGGCTGAAGGCGATGGAAGAACTGGTCGACACCTGCATGGCCGACTATGACGAGAACGGTTGGACGGGAGATACCTGGTTCAATCCGCTTGCTTCGTCGGCTGAGTGAACCCAGATGGCCACGCAGATTTCGAAAGCCGATTTCCGCGACGCCATGGCGAGGGTCTGCGCGCCGGTCAACATCGTCACCACTGACGGCCCGGCCGGACGCGGCGGCTTCACCGCCACCGCCATGTGCAGCGTCTCCGACGAGCCGCCGACGCTGCTGGTGTGCATGAATGGCCGCTCGACGCAGGCCGCCATGTTCCTGTCCAACCGGCGCTTCTGCGTCAACGTGCTGACCCATGACCACATGCATCTTGCGGGAAAGTTCGCGGGCGCGACCAGGGACATGGAAGCACGCTATTCGGCGGCACGTTGGCAGACGCTCACGTCCGGCACGCCGGCACTGTCGGATGCGATCGTCAATTTCGATTGCGAGATCGAGGATGTGCATATCGTCGGCACGCATAATGTCATGATCGGCCGGGTCATCGATGTCCGGCACGGCAGCGGCGGCTCGGCGCTGCTCTATGTCGACCGCAACTATACGCAGCCGACGCGGCTTGGCAGCTTTGGCGGGTGAGCCCAAGCGATGCCGCCCGGACCGAACGGTCAGCTCTCGCCGTCGATGAGGTTTTCCAGGAGATCGAGCAGCTTTTCCAGCCTGTCGTGGCCGAAGCGCTGTTCGATGTCGTCATAGATGATGCGACGCTCGGGTGAAAGCGCATCGATCAGGGCGGATCCGGCCGGGGCGATTGTCAGCACGACACGGCGGCCGTCGCCTTCGGCCTTGTTGCGGGTTATGAACCTGCGCCCCTCGAGCGCCTTGATGATGCGCGTCAGGCTGGGCGGCAACACCGATGCGCGATCGGCAAGCTCGGTCGCCTCGACCGGGCCGGCTTCGCTCAGCACGCGCAGCACGCGCCATTGCTGTTCGGTCACATCGTGGGCCGCGAGCATCGGACGAAAACGCGCCATCACCACTTCGCGGGCGTGCAGGAGCGCCATTGGCAGGGAACGACGGGTGTTTTCAGGCAGCAAGAAAAAAGCCTCCCACGCTGGCTTGCGATCGAAAACAGGCCTTCCTTTAGCCGAGTCCGCCCACCGAAAGCCCGTTCCAGCCATCCCCGTATCGTTGCGCCAAGGCCGATGCAAGACTTGACTTCATGGGCGCCTCATGTAATTAACGCGTTAACTACAACAAGACAAGTGATTGGGGAGCGAAACGCGGTGCCGCACTTCTCCATCGAGTATTCGGCCAATCTCGATGCCAAGGTCGATATTGGCGAGTTATGCGCACTGGTGTTGCGCACCGTGCTGGACACCGGGCTGTTCGAAACCGGCGCCGTGCGGGTGCGGGCGTTTCGCGCCGAGGCCTATGCGGTGGCCGACAGGCTGCCGGAAAACGCCTTCCTCGACATGTCGTTTCGCATCGGAATCGGGCGCAGCGCCGAGGAGAAGAAGCGGACCGGCGAAGCCGTCTTCGCGGCGGTGAGCGAGCACCTTGCCGCGTTGTTCGAGACACCGCATTTCGCCCTGTCGCTCGAGATCCGGGAAATCGACCCGGTGCTGAGCTGGAAGAAGAACGCAATCCACCCGCGACTGCGCGGCAAGCGACGGAAGCTGAGATGTCCGACCTGCAAGGCAATCTGAAGAAGGCCGAGGCCTATCTGGCCCGTTTCAAGCGCGATGGCGTGCTGAACCAGATCGGCGGCGAAGCGGCGCCGGCGCTCGACGGCACGACGTTCGAAACGCTGTCGCCGGTCGACCTCAAGCCGCTGGCCAAAGTCGCGCGCGGCGGTGCCGTCGACATCGACCGCGCCGCCAAGGCGGCGAAGGCGGCGTTTTCGGCCTGGGCCGCGATGCCCGGCGAAGCGCGCAAGAAGCTGCTGCACAAAATAGCCGACGCGATCGAAGCGCGCGCCGAGGAGATCGCGTTCGTCGAATGCATGGACACCGGCCAGGCGCTGAAGTTCATGGCCAAGGCGGCGTTGCGCGGTGCCGAGAATTTCCGCTTCTTCGCCGACCGTGCGCCAGAGGCGCGCGACGGCGAGACGCTGCGGACCACAGGCCAGGTCAATATGACCACACGGGTGCCGATTGGCCCGGTCGGCATCATCACGCCGTGGAACACGCCGTTCATGCTGTCGACCTGGAAGATCGCGCCGGCACTGGCCGCCGGCTGCACCGTGGTTCATAAGCCGGCTGAATTTTCGCCATTGACCGCCCGCTTGCTGGTCGAGATCGCCGAAGAGGCCGGCCTGCCCAAGGGCGTGTGGAACCTCGTCAACGGCCTCGGCGAGCACGCCGGCAAGGCGCTGACCGAGCATCCCGACATCAAGGCGATCGGCTTCGTCGGCGAAAGCCGCACCGGCTCGATGATCATGCGCCAAGGCGCCGACACTCTGAAGCGCGTCCATTTCGAGCTTGGCGGCAAGAATCCGGTGATTGTCTTCGCCGACGCCGACCTGGAGCGCGCCGCCGACGCCGCCGTCTTCATGATCTATTCGCTGAACGGCGAGCGCTGCACCTCCTCGTCACGGTTGCTGGTCGAAGCGTCGGTCTACGACGAATTCACCGATCTGGTGGCGGAGAAGGCAAAGCGCATCAAGATCGGCCATCCCCTGGATCCCGCAACGGTGGTCGGTCCGCTGATCCACCCGGTGCACGAGGAAAAGGTGCTCTCCTATATCGAGATCGGCAAATCGGAAGGCGCGGTGGTCGTTGCCGGCGGCGGCAAGTTCGCCGGCCCGGGCGGCGGCTGCTATGTCAGCCCGACGCTGTTCATCGGCGCCACCAACAGGATGCGCATTGCCCAGGAAGAGATCTTCGGGCCGATGCTGACTGCCATCTCCTTCAAGGATGAGGCGGAAGCGCTGGCGCTGGCCAACGACACGCAATACGGCCTGACCGGCTATCTCTGGACGTCGGACGTCACCCGCGCCTTCCGCTTCACCGACGCGCTGGACGCAGGCATGATTTGGGTCAATTCCGAGAATGTGCGCCATTTGCCGACGCCGTTCGGCGGCGTCAAGAATTCCGGCATAGGCCGTGACGGTGGCGACCATTCCTTCGACTTCTACATGGAGACGAAGAACATAGCCTTCGCCACGACGGCGCACGCGATCCAGAAACTCGGCGGCTGATCAGAGGAAATCAAATGCCCTTGCCCAAGCCCAATCTCTACCCTGAATTCAACATCGTGCGCCTCAGCCATGTCGAACTGGCCGTCACCGACCTCGCCAGGTCCCGCGCCTTCTATGTCGACACACTCGGCCTGCAGGTCACCGACGAAACCGCCGATACCATCTATCTCAGGGCATTGGAGGAGCGCGGGCATCATTGCATCGTGCTGAAGAAGGCCACTACGGCCGAAGCGCGCGACCTCGGCTTCAAGCTGTTCTCCGAGGAGGACCTCGACAAGGCCGAGCATTTCTTTGAGGGAAGAGGCCTGCCGGTGGAATGGGTCGAGCGGCCCTACCAGTCACGCACCTTCCGCACCCGCGATCCGCACGGCATTCCGCTCGAGTTTTATGCCCAGATGGAGCGGCTGCCGCCGATCCACCAGAAATACGCGCTCTATCACGGCGTCAAGCCGCTGCGCATCGATCACTTCAACTGCTTCTCGCCCAATGTCGACGAGTCCGTCGCCTTCTACAACGAGCTCGGCTTCCGCGTCACCGAATACACAGAAGATGCGAGCAGCGGAAAGCTGTGGGCGGCGTGGACGCACCGCAAGGGCGGCGTCCACGACATCGCCTTCACAAACGGCATCGGGCCGCGCCTGCACCACGTCGCCTTCTGGGTGCCGACGCCGCTCAACATCATCGACCTGCTCGACCTGATGGCGACGACCGGCTATCTGCCGAACATCGAACGCGGCCCGGGACGGCACGGCATTTCCAACGCCTTCTTCCTCTATATCAGAGACCCCGACAACCACCGCATCGAGATCTATTGCTCGGACTATCAGACGGTCGATCCGGACCTCGAGCCGATCAAATGGGACCTCAAGGATCCGCAGCGCCAGACGCTGTGGGGCGCGCCGGCGCCGAAGAGCTGGTTCGAGGAGGGTAGCAGCTTTGCCGGGGTTGCGGCGCGCCAGTCGGATCTGACGGCTTCGCCGATTGTGGCGCCGTGAGTGTTTCGAAAATGATGTCTGCGTTCCTTCGCGCCCCCCTCTGTCCTGCCGGACATCTCCCGCACTTGGGGGGAGATCGGCTGGCAGCTCGGCCGGCGCCTTTCTTGCAGCGTCGGAAATTGGCGAAAGCGGAGGTGACATCCAATCTCTCCCCTCGTGGGGGAGATGTCCGGCAGGACAGAGGGGGGTGCCGTAAAGCTCCAAACCAGCAGAAGCCCACCGGAGTTGCAGCATGAGCAGGGCACAGCTCGCCACCTTCACCGTCGGCGGCAAGGCACGGTATGGCGCGATCACCGGCAAGGGCGTCGTCGACCTGTCGGCCCGCTACGGCCAGTGGCCGACGCTGCGCGAGGTGATCGAGGCCGGCGCCTTGCTGCGGCTGGCGGAAGAGGCCGATGCCTTGGCCGCCGATTTCCCGCTCGACGCCATCGCCTACGACATCCCTGTCCCGGTTCCGGAAAAGATCATCTGCGTCGGCGTCAACTATCCCGACCGCAACGAGGAGTACAAGGACGGGCAGGCGACGCCGGCCAATCCGTCGCTGTTCGTCCGCTTCCCCCGCTCGTTCGTCGGCCATGGCGCGCCGCTGGTGCGGCCGCCGGAATCCCCACAGCTCGACTATGAGGGCGAGGTCGTCATCGTCATCGGCAAGGCCGGCCGGCGCATCGCGGAGACCGACGCACTCGGCCACATCGCGGCGCTATCACTGTGCAACGAGGGCACCATCCGCGACTGGGTGCGGCATGCCAAGTTCAACGTCACGCAAGGCAAGAATTTCGACCGCAGCGGTTCGATCGGCCCGTGGCTGGTGCCGTTCACGGACGAGGCGCAGATCGCCGACATCACGCTGACCACTCGCGTCAACGGTGAGCTGCGCCAGCAGGACCGCACCAGCCGGATGATCTTCTCTTTCCGCAAGATCATCGCCTATGTCTCGACCTTCACCACGCTGGTGCCCGGCGATATCATCGTCACCGGCACGCCTACGGGTGCCGGCGCCCGCTTCGAGCCGCCGGTCTGGCTGAAGCCAGGCGATGTGATCGAGGTCGAGGCAGACGGCATCGGCGTGTTGCACAACAGCGTCGTCGACGAGGCAGCGACATGACCCCGGAGCAAGTGGAAGACGCCGCCAACCGGCTGTTCGAAGCCGAGCGTTCGCGCCGCCAGATCCGGCTGCTCAGCCTGGATTTTCCCGAGGCGACGATGGAGGACGCCTATCGCGTGCAGGCCGCTCTGGTGACGCGCAAGATCGATGCCGGGCTGAAACCGAAGGGCTGGAAGATCGGCCTGACCTCCAAGGCGATGCAGTATGCGCTGGCCATCGACACGCCGGACTCGGGCGTGCTGTTCGACGACATGTTCTTCAACGACGGCGCGACGATTCCCGCCGGCCGCTTCATCCAGCCGCGTGTCGAGGCCGAGATCGCCTTCGTCATGAAAGCGCCGCTCAAGGGTCCCGGCGTGACCCTCTTCGACGTGCTCAACGCCACCGACTACATCACGCCGGCGCTCGAAATCCTCGACACGCGCATCGAGCGCGTCAATGCGGAGACGAAGAAGACGCGCACCTTCTTCGACACGATTTCCGACAATGCCGCCAATGCCGGCATCGTCATCGGCGGGCGGCCGCAACGACCCGATGAAGCCGACATGCGTTGGATCGGCGCCATCGTCTCGCGCAATGCCGAGGTCGAGGAGACCGGGCTTGGCGCCGGCGTGCTCAACCATCCGGCGATGGGCATTGCCTGGCTGGCGGACAGGCTCGCCCGTTACGGCATGTCGATCGCGGCCGGCGAGGTGGTTCTCTCGGGGTCCTTCGTGCGGCCGGTCGAGGCGCGGCCCGGCGACACCATCGTCGCCGATTTCGGCAGTTCGGGCACCGTCAGCATTCACTTCGCCTGACCGGCAGGCCAGCGCCGGTCACTCACCATGCAGATAGGCGATCACCACATCGGCTGCGATGGCCGACATGCGCATGCCGACATCCCTGGTGATGTCGCCTTCGACGCGGCTCTGCACCCAGCCGAGGAAGGCGAAAGCGCGCAACGCTGAAAACAGCGGCAGTGCGGCGATGTCCTGCGCCGTCAGTCCCCGCAACTGCCGATAACCGTCGAGCAGCGCGGCCTCGATCAGCGGATAGAGCGGCTCCTGCCGGTTCTGGTAGAGGGCGACGGCCAGATCGTACATATGCCAGCCATAGCCGCAATCGTCGAAGTCGATGATGCGGATCGCGCCCTCATGGACGAGCACGTTCTCGCGCACCAGATCGGCATGGATGATGCCGAAATTACGGGCGCTGCGTTCATGCTCCGACAGCGCCTTCACGGCCTTGTCCCGCGCCTGGAAAACCAGCTCGCGGCGAAGACCGTCGAGGAAGGGCGAGGTCTCGAAGCGGCCCCAGGTCGGGGCCGGGCCGAAGAAGCCGTCGAAATCCCAGGCATGGCGGGTAAAGCCGGCGGGCGGCGTCCAGGCGGCGGTGACATTGTGCATATGCGCGATGGTTCGCCCGATCGCGGTGAAGACCTGCCTTGCCTGCTCGGGCGTGTAATCCAGCGGCACGCCTCGCGCCCCGACGGCGCGGCCTTCCAGCCAGCTGAGACAGTCGACCTGGCGCGGCGGCGCCGATGTGCCGGTGTCGACCGGCACGAACAGGTCGCCGCTCAGCGCGGCGACCGGAGACGGCGTGGCGACGCCGGCCGACTGCAGGAAGGACATCCATTGCAGTTCCGAGCGCAGCGCGGCGTCTGAATGATAGCCAAGCCGGTGAACGCGCATGGCTGCCGGTTGTCCATCGGGCAGGCGAACCCGAAACACGGCGTTCTCACGGAATTTCAGCAGCTCGGGCTCACCGTCGCGGATGCCCCAATGCTGGAGCGCGCGCCGCGCCAGTTCGGTGACGGTGGCGGCATCTTCCGGTTCGGACGGCACGGAAACCGCGTTCACGCCGGCACTCCGCCGACTTCGCCCAGCACCTCGTCGAGCGTGCCGATCAGGAAGGCGGCATCGTCGCGGGAAAACGGCATCGGCGGGCGGATCTTCAGCACATTGCCATGGATGCCGGTCTTGCCCATCAGCACACCCCGATGGCGCATCCGGTTGGCGACTTGCTCGGCAAGGTCTGATGCCGGCTCGCGCGTCTTGCGGTCGTGAACCAGCTCGGCGCCGAAAAACAGTCCGGCGCCCCTGATCTCGCCGATGCATTCGTGGCGTTCGGCCAGCGGGCGCAGCAGGCCCTGCGCATAGGCGCCGACATCGCGTGCGTTGGCGACGAGATCTTCCTGCTCCAGAACATCGAGAACGGCATTCGCCACCACGCAGGATACCGGGTTGCCGCCAAAGGTGTTGAAGTAGCGGAAAGCGTCGCGGAAGGTCGCCAGGATCTCCCTGGTGGTGACCACGGCGGCGACCGGGTGGCCGTTGCCCATCGGCTTGCCCATGGTGACGATGTCGGGAACGAAGCCGGCGCGCTGATGGCCCCAGAAATGGCTGCCGGTGCGGCCAAAGCCGGGCTGCACCTCGTCGGCGATGACCAGGCCGCCGGCTTCGCGCACGGCACGCTGCGCGTCATCGAAGAACCCGGACGGCAGCGCCGGAAAGCCTTCATTGGCCAGCAGCGGACACAGGATGATGCCGGACAGGCCGATGCCGTCCTGCTCGAGCAAGGCGATCGCTTCGCGCACCGCGTCGCCAAAAGCCTTGCCGTTGGCCATCGCATCCGGATGGCGAAAGCTGTCGGGCGCCGGCACCAGCCTGACGTGGCGGGCGCGGCCACCGACCGGCGGCATGCGCGTGCTGAGGTGCGAAACGGCGGAAGTGTTGCCGTGATAGGTGGCGTCGGTGGCGATGATGCCCATGCGGCCGGTGGCGGCCTGCGCCATGCGCAGCGCGATGTCGTTGGCCTCGCTGCCGGTGCAGGTGAGGATGGCGGTGGTCAGGCTGGCATCGAACGTCGCGGTCAGCCGCTCGACATAGTCGAGGATGGCGGTGTGCAGATAGCGCGTGTGGGTGTTGAGCAGGCTTGCCTGCCGGCACAGGGCTTCGACCACATGCGGATGGCAATGGCCGACATGCGCGACATTGTTGTAGGCATCGAGATATTTGCGGCCGTCGGCGTCATAGAGCCAGACGCCTTCGCCGCGCACCAGATGCACGGGCTCGTCATAGAACAATTGCGATTTCGCGCCGAGCAGCCGGGAACGCCGGCTAACCAGCGCCTCAGAACCCTCATTTTGCTGCCCCACTTTTTCCTGCGAATAGGCCATTTGCGTACCCAAACTCCGTTGTAACCGCGTCAGACCTTAGACAGGCCTGCGTCCAGTGCTTCGCCGATCCTGGCGACATCGGCGGCGCTGATGATCAGCGGCGGCGACAGGATGATGTTGTTGCCCGAAACGCGCAGCATGACGCCGGCTTCGTAGGCCGCCTCCGAAACCACGGCCATGGTCTTCTTGTCAGTCGGCTTCTTGGTGGCGCGATCCGAGACCAGTTCGAGCGCCGCCATCAGGCCCTTGTACCTGACATCGCCGACGATGGCGTGCCTGGCCTTCAGCCCTTCCAGCACGGCTGCGAGTTCGTTGCCCCGCGCGGCTGCGTTCTCGTTCAGGCGAAGCCGTTTGGTTTCGGCAAGCGCCGCCAGCCCGGCCGCGCAGCCGACCGGATGGCCGGAATAGGTGTAGCCGTGGCCGATCGAGCCGAAGCTGGTTTTGTCGGCTTCAAAAACGTCTGCAACCTTTGCGCCGATAAGGGTGGCGCCGAGCGGGAAATAGCCGGAGGTAATCGCCTTGGCGATGGTCATGAAATCCGGCTTCACGCCCGACAGCCTGGAGCCCGACCATGCGCCCGAGCGGCCGAAGCCTGTGACCACTTCGTCGGCGATCAAAAGGATCTCGTGGCGGTCGCAGATGTCGCGCACCAGCGGCATGAAGCTCTCATGCGGAACGATGACGCCGCCGGCGCCGAGTACCGGTTCCATGATGAAGGCGGCGATGGTGTCGCCGCCCTGGAAGGCGATCTCGTCCTCCAGCGCCTTGGCGCACAATTTCGCCAATCGAGCCGGGCCGGTCTCGTCGAACGGATTGCGGAAAGTCCACGGCGCCGGGATATGGAAAACACCCGGCAACAACGGCTCGTAGTTGCGACGGAAATTGGCGTTGCCGTTGACCGAGGCGCCGCCGAAATGCGTGCCGTGGTAGCCCTTCTTCAAAGCGAGGAATTTGGTGCGGTCGCCCTGGCCGCGGATCTTCCAGTATTGGCGGGCCAGCCGCAGCGCGGTTTCGACCGAGTCCGAGCCGCCCGAGGTGAAGAAGGTCCGCACCATGCCTTCCGGCTCGAACCACTCGCTGAGCTCATAGGCGAGTTCGATCGACGGTCCGGTCGAGGTGCCGCGAAAGCCGGAATAGTAGGGCAGCGCACTGAGCTGGTCGGCGATCGCCTTTTTGATCGGGTCGCAGCTGTAGCCGAGATTGACGTTCCACAGGCCGCCGACGGCATCGAGCACGCTTCTGCCATCGATATCGGTGACGGTGACCCCCTCGCCCTTCATGATGATCTTCGGCGGATTGGCCCGCATCTCGGCCGGATGCGCCATCGGATGCCAGATCGGCTTGGCGTTCGTCTCGGTCAGGAAATTGATGTCGCGCATGGCAAGCTCCGCAAATGGTCTAGGCAGCTGGGACAAGGTCAAAATGGCCGAGGGCTTCGGCATAGGAAAGTGCCGGCCGCGCAACGTCGAAATGAACGGTGCGCATGCCGGCTGTGCGGCCGCCATCGACATTGCGATGCTGGTCGTCGACGAAGACGCAAGACTCGGCGGGCAGGCCGAGCGCCTCGGTGACGAAGGCATAGGCGCGAGGGTCGGGCTTGAGGATACCGGTATAGGTGGCGTCGATTATTGTGTCGAACAGGCCGAGCAGCGGCAGCCGCCGGCGGAAGTCGGCGCCGTAGAAGAGGTCGAGCTCGTTGGATAGGATGGCCAGGCGAAAGCCCGCCGCATGGACGGCGCGGATGGCGCTGTCGGCCTCCGGCCGCACCACCTTTTGCGGCTCCGCCCCGCGCGCACGGCGGACGAAGGTTTCCATCGCCTGCCAGTCCTCGCCGATGAGCCGGCCGACTTCGCTTGTGCGCGTACGCCAGTAGTCGCGCTCGCTGATCTCGTCGGCCTGCATCGCGCGCCAGAGCGGATCGCTGTCCGGATCGAACGGCCCGCGCCATTGCAGCGTGCCTGGCTCGAGGCCGAGCGCCTGTTCGGTCATGGCATGGGTCTCGAACAGCGTCCGGGTGACGACACCGCCGAAATCCAGGACCAGCGCCTGAGCCAAAGGAACGCTCAAGCGGCTTCTCCCTTGGCTGGCGCACCGCGCGGAACAATGCCTTCCTCGACCCATCGGTCGAAGATCTCGAGCGCCTTGCCGACGAAGTCGTCGCTGTTGATGTGGGCGTCGATCTCGTGGAACTCTACGCCAACAGGCATGGCCTTGCGCATTTCGTCGGCGAAGACGGCGAGAGCCTCCGGTTCGTAGAGCGGCTCGCCCGGCATGTCCCATTCCTGGATGCCGCCGGAGGGCAGGATGAAGGCGGAGCGCCCTTTCGCCGCGCCGAGCTTGGCGGCGATGGTTCTGGCGACCTGGCGGCGATCGTCGGCATCGACGGTGACCGAACCGATCAGCCTGTTATGAGCGTGGAACGGGCGTTGCGCAAATTTAGCCGGCAATTCCTGCCAGGTCGGCAGGTCGACCATGTCGACGGCTCCGGGCGCCGCGATCTGCGGAATGCCGCGGGCGCCGGCATTCTCCAGCCGGTCGATGCCGGAACTGACGACGGAGCCGGCGAGATGGTTGGTGATTTCCTGCAGGCTGAAGTCGAACACCGCGCAGAAATGGCCTTGCCCGGCAATCGATTCGAAGGCGCGGCCGCCCATTCCGGTGGTGTGGAAGACGGCTACATCATAGCCACGCTGCTCCAGCGCAGGCTTCAGCGTCTTCATGTAGCGCAGGCAGCTGCTGCCGAGCGAGGTCATGCCGATGGTCGGACCGGTGGCGGGAGCCGTGGCTCGCGGCGCCAGCATGATTCTGGCCGCACCGACAACCGCGCCGCAGGCCTGTGAGAGAACCGCCTTGCAGATGCTGTTGAGGCCATAAAGCCCACCCGCCCAGAGGATCATCATCAGGTCGGGCGCGACGCGTTCGGGCGGGATGAGGTGCGAATAGGCTATGGTCGAGACGACGAATTTCGGCACGCCGAGCGGCAGGCAAAGCGCCACGTCGAGCGCCAGGTCGGTTCCCATCGAGCCGCCGATGGCGATGAAGCCGTCGATCTCGCCGGATTGATAAAGCTTGCGCGCCAGTTGCACGGCGCCGCCGGCCATCAGCGTCATGGCGGTGTTTTCGTCACCGCTCGAAACGATCTCGGCGATCGTCACATCCACGGCGCGGGCAACGGCATGCTTGTCGTGATCCGGGCTGTAGGGCGGGTCGCCCAGCACGCTGACATCCATCATCACGGCGCGGCCACCCGATGTCTCGATGCACTGCTTCATAAACCCGAGCTCGTCGGCCTTGGTGTCACCGGTGCCGATGACCAGGATTCGGGGCACTGTTGCCGTCTCTGCCGACATCACGCCTGCCTCCTCAGCGTTTGCAGGTTTTCGCCATTGAGGCGCATCGAAATCTCCCGTGCCGCGGCCATCACCGCAAGTCCCCGTTCCGCGATCGCCGCCGGCGTCGTCCTGGCATTCGGCGCGGCCACCGCGATGGTGCCGAGCGCAAAGCCGTCCGCCGCGCGGATTGCCGCGGCGACGCTGATCACCCCTTCCTCGAAACCCTGGTCGCAGATCGAATAGCCGCGATCGCGCGTCTCGGCGATGGATGTGGAGATGGCGGCCGGCTCGATCAGCGTATGCGTCGTGAAGGCCTTGAGGGAGCCCGTCAGGCATGCCTTGACGGTCTCGTCGCGGGCGAAGGCCAGATAGGCGATGCCGGAGGCGGTGGAGTGCAGCGGGAGAAGCTGGCCGATATCGATATTGACCCGGTTTGCCCAGGCCGGATGCTCGACATGGACGGTGACCAGCGCATCGACGCCGAATTCCGACAGATGCACGGTCTCGGCTGTGGACGCCGCGAGGTCCCGCACCAGGGGAACCGCTGTCTGCAGGAAGGGAAAGCGCGCCTCGCGGATGCGGGCCAGACGAGACAGGCCGGCGCCGAGGCGATAGTGCCGCGTGGCGGCATCCTGTTCGACGAAGCCATGGCCGGTCAACGCCACCAGCAGCCGTCGCGTTGTCGCCTTGTCGAAGCCCGACCGGCGCGCCAGATCCGACAGCCCGAGTTCGGGCTCGTCGACGGTGAACAGCTCCAGAAGTGAGATCGCCTTGCCGACCGTACCCAACTTCGCCTCCTTCGACTAATCATTTAACGTGTGAATTAACTTGACAGGCATCGGCTTTGTTTGCAAGTCTATATTCAAAATAAGGGTTCAAATAATGAACCAGCATCCAGAGCAGATGGAACAGGCCGATTGGCCGGCGGACCGAAGGGTTCGCACACAGGAGGGACCAATGTCAGCAGTTACGGAGCAGGCGCCGGCCAACAGGCTGCGCAAGAACAGTCTTGGCGTCGGCGCCATCACCTTCATGGTGATCTCGGCGGCGGCCCCCCTTACCGCGGTGGCCGGCGGCACGCCGCTCGGCATGCTGATGGGCAACGGCGCCGGCTTTGCCGGCACCTATCTCATCGTGACCATCCTGCTGCTGTTGTTTGCGGTCGGCTATGTGACGATGTCGCGTCACGTCGGCAATGCCGGCGCCTTCTACGCCTATGCGGCGCGTGGGCTCGGCGGCCTGGCCGGCGGCGCCACGGCGCTGATCGCCATCCTGTCCTACAATGCCATGCAGATCGGCGTCATGGGCCTGCTCGGCGCGGCGACGGCCGGATTGTTTGCCGGCTGGGGCATAAATTTGCCCTGGTGGGTATGGAGTTTCATCGCCATCGCGCTGGTCGCCGTGCTCGGCTATCGCCAAGTCGACCTGTCGGCCAAGATCCTGACGGTGCTGGTGCTGTGCGAATATCTGGTGGTGCTGGTCCTCGACATCGCCATCCTCAAGACCGGCGGCGATAGCGGGCTGTCGGCGGCGCCGTTCAGCTGGAGCCAGATCACATCAGGTGCACCGGCCATCGCCATCCTGTTCTGCTTTGCCGCCTTCATCGGTTTCGAGGCGACGACCATCTATGCCGAGGAAGCCCGCGACCCCGAGGTCACGGTTCCGCGCGCCACCTATTTCTCCGTGCTGCTGATCGGCGTCTTCTACATGGTCACGGCATGGCTGATGGCGGTCGGCGCCGGTGTCGACAAGCTGCTGCCGGCGCTGCAGGGACTGCAGGACCCGACGACCTTCCTGTTCGGCCTGTCCGACCGTTACGCCGGAACGATGCTGTCGCATGCGATGAGCATCCTGTTCGTGTCGAGCCTGTTTGCCGGCGTGCTCGCGTTCCACAATGCGGTTGCCCGCTACATCTACGTCTCTGGCCGCGAAAAGCTTCTGCCGCAGACGATCGGCGTGACCCATTCGGTGCACCAGAGCCCGCATGTCGCGTCGGTCATCCAGAGCGTGCTGGCGGCAATCGTCGTCGGGCTGTTCGCCGTGCTCGGCCTCGATCCGGTGCTGGCGCTGTTTTCGTGGCTGACCAATGTCGCAACGCTCGGCGTCATCGTCATGATGGCGGTGGCGTCGCTGGCCGTGGTGATGTTCTTCCGTGCCAATCCGGCTGCCCGGGAGAATGCGCTGAAGACCACCATCCTGCCCGGTCTGACCTTCATCGCCTTCGTCGTCATCATCTACCTGATCGTCATCAATTTCGGCAGCCTGTCAGGCGCCGGCGGCTTCCTTGGCGTGTTCCTGCCGGGATTGGTGCTGATTGCAGCAATTGTCGGATTGCTGCTGGCAAGCGCGCTGAAGAGCCGCGATCCGGTCGCCTTCGAAAATCTCGGCCAGCCGTTGAAGGATTGAGCGGGACACAGGATCGAGGGAAGCAAGGGGCGGCGCGCCAAGCCGCCCCTCGTACTGCTTAACTCCAGAAGTGAGAACACAATGATCAGCCAGGATGCCATCGACACGTTGCGCAAGACGGAGATCGGGGCGCGACGCCTGTTCATCGATGGCGCACAGATCGATGGCATGAGCGGCGCGAGTCTGCCGGTGACGTCGCCGATCGACGGCCGGCCCTTCGCCAGCATAGCCGACGGCAATGCCGCCGACGTCGACCGTGCCGTCAAGTCGGCGCGCAAGGCCTTCGAGAATGGTTCGTGGTCGCGCTCGGCACCCGCCTTCCGCAAGAAGGTGCTGACAAGACTCGCCGAGCTGGTCGAAAAGCATGCCGACGAACTGGCCGTGCTCGGCGTCCGCGACAATGGCACAGAAATAGGCATGGCCTACAAGGCCGAACCGCTCTCGGCGGCAGGCACCATCCGTTACTATGCCGAGGCGATCGACAAGATCTATGGCGAGATCGCGCCGACGGCCGAGAACGTGCTCGGGCTGATCCACAAGGAACCGCTCGGCGTCGTAGGCGTCATCGTGCCGTGGAACTTTCCGCTGATGATCGGCGCCTGGAAGATCGCGCCCGCGCTCGCCGCCGGCAATTGCGTGGTGGTCAAGCCGCCGGAGATCGCTTCGCTGACGCTGCTGCGGCTGGCCGAGTTGGCCAGCGAGGCCGGACTCCCCGCCGGTGTGTTCAACGTCGTCACCGGGCGCGGCGCGGTCACCGGCGAAGCGCTCGGCCTGCATATGGATGTCGACGCCATCGCCTTCACCGGGTCGGGGCCTGTCGGTCGGCGGCTGCTCGAATATTCCGCGCGTTCCAATTTGAAGCGGGTCTTCCTCGAACTCGGCGGCAAGTCGCCCAACATCGTCTTTGCCGACGCCCCGGACCTGAAGCAGGCGGCGGTCGTCTCGGCCAATGGTATCTTCCGCAATTCCGGCCAAGTCTGCGTCGCCGGCTCGCGCCTGCTCGTCCAGGCGTCCGTCTATGACCGCTTCATGGACGAGCTGCTCTCGGCGACCACGCGGCTGAAGGTCGGCGATCCGCTTGATCTCTCAAGCGACGTCGGCGCGGTGTCGAGCTCCGAACAGCTGGCCAAGAATCTCGGCTTTGTCGACCGGGCGGCTGCGGAAGGCGCCCGGCTGGTCACCGGCGGCGAACGGATACTTGCCGAGACCGGCGGCAGCTACATGGCGCCGACGATCTTCGACAACGTGACGCAGGACATGCAGCTGGCCCGCGAAGAGGTGTTCGGGCCCGTGCTCGGCGTCATGCGCTTCGAGACCGAGGAGGAGGCGGTGCGCCTGGCCAATTCGACCGTCTATGGGCTGGCCTCGGCGGTGTGGACAGCCAACCTTTCCACCGCGCATCGCATGGTGCGCGCCATCAATGCCGGCGTCGTCCACGTCAACACCTATGGCGGCGCCGACATCACCGTGCCGCTCGGCGGCGTCAAGCAGTCCGGCTTCGGCCGCGACAAGTCGCTGCACGCGCTGGACAAATATCTTGACCTGAAGACCGCCTGGATCGCTCTCTGAGACCGGCGCCGGGTTGTCTTGGAACCTGGCTTCCGTCGGATCGACTGCAGTCCCCTGCGGTCGGTCAGGCGGCGTCTTGTGCTCACTCTCCTGAAATTTTTGAGAGAATATTCCCGGCTTTGACGAGAACGGCGAAACGCGTTCTTTGATAAATCGATAGAATTTCTGATGATGTGACCAAGGCTCGGCAATCAGCCTGGCTGCCATGACTTCACAACCGCAGAGATCAATCATGACTGACTTCAAAAACACTTTGCCATCTTCCCTTTGGTCAACCCTCAACCGGCGCAGTGGCCTTGCTCTGCTTTTTGCCTCGGCTGTTGCCATCGGCAGCCTGATGGCGCCTCATGCGTCGTTCGCCGAGGACAAGAAGGCGATCAAGGTCGGCATCATCAGCGGCGAGGACGAGGATGTCTGGCGCGTCGTTGTCGCGCAGGCGGCCGAAAAGGGCCTCACCATCGAGACCGTGGTGTTCAACGACTATACCCAGCCCAACGAAGCGCTCGAGCGCGGCGAGATCGACGCCAACGCCTTCCAGCACCAGCCCTATCTCGACAACCAGATCAAGACACAGGGCTACCATATCGTCCGCGTCGGCTATACCGGCGTCTGGCCGATCGGCCTCTACTCGAAGAAGTACACCAAGGTCGCCGACCTGCCCGAAGGCGCGGTCATCGGCGTGCCGAACGATCCGTCCAACGAAGGCCGGGCGCTGCGCGTGCTGCAGAACGAGGGGGTGATCAAGCTGAAGGACGGCACCGGCATTCTGGCCACCACCGCCGACATCGCCGAGAACGCCAAGAAGGTGGTGATCAAGGAACTCGACGCAGGCATCGTCGGCCGCTCGGTCGAGGATCTCGACGCCGCCGTGGTCAACACCGACTGGGCGCTGAAAAGCGGCCTGACGCCGGAAAATCGTATCGCGCAGGAGCCCATCGCCGACAATCCCTATCGCAACTTCATCGCGGTGAAGGTCGGCAATGAGAACGAGGCCTGGGTGAAGACGCTGGTGGCGTCCTATCAGAACGAGGCGGTGAAGGCCGAGTTCGACAAGGTCTACAAAGGCACCGGCCTCAGCGCCTACTAGGGGATATGCGGGCGCTGACGTGCCTGCTTTTACCGGGAAAGCGGTCCGCGCAACGCGCGGGCCGCAATTGTATTTCTAGGGAATCCGCGCATGAACCAGCATTTTACCGCAACTGCCGAGACCACGGACCAGCCGGGCGCAACACCGCAGGACGTGGTGCGCCTTGTCGACCTGAAGCGCCGTTTTGGCGCGACAGCGGCACTCGATGGCATCTCGCTGACGGTGCGCAAGGGCGAGATCCTCGGTATCATCGGCCGCAGCGGCGCCGGCAAATCGACGCTGATCCGCTGCCTGAACGGGCTGGAGCGGCCCGATTCCGGCGAGGTCTTCATCGAAGGCCGCGAGATCAGCCGGCTCGGCGAGCGCGATCTGCAGCCGCTACGGCGGCGCATCGGCATGATCTTCCAGCACTTCAACCTTTTGTCGGCCAAGACGGTCGAGGACAATGTGGCGCTGCCGCTGAAGATCGAGGGCCGACCGAAGGCCGAGCGGCCGCAGCGCGCCGCCGAACTGCTTGACCTCGTCGGCTTGTCGGAGAAAGCCAAGGCCTATCCGGCATCGCTATCGGGCGGCCAGAAGCAACGCGTCGGCATCGCCCGGGCGCTTGCGGCGCGGCCGGCGCTGCTGCTGTCGGACGAAGCCACCTCGGCGCTCGACCCGGAGACGACGCGCTCCATCCTCGCTCTGCTGAAAGACATCAACCGGCAGCTTGGGCTGACCATCCTGCTGATCACCCATGAGATGGAGGTGATCCGCTCGATCGCCGATCGGGTGGCGGTGATCGATGCCGGCCGCATCGTCGAGGAAGGGCCGGTCTGGTCGGTGTTTGCCGAGCCGCGTTCGGAGATCACACGCAGCCTGCTCGGCGCCATCCGGCCGCAGCTGCCCGCCGAAATGGCAGCCCAGCTGCTGCCGTCGGCCGGGACGGAGACGGTCCTGCGCGTCGACGTGGCCGGCGAGGCGGCTCGCGGCCCATTGCTGTCCGATCTCGCCACTGCTGTTCCAGGCCCCTTCCGCCTCGTTCATGGCGGCATCGACCACATCCAGCAGCAGCCCGTCGGCACGCTGTTCGTTTCTGTTCCTGGCAGCGATGCAAGCCATCTCGCCGCCGTCGTCACATTCCTGAAGGCCCGCCAGGCGCGGGTGGAGGTGCTTGGCCATGTCGCCAATCCTGTTTGAGCTTCTGCTGCGTTCGATCTGGGAAACCGTGCTGATGACGGCCGCGTCCGGCCTGATCTCGCTGGTGTTCGGCCTGCCGCTGGGGCTGGCGCTGATCGCCACCGAACGCGGCGGGATCGCCGAAAGCCTATGGGTGAACCGCGCGCTCGGCGCCGTCATCAACGGCTTCCGTTCGGTGCCCTTCATCATCCTTCTGGTGGCGCTGATCCCGGTGACGCGGCTGATCGTCGGCACCTCGATCGGCACCTGGGCGGCCATAGTGCCGCTGTCGATCGCGGCCACGCCCTATTATGCGCGCATCGCCGAAGTGTCGCTGCGCGAAGTCGACCGCGGGCTGATCGAGGCGGCGCGCGCCATGGGAGGCAATCGCTGGACGATCATCCGCGAGGTGCTGGTGCCCGAAGCCCTGCCCGGCATCGTCGCCGGTTTCACGGTGACGCTGGTGACGCTGATCGGCGCCTCGGCGATGGCTGGCGCCATCGGCGCCGGTGGGCTCGGCGACCTCGCCATCCGCTATGGCTATCAGCGTTTCGAGACCAGCGTCATGATCGCCGTGGTGATCGTGCTGATCATCCTGGTCTGCGGGATCCAGTGGGCCGGCGACCGGCTGGTGGCAAGGCTGGATCGGCGGGGGTGAGGACTGGCCCGACGATCTGGGCGAGATTGTCTTCCATACGAGCCTGTAGCGGTGCTTCTGAACCACAAGGCCCGACGATGATGGCTTGGACGAGGTCTGCGTCGCGGCGTTGGGACGAAGACGTTCAGTAGTTGCCGACGTCGTCGTCAGGTCGACGTCCGGGACTATTCGCACCAAGGCCAGTAGCCGCCCCGTAGGCCTTCCAGGTCGCGGAGGCATATACCGCTGCTATGCTGTACAAAAATCGGCCAAGGTGGACCTTACCCCGCTTCGGCAGTTCGTTCGTGAGCGTTTCACCTGCCTTTCCCAGAACCTCGGTGACGACGGACATTGGAGTTTCCTCTCGGATGTTGTTAGTTGCGAGAGGCAACATCGAATGCGGGGCGTGAGATGCCTGTGAAAAGCTCGTGAATATCGCGGAAAAAGCAGAAATTCAGAGTATATCGCGATGAGCCCAGCGCGGCTCGATCTCCTGGGTGGTTTTCACCTGACGTCGCCACAGGGGAAACCCTTGGAGGTGGCTGCCAAGAAGAATAGAGCACTTCTGGGCATTCTCGCCGTAGCACCGAACCAGGAGGCGACGCGTCACAAGCTGGCTGCTCTTCTATGGAGCGATCGAGGTGAGGAGCAGGCAAGGGACAGTCTGCGACAGGCCCTGGCTGCTATCCGCAAGGATTTTGCCGGGTTGGGAGCGGATGCCTTGGCCCTGGTCGGGGATCGTGTCGCGCTCAATCCGAAATTCTTCACCATCGACGTGACTGAATTCGTCGCTGCATCCGCGAGCCGTGATGCGGCCGAGCTTCGGCGGGCTGCCACCCTCTATGCCGGCCCTTTTCTTGATGGGTTGAGCACGTTTGACAACGCTTTCGAGGATTGGCTTCGCCAAGCCCGTGCCGACCTGTCCCTGCGGGCAATCGATGTGTTCCAGCTTCTGGCAGAATCGGAGAGCGGCATCGAGCGTGTTGCAATCTGCGAACGGCTGGTTGCTCTTGATCCGCTGCGGGAGCCGTCGCATGTCGCGTTGATGCGGGCGCACATCGCCCTGAGTCAGGCCGCGCTCGCCATCAAGCATTATGAGGCGTGCAAGCTGTTGCTGAAGCGCGAGCTGAACCTGGAGCCAGGTGACGAGCTTCAGCTATTGCGCAGGAGCATGGACGAGACGCCCAGACCGCAAACCGACGGCGCATCAAGCCGCGGACCAGTCGTTGCAGTTCTTGCATTCGAGAACATGAGCAGCGACGCCAGCCAGGAATATTTCAGCGACGGGGTCACCGAGGACATCATCACCGAACTGGGACGATTCGGTGAACTTCATCTCATAGCGCGCAATTCCTCCTTTGTGTTCAAGGGAAGGACTGTCGACGCCGTCACCATCGCGAAGCAGTTGTCCGTCGACTACCTGCTTCGGGGTAGCATTCGCCGTGCCGGCGACAGGGTCAGGATCTCATCGCAACTCATAGAGGCCAAATCCGGCAATCAAATCTGGGCCGATCGATTCGATCGGGAGCTGACAGATATTTTTGAGCTCCAGGAGGAGATCGCCAGAAGCGTCGCTATCACCGTCGTCGGCACAATCCGCACTTCGGGTGTGGAGAAGATGCGGCGCCTTCCGATCACCCAGCTCGACGCCTACGACCTGTATCTTCAGGCTCGCGTTCGGATGGTTCGCTATGACACTACTCTGGAAGCAGAGCCCTATCTTGCCAGGGCGATTGAGCTCGACCCGAATGTCGCTACCATCCATGCAATGATGGCGACTGTACTCACAAGCAAATGGCTGCTTGAGGGGGACGGGAACACGCTCACGAACGCTCTTGCCCACGGTCGCCGTGCTCTAAAACTTGAGCCGAAACAGGCATGGAGCCATACAGCGGTAGGTCACACGCTCATCTTCATGGGACAATTGGAAGAGGCGTTGCTGCATCTCGAGCAGGGTGTGAACCTTAATCCGAACGAAACCCGGGCGAGAGCAATACGGGGCTTGTGCTGGAGCTATCTCGGTCGGCATGAGGAAGCTTTGTCCGATCTGGACGTCTGCATCGCCCGTGATCCCCTGAATTACGATTGGTTCTGGGATCTACGCGGACAAGTTCTTCTGGTTCTCGGACGGTATCCTGAGGCGATAGCCTCCTACCGGAATCTCAATGCCTATGCATTTTGGGCTTATGCGTTTCTGGCGGTGTGTCATTTGAGAATGGGCGACGAGCAACTCGCCGCTCACGCAGCCAGGCAGTGTCTGGCGGCAAGGCCCGATGCGACTGTAAGCACCATCTTGATCGATCCGTATCGTAACCCAAAAATCCTGGAGGACCTTCGGAGAGACCTGCTTGCTGTCGGCATACCCGATGGATGAATGTCGACCTTCCGCCATACCCTTAGCCGAAAGGAAGGCCCAAGAGCGATTTCCGGAACAAGCCGCGCTAGCCCCTCAGCCTGACCCCCTCGGGGTCGAAGAACGGGATTGGCGCGACGACCGCGCGGGTCGGCTTTCCGTCTATGTCGATGCTGAGTTCCGTGCCGACAGCCGTGAACGGCAGCCGCATATGCGCGGTCGCCAGCACCTTGCCGAGGGAATAGCCGTGGTCGCTGTAGGTGACGATGCCGGCGTCCTCACCATCGGCCAGCACCCTGGCGTCGGTCGCGGCCGGTCTGTCGCCGTCGAGGATCAGCCCGACCCATTGCTCGTCCAGGCTCTTGTCGCGGACCTTGAGCAAGGCTTCGCGGCCGACGAAATTGCCCTTGTCGAATTTGATCCAGCGGTCGAGGCCGACATGGAACGGTGTGCGGGTCTCGTCCATGTCGATGCCATGCGCCGGATAGGCTTTTTCCAGTCCGAGCGTGAACATCGCCAGCACGCCATAGGGTTTCAGGCCAAAGTCACGGCCGGCCGTCATCAGCGCGTTCCAGACCGAAGCCGCCTCGTCGGCCGGCACGAACAGTTCGAAGCCTAGCTCGCCGGTCACCCCGGTGCGCGAGATCAGTACCTTCGTCTCACCAATGCGCCCTGAGGCGAACGACCAGCGCTTGAGCCCGTCCAGATCGGCATCCGAGATCAACGCCTTCAGCAGGTCGCGCGAGCGCGGCCCCTGGATGGTCGGGAAGGCGATGGCCGCGGTGATGTCGGTGACATAGGCCTTGCGCCCCTGCACATGATGCAGCAGCCACGGCAGCATCTTCAGGCGATTGACCGAGCCGGTCACCAGCATGAAATGTTCGGGCGCCAGACGGAACACGGTGAGATCGTCCATGATGCCGCCATCCTCGCGGCAGACGGTGGAATAACGGACCTGGCCGGGCTTCATCGCCGCCGCATCGTTGACGATGACATGATTGACCAGCGCCTCGGCGTCCGGCCCCTTGATGTCCATCTTGCCCATGGTGCTGAGATCCTGCACGCCGACATTCTTGCGCGTGTTCAGGTGCTCGTCGGCGATGCCGGAATAAGTCTTGGCCGAGATGAAATCGCCACCGACCCGACCCATGGTCGCGCCCAATCCGACGATGCTGCTGTAGAAGGGGGAGCGCCGTTCAGCCAAGAAAGTCTCCACTATTCATAGAAATCGGCAGCGCCGGACAGCGCTGCCGAAGGGAATTGCTGCCGGGATCAGCTGCCGTAAACGTCGAAGGAAAAGTATTTATCGTTGATTTCCTTGTATTTTCCGTTGGCACGCAGCGCGTCTATCGCGGCATTGAACTTGTCGGCCAGCTCCTTGTCGCCCTTCTGCAGCGCGATGCCGACGCCGGGGCCGTGAATGGCCGGAACGGCCGTCAGCGTGCCAAGCAACTTGCAGCAGGCGCCGTCCGGTTTCTTCAGCCATTCGGTCAGGATGATCGAGCCGTCCATCATTGCGTCGAGGCGGCCATTGGCCATGTCGGTGCGGGCGTCATCGCCGGTCGGATAGGCCTTGACGGTCGAGCCTGAGTATTTCTGCTCGGCGAATTTCTGGTGGATGGTCGCGGTCTGCACGCCGAGCGCCTTGCCTTTCAGATCGTCCGGCGAGGTGCCGGCGATGGTCGAATCCTTCGGCACCGCGATGGCCGGCGGCGTCTGGTAGTATTTGTGGGTGAACTCGACCTTCTCCGCCCGCTCGGGCGTGATGGTGATGTTGATGATCGCGTCGAACTTGCCGGCCTGCAGCGCAGGTATCGAGCCATCGAAGTCCTGCACGGTGAACTCGCACTCGGCCTTCATCTCAGCGCACAGCGCCTTGCCGAGGTCGATGTCGAAACCGCCCAGCGTGCCGTCGGCATTGGCGTAGTTGAAGGGCGGATAGGCGCCCTCGGTGCCGATCCTGAGTTTCTTGTCCTGGGCGGAAGCGGCCCCCGTGGCGAGAACCAGGGCGACCGAGGCGGCAAGCACGAAACGACCGAAAAGACGCATGTCCGAGATCTCCGTTGACTGGATAAGTCTACGGGCTTTCGTGACCCCGGCGGAGACGGAAACGACATGTGCTGCGGCGATCACGGCGCGGCGGGCGATCACGGCCGCTGTCAGTGTTAGCCGGCGCGCTGCTTGTCCGTCGCCTTCCGGTCAACGGCGAACTCGCCCGCCGACAGGACAACACCGAATTTTTCGCTGGCTTCCGCTGACGTGTAGTATCCCAGCGCCACATCGCGCAGCACCAGATCGGCATCGCGCTCAAGCGGATCGCCATAGCCGCCGCCGCCCGGCGTGCCGACGCGCACGCGGTCGCCGGCCTTCAGCGCGATATCCTGCTCCTTGGAGAGATGCGGCGGCACGTGCTCCTCGCCATTGCGGAAGACGGTCACCGTGTTGACCGCGCCGTCCTTGCCGCCAAGCGCACCCTGCGGGCCGAAACGGCCATGGTCCATGACGAAGGAGGCGCGGGCATCGCCGCGCAGGATTTCGACCTCATAGGCGAGGCCGAAGCCGCCGCGCTGCTTGCCGGCGCCGCCCGAACCCTCACGCAAGGCGTAGTGGCGGTAGAGCACCGGAAAGGCCTGCTCCATGATCTCGACCGGCGGCGACTTGGAGATGCCGATGGTCGAGCAGCCATTGGTCAAGCCGTCATGACTGGAATTGCCGCCATAGCCGCCGCCGGAGATCTGGTACATGACGTAGTCGCGGCCGCGCGCCGGATCGTTGCCGCCGAGCGCGAAATTGCCGCTGGACCCGGCCGGGGCCGCCGTCACCTTATCCGGTAGCGCCTGCACCATGGCCGCGAACACCGCCTCGGCGATGCGCTGCGAGACCTCGGCGGCGCAGCCTGACACGGGCCGCGGATACTTGGCGTCGAGGAAGGTGCCTTCCGGCCGCTTGACCTCAAGCGGCTCGAAAGCGCCAGCGCTGATCGGCACATCCGGGAAAATGTGGCGCATGGCGAGATAGACCGAGGACAAGGTCGTCGCCAGCACGCTGTTCATCGGTCCGGCGCAGGGCTTTGACGAGCCGGCGAAATCGAAGGTCAGCGTGTCGCCCCGTTTCTGGACGGCCAGCGCGATGGTCAGCGGCTCGTTGACCACCCCGTCGGAATCGACAAAGGCCTTGGAATGGTAGGTGCCATTGGGGATGGCGGATATGTTGGCGCGCATCTGTTCGGCGGCCCGCCGGCGCAGTTCGGCGATCGCCTCGACAACGGTTTCGTCTCCGTAACGATCGAGGATTCCGTTAAGCCGATCCTGGCCGATCAGCAACGCGGCGGCCTGGGCGCGGATGTCGCCGATCCGCTGGTCGGCAACGCGGATGTTGGAGCAGATGATGGCGTAGATTTCGGGGTCAAGTACGCCCTTCTTGAACAGCTTGACCGGTGGCAGCCGGAGGCCTTCCTGTTCGACCGCGGTCGCGGAAGCCGAGAAACCGCCCGGCACCGAGCCGCCAATGTCAGGCCAGTGGCCGGTGTTGGACAGCCAGCAGAAAATCTTGCCGGCCCGGTAGACCGGCATGGCGAAGCGCACATCCATCAGGTGGGTGCCGCCGAGATAGGGATCGTTGACGATGTAGATGTCGCCGGGCTCCGGCGGCAGGCAGCGGCCGTCGGCGATCATCTCGATCACCGTTTTGGTCGAATACTGCATGACGCCGACGAACACCGGCAGGCCCTGCGACCCCTGCGCGATCAGCGAGCCATCGACAGCCGAATAGATGCCATCGGAGCGGTCGTTGGCCTCGGCGATGACCGGCGAGAAGGCGGCGCGGGAGAAGGTCAGGTCCATCTCGTCGCAGACCTGCTGCAAGGCCGCCTGGAGGACCGAAAGGGTGATGGCGTCGAGCTTTGCCATATCAATGTCAGGCATCTCAGGCCTCGCCAATGTCGATGATGATGTTGCCGTCGGCGTCCGAGCGCGCCCGGTCGCCGGGTTCGAGCACGGTGGTCGCATCCATCTGTTCGAGGATCGCCGGGCCTTCGATGACCGCGTCGAGCGGCAGCTTTTCGCGCGCGAAAACCGGGGTGTCGTGCCACCGCCCGCCGTACCAGACCGGCCGAATCTCGCGCCGTGCTTCGTCGAGCGTTTTTCCGCGACCAGCCGGGTCGATCAAACGCGACAGGTCGATCGCCGGCCGCACACCCGTCACCGAGGTGTTGAGGTTGACGAGGTTGGCGCGGATTTCCGGCAGCTCGACCTTGAAGCGGGCGAAATAGGCTTTTTCGAACAGCGTTTGCAGCTCATGTTTGGTCACCGACGAGGATGGCAACGGCACGTTGATGATGTGGGTCTGGCCGACGAACTGCATGTCGGCGGAGTGGGTGACGCGGATCGTCTCGGGCTTCACCGCTTCCTTGCCGATGAGCTCCTCGCCTTCGTTTCGGTGCCGTTCCAATACGGCGTGAAGCTGGTCCTCGTCGAGCACCGCCACCGGCTGGTTGACGGTGTTGACGAAGTCGTGGCGCAGATCGGCGACGACGCAGCCGAGCGCGTTGGTGATACCTGGCCGCGCCGGCACCAGCACCTTGGGCAGGCCGAGTTCGCGCGCCAGGGCGGTTGCGTGCAGCGGCCCGGCGCCGCCGAAGGCGAACAGTGCGAAATCGCGCGGATCATGGCCGCGCGACACCGAAACCATGCGGATGGCGCCGGCCATCTTCATGTTGCCGAGCCGCAGCACCGCGCCCGCCGCCTCGACGCCGGACAGGCCGGTCGCCTTGCCGATCTTCTCCTCGAAGATACCGGTGACGCGCTCGACGGTGACCGGGTTTTCGACCGCCAGCAGCTTTTTCGGCGCCAGCCGGCCGAGCACCAGATTGGCGTCGGTGATGGTCGGCTCAAGGCCGCCGCGTCCGTAGCAGATCGGGCCGGGATTGGCGCCGGCGCTTTCCGGACCGATCTGGATCAGGCCGGCGGCATCGACGCGGGCGATCGAGCCGCCGCCGGCGCCGACCGTGTGCACCGCCACCATCGGCACGTGGATCGGCATAGCATATTCGATCTCGATCTCGTTCGAGACAGCCGGCTCGGCGTTGCGGATCAGCGCCACGTCGGTCGAGGTGCCGCCCATGTCGTAGGTGACGAGGTTTTCGTAGCCGGCGCGTTTTCCCGTATAGGCGGCGGCGATGACGCCCGAGGCCGGACCGGACATGACGGTCTTGGCCGATTCACGTGTGACGAAGCGGGCCGAGATCATGCCGCCATTGCCGTTCATGATCAGGAAGTCGCGGGCATAGCCTTTCGAGCCCAACTCCTTGCGCAGCCGCTCGACATAGCGCTCGAGGATCGGCTGCACCGAGGCATTGACCGAAGCGGTGACGCCGCGCTCGAATTCGCGCGCTTCCGACAGCAGCGCGTGGCCCGACGTGATGTAGCCGTTCGGCCAGAGCTCGGCGGCAATCTCGGCGGCGCGGCGCTCATGCGCCGGGTTGGCGTAGGAATGCAGGAAATGGATGACGAGGGATTCGCAGCCGGCGTCGATCAAGGCCTTCACCGCCACGCGCATTTCGGCCTCGTCGAGCGGCGCGCGCACCGTGCCCGACGCCTCGACACGCTCCGAGACTTCGAGCCTCAGATTGCGCGGGATGATCGGCACGAAACTGCCGGTCATGCCGTAGGCCTGCGGCCGCGTGCGCCGGCCGAGCTCGATCACGTCGCGAAAACCGCGCGTGGTGATCATGCCGGTTTTCGCCAGCCGGCGTTCGAGCACCGCATTGGTGGTGGTGGTCGTGCCATGCACGATGAGGTCTATGCCGTCGATCGGAAATCCGGTGGCGCCGAGCGCCGAAACGACGCCGAACGCCTGGTTGTCGACCGTGGTCGGGGTCTTGGCGATATGCACCCGGCCGCCGTCTCGGCCGTCGATCAGAAGCAGGTCGGTAAAGGTCCCGCCGACATCGATACCGGCGACGACGCTGCCCAGGGAATCCGGCTGCTGCACCGAAAAATTCTCTTTCATTGTCGAAACCCGAAATGCGCGGACTACGGATATGTCACAGTTTGGAAAGGTGTTTCGCGGCGGTATCTTGACGCAAATATCGTTTGTATACTAATAAATTCCGGACACAAGAGCTTACTGCTTTGGAGTGTGCAGGCAGCACGCCGGAACCTGAACAGTTCGGGCGCGCAGGTGAAGGTTTGGTGCCCGCGTTCGCAGTTGGGCCAGAAGGTTGGATTTGATGAACACCACAACCGCATTCAATACCGCAGGCGCCCGCCCGCTGCAGTTTCCGATTCCGGCCAATGTCTATGCCGAGACCGTCGTCTCGGTAAAGCACTATACGGACCGGCTGTTCTCGTTCCGCATCACCCGGCCGCAGTCGCTGCGCTTCCGTTCCGGCGAGTTCGTCATGATCGGCCTGCCCAACGCCGAGAAGCCGGTTTTCCGCGCCTATTCGGTGGCGAGCCCGGCCTGGGACGACGAGCTGGAATTCTTCTCGATCAAGGTGCCGGACGGCCCGCTGACTTCGGAACTGCAGAAGATCCAGGTTGGCGACACCGTCATCATGCGCCAGAAGTCGACCGGCACACTGGTCGTCGACGCGCTGACGCCCGCCAAACGCCTGTTCATGATCTCGACCGGCACCGGCATCGCGCCTTTCGCCAGCCTGCTGCGCGACCCCGACACCTATGAGAAGTTCGAGCAGGTCGTCCTGACCCACACCTGCCGCGATACTGCCGAGCTCATCTATGGCCAGGAGCTGGTCGCCGGGCTCGAAAGCGATCCGCTGATCGGCGAGCTGACCGGCGGCCGCGTCACCCTCTACAATTCGACGACCCGCGAAGACTCGGCGCGCATGGGCCGCATCACCGCGCTGATCGGGTCCGGCAAGTTCTATACCGATCTCGGCATCGACAAGCTCAATCCGGAAACCGACCGCATCATGATCTGCGGTTCGATGCACATGCTGAAGGACGTCAAGGAGCTGGCCGAAAGCCTCGGCTTCGAGGAGGGCTCGCTGCATCATCCGGCGAGTTTTGTCGTCGAACGCGCCTTCGTCGGCTGAGCCGACCAACACACTCAGAAATCAAGTTTTGACCTTTCGGTCAAAAAACTAGCTGCTTTCGCGGCCTTTTTAAGCTATGAGCGCAAAAGCGCGTCGCCTTACGCGACGCGCTTTTTGTTTTTTGTCGATGCATGCCGTTGTCCCAAAACCGCTGCGCACTTTTGGGCGGCATGCATTAAGGGACTCGTGAAGCGTCAATTCACGGGCTATCTTCGGCGCAAGTCGCTGAATGAAAGGGCAGGAGATGAGCAGCACAATCCGCGAAGCCGAGCTTGGTGCCGGCGCGTCGAAGGTGACGCCACTGCCGGCGCGCGCCGCCGCCAATACCCCCGTTCCGCTGGACCATCGCATCGCGCGCAACCCCGGCATGAAGCTCGACCTCGGCTTCATGGAGTCGGTGCGCAGCGTCAACCGCTCGGCGCTCGAGCGCCGCGTCGCGAGCCTGACCAAGCGGCGCTCTATCAAGGCCGACAATCAGGCGGCCTGGCTGCTGCGCGCCGTCGCCTGCATGGACCTGACGACGCTGAATTCCAACGACACCGAAGAGCGCGTGCGCCGGCTGTGCGCCAAGGCGATCAATCCGTTCCGCCGCGATATCGTCGAGGGTCTCGGTATTGCGGGCGAGGTCATTCGCCCGGCCGCCGTCTGCGTCTACCATCCCTTCGTCGCCACCGCGGTCGATGCCGTGCGCGGCACCGGCATCCACGTCGCCGCCGTTTCCACCGCCTTCCCGCACGGCCTTGCCCCACTTTCCACCCGCCTGCAGGAAATCGAGGCCTCGGTGAAGGACGGCGCCGACGAGATCGACGTCGTCATTCCGCGCGGGCTGGTGTTCGGCGCCAAGTGGCGGGAGCTTTACAACGAAATCGTCTCGATGCGCGCCGCCTGTGGGGACGCGCATCTGAAGGTCATCCTCGGCACCGGTGACCTCGCCACGCTGCGCAATGTCATGCTCGCCTCGATGGTCGCTATGATGGCCGGCGCCGACTTCATCAAGACCTCGACCGGCAAGGAAAGTGTGAACGCCACGCTGCCGGTCGGCCTCGCCATGGTTCGCGCCATCCGAGCCTATTTCGAGGAGACCGGCTATCTCATCGGTTTCAAGCCGGCTGGCGGCATCTCCACGGCAAAAGCCTCGCTCGACTGGCTGGTGCTGATGAAGGAAGAACTCGGCCGGCCATGGCTGGAGCCCGAGCTGTTCCGCTTCGGCGCCTCGAGCCTTTTGACCGACATCGAGCGCCAGCTCGAACACCATCTGACCGGGCACTATTCGGCCAATCATCGCCACGCGATGGCTTGAGCGCCCGACCGCGATCAGCCTAGCCGATCGACCCTCCCCACGAGGGGAGGCGAAGGAGGAACCCCATGAACATTCTCGACCGCTATCACGCCATGGAGTACGGCCCGGCGCCGGAAGCCCGCAACGAGGCCGACGCCTGGCTTGCGGCGCGCGACTTCGGCAAGGCGCTGTTCATCGGCGGCGACTGGAAAGCCGCTTCCGGCGGCAAGACCTTCGAGACCAGCGAGCCCTCCTCCGGCAAGCTGCTGGCCAAAGTGTCGGACGCCAATGCCACCGATATCGACGCGGCGGTCTCGGCCGCGGCCAAGGCGCTGCCGAAATGGTCGGCGTCTTCAGGCTATGTCAGGGCGAAAGTGCTCTATGCCATCGGCCGCGCCATGCAGCGCCACCAGCGCCTGTTCGCCGTGCTGGAGTCGATCGACAACGGCAAGCCGATCCGCGAAAGCCGCGACATCGACGTGCCGCTGGCCATCCGCCATTTCATCCACCATGCCGGCTGGGCGCAGGCGCTGGACAGGGATTTCCCCGGCCACAGGGGTGTCGGCGTCGTCGGCCAAATCATCCCGTGGAATTTTCCGCTGCTGATGCTGGCCTGGAAGATCGCGCCGGCGCTTGCCGCCGGCTGCACCGTGGTTCTGAAACCGGCCGAATTCACGCCGCTGACCGCCATCCTGTTCGCCGAAATCTGCGAACGTGCCGGCGTGCCGAAGGGCGTCGTCAACATCGTCCAAGGCGGCCCGGAAGCCGGTGCGGCCATCGTCAACCACCCCGGCATCCAGAAGATCGCCTTCACTGGTTCGTCGGACGTCGGCAAAATCATCAGGAAAGCTACGGCGGGTTCAGGGAAGAAACTGTCGCTGGAGCTTGGCGGCAAGTCGGCCTTCATCGTCTTCGAGGACGCCGATCTCGACAGCGCCGTCGAAGGGCTGGTCGACGGCATCTGGTTCAACCAGGGCCAGGTCTGCTGCGCCGGTTCGCGGCTTCTGGTGCAGGAAGGCATCGCCGATGCCCTCATCGCCAAGGTCAAGACACGCATGAGCCGGCTGCGCGTCGGCAGCCCGCTCGACAAGAACACCGATATCGGCCCGCTGGTCGACGCCACACAGCTCGACCGGGTCAAGGGCCTGGTTGCCGAGGGCGCCAGACAGGGCGCTGTGTGCTGGCAGCCGGACGCCGCGCTGCCTACCTCCGGCTATTACCATCTGCCGACGCTCGCCACCGGTGTTTCGCCGGCTAATATTTTGGCGCAAGAGGAAGTGTTCGGGCCGGTGCTGGCGACCATGACCTTCCGCAACACCGAGGAAGCGATTGAGCTTGCCAACAACACGCGCTATGGGCTGGCCGCCTCGGTGTGGAGCGAGAACGTCAACCTCGCCTTGCATGTCGCGCCGCAATTGAAGGCTGGCGTTGTCTGGGTCAACGGCACCAACATGTTCGACGCCGCCTGCGGTTTCGGCGGCTACCGCGAGAGCGGTTTCGGCCGCGAAGGCGGGCGCGAAGGCATGTTCGAATATCTGGCGGCCAAATTGCCACTTGGCCCGGTGATCAAGCCGGCGGCAGTCTCCGCGCAACCTGCCGAGCAATCCGACGGCGATACGATCGACCGCACGGCAAAGCTGTTCATCGGCGGCAAGCAGGTGCGGCCGGACGGCAACTATTCGCTGGCTGTCGCCACCGCCAAGGGCAAGCTTGCCGGCGAGGTCGGTCTCGGCAGCCGCAAGGATATCCGCGACGCCGTTTCGGCGGCGCGAGCCTGCAAAGCCTGGCCGGAAGCGACCGCCTACAACCGCTCCCAGGTGCTCTACTATCTGGCCGAAAATCTTTCCGGACGCGCCGGCGAGTTTGCCGCCCGCCTCACCGAGCTGACCGGCGCTACGCCCAAGGCAGCGCGCGACGAGGTCGACCAGTCGATCGAGCGGCTGTTCCTCTATGCAGGCCTTGCCGACAAGTTCGAGGGCCGCGTTCACCAGCCGCCGGCACGTGCCGTGACACTGGCGCTGCACGAACCGGTCGGCGTTGTCGGCGTCGTCGCCCCCGACGCGTCACCGCTGCTTGGCCTGATCTCGCTCGTCGCACCGGCGCTCGCCATGGGCAACACCGTGGTCGCGGTGCCGTCCGAGCGGTACCCGCTGGTCGCCACCGACCTCTATCAGGTCATCGAATATTCCGACGTTCCGGCCGGCGCCATCAACATCGTTACCGGCCGAACGGCCGAACTCGCCGCTGTGCTGGCCAAGCATGACGATGTCGACGGGCTCTGGGTGTTTGCCGATGCCGACACCTGCGCCAAGGCGGAGGCCGAGTCGATCGGCAACCTCAAGCGCGTCTGGAGCGGCAATGGCCGCGGCCTCGACTGGGCGGCCGACGAGGCGGCCGGCGATGCCTTCCTGCGCCGCGCCGTGGAGGTCAAGAACGTCTGGGTGCCTTACGGCGACTGATGCATGTCGCCCAAAAAGCGTCAGCTGGTTTTGGGACACGACATGGATGAAGACAGGGAACCAAAGCGCGTCGTGTGCTTTGGGCAGTTTCGACGCCGCTGCCGCGATGGTGATCGTGTTCGGACTTGACGCCCGTATGCATGTTCTTTAACGAGAAAAAACATCTTTATCTGTGGGCTGACAGGCGCGCAGGCCGCATGATGGCGTCCGACTGGCCCATGACGCCGTGGCCGACCACCGGTAGACCCGGACGATCCCAAGCGGACGAGGAGAAGAGCATGGCGGATCTGGCAGGCAAGGTCGTTGTCGTCACGGCAGCGGCGCAAGGCATCGGCAAGGCGAGCGCACTGGCCTTCGCCAAGGCAGGTGCCGTCGTCTACGCCACCGACATCAACGAGGCGCTGCTGGCGGAGCTCGCCAAGACCTCCGACATCAAGACCCGCAAGCTCGATGTGCTCAACGACGATGCCGTCAACGCCGCCTTCGCCGAGATCGGCAAGGTCGACGTGCTGTTCAATTGTGCCGGCTTCGTCCATTCCGGCTCGATCCTCGAGATGAAGGACGCCGATCTCGATTTCGCCTTCAACCTCAACGTCCGCGCCATGATACGCACCATCAAAGCGGTGCTGCCCGGCATGCTAGAGCGCGGCGACGGATCGATCATCAACATGTCGTCGGTTGCCGGCGCCGGCAAGGGCGTGCCGAACCGCTTCGCCTATGGCGTCACCAAGGCTGCGGTCATCGGCCTGACCAAGGCAATCGCTGCCGACTATGTCGCCAAGGGCATTCGCTGCAATGCCATTTGCCCCGGCACGGTCGAGAGCCCGTCGCTGCAGGACCGTATGCATGCGCAGGGCGACTACGAAGCCGCCCGCGCCGCCTTCATCGCCCGCCAGCCGATGGGCCGGCTCGGCACGCCGGAGGAAATTGCCGATCTCGCCGTCTATCTGGCCGGCGCTACCTATACGTCCGGACAGGCCTATAATATCGACGGCGGCTGGTCGATCTGAACCAAACCGACTGAGGAGACATACCATGAAGCTGCTGCGCTATGGCGAGGCGGGGAGCGAACGCCCCGGCCTGCTCGATGCGGATGGAACGATCCGTGATCTCACCGGCCATGTCGCCGACATCGGCGGCAAGGCACTCGATCCGGCATCGCTGGCGACGCTGGCCAAACTCGATCCGAAGTCGCTGCCGGCGATTTCCGGCAAGCCCCGCATCGGCGCCTGCGTTGCCGGCACCGGCAAGTTCATCTGCATCGGCCTCAACTATTCCGACCACGCCGCCGAGACCGGCGCCACCGTGCCGCCGGAGCCGATCATCTTCATGAAGGCAAGCTCGGCCATCGTCGGGCCCGACGACGACGTGCTGATCCCGCGCGGCTCGGTAAAGACCGACTGGGAAGTCGAACTGGCCGTGGTCATCGGCAAGACGGCGAAATATGTCAGCGAAGCCGACGCGCTCGACTATGTCGCCGGCTATTGCGTCGCCCACGATGTCTCTGAACGCGCCTTCCAGGCCGAGCGGCAGGGCCAGTGGACCAAGGGCAAGTCCTGCGACACCTTCGGTCCGATCGGCCCGTGGCTGGTGACCAAGGACGAGGTCGCCGACCCGCAGAACATCAAGATGTGGCTGACCGTCAACGGCAAGACGATGCAGAACGGCTCGACCAAGACCATGGTCTATGGCGTGGCATACCTTGTTTCCTACCTCAGTCAGTTCATGTCGCTACACCCCGGCGACATCATCTCGACCGGCACCCCACCCGGCGTCGGGCTGGGCATGAAGCCGCCGGTGTTCTTGAAGGCCGGTGATGTTGTCGAGCTCGGCATCGAGGGCCTTGGCCAGCAGAAGCAGACGTTCAAGGCTGACGCTTGAGCACTTAAGTTCGATAAGTTTGCGCCGCCCCTCATCCGCCTGCCGGCACCTTCTCCCCGTTTAGTGACGGGGAGAAGGGAAGCGCTCCAACGCCGCCGACCCCCTCTCCCCGTTCTTCACAGGGAGAGGGTAAGGGTGAGGGGCAGCGCCGACCCAAGCGTTCAGCCGCTACTTCAGCACCTTCCCATCAGCGCCAAACCGATAGGTCTTGGCCGGGTCCGGCGTCGCATAGAGCGTGGCGCCCGGCTCGGCGTCGTAGACACCGAAGATGCGCACGGTGATCAGGCCGGCCTTCTCGCAGTCGAGATAGAGATTGGTGTCGGCGCCGAGATGCTCGGCGTGGACGACCGTGCCCTTCCAGGCGCCGGATTTCGGGTCGACGGTCAGATGCTCCGGCCGTACGCCGATGGTCTTGGCGGTTTCACCAAGCCTGGCGCCGTCGACGAAGTTCATCTTCGGCGAGCCGATGAAGCCGGCGACGAACTCATTCGCCGGCGAATTGTAGAGTTCCATCGGGCCGCCGATCTGCTCGATCCGGCCGGCGTTCAGCACCACGATCTTGTCGGCCAGCGTCATCGCCTCGACCTGGTCGTGGGTGACGTAGATCATCGTCGCCTTCAGCCGGCGGTGCAGCTGCGCGATCTCCAGCCGCGTGTTGACGCGCAATGCAGCATCAAGATTCGACAGCGGCTCGTCGAAGAGAAAAAGCTTGGGCTCGCGCACCACGGCGCGGCCGATGGCGACGCGCTGGCGCTGGCCGCCGGAGAGTTCGGCCGGCCGCCTTTCGAGATAGGGCTCCAGCGACAGCATCGAGGAGGCAATGCCAATGCGGCGGTCGATCTCGGCCGCCGGCGTGCCCGCCTGTTTCAGCCCGAGGCCCATATTGTTCTTCACCGTCAGATGCGGGTAGAGCGCATAGGTCTGGAACACCATGGCGATGCCGCGCTTGGCCGGCGGCGTGACGGACACGTCCTGGCCGTCGATGACGACCCGGCCCGAGGTCGAATCCTCCAGTCCGGCAATGACCCGGAGCAAGGTCGACTTGCCGCAGCCCGACGGGCCGACGAAGACGACGAATTCGCCGTCCGTCACCTCGAGGTTGATGCCCTTCAGCACCTCGACCGGCCCGAAGGCCTTCTTCACGTTCTCGATGTTCAGCGAGCCCACGGCTTCGTCCCTGTTCTAGAGTTTGACGGCTGCGCCGCTGCGCACGCTCTCGTCTGCGGCAAGGCAGACGGCGAGCGATTTCACCGCGTCGTCCATGTGCCTGGTGAGGTCGATATCCTCGCGGATCGCCTTCAGCACGAAGGCCTGTTCGAGATCGCAGAGGTCCTGATGGCCCGGCTCGCCCGCCATCGACAGCATTTCGTCCGGCTTGGCGAACTTGCCGTCCGGGCCGGTCGCCGCACTGTGCAGGCGAATGGTCGAGGTCTTGGTGTGGGTATCGATGTCATCGGACTTCACACCCTCCTTCATGACGATCGACACGCAGCCATTGGGCGAAATGACGTCCTTCACGAAGAAGGCCGTTTCCGAAATCATCGGCCCCCAGCCGGCTTCGTACCAGCCGACCGAACCGTCATCGAACAGCACCTGCAGATGGCCGTAATTGTACATCGACGAGGCAACCTCCTCGGTCAGCCGCAACCCCATGCCGCGCACCTCGACCGGCCTGGCGTCGGTGATCTGCAGCATCACGTCGAGATAGTGGACGCCGCAGTCGACGATAGGCGACGTCGTCTGCATCAACTGCTTGTGCGTCTCCCAGGTATGGCCGGAGGATTGCTGGTTCAAATTCATGCGGAAGACGTAGGGGCCGCCGAGCTTGCGCGCCTCGGCGATCAGCCTGATCCAGGACGGATGGTGGCGCAGGATGTAGCCGATCACCAGCTTCCTGCCATTCGCCCTTGCCGCCGCGACGACGCGTTTGGCATCGGCCACCGTCGTTGCCAATGGCTTTTCGACGAAGACATGGCAGCCGGCCTCGAAGGCCTTCACCGCATAGTCGGCATGGCTGTCGGAGTAGGTGGCGATGCAGGCGACATCGGGCTTTTCGTCGCGCAACGCCTCGTCGAAGGAGCGCCTGATGCCGTAGGAGGAAAGCCCGTCCGGCAGCGGCACGTCGGAGCGATTGACCAGTGCCGAGATCTGGAAGCCCGGATTGGTGTGATAGGCCAGCGCATGGCTGCGACCCATATTGCCGAGGCCGGCGACGACGACGCGAAGGGGTGTCTGCGAACTCACTTGACGGCTCCCGAGGTGATGCCGCGGATCAGCTGCCGCGAGAAGATGACGTAGAGGATCAGCACCGGCATGATCGCCAGCGAGAGCGCAGCCAGGATGGCGTTCCAGTTGGTGACGAACTGGCCGAGGAACAGCTGCGCGCCGAGCGTCACCGTCTTGGTCTCTTCCGACGGCGCCAGGATCAGCGGGAACCACAGATCGTTCCAGATCGGGATCATGGTGAAGACGGCGACGGTCGCCATCGATGGCCTGACCAGCGGCAGCACCAGCCGGAAGAAGATGGTGTATTCGGACAGGCCGTCGATGCGGCCGGCGTTCTTCAGGTCGTCGGACACCTGCTTCATGAATTCCGACAGGATGAAGATGGCGAGCGGCAGGCCTTGCGCGGTGTAGACCAGGATCAGCGCCGTCAGCGTGTTGACCAGACCGCTCGCCACCATCAGCTGCAGGATGGCGACGGTGCCGAGGCGGATCGGGATCATGATGCCGAGCGCCAGATAGAGCCCCATCAGCGAGTTGCCGCGAAAGCGGTATTCCGACAGCGCGAAGGCGGCCATGGCGCCGAACAGAAGCACGAAGAACAGCGAAGCGACGGTGACGACGAGGCTGTTGTGGAAATAGTGGATGAAATCGCCCTGGCCGATGACGGTGGTGTAGCCGATCAGGTCGAAGGTTTTTGGCGTCGGCGGCGTCAGCGGCGCGCCGAAGATGCCGGCGCGGGACTTGAACGAATTCATGATGACGAGGATCACGGGAAACAGCGCGATCGCCGTATAGGTCAGCAGGATCGCGTGGGCGCCGATGGTGCGGGGCAGGGAATGGGTGGCGGTGCTCATCTCTTGCTCCTCAGAACTGGTAGCGACGCAGGCGCGTCTGCACGAGGAAGAGATAGACGCAGACGCCGCCGAGGATGATCAGGAACATCATCGTGGCGATCGCCGCGCCCATGTTGGGGTCGCCGACCTGCAACTGGAAGCCGAAGAAGGCGCGGTAGAGGAAAGTGCCGAGAATATCGGTCGAATAGTTCGGCCCGGCGAGCGCGCCTTGCGCGGTGTAGATCAGGTCGAAGGCGTTGAAATTGCCGACGAAGGTGAGGATCGAGATGATGCCGATCGACGGCAGGATCAGCGGCAGCTTGATCTTCCAGAACTGCGACATGCCGGTGATTCCGTCGCATTCGGCGGCCTCGATCACCTCTTCGGGGATCGACAGCAGGGCGGCATAGATCAGCATCATCGGGATGCCGACGAACTGCCACACCGAGATCAGGCTGAGCGCCGTCAGCGCGTATTCTTCCTTGCCCAGCCACGGCGTGAACAGGCTTTTCAGGCCGACGAGATCGAGCAGATGCGGCGCCACGCCCCACAGCGGCGACAGGATCAGCTTCCAGGCGAAGCCGACRATGACGAAGGACAAGATGGTCGGCACGAAGATTGCCGTGCGGTAGAAGGCGGCAAATCTCAGTCTCGGGCTGGACAGAAGTGCGGCCAGCATGACGCCGATCGGGTTCTGCACCAACATGTGGATGATGAAGAACCAGGTGTTGTTCCGGAGCGCATTCCAGAAATTCACCGACCAGTTGGGGTCGCCGAACAGCGTGCGGAAGTTCTCCAGCCCGACGAAGACCTGGTGCTGCTCGATGTTGCGGAACAGCGACAGCTGCAGCGTGCCGGCCAGCGGCAGGATCATGATCGCCGTATAGACAAGCACCGCCGGCGCCAGGAAGACGCCAATGTGCCAACGGAACGGTCTTTTCGGTCGTGTGTCTGCGGCCATGAGTTCGGTCCCCGCCGTCTCTCGGTTCCAAATGGGTGTTGATCTAGATGATGCCTCGATGCACGGCCCGAACATTCTTGCCCCGTGCGGCAAGAACAAAGGCCTGCGACTGATCAGCTAGCCTTCCCCATGAAAAGCAAGGGTAAGGCCGAGAGGCGGTGCCGACAATCGCTATCTGAACGGGCGCAATCTGAAGAACCAGGGTAGTCCGAGACCGGCCAGGCGTACGCCCGGCCGATCTCGTTGCCTGAGCTCTTACTTCGCCGGCTTGTACCAGCTGTCGAGGCCGGTCTGCAGCTTCTTGGCCGCAGCTTCCGGGGTGTCGGTGCCGTTGATGACGTTGGCCGATTCAACCCACGTCTCGTTTTCGAGGTTCGGCGTGCCACGCGACAGGATCTGGTAGGTCGAGCGGATCGTCGACTTGCACTTGCCGCGCCAGGAGACGAATTCCTGGGCCAGCGGGTCTGCCATCTTCACCGGCGAGGAGTTCAGGCTGAAGAAGCCCGGCAGCGCGTTGGCGTAGATGGTGGCGAAGTCCGGCGAGGCGACCCAGGACAGGAAGGTCTTGGCCGCATCTGCGTTCTTCGAAGCCGCATTCAGACCCATGCCGATATCGGTATGGTCGGAGATGTAGCAGGTGTCGCCGGCTTTCTCGACCGGCGGCGGGAAGGCGCCCATCTTGAACTGGGCCTGGGTGTTGAACAGGCCGATTTCCCAAGAACCGGCCGGGTAGATGGCGGCGCGGCCAAGCGTGAACAGGTTCTGGCTGTCTGGATAGGTCTGCGCCTCGAAGCCGTCGCCGAGATAAGGCTTCCACTTGGCCAGTTCCTCATACGGCGCGACCCAGTCCTTGTCGGTCAGCTTCTGGTCGCCCTTGATCAACGCAGCGCGGCCGTCCTCGCCCTTCCAGTAGTTGGGGCCGATGTTCTGGTAGCCCATGGTCGCGGCTTCCCACAGATCCTTGGTGCCCATCGCCATCGGGATGTAGGTGCCGTCGGCCTTGATCTTGTCGAGCGCGGCGAAGAACTCGTCGCGGGTCTCCGGCACCTTGATGCCGAGCTTGTCGAAGGCGTCCTTGTTGTAGATGAAGCCGTGGATGACCGAGGCCATCGGCACGCAGAAGCTCGCCTTGCCGTCGTCGGTCTGCCAGGCGGACTTGGCCACCGGCGAGAAATTGTCCATGCCGGGCAGCGCCGAGAGGTCGGCAAGGTTGCCCTTCTTGAACAGTTCAAGCGACTTGTCGAACGGGCGGCAGGTGATTAGGTCGCCCGCAGAGCCGGCGGCGAGCTTGGCGCCAAGGGCGGCGTCATACTCGGTCGGCGCCGAAGGTGCGAACACCACCTTGATACCCGGGTTCTTGGCTTCGAAGGCCGGGATCAGCTTGTCCTTCCAGATGGCAAGGTCGTCACCGCGCCAGCTTTCGATGTTGAGCGTTACGTCTGCAGCATTAGCCACCCCAGCCGAGCCGAGAATGCTGGTGCCCAGAAGCAGTGCCGTCAGTAGTTTCGTTGTCATGCTCAGTCTCCCTGTTGACCTTTTTCAGGTTCGGTTTTGATGAGAACAGAGGCTGCGCGCCCCTTGCTCCCCTCGATCGCGGAAAGCGCCGGCCTCAGCTTCTGGCCGGTTCCTTCCAGCAGTTTCTCCGCCGCATCGGCGCTGTCGGCGCCGGCGGCGAGCAGAATGGCGGTCTTGACCGCGCCGCCGCTCTTCTCGAGCAGGCGCGCCGCTTCGTCCCTGCCGCGCCCGCTGACTGCGGCGACGATGCGCGCTGCGCGGTCGCGCAGCTTGATGTTGTCGGCCATCAGGTTGACCATGTAGCCGTCATGCACATGGCCGAGATGGACGGCGGTCAGCGTCGACAGCATGTTGAGCGCGATCTTCTGGGCGGTGCCGGCGCCCATGCGCGTCGAGCCGGCAATCAGTTCCGGCGGCGTTTCGAGCAGGATGGCGGTTTCGGCCTGCCGCAGCAGAGCCGAGTCCCGGTTGTTGGCGATGCCGATGGTGGCGGCCCCGCGATTGGCGGCTTCCTCGATGGCCCGCACCGCATAGGGCGTCGTGCCGCTGGCCGAAATGGCGATCAGGCAATCGCCCTTGCCGATGCCAGCATTGATGACGGCTGCTGCCGCCTCCTCGGCGTCGTCCTCTGGACCGCCGGCCAATGTCCGGAAGGCTTCGTCGCCGCCGGCGATCAGGATGGCGATGCGGTCGCGGTGAATGCCGAAGGTGCCCGGAAGTTCAAGCGCATCGGCCAGCGCCATCAGGCCTGAACTGCCGGCCGCGGCATAGGCAAGCTTGCCGCCGCCGTTCAACCTGCCGGCGATGATCTCGGCCGCCTTGGCGATGGAGGGAATGGCGTGGCGCACGACTTTTGCAGCCTCGATCTGCGCGTCGGCCAAATAAGAAAGGATGGCGTCCGGGGCCTGGATATCCAGCCCCTCGGCATTTTGGTGAAGCGCTTCGGTGCGCGTTTCGGCCATCCCGGTTCCTCCAATGCGGAAACAATACCAAAAAAATACCACTTGTCCACATGCATTAACGAATTCGCTGGTCGGAAATTGCTCAGCCGACGAAATGCCTAGGTTTTTCAATAAAATACGGCTTAATTTTTTTGAAACGGAAATTAACTCTTGGCTATTGGTATTTTATTGGTATTATCCGCCAGGAGGAGAAATCGCGTGAATTTCGTGCTCGGTATCGATGGCGGCGGCACCAGCTGCAGGGCCGCCCTGGCAACCGCGGATGGTGCCGTCATTGGCCGCGCCAAGAGCGGCGCCGCAAACATCCGCACCGATCTCACCGGCGCCCGGTCGAACATCGTCGAGGCGGCGAGGCAGGCGTTCATTGCCGCCCGACAGGATCCGGAGTTGATCCCGCAGACGCCGGCCATTCTCGGCCTTGCCGGCGCCAATGTCGGCACCTACCGGCAGCAGCTCGAAGCGATCCTGCCGTTCAGCATCAGCCGTGTCGAGACCGACGCCGAGATCGCGCTGGAAGGGGCTGTCGGCTCCGGCGACGGCGCCATGGCCATCCTCGGCACCGGCACCGCCTATATGGCGCGCAAGAACGGCAAATCGCGCGCCATCGGTGGCTGGGGCTTTCAAGTCGGCGACCAGGGTAGCGGCGCCCGCATCGGCCGCGACCTGCTCGAACAGACGCTGCTTGCCTATGACGGCGTCCGCGAAGGTTCGCCGCTGACGCAGAGCATGCTTGCGGTGTTCCGCAACAATCCGCAGGACGTGGTCGAATTCACCACCAATGCCAAGCCCGGCGATTTCGGCGGCTTCGCGCCCAAGGTGTTCGAGCATGCCGAAAAGGGCGACAGCGTCGCCAACTGGATCCTGGACAGGGTCGTCGCCGATGTCGAAGCCGCGCTCGGCGCGCTCGACCTTGCGGATGACGCTCCGCTGTGCCTGCTCGGCGGGCTGGCGCCGCTTTACGCGCCGCGCCTGTCGGCCCGCTACCGGGCGCTGCTGAAGCCGCCGCTCGACGATGCGCTGGGCGGCGCCGTGCAGATGGCGGCCCGGCTTTTCGCCGGGACAGTGGAGGCGGCTCGATGAACGATGCCGCCGACCAGATCTTCGCCATGCTGAAACAGTCGTCGCAAAGCGGTGCGCCGCTTTATCTGCAACTCAGGAAAAGCATCGAGGACGCCGTCAATCGCGGTCTGATCGGACCGGGCGACGCACTGCCCTCGGAGCGTGACATCGCCAGCAAGGCCGACATTTCGCGCGTCACCGTGCGCAAGGCGGTGCAGGATTTGGTCAAGGGCGGCATTCTGGTGCAACGCCATGGCTCCGGCACGTTCGTGGCGCCGCGCATGGAGCGCGTTGAGCAGTCGCTGTCACGGCTGACCTCGTTTACCGAGGACATGGCGCGGCGCGGCATGGCGGTGCGTTCGGCCTGGCTCGACCGCGGCCTTTACGCGCCCTCGCCCGACGAGATGATGGTGCTCGGCCTGTCGTCGAACGAACTGGTGGCGCGGGTGGCGCGCCTGCGCATCGCCAACGACACGCCGCTGGCGATCGAACGCGCCTCGCTGTCGGCCAGCGTGCTGCCCGACCCGGCGGGAATAGGTTCCTCGCTCTATGCGGCCCTGGAATTGACCGGCAACCGGCCGGTGCGGGCGGTGCAGCGCATCTCCGCCGCCAACCTCGGCGACGGCGACGCGCGCCTGCTCGAGGTGCCGCCGGGGATTGCCGGCCTGCACATCGAACGCATCTCCTATCTGGCGAGCGGCAAGGTGATCGAATTCACCCGTTCCATCTACAGAGGCGACGCCTATGATTTCGTCGCCGAACTGCGGCTGACAGGGCCGAGCGAAGAGGGCCGACCATGACCACAGAGCCGACAATGCCGAATGAACCGACCCCGTCGGCTGAGCCGACCATGTCGGCTGGGATGACCCATATGCGGCGCGAGATCGAGGAGATCCCGCTGGCCGTCGCCCGCCTGCTCGACGGCTCCGGCACCGTGCTGACCGAGGCCGGGCGCGGCATCCGCGAACGCGACCCGCAATTCGTCGTCACCGTGGCGCGCGGTTCGTCCGACCATGCAGCGACCTTCATGAAATATGCCGTCGAGCTGACCGCGGGCCTTGCCGTCGCATCGGTCGGTCCGTCGATCGCCTCGATCTATGGAGCCGAGCTCAGGCTCGGCGGTTCGGCCTGCCTGGCGATCTCGCAGTCGGGCAAGAGCCCCGACATCGTCGCCATGGCCGAAACGGCGCGAGCCGGCGGCGCGCTGACCATCGCCATCACCAACACCGCCGATTCGCCGCTGGCGCGTGCCTCGGACTATGCGATCGATATCCTGGCCGGACCGGAGCGCAGCGTCGCGGCGACCAAGACCTTCATCAATTCCGCCGTCGCCGGTCTTGGCCTGATGGCGCATGCCACTGGAGACGAGGCGCTGCTGGCGGCGCTCTTCGAATTGCCCGAGCATTTCCGCAAGGCGATCGCCTGCGACTGGATGACGGTGCTGGCCGAAACGATCGAAAAGCAGAAGTCGCTGTTCATCCTCGGCCGCGGCCCGTCGGCGGCGATGGCCAACGAGGCGGCGCTGAAGTTCAAGGAGACCTGCGGCATGCATGCCGAGGCCTACAGTGCGGCCGAAGTCATGCATGGCCCGCTGGCGCTGATCGGCCCGGACTTTCCGGTGCTGGCGCTGGCCGCGCGTGACGCATCGGAGCCTTCCGTTGCCGAGGCCGCCGACAGCCTGGCGGCCAAGGGTGCGCCGGTGTTCGTCACCTCCGCACTTGCCCAGCGCGCCGTGCGCCTGCCGCATGTCGCCACGGGCCATCCGCTGACCGATCCGCTGACGCTGATCGTCTCCTTCTACATGTTCGTCGAGGCGTTTGCCCGCCATCGCGGCCTCGATCCGGACACGCCGCGCAATCTTCGCAAGGTGACGGAGACCGTATGAGCGACCGTTTCGCCCTGACTGGCGCCCGCATTTTCGACGGCGACGACTGGCACGACGGCGCAGCACTCGTCGTCCGCGACGGCCTCGTCGAGGCCATCCTGCCCGCCGGCGCCATTGCCTCCGATATCCGCATCGTCGAGACCGGCGGCGGCATGCTGGCGCCCGGCTTCGTCGACCTGCAGGTCAATGGCGGCGGCGGCGTCATGCTCAACGACCACCCTGATGTCGCCTCGCTCGATACCATCTGCCGGGCGCATGCGCCCTTCGGCACGACGGCGTTGCTTGTGACGCTGATCACCGATACGCCCGACATCACCGCCGCCGCCGTCGCCGCCGGCGAAGCCGCGACGCTGCGCAAGCTGCCGGGTTTCCTCGGCCTGCATCTCGAAGGCCCGCATCTGTCGATCGCCCGCAAGGGCGCGCATGATCCAGCGCTGATCCGGCCGATGCTGGACGCTGACCAGGCGAAGCTGATCGCGGCGCGGCAGAAACTGCCGGTTCTTTTGACCACCATCGCACCGGAATCCGTCGAACCGGCTCGGGTCTCGGCGCTGACCAGGGCCGGCGTCATCGTCAGCCTCGGCCATTCCGACACCGGCTACGCCACGGCCAGCACCTTTGCCGCGGCCGGCGCCTCGATGGTCACGCATCTGTTCAACGCCATGAGCCAGATCGGCAACCGCGAGCCCGGGCTGGCTGGCGCCGCCATCGATATCGGCTCCCTGTCGGCCGGCCTCATCGCCGACGGCATCCATGTCGATCCCGCCACCATCAAGATCGCGTTGCGCGCCAAGCAGGGACCGGCCAAAATCGTGCTGGTCACCGACGCCATGGCGCCGATCGGCACCGACATGACCTCGTTCACGCTCAACGGCCGCACCATCTACCGCAGGGATGGCAGCCTGCGGCTTGCAGACGGAACGCTTGCGGGTGCCGATCTCGACATGATCTCGGCCGTTCGGTTCATCCACCGCGTCGTCGGGGTCGAGCTTTCCGAGGCCTTGCGCATGGCTTCGCTCTATCCCGCGCAAGCGATCGGCCAGTCGCACCGGCTCGGGCGCTTTGCCAACGGCACGGCAGCCGATATCGTTGCGCTGTCGGACGATCTCGACATCAGAGGCGTCTGGATCGGCGGCGGGAAGGTTTTTGCGGGCTCCAACAGCGCTGGGTGATATCAGGCCATGCATGACATCGATTGCGTCATTGCAGGAGCAGGTGTCGTCGGGCTCGCCATCGCCAGGGCGCTCGCCCTGTCGGGCCGCGAGGTGCTGGTGGTCGAGCAGGCCGGCGCGATCGGCACCGGCACAAGTTCGCGCAATTCCGAAGTCATCCATGCAGGGCTCTACTATGCGCCGGGAAGCCTGAAAGCCCGGCTCTGCGTCGAAGGCCGCGAGCGGCTCTATGCCTATTGCCGCGAGCACAATGTTGCCCATGCGCGCACCGGCAAGCTGATCGTCGCCGTCGAACCGGGCCAGTTGGAAAGGCTGGACGCGATCAGGGCCAACGCGCAGAGCTGCGGGGTTGGCGATCTCGAAATCTTGACGCAGGCACAAGCCGAGAGCCTCGAACCCGCGCTGCAATGCGCCGGCGCGTTGCTCTCGCCATCGACCGGCATCATCGACAGCCAGGCACTGATGCTGTCGCTGCGCGGCGACGCCGAGGCCGCCGGTGCATCCTTCGCCCTGCTCACGTCCGTTACCGGAGCGGCGATCGAAGCCGATGGGATCCGGATCGATACCCGCGATGCCGATGGCGAGGGCTTCGCGCTGAAGGCTGGCGCCTTCGTCAACGCCGCGGGCCTCGATGCGCAGGCTCTCGCCGGCCGCATCGAAGGTTTTCCGCAACGCCTTGTTCCACCGCGATGGCTGGCGCGCGGCAACTATTTTTCACTCTCGGGCCGGTCACCCTTCTCGCGGCTGATCTATCCGGTGCCGGTTAATGGCGGCCTCGGCGTCCATCTCACCCTCGATCTGGGCGGCGGCGCGCGCTTCGGTCCGGATGTCGAATGGATCGACAGCGTGGATTACACGGTCGACCCTGCTCGTGGTGCGGCCTTCTACGGCGAGATCAGGCGCTATTGGCCCGATCTTGCCGACGGCGCCTTGCAGCCGGCCTATGCCGGCGTCCGGCCAAAACTGTCCGGCCCGGGCCAGCCTGCGGCCGACTTTATGATCCAGGGTCCGGCCGACCATGGCACAGGGCCGATCGTCAGTCTGTTCGGCATCGAGAGCCCCGGCCTGACGGCAAGCCTGGCGATCGCCGAGCATGTAGTCGAGCTGCTGTACCGCGGCTGACGAGCTGCCTGCGCACGTCCAGCCTTAAGATGTGTAGAGACCCCTGTAGGTATCGCGCAGCAGGTTCTTCTGCACCTTGCCCATGGTGTTGCGCGGCAATTCGTCGACGAAGATCACCTGCTTCGGGTGCTTGTATTTTGCGACGCGTTCCGCGATGGCGCCGAGAATTTCGGCTCCGGTGATGTTCGAAGCCGGCGACCGCACGACGACAGCGGTGACGCCTTCGCCGAAATCGGGATGGGCAACGCCGATAACAGCGCTTTCGCTCACGCCGTCAAGCGCGTCGATCTCGCTTTCGAGCTCTTTCGGATAGATGTTGTAGCCGCCGGAAATGATCAGATCCTTGCCGCGGCCGACGATGTGGACGTAGCCGTCGGCGTCGACGATGCCGAGATCGCCGGTGATGAAGAAGCCGTCGGCGCGGAATTCCGCCTTGGTCTTTTCCGGCATGCGCCAATAGCCGCCGAAGACGTTCGGGCCCTTGACCTCGATCATGCCGACCTCGCCCTGAGCGAGCGGCCTGCCAGTGTCGGGATCGGCAATGCGAAGCGCCACACCCGGCAAGGGAAAACCGACCGTGCCGGCACGCCGCTCGCCGTCATAGGGGTTCGAGGTGTTCATGTTGGTCTCGGTCATGCCGTAGCGTTCGAGGATCGCGTGGCCGGTTCGCTCACGCCAGGCCTTGTGCGTCTCGGCCAGCAGCGGCGCCGAACCGGAAATGAACAGGCGGATACTTTTCGCCGCCTGACGGTCCAGCCCGTCCTGCTGCAGCAGGCGCACGTAGAAGGTCGGTACGCCCATCAGAGCAGTGGCTCGCGGCAAAAGCGAGACGATGCGGGCCGGGTCGAATTTCTGCTCGAACAGCATCGAGGCGCCGGCCATCAGGACGACGTTGGTGGCAACGAACAGACCATGGGTGTGGAAGATCGGCAGCGCGTGGATCAACACGTCGTCGGCCGTGAAGCGCCAGTGGTCGACCAGCACCCGCGCGTTCGAAGCAAKGTTCTCGTGGCTGAGCATGGCGCCCTTCGAGCGGCCCGTCGTTCCCGAGGTGTAGAGGATCGCCGCGAGATCGTCCTTGGCCCGCACCACGTCGTGGAAGTCCGCCGGCAATCGCGAGGCCTGATCCGTCAGCGATCCCTCGCCATTGCGGCCGAGCGTGATGGTGACGGCGCCCGATTTTTCCGCCAGTGCGCCGATGTCGGCCGCCCTGGCCGGATCGCAGACGACCAGGCGTGGTGCTGCGTCGCCGAAGAAGTACTCCAGCTCGGCCAGTGTGTAGGCGGTGTTGAGTGGCAGGAAGACGGCGCCGGCACGCAGGCAGGCGAGATAGAGCAGGACAGCTTCGGGACTCTTCTCGACCTGCACGGCGACGCGATCGCCGGGCTCGACATCCAGTTGCAAGAGCGCATGCGCGAGCTGCGCCGACCGCGCCAGCATATCGCCATAGGTCAGCGAGCGGCCATCATCGGTTTCCATCAACAGGCGATCGGGCGCCGGCATCCGGGAACGGAACGCGTCGAACAGATCGTTGCTCATGAAGTCTTCCCGGGGATAGTAGAGACGGCGGCGCCGGGCATGCTTTGGCATGCATGGGCGGCGAAGAGTTCGCGGTTCTTGGCCGCGTCGTCAAGACCCGCGGACACGTGTCTGCCCGTGGCGCCTATGGGCTGCAGGGATGGCTGCAAAAGACTGCCGGAGCCGACGCTATCGCCGGGCGCGTGCCGCCTTGCCGGCGACCGACTTCAGAGGCTCACTTTGCCTGATGCGTTCCATGCACATGGCAGCGGTCAGCTGGTAGTGATTGATCAGTGCTTCGACGGCGCCGTCGGCATTGCCGTCCAGCGCACATTCGGCGATCCGGCGATGCTCGCCGAAATCGTCGCGCTGGGCGCTTTCGCTGTCACTCGCCATTTGCCGGTAGCGGTAGGCGTGATCGGAAAGCTGCTCGCAGAATCCCACCAGCCATTGCGACCGGCAGGCCGAAATCAGGACCCGATGAAACACGCGGTGCAACTTCTCCCAATCCGGATTGAGCGACGAGAGATCCTGTGGCGAAAGACGTGATGCACGCCCCAGGCGATGCAGCGCCAGTACGAGTTGTTCTTCCCATTCGGCGGTGCGGTGGGCGATCGATTCGCGAAGCGCCCGCTCCTCAAGCCAGCAACGGGTGCGCGTCAGCTCTTCGAGCTCCGCCGCGCTGACCGGCATAATGAAGAAGCCGCGCTGGTCGTGCCTGCCGAGAAGTCCTTCCGAGGCGAGGCGATTGAGAGCCTCGCGGACAGGGGAAGCGCCGGCTCCATATTTGGAAACCACCCATTCGACCCGCAGCTTGCTCTCGGCTTCAAGAACTCCACCGAGAAGGTCATCCCGCAATTGGTGATAGACCGTGCTGGCAAGCGTGCTCTTGGGCCCTGCGCCGTCGTCGTTCAGATTGGCAGCTCCGTATGTCAAAGCGACTCCTTGTCCCCAAATTATGTTTGGGCAATTCGAGTCCGAAGCATCCCCCTTCGTACACGTACCATATCGCGTCTGGCCTCGGAGGCTCAAGCAGAAGATCACGCTATTGTACTTAAGCACGAAGAAATATACGGCATTTTGCCGTTCAGCGATGCAAAGTCGCGTATTTCTACAACCTTCGGAAACTTAACGTGTTTTGTATGCACGCAGGATCATCTGTTCTTGTGAGCACGCGCGATCGGCTTTTCTGCCGCGCGCAAAAGACGGACCGAATCAGGCGTCTCGTCCAGGCTCGATGCTTCGCGAATCAGATTCTGACGGACCCTGCTGGGCATGAGAGCCGTTGGCGGCCAATTGGACTTGAAGACAGGATTGGCGTCGTGGATCAGCCGGCTGCCTTGTCGGCTGCCGTCCTGATCGCCTGGATGTTTTGCCGGTAGGCGTCGACGCTGCCGCCCTTGAAGATCGCGGCGCCTGCCACCAACACGTCGGCGCCGGCGGCAGTGACCAGAGGCGCGGTTTCGGCTGACACACCGCCGTCGATCTCGATGCGGATCGGCCGGCTGCCGATCAGCGCCTTGACCCGCTTCACCTTGTCGACGATCGCCGGAATGAAAGCCTGGCCGCCGAAGCCCGGATTAACGGTCATGATCAGGATCAGATCGAGCCGGTCGAGCACATATTCGACCGCACTTTCCGGTGTTGCCGGATTGAGCGACACGCCGGCCTTCTTGCCAAGGTTCCTGATGGTCTGCAGCGAGCGGTCGAGATGCGGCCCGGCCTCGGCATGCACCGTCATGCCGTCGCAGCCAGCGTCGGCGAAGGCGGCCAGATAGGGGTCGGCCGGCGCGATCATCAGATGGCAGTCGAAGAAGGCCTTGGTACGGTTGCGGATCGCCTTGATCACCGGCGGGCCAAAGGTGATGTTGGGGACGAAATGTCCGTCCATGACATCAAGGTGAATCCAGTCGGCGCCGGCAGCCACCACCGCTTCGACTTCATCGCCGAGCCTGGAAAAATCCGATGCCAGCACCGAGGGTGCAATCAAGGTTTTTTTGCTCATGGGCGCGGCCTTTCCGAGCGCCCTTCTCATCCGGCCACTCAATCGACTGCCTAATGCGCCGCAGGTGACTTGTCGAGTGCACAGGCGGCTGGCTGCACAGGCTACGTGCCGCCGATGTCGGCTGCCGGTGCCCCCGGTCCAAACAAAACCCGCCGGATTGCTCCGGCGGGTTTCTGGTTGTGTCGCGCGGACGGTTACGGCTTCAAGTTCTGGATGTTTCCAGCCGGATCGCCCTGCTGTTGCTGGTCAGTTTGCGTCCTGCGCCGCGGAAGCAGCTGCTGCAGGACGTTCGGATTCAGCAGGCCTGGTTCCAATTGGCCACGGATCGGCCTGCAGTTTGGATAGCGCCCAATCGTGCCTTCCGGGCAGTGCCGCCTGATGATCGGCTGGCACTGGCCATTGATCATCTGCGAGCCCGGTGCGCACTCCTCCACCTGCGGCCTGGACCTGCGGCATACGCCGTCGATCACCTCGGTCCCGCGCGGACAGACACACTCGCCGCGCTTGTTGTGGACCTGGCCGCGTATGTCGCACTGCTCCACCGGCGGCTGTTTGCGCCGGCAGGCATTGCCTTGCACCTCGGTACCCCTCGGGCAGACACAATTGCCGTTGGCGTCGTGGACCTGGCCACGGATGGTGCATTGCTCGGGCTGCGGCCGGATCGGTCGGCAGGCATTGGCCCGGACTTCCGTACCTTTCGGGCAGACACAATCGCCATCGGCATTGTGGACCTGGCCACGGATGGTGCACTGCTCGGGCTGCGGCCGGATCGGACGGCAGGCATTGCCCCTGACTTCCGTACCCTTCGGGCAGACACAATCGCCATCGGCATTGTGGACCTGGCCACGGATGGTGCACTGCTCAGGCTTCGGCCGGATCGGACGGCAGGCATTGCCCCTGACTTCCGTACCCTTCGGGCAGACGCAATCGCCGTCCGAATTGTGGACCTGACCGCGGATCGTGCACTGCTCAGGCTTGTCGGTCTTGACGCACTTCCCGTTTTGAAGCCCGGTTCCGCGTGGGCAGACGCAACGTCCGTCCTGGGTGCGGATCTGGCCTTCGAGCAGCACGCAGGGCCGCGGCTTTGGCTCGACGATGACGCCACCGTCGGGCGAGCACTGGCCGTTACGGAAGGTGGTGCCTTGCGGGCAGACACACCTGCCGGCGTCGTTCATGACGAAACCTGGCGAGCACTCGTTCTTCACCTCATGTGTGATGGTGAAGGGATGGCACGCATAGGCCTTGCCACGATCGCCCGGGACATTGGCCTGGTCGCCGGGGAGCATGTCGCCGCCTTGCACCCGGGTGTCGGGAGACAGGACGCCGACGCAGTTCTGGCCGCTGACATTGCCCTGCAGATTGGCCAGGCGGCCGTCGTCGGGAATGACCACGGTGACTTGGTGCACCTGGCTCTCCCCGGCGCCGAGCGTCAGGTTGGCAATGCAGGACAGTGGCAAGGTCGCCGGTTCCGGCGAGCAGCCGAAAGGCGGATCGATCGAGGTGATCGCAACGCCGTCCAGCCTGCCGAGACCTTCGACGCCGATCGCATCACCGATGCGAACCGGACCGGAGAAGGGGCTCGTCCCATCGTTCGTGATGGTGATCTCGAACGAGCAGGGCTGGCCGAGCTTGCATTCGCGGTCGCCGGTCTTTTCGACGCGGATGGTCGAAGAGCCGCCGCCCTTGGCACAGGCCTGGCCGATCGGATAGACAATGTCGTCGCCGGGGGCCGGACCATACGAACCCCGCGCGCAGTTCTCAAACTCGCCGTTCGCCGAAACCGTCACGTCGAAGTGGCGGCTGGTTCCAGGTGTCATGACGGCACCGGGAATCTGGCACGACAGCGTATTGGCCGGAACCGGTCCGCACGCCCATTCAGCGCCGTCGGGGGTGACGGTCTGGATCTGGACGGGCGCGCCGCCCGCCACCAGCGTGGCGGCGTCGTTGACCCGCACCGGCCCGGTGGGGGCAGCCGTACCGGCATTGACGACGGTGATGCGGCAAGAGACGACTGCGGCACCGGCCAGCGAGCCATTGCACACCTTGGTGATGCGCAAGGCTGGCTTGCCGCCATTGGGATGACGGATGCGTTCCTTGGCGCAGGCCTTGTTGTTGGTGAGGTCGGTTTCACCAGGGATGGCCTTCACCTCTGCGCAGTTCTCCACCGTATCGGACTGATAGCCGGCCGGCATGACCGCCTTGACGAAGATCGGTGTCGAGGCGCCCGGTGCGAGCGAGATGCCCGCATTGTCGCAGCGGAACTGGCCGGGGCCGGTCGGGCCGCATGTCCATGGCGGGGTCGGGCCGAAGGTCGAGGAGGCGGGCGCGCCGCCTGGATAGCTGTCTATCACCGTCAGCGGCCCATTGTAGGTGAAGGTGCCGTTGTTGATGATGTCGATCACGAAGGTGCAGATGCCGTCGGCCGTGCAGACCTTGGTGCGGGCACGCTTCTTCAGGATCAGGTCGACCTTCTTTTCGACCGGTGGCTGGCAGTTGCGATCACGGTCGCCACGCCGGCAGATCGGGATCGAGGCGCAGCCGCGATCGTTCGACTGGCTGCCGAACAGCGGCTTGCCGCTGGCCGAATAATCGTAGGTGGCGCAGTTGCGCAGCACGCTGCCTTGCCAGCCGCCAGCCGGCTTGAAGCCGAGCTTGAGGTCGACGAAGGCTCCCGGATTGAGCGTGGTCACCGGATAGGTGCACGTCATCGGGGTGGTGCCGGGTACGCAGACCCAGGGCGGATTGGGCCCCGAATCGAGCGTCGAGCCGGCCGGCAGCGTCACCTCGTCGAGCACGATCTTGCCGTGATAGGCACCGGTGCCGACATTGGTCACCCTAATGGTGAAGTCGCAGCCGCCGCCCATCGTGCAACGCTGGACTTCGGCACGCTTTTCAACCTTGAGGTCCGGCTCCTTGTCCTTGGGCGGGCATCTCTGGTCGCGCGGGATGACGATGTCGATGGTCTGCGTGCAGCACAGGCCCCAGCCTTCCTCCGGGCCGGCATAGGTTTCGATGCCGGTGACGATGAGGTGGATGACATCGCCGGGTGACGCGCCAACGATCTTCCAGTTGAGCACGCCGCCGCCCGCCGGCACCAGCTGGGTGTCGGGGATGATGGTGATGCCGGGTGTTGTCGTCGACACCTGCACCCATTTGCCGCCCATCTCCGGGCCGACCGGCATGTGGTAGATGAAGGCGCCGCCACCGGGCACGCAATCAACCGTGCCGCGCTCCACCTTGAAGCATTCCTTGCCGGGAGGCGGCGGTGGCGGATTGCACTTGGTGACATCGATCTTGATCGAGGTCTTTTCGCCGGTCTTGATGTCGCCGTCGTCGGGCTTGCTCGGATCCTGCGACGGGATGATGATCCCCGTGCCGGCTTCCGGCGTCACCTTGATCATGCCCTGGTTGTCGACGATGGTCGGCGAAGGAAACGCCGCATGGTCGATCTTGGCCGTGATCTGGAAGGTGATGACGCGCTCGTTGGGAGCGCCGACGCCGTCGAGATCGGAGGCGGAAATCCGGAAATCGGAAACCGTCGCCGTGTCGTTGGGATTTGCCGATGTGCTGATCGTTGCACCCGGCAGTGGTCCGCCGGCCGCATCCGTGCCGTCGCCGGACACATTGACGTTGACGATCTCAAGGCCGTGCGGAAGCTGGTCCTTGAAGTCGAGCCGGGCCTTTTTCAGTCTGGCCGCGAAGCCAGGGTCGGCAAAACCCTGCGGGTCGCCGCGCAGGCCGAAGCTCAGGGAATAGACGACATAGTCGCAGCCTCTCTGGGTGCCCTTCTTGGTGAAGAAAGGCACGACCCGGCCCGGTTCCGGATTGATGACGCGCGGATTGTCGAGGTCGAGTCTGGGCTCCGTAATGACGGTGTAGACCTCTTCGGCGAAGCCTTGCACCGGGGTCAGGGTGGCGACCGCGATACCGGCCGCCATCAGCCAGCGCGCGCCGCGCCTGGCGAGTGACAGGGGTTTCATGATCGTCTCCAAGACGGTTGACTGCTTTGACTGGTTGCTCGTTGCGAGCGGGGAAAGTGCGAGATTTTTCATCTTCCCCTCCTCAACGTTCGCAGCTGACGGCTGGGGTTCTGAGCGGCAAAGTCATCTTGCAGCAAGGGTAGTAGCCACCCTTGTCCTTGTCGGACTTCCTGTAGAAGCAGAGCCCAACATCGACTGTGTCGCCCGGATAGTGGCCGGTGATGCCGATCGTGTATGGCGTGCCGGGCGCATGCGACATGGGGGAAGTCACCCCGACGCCTGGCGTCCTGGACTGGGCCTTGATCGAATCGCCGCCGAAGCCGGCATGGTCATGGAGATAGAGATCGGCCTCGAGGCCGGAAGGCGTGCAGTAGTACTGGACGTCCTCGACATCGAGACAGGGAGGCAGATTGCCGGGCGGTGGGAAGTCCGGCGGGTAGAAGGGGGGCAGATAGCCGCCCGGGATTTCTTCATAATAGCCGGCGCGACCTTCACAGGGATGCCAGACCGCGACGTCGCCGACATGGCCTTCCACTTCGGGATCTTCGAAATAGCCGTCGAAATCGACGAACCAGGAGCCGAAGGGCGGCACGTTGGCCGGCTTGACCAGGTCCTTGGGCGTGACCTGCACGCCGTGCACGGCCAGCGGCCCGCCGGCGGCGAGCTGCTCGGCGAGCGCCGGATTGTCGCGCAGCTTGTCGCCGGTGTTGACCAGCGTCTGCGTGCAGACCGAGGTGTCGAGATTGCCGTCGGCATCATAGCCATATTGCAGGTCGAGACCGCCGGCCGACTGGCGGTTGCCTTGCGGGAAGCCTACCGCATATTCCTGCGGCACTTCGACCCAGACCGATTCCGTCGCCGGATCGTCCGGATTCTCGCGCCAGTAGCGGATGACCTCGCCCTTGCCGGAATCGGCGAACTGACTGTAATCATAGCGGTTTTCGACCGGGCCGCGCTGCGCCAGGTACATGAAGCCGCTGTTGTCGAAGGCGATGTCGGTGACCGCGTAATCCTTGTCGGCCTTGACCGTCAGTTCCCAGCGCGGGTCGCCGGCAAAAGTGCCGTCGCGGGCAATGCCCACCGACCAGATTTCCGACTTTTCGCCGACCGAATAATAGAGCCGGCCGCCATGATAGGAGACGCCCCAGACGCGGCGCTCGTCTTGCGTGTAGCCCCAGCTGTCGGGGTCTTCGCTGTCGAAGGCCGCGCCCTGTATGTCCATCACCGAACCATCGTCGGCGACCGGAGCCAACCCATGCGCCGGACGCCCAGCAACGCCGTGGTCGAAGCTGTCGATCAGCCTGCCTTCGGCGTCGATGCGATGGATCAGGCCGGTGTCGAGGTCGGAAGCGAAGAACTGGCGGTGGATGGGATCGAAGGTGAGGTTGCCGATGCCGGGACCGCTGTTGGTGTCGATGTCGGCAAATTTGGAGACCTGGCCGGTGATGCCGTCGATCTTCCAGATGGTGCCCGGCCCGCCGCCGTTTTCAGTGCCGAACTGGCCATCCATGAAGGTGGCGCCGGCCGCGCCGCGGCGCTGCCGCTCCGGCCTTCCATCGCTATCGGCATCCGGGGTGACGATGCGGATGCCGTGCAGCGAGGTGGCGCCGGCATAGAGATTGGGAACGCCCGACGGAACTCCGTTGCGCACGCCGTCATCATAGGTGAGGCCGAACACCTGGCCGATCTGTTCGGCCGTCACCTCGAAGGGCGGCGGCATGGAGACGAGCTGGCCGGCGGCCGGCCCGCCGAGATGCGAGACGTCGAACACGCGCAAGGTGGCGCGCGTGGTGTCGATGAAGGTTTCGTCGACCGGATCGACGCCGGGCGGCAGGCCCTCGTCGAAATTGGGAATGATAGTTCCGGAAAATCCGGTTACCGCCATCGAGCCGGGATAGATGATCTGGGTGTCCTGCGCCCGTGCTGCGTCACCCAGCCAAAGCCCGGCAGTGAGTGCCAGCACAAGCAATCCGCCCGGATGCATGGCGCGGCGCAGGCCGCTGTTGAGAGAAGACACGAACGTGCCGCGGACGCGAGACATGAAGCTACCCCCGTTAGCCACGGGAGAAACATCCGGCGTTACCGCGCAAACCAGGGCAAGGCGCGGTGGTCCGGCACGTTCTTCCCTGATCGAATTGTCTGCTTTCCTCATCTTGACGATACGCCTGCTCTTACGCAGGGTCAACGGAATCAACCGGAAGCCCAGCGCGTCGACCTCGTCCCGAAGGCGGTGGTCGCGCCGAGCTTCTGTTGTTCCCGGAGACCTCAGAGCCTCTGGGTTAATGGTCATGGGGGCTTCCTTTCCGGGCCGCACAATGCGGCACCTGGACATCAGTCGCGGGCTGAGGTGGAAAGGTTCATGGAAGCCTTGCGCAGAATGCTTGCGCGCGATGCTGCCTGTTCTTATATACGCGCCAAGCCGTTCGGCGCCGGAATGCCGGTTGCCGGAACGGAATTTCTTGTGAACAGGGGCTTTCGTCGGAACGCCTGTACGGGTCCTGAGAGCCTGCTTAGCGGAGAGACTAGAAAAATGGCAAAAGTAATCGGTATCGATCTCGGCACCACCAACTCCTGTATCGCCATCATGGATGGCAAAGAGCCGAAGGTGATCGAGAATGCGGAAGGCGCGCGCACGACGCCTTCCATCGTCGCCTTCAGCGGCGACGGCGAACGTCTCGTCGGCCAGCCGGCCAAGCGCCAGGCGGTCACCAATCCTGAAAACACCATCTTCGCGGTCAAGCGCCTGATCGGCCGCCGCTATGACGATCCGGTGACGGAGAAGGACAAGAAGCTTGTCCCCTACAAGATCGTCAAGGGCGACAATGGCGATGCCTGGGTCGAGGCCGGCGACAAGAAGCAGTCGCCCAGCCAGATCTCGGCCATGATCCTGCAGAAGATGAAGGAAACGGCGGAAGCCTATCTCGGCGAGAAGGTCGAGAAGGCGGTCATCACCGTTCCGGCCTATTTCAACGACGCCCAGCGCCAGGCAACCAAGGACGCCGGCAAGATCGCCGGGCTGGAAGTGCTGCGCATCATCAACGAGCCGACCGCGGCCGCGCTCGCCTACGGCCTCGACAAGAAGGATGGCAAGACCATTGCCGTCTATGACCTTGGCGGCGGCACGTTCGACATTTCGGTGCTCGAGATCGGCGACGGCGTGTTCGAGGTGAAGTCGACCAATGGCGACACCTTCCTCGGCGGCGAGGATTTCGACATGCGTCTGGTCGAGTATCTGGCGGCCGAGTTCAAGAAGGAACAGGGCATCGACCTGAAGAACGACAAGCTGGCCCTGCAGCGCCTCAAGGAGGCGGCTGAAAAGGCCAAGATCGAGCTGTCGTCGACGACGCAGACCGAGATCAACTTGCCCTTCATCACCGCCGATGCGACCGGGCCGAAGCACCTGACGCTGAAGCTGACGCGCGCCAAGTTCGAGCAGCTGGTCGACGACCTCGTCCAGCGCACCATCGACCCTTGCAAGGCGGCGCTCAAGGATGCCGGCCTGAAGGCTGGCGAAATCGACGAAGTCGTCCTGGTCGGCGGCATGACCCGCATGCCCAAGATCCAGGAGATCGTGAAGCAGTTCTTCGGCAAAGAGCCGCACAAGGGCGTCAACCCGGATGAGGTCGTCGCTCTCGGCGCCGCCATCCAGGCCGGCGTGCTGCAGGGCGACGTCAAGGACGTGCTGCTGCTCGACGTGACGCCGCTGTCGCTCGGCATCGAGACGCTGGGTGGCGTGTTCACGCGGCTGATCGAGCGCAACACGACGATCCCGACCAAGAAGAGCCAGGTGTTCTCGACGGCCGAGGACAGCCAGTCCGCCGTGACCATCCGCGTCTTCCAGGGCGAGCGTGAAATGGCCGCCGACAACAAGGCGCTTGGCCAGTTCGACCTGGTCGGCATCCCGCCGGCGCCGCGCGGCGTGCCGCAGATCGAGGTCACCTTCGACATCGACGCCAACGGCATCGTCAACGTTTCGGCGAAGGACAAGGGCACGGGCAAGGAGCACCAGATCCGCATCCAGGCATCGGGTGGCCTTTCGGACGCCGACATCGAGAAGATGGTCAAGGACGCCGAGGCCAATGCCGAGAGCGACAAGAAGCGGCGTGCCGTGGTCGAGGCCCGCAACCAGGCCGAGGCGCTGGTGCATTCGTCCGAGAAGTCGCTGAAGGAATATGGCGACAAGGTCTCGGAAGCCGAACGCACGGCGATCGCAGATGCGATCACGGCGCTGAAGGCCGCGGCCGAAGGCGATGACGCGGCCGACATCGAGGCCAAGTCGCAGGCGCTTGCCGAGGCTTCGATGAAGCTTGGCCAGGCCATGTACGAGGCTTCGCAGAAGGAAGCGGCGGAAGCCGACGCCAAGGCGGATGCCGCCAAGGACAGTGACGTGGTCGATGCCGATTTCGAGGAAATCGACGAGGACGACGACAAGAAGAAGTCGGCCTGAACCGTTTGACGGCAGGATAAAGCGAAAAGCCCGGCGCAGGCCGGGCTTTTTTGCAACCCTGGCGGAAAAAATCGCTGAAAAACACGGACAGAACCGCGCCGGCCCTAGCATCCGGGCAGCACCGCTCCTAAATCGAGACAACGTGCCGGCAAACGACGCAACATATGCATCAAGACGTTGAACATCCGGACTGCGGGAAAAAATGAAAGCTGATTTCTACGAAACGCTGGGTGTCCAAAAAGGCGCCGACGAGAAGGAGCTCAAGAGCGCTTTCCGCAAGCTCGCCATGCAGTTCCATCCCGACCGCAATCCCGGCGATCATTCCTGCGAGCACAAGTTCAAGGAAATCAACGAAGCCTACGAGACGCTGAAGGACCCGCAGAAGCGGGCGGCCTATGACCGTTTCGGCCACGCGGCCTTCGAGCAGGGTGGCATGAATGGCGGCGCGCAAGGCTTTGGTGCCGGCGGCTTCGCCGACATTTTCGAGGATATTTTCGGCGACATGATGGGCGGGCGCCAGCGCCGCTCGTCGGGCGGACGCGAGCGCGGCGCCGACCTGCGCTACAATATGGAAATCTCGCTGGAGGAAGCCTACGCGGGAAAGACCGCGCAGATCCGCGTGCCAGCATCGATCTCCTGCTCGGAATGCTCGGGCAGCGGCGCCAAGCCGGGCACCCAGCCTGTCACCTGCTCGATGTGCAACGGCCACGGCAAGGTGCGCGCCACGCAAGGCTTTTTCTCCATCGAGCGCACCTGCCCGCAATGCCAGGGCCGCGGCCAGACCATCAAGGATCCGTGCCCGAAATGCGCTGGTCAGGGCCGCGTCACCGAAGAGCGTTCGCTGTCGGTCAACATCCCTGCCGGCATCGAGGACGGCACCCGCATCCGCCTTGCCAACGAGGGCGAGGCCGGCCTGCGCGGTGGGCCGTCGGGCGACCTCTATATTTTCCTGGCGGTCAAGCCGCACGAATTCTTCCAGCGCGACGGCGCCGATCTCTACTGCAAGGTGCCGATCTCGATGACGACGGCCGCACTTGGCGGCTCCTTCGAGGTGACGACGCTGGATGGCACGCAGACCAAGGTGAAGGTGCCGGAAGGCACCCAGAACGGCCGCCAGTTCCGCCTCAAGGGCAAGGGCATGCCGGTGCTGCGCCAGCCCAATGTCGGCGATCTCTACATCCAGACCGCGGTCGAGACGCCGCAGAACCTCACTCGCCGCCAGCGCGAGCTGCTGGAGGAGTTCGAACAGCTCTCCTCGCAGGACAATTCGCCCCAATCGAGTGGCTTTTTCACCCGCATGAAGGATTTCTTCGAATCCTTCGGCGAGCGCTGATGGGAATTCTAGGCAAGCCGCGTGATTTCGTGAAATGCGTCGCATCTTGAGACGCGACGAAACTTATCTTATCCACGACATGCGTCTGACCGTGCCTTGCCTTGCGCCGCTCAGATGTTAAGTAATTTGGGGGGAGCGCTGAGGAGAGCTTGCATGACACGTCCCGGACTGCGCAAGGCGCTTGCCGAAAAGTTCGACGACGAGCTCAAATTCTTCAAGGGCTGGATCGACAAGCCGAAGACGGTCGGCTCGATCGTGCCGACCAGCTCGATCACCGCCCGCAAGATGGCCTCGATCGTCAATCCGAAATCCGGCCTGCCGGTGCTCGAGGTCGGTCCCGGCACCGGCGTCATCACCCGCGCCATCTTGGCCCTCGGCGTGCGGCCCGAAAATCTCTACGCTGTCGAATATTCCACCGACTTCGTCCGCCACCTGCGACAACTCTATCCCGGCGTCAACGTCATCGAGGGCGATGCCTTCGACCTCAACGCCACGCTTGGCGAAAAGAGCGGGATGATCTTCGATTCCGTCGTTTCCGGCGTGCCGCTGCTCAATTTTCCGGTGGCCCAGCGCATCGCCTATATCGAAAGCCTGCTCGACCGCATCCCGCCCGGACGGCCGATCGTGCAGCTGACCTACGGGCCGATGTCGCCGATCCCGGCCGGCCGTGGCGACTACACGGTCAAGCATTTCGATTTCATCTTCCGCAACATCCCGCCGACGCAGCTGTGGATCTACCGGCGCGAGGCGCATTAGGGCGACCTGAATTTCGACTTTGATTGTTGGGCAGGTGCGTTGATTTGAGCGGCCTCTGGCTGTACCTGTCCGGGAACAAGGTTGGCCAATGGCAGTGATCCCGAAAATCCTCGTCTTCGCCGGCTCGGTGCGCAGCGGCGCCTACAGCGGCAAGACCGCCGACGTGGCGCAAAAGGAGCTCGCCATGCAAGGCGCCGAGGTGACCCGCATCTCGCTCGCCGACTATCCCCTGCCGATCCTCGACGAGGATCTGGAAAAGGAAAAGGGCGTTCCCGTAAATGCCCTGAAACTTGGCCGTCTGGTCATCGCCCATGACGGGCTGCTGATCGCCACGCCCGAATATAACGGCTCGATCCCGCCGCTGCTCAAGAACACGATCGACTGGGTGAGCCGGGTGCGCAGGGATGGCAGCCGGACGGTCAGGCCGCTGGCCGGCAAGGTGGCTGGCCTCTGCTCGTCCTCCAACGGGCACTTTGCCGGGATCCGCTGCATCAACCATCTGCGCGCCGTGCTGGTGCGTTGCCAGATGGAGGTGGTGACGCCGGAATGCTCGGTGCCGGAAGGCGGCAGCGCCTTCGACGAGGGCGGCAATTTCCGCGACGAAAGACTGTACAAATCGATGGAGCACCTATGCCGCACGCTGATCGAAACCTCGCGCATGCTGTCGACCCGGATCGAGGCGTAATCGTCGACACCATGCGGTCAGAATCCACCCAGGCCCCATCGATAAAGGCCAAATCCATGCAGGAGAGACTGATCGTCGGCCTCGACGTACCGACCGTGCAGGAGGCCGAACAGGCGGTGCGCGTACTCGACGGCGTCGTTTCCTTCTACAAGATCGGCTATCAGCTGGCGTTTGCCGGCGGGCTCGACTTTGCCAGGGAACTGGCCAGCGGCGGAACAAAGATCTTCCTCGACATGAAGCTGCTCGACATCGACCACACGGTGGCCAAGGGCGTCGAGAACATCGTCAAGATGGGCGTGACCATGCTAACCATCCACGCCTATCCAAAGGCGATGGCGGCGGCGGTGGAGGCGGCCAGGGGTAGCGGCCTTTGCCTGCTGGCGGTCAGCGTGCTGACCTCGATGGACGAGCAGGACATGATCGACGTCGGCTATGAATATGACCCGCACACGCTGGTGCTGCGGCGTTCGGAACAGGCGCTGCATGCCGGCATGGGCGGTATCGTCTGCTCGGCCGCGGAAGCGGAAGCGGTGCGCCGCATCGTCGGGCCCGACATGGCGGTGGTGACGCCCGGCATCCGGCCGGCGGGTAGCGACCATGGCGACCAGAAGCGCGTGGTGACGCCGGCACAGGCGATCCGCAACGGCGCCAGCCATCTCGTCGTTGGCCGGCCGATTGTCGCGTCGGCCAACAGACGAGAAGCGGCCGAAGCGATCATCGCCGAAATGCGCTCAGCGTAAGCAACAGGGAGAAGAAGAATGCCCAAGGGATACTGGATCGCCCGCGTCGATGTGCGCGATGCCGAAGGCTACAAGGAGTATGTCGCCGCCTCGAAACTGGCCTTCGACCGCTTCGGCGCGAAATTCCTGGCGCGCGGCGGTGCGCATGAGTTGGCCGAGGGTGTCGGACGCGCACGCAACGTCATCATCGAGTTCGAATCGCTCGCCATGGCGCACGATTGCTACCACTCGCCGGAATACCAGCGCGCGGTCGCCATCCGCCAGAAGGTCGCCGACGGCGAGATTGTGCTCGTCGAAGGTATCTGAGGGCCATCGACCAGAACTGACGGAGCTCAGACGAAGTGCTGACGGTCCTCTTCGCTTGACTCCGCCCCGCCAAGCCGAGCACTCCGATAAGATGGTGCCCTGAAGGCCAGGCAGTTTCACTATGCCCTGGCCGACGGGCGGAGCCGTTCGACAACGACCGCCACATGGCCGGCCCATCCAACAATCTACTGCCGAGCCAGAGTCGCTTTCGCCCAAGGTGAAAGCGACCGGGTTGGTTGCCAGTTGACATGCAGGTATTTACCTGCATATTACACCTCGAAAGCAACGAGTGAGGCGGATGGACGCTGACAAGGTTTTCAAGGCGCTGGGCGACCCGACACGCAGAAGGCTGCTTGACCTTCTTTGCGAGACGAACGGGCAGACGCTCAGTCAGCTTTGCGAAAACCTGGACATGGCAAGGCAATCCGCCACCCAGCACATCGACCTGCTGGAAGCGGCGAACCTGGTGAGCACGGTCAAGCGCGGCCGGGAAAAACTGCATTTTGTCAACCCCGTGCCGCTGCACGAAGTCTACGAGCGGTGGGTGCGGAAATTCGAACGGCAGCGGCTCAGCCTGCTGCACGATCTGAAGCAAGAACTCGAAGGAGAGGACCAATGACCCGAGAGACAACCAGCTTTGTCTACGTGACCTACATCAAATCGACGCCGCAAAAAGTTTTCGAGGCCATAACCAGGCCTGACATTGCGAAACGCTACTGGGGCCATGAGAACGTCTCCGACTGGAAGCCGGGATCGACATGGGAGCATATCCGCGCCAATGACGAGCGGACTGTCGAACTCGTCGGCAAGGTCGTCGAGATCTCGCCGCCGACCCGTCTCGTCATCACCTGGGCGAACGCTTCGCAGGCCAACGATCCCACGCAATACAGCCGGGTGACGTTCGGCATCGAGGAATACGACACCATGGTGCGGCTGACCGTCACCCATGACGAACTCGAAGCCGGCAGCGGCATGGCGAAAGGCGTCAGCCAGGGGTGGCCGGCGGTGCTGTCCAGCATGAAATCCTTCCTCGAAACCGGCAGCGGCATCGACCTTTTCGCCAAGCCGAAATCGGCCTGATGCCCTGCGATATCATGCAGAACCAGGCCAGTGGAGAACGACAATGACCAAGCGCTATATCGGCGGCTGTGCATGCGGCGCGATCCGCTATGAAACCAGCGGCGAGCCCATCTTCCAGAACCACTGCCAGTGTCTCGACTGCCAGAAGCGTGCAGGCACCGGCCACGGATCCTATCTGACCTTCGGCCGGCGCGCCGACATGAAAATTGCAGGCGTGGCGACCACCTGGCGTGTGAGAGGTGACAGCGGCAACGAAAAGGTCCACGCCTTCTGCCCGACCTGTGGAACGCCGGTCTACCTGACATTCGTCGCCATGCCGGACCTGATTGCGGTCAACGCGACCAGCCTTGACGACCCCGGCCAATTCGATCCGCAGGTGGTCACATACGCCATCCGCGGCCATGCATGGGATACGATCGATCCCGCGTTGCAGAAATTCGAGCGAATGCCGGGATAGCGGGTTCGCCCCGGGCTGTCATGTCATGTCGGGCGCTCGTCGCGGGCGCTTGCGCCTGTTGGCGGCGCCCCGAGCATTTCCGGATGCGCTGCCGCGCCGTTCAAATATGGTGGTTTTGGCCGAGCAGCCGGCTGGCCGCGGTTTCGGCCATGGCGTCGGCAAGCTCGAGATCCCATTGCTGGCGGCAGTAGGCGCGGAAATCGAAGCAAGGCAGGCCGGGGCAGACCTCGAACTCGATGAGGTGGACCGTGTCGTCGGCCTCGACGCGAAGGTCGATGGAAAACACGTCGCGCAAACCGAGCCCGCTCATCAGCCGCTCGGCGATCGCGCGAACCCTGACATCGGCGATCGGCTGGCTGTCGGCGACCGCAACCAGCTCCGGTTCGGCATAGTGCCCGGCCGCCTTCGCCGCCTCGCCGGTGTCGCCGTAAAGCGCCAGGCTGTCCGCCATGGTCTGGAAATCTGCGCCTGAATCGACAAAGGCCACGCCAAGCGCTTCGACCCCGGCGCCCGGCACCAGGCCGAGGAAACTGGCGCGCACGTTGCGGCCGGCAACGTAGGGCTGGACGACGACATCGTCGCGATAGGCCGCAAACACACGCCGGCTAAGCTCCAGTGCGTGGCCGAGATCGCTGATGCGCGAATCCGCCCATATGCCGATCTTGGCGCCAAGCCGGTTGGGCTTGACGAACCAGCCGGCGGCCGACGCAGGCGGCTCCACCAGCCATTTGCCGTCACGCGCAAGACCGGCCTGCGGCACCGGCAGACCGAGCGCGCCGAGCACCACGCCGGAACGGAACTTGTCCTGGCAGAGCGCGAACAGCGCATCGTCGGCGCCGATCGTCTTGAACCCGCCGAGCCTGGCCAAGGCGGGTGCGGCGCCGCCTCGGAAATAGGCGATGCCGTCGGTCAGCGTCCAGACCAGTGTCGTGCCGGGATGCTCGCCGGTGAGCACGCCTGCGGCATCGTCGAGCGCCGCCGGCGTGAACGACAGGCCGCGCGCCTGGCAAGCAGCGGCAAGCGCATCGAATTCATGGGCGAGATCGGTCGACTGCGCCAGATAGGAGGCGATTTCGGCAGCACGCTCCGGTGCGTGGCCGTCGGCGACGAGACGGTCGAAGCAGGCTTTTTCCGGCTCAAGGACGAGGATCAGTCTTGGCGTTTGGCTCGTCATGGATTTGCATGGTTTTCCAGCGATGGCGTTGCCTACCATCGCATGGGAAGCGCAATCGGCTGCCGCGAAACCGACCGGGTCGGGCGGTTACGTGACAACGCAACCGCCGACCGTGTTCAATCAGGCGATCAGCACGCGCGGCTCGAAACGGCCGTTGACAGGGATGTCGAGCAGGAAGGTCATGCCCGCCTGCGGATCGAGCTTGCGCTGCTTCTCGTCCTTGCCCTTCCAGGCGGATGTCACCGCCAACCGGTCGGCGTTCTTGCCGACAAAGGCCGGACAGGATGGCTGTGTCACCGGCATGGCGACGGACCGCAGCAGCGTGCCGTCAGGAGCATAAGCCTTGACCACTTTGCCGCCCCAGACGGCGTTCCACAGCACGCCGTCACGATCGACCACCGAGCCGTCGACATAACCCTTGGACGAGCGGTGATCGACGAAAACTTTCGGCTCGCCGGTGGGCAGGCCGGTCGCCGGGTCGCAGTCGACGCGCATCAACAATCCGGTCGAGGTGTCGGTGTAATAGGCGAGCCCGCCATCTTGCGAAAAGCATATCGAGTTGGAGACTGTGATGTCCGAAAACAGGCGGCGCAATTCGCCCTTGAAGAACCAGTAGATGGAGCCGGCGCCCTTTTGCTCCGTCTTGCCCATCGTGCCGGTCCACAGGGCACCACAGGGATGGACGCGGGAATCGTTGGAGCGGGTGGCGGGATTGTCGGCCTCGATCGGCGTGTGCAGGCTCATTGTGCCGGTCGCGACATCGCGGACATGAAGCCCGGTCTCGGTGGCGATCAGCTGGCGCTGGTCGTCGATGATGGCGATGGCACTTGCCATCTGGCCAAGCTCGTGGATTTTCAGCGCGCCGCCGGCCACGGGCTTTTCCAGAAGCTGGCCGTTGACGATGTCGAACCAGAACAGCGCATCGGTGACTGGATCGTAGCTTGGCCCTTCGCCGAGCTGGCAGATGTGGTCGGAAAAAACCGAAACGATCGCTTCGCTCATCATGCTTCTCCGAACACCGCATCCCAGGCCTCGACGGCGGCATGCGCGCGCGCAGCCACCTCGTCGACGCTCATGCCAGGCTTGAACAGGCTGGAGCCGAGACCAAACACCGTCACCCCCACCGCCTTGTAGCCGGCAAAGTCCTTCTCCGAAACGCCGCCAACCGCGCCGACCAATGTCTGCGCCGGCAGCACCGCCCGGATCGCGGAAATGCCGCTGGCGCCGAGCACGCTCGCCGGGAAGAATTTCAATGCCGAAGCGCCGAGCCGGATCGCCTGGAAGGCTTCGGTGGGCGTGAACACGCCGGGCATGGTGACCATGCCGTGATGCATCGCACGCGCCATCACTTCGGCATCGATGTTGGGGCTGACCAGTAGCCGCCCGCCGGCCTTGTGCAAGCCATCGACATCGGCTGGCGTCAGCACCGTGCCGGCGCCGACCAGTGCCGTTTTCGGCAGCACTTCGACAATCCGGGCGATCGACGAAAACGGCTCCGGCGAGTTGAGCGGCACTTCGATCGCCTCGATGCCCGCATCGAACAGCGCCTGGCCGATCGCGATCGCTTCGACCGGCTTGAGTCCGCGCAGGATGGCGACCAGGCCGCGCTTGAGCTTTGGGAAAGGTGCGGTCTGGCTCATCGGGCTGCTCCGGTTCTGGCGATCATGCCGTTCTCGCGTGCCGCTTCGATGAGCCCGGCACGCACAGCCTCGTCGGCATCGACGGTGCGGACCTCAAGTCCGGCAAGGCCGAGTGCGGTCTGGTAAAGCGCTGAAAGCGCACCGGACGCCACCAGCACGACAGGTTCGGCGCCGGCGCCATGGCGGCGGCTGGCCGAGGCTATCTCGCCACCGATCAAAAGGCCGGACAGGCAAGCGGCGGCATCATCGGCTTTTAGATCCTGCAGCAGGCCCGCGGCACGGATGGAAAACAACCTTGAGGTGACATCGCCGGCCTCGGCCAGTGCGGTTTCGCACCAACTGCGGAAGAATGGATTGCTAGGGGTGACCGGCTTGGGATGTTCGCCGAGCGAATGGCGCAGGATCGAGTGCGTGGCAAGCACCGAAAACAGCTCGCCGGTCGGCCAAGTCCCGAAACCGGCAACCGCGCCATCCTCGACCAGCACCCATTTCGAATGGGTGCCGGGCATGCAGACCAGGTGGCGCCCCTTGGCCGGCAGGCCGGCGCCGGCAAGCTGTGTTTCCTCGCCACGCATCACGTCGGGCGCATCGATCTGGCGCTGGGCGAGGCCCGGCACGATGCGGACATCGCGGTGCTGGCCGGGTACCCGTGCCGCACCCGCCAGGATGGCGCTGAGGGGCGCCGGAACGGTGACATAGGGCGCCTCGAGCCAGCCCTGGCGAGAGCCGGCCATGCCGCAGATGATGACAGGGAGCGTCTGCGGCGCGGCCATGGCCGCCAGATGCCCTTCGAGAATGGTCGAAAACCCCCTTTGCTGGGCGGTGATCAGGCCGTCATCGCCACGGCGTTCGGCGAGGACCTTGCCACCCTTGTCGATCAGCCAGACCCGCATGCGGGTCGTGCCCCAGTCGACGACGGCTACCGCCGGCGCGTTGCCGGCAAACCCTGGGCTCACAGGAAACCTCCATCGACGATCAGCATCTGCGCGGTCAGCATGCGCGAGGCATCCGAGGCGAGGAACAGCACCGTGCCGACGATGTCGTCGGGCTGCATCACCTGCTTGATGCACTGCTTGGCGACATGGGCGGCAAGCGCCTGTTCGGTCACCCAAAGCTCCTTCTGCCGCTCGGTGATCACCCAGCCGGGCGCAATGGCGTTGACGCGGATGCCGTCGACGCCAAGCTTGCCGGCCAGCCCCTTGGTCAGACCGAGGATGCCGGCCTTGGCGGCGGTGTAGGCCGGCATGTCGGGGTGGTTGATCAGGTAGGACGTCGAAGTGAAGTTGATGATCGAGCCGCCGCCGGCCCGCTTCATGCCCGGCGCCACCGCTTGCGCGGTGAAGAAATGCGGCCTGAGATTGATCGCCTGGTTGTTGTCCCAGAATTCCACCGTCACGTCTTCGACGGCGTGGCGCTCGTCAAGCGCCGCATTGTTGACCAGCACGGTGACATCGCCATGCGCGTCGGCCGCCCTGGCTGCGGAGGTCCGCAAGGCCTCGACGTCGCGCAGGTCGGTCTTGAGATACAGCGGCCGGCGGCCGAAAGATTTCTCGATGCGGTCGGCAAGGACAGTGCTGGGGCCGTCGGCGATGTCGATGAAGGCGACATTGGCGCCCTGGCGCACAAAACCCTCGGTCAGTGCCGCGCCAATTCCGGAGCCGCCGCCGGTGATCAGCACCGAGGCCCCCTCGAGGTCGGCAAAATGCGCCGATGGCATCATATTTTTTTCTCCCTGCGCATGACCCCGACAGTATCCTTTGCGCGTCCTGAAGGACGCGCGGCGCTGTTGTCAGGCCGGCGCGCATCCTAGCCAGACACGTCGTGCGGGCAAGGGCGAAACGACGGATTGCGGGCTTATGTCAGACAAAACGACAATGCGCCGCAGCGGACGCACAGCTGCCCCACAGGGATTGCGGGGCCGCTTCGAGCTAGCCGGTCAGATCGCGTTGGCGCGCAAGGCGCCGCGGAAGGAATCGCGGAGGTAGCCAAGCGTGGCATCGGCATCGACCGGTTTGCCGAACAGATAGCCCTGCCCGCCGGCGCAGCCGAACTGGACGAGGCGGTCGGCCTGCGCCTCCTGCTCGATGCCTTCGGCGACCACGTCCATGCCGAGCCCCTCGCACATGGCGAGAATGGCACGGATGATGTGTTCGGACGGGCGGTCGTCGAGAATGGAAGAGACGAAGGCGCGGTCGATCTTGAGCTTGTCGAAATGAAATTCGCGCAGGCGGCCGAGCGAAGACTGGCCGGTGCCGAAATCGTCGAGCGAAACGCGGATGCCGACGCGGCGCAGATCCTCGACGATCTTCTCGGCCGAGGCCGGATCGTTCATCAGGCCGGTCTCGGTGATCTCTATCTCCAGCCGGCGCGGATCGAAGCCGGTGCGCTCAAGTATCGCCAGAATGTGCAGGCCGGTGTTCTGGTCGACGAGCTGCGAGGGCGACAGGTTGAAGGACAGGAACAGGTCCTTCGGCCAGCTCCTGGCCGCCTCGGTCGCCTTGCGCAGCACCAGCTGCGACAGCGGGCCGATGATGCCGCGCTCCTCGGCGATGGGAATGAAGACCGTTGGCGGCACCGAGCCGAGATCGCGATCGGTCCAGCGCGCCAACGTCTCGAAACCGATGGTGCGGCGCGTGTTGAGGTCGACGATGGGCTGGAAATGCGGCTCCACCTCGCCGGCCGAGACAGCGCGGCGCAGCGCCTGTTCGATGCGGGTGACGCGCTTGGCCGCCTCTTCCATCTCGCGGGTGTAGACGACGACGCGGCCACGGCCGGAACGCTTGGCGTGGTAGAGCGCAGTCTCTGCCTTGTTGATGAGGATCTCGGTGGTCTCGTCGCCCGAATAGAACAGCGAGCAGCCGACCGAGGCCGAAAGCCTGGCGGTGCGTTCGCCGACATCATAGGGTGCCGAAAGAATCTCGATCAGCATGCGGGATTTCTCAGCCGCCGCCTCCTCGCTGAACACCATCGGGTAGAGATAGGCGAATTCGTCGGCGCCGATGCGGCAGACGGTGGAATGGCCGTCCATCGAGGCGCGCAGCCGCATCGCGACCTGGATCAGGATATCGTCCCCGGCCTTGTGGCCGAACAAATCGTTGATCGGCTTGAAGCCGTCGAGGTCGAGAATGCCGACGGTAAACGGCGCCGGGTCGTCGGCACGGTCGCTTATCAGGCGATCGACCTTGTCGAAGAAGCGGCGATGGTTGCCAAGCCCGGTCAACGGATCGGTGAACGCCAGATCCGTGCTCTCCCTGTTTGCCTGACCGGTGCCAAACGAAGTTTGCATCGGTATCCCTGTTTTGTGACTTCGGAATTTAGCTTCAGATTGGCAGCAAACCCTTTAGGAAACGTATCCCCAAATCGATTATTCGCGGGTAAAGCGCGTCATGTTCGGAGGGATCGACGCAAGGTGCGTACAGCTCTTGCTTCAGGCCAATTTTCAGCCCCTGGGCCGGACATGGTAGAGTTCTAGCGAGGCGCCCTTGGTGTCGGCGATCGGCTCCAGCCATTCCGGCACGTTGCCGCGCATCAGCCCGGCAAGAAAACCGTCCGGCGCGGTGGAGGCCAGAAGCTGGCTTTCCGAGTTGCCGCGGCACAGCGCGACAAGGCCGACGTGATGATCGCCGATGATCGACCTGGCTTGCGCATCGGAACCGAGGAACGCGTCGAGCGCAAGCAGGTCTCCCGCGACGTTGCGGTGGTAGGGCCCGGCGAACACGCGATGCCCCGAGTACACCAGGATCGGCGATCCGATATTGGAGACGGCAAGCACGGTGGTATCGGGCAACCTACCGAGTGTGGCGAACGAAGCCTTGGCCTGGCAAGACGGGTCGACGCTCGCGCCGACACTGGCGTCGCTGGTGATTTTTACACCGGTTGCGAGCGCCGCCGACGCCACCTGGGCGGCGCCAGACCAGAGCGAGTTCACCGAGAGGAGCCAGGCTGCGGCCATCCGCAGCACCGAGCCGCGCGACGGGCTGGTTTCGGCCCGCTGCCGCCATTTGGCGATCCAGGCCGACAGCGGGATCACCGCGAAGACAATCGAGAATGTCGAGCCGCGCACTTGCCAGACACTGACCAAGAACGCCACGACCAGCAGCGTGGCGACGAGGCTGTCCTGGCGCCGCCAGCCGCCACGACGTGGGCGCAACGCCATCAGCACGAGCGCCACCAGCGGCGTGGCATAGCGCGCCGCCAGCTCGGCGGGATTGTGGGCGGCAAGCTGGAACAGCGACTGCGCCTCGTCGACATGATCGAGCCACAACGTCTTCAGGCGCGGATCGAGCCCGGCATAGGGCGAGGCCAGACATTGCGGAAACAGCAAAAGGAGGACCGCGCCGAGCGCAACGCCGAGCACGGCAAGCGACAGCCGACGCTGCCCGCGCCCGGCCGCTTCGAGCGAGGCAATCGCCGCAAGGCCGGTTCCGGCAAGAGCCGCGACGACGAACTGCATCGTCGAGAAGGCATCGCATTGCGTCTGGCCCCAGGCCGAAAGCGGGACGGTGGCGACGAAGACGAGTGCCGCGACGGCGGCAAAGCCAAGGCCGAAATCCCTGGCGATCAGTCTTTCGCCCGATGCGTCAAAGGCAAACAGCGTCGCCACGCAGACGCCGATGGCGGCGACATAGGGAGCGGTTTCCATGCCGACGGCCAGGGTCAGCGCGGCGCACAGGCCGGCAAGCAACGCCGCCGGCCTGCGCATGGGCGCTTCGATCAGGAAACTCAGGCTGGCGACGGTCAGCATCAGCTGGACATTGTGATGATCGAGGGCGGCCGGCTCGAAGATGCCGATGAAATACAGCGCCGCCGCGCCGACGATGACGGCGGGCAGCACCGCGCCATCGCCGGCAAAGCTGCGCGCGGCGCGAATGATGAAGACCATGGTCAGGCCGAAAAGCAGAGCCGGCCAGGCCACCTGCGCAACGTTCTCGGCCAGCAAGGTGTTGCCGGTCAGGCTCGATACTGCGAGCACAATGGCGGCGATAGGCGCATCGACCAGCCGCGACCAATGCATGACGAAGCCGCCTTCCAGGCCCATCCGGTATTGATGCAGGTCGAACCAGCCCTGGCCGGCCAAGAGATCGCGCACTTCGACCAGCCGCAGCAGATCGTCATTGTCGCCGCCGGCATTGTTCAGCGCCGGGAATCCAGCCCAGGCGTTGACGACAAGGAAGCCGAGCGTGGCAAGCAGCGCCAGCATGAGGTCCGCTCGCCAGGAGGCGCGTTCCCCGTCTTTGGAAAGCATCGCGGTATGAGCGGTGGTCATGGAGGGGGCTTTCAGCCTGTGTCTATCGGCGCACGCTAGCGCCGGCCGCTTCACAAAGCGTAAAGCGAGACGATTTTGCGCCACTTTTGGGCGCCAGGCATCAATCGCGCGCCGGAAACACCCACAGCGACGACAGAATGTAGCTCACCGTGCTTGCGGCAACCGTCATCAGCGCCGACATGGCGAGCGCCGACATGCCGAAACGGGTGACCGCCAGATGCGACACCAGGCCCGAAAACAAGGCGCATCCGACCTGCAGCGCGAGATAGCGCGGCATGGCGCTGGCATGATCGTGCTGGCCGCCGAATGTCCAGCCACGCTGTGCGCTATAGGCGACAACGAAGGTGATCGCATAGGCGACGACGCTGCCAATGAAGGGCGAAAGGCCCAGCGACACCAGGAGCCACGACAGGACGAACAGCAGCAATGCGGCGCCGACGCCGACCGTCAGGAACCGGAACAGGCGCGTCCGCACAAAGACCGGCAAGGCCTCGCTCATGCGTCGCGCGCCGGCCGTTGGTTAGCCGGCGATTCACAGGTCGGCAACTCATTGGCTGGGAGGTCCCGGGATTGCCCGGCCCGGCCGGACTTCAGCCGCTTGACCGGTATTTCCAGGACTCCGAGCAGGAAGGCCGAGAAGAAGACCTGCAATGAAATGACGATCAGGCTCAGGCCCAGCACGACGATGCGTGGGATCTCGGAATCGTCCAGCGGGCCGAAGCCGAGATGCGCCCAGCGCGCCACGGCATAGCCGAAGAACAAGACGCCGCCGGCAAAGCAGATGCCGGCATTGGCGGCGAGCCGATCGGTGCTTATGGTCCTGGTCAGCCAGTCGGAACGGCTGCTTGGCGGCAGGATGCCGGTTATCTCGGCATAGTATCGCGAAATGGCGCCGAAGGTGATGAGCTGCACGCCGGTGACGACCATGAAGCAGGCGGCGACGAATGTGTTGAGGTCGAGTGACAGATTGTCGATCACGCGCAGCGGCCCGAACACCAGCAGCGCCGCGAACAACAGGCCAAGGCCGGCGAGCACCGTGCCCGGGATGAAGAACATCCAGCGCGGGTTGTAGATCAGCAGGAACTTCAGGTGTCGCCAGCCGTCGCGCCAGGTCCTGAGATGCGGCGGCCGGCTGCGGCCGTCGGGCTTGAGCGTGGTCGGCACTTCCTCGATGCGCAGGCCGGCAAGGGCGCCGCGCACCACCATTTCGCTGGCGAATTCCATGCCGGTCGTCTGCAGGTCGAGCTTCCTGATGCTGTCGGCATTGAAGCCGCGCAGGCCGCAGTGGAAATCACCGGTCTTGATGCGGAAGAACAGGCGGCCGACAAAGCTGAGCACCGGATTGCCGAGGTAGCGGTGCAGCGGCGGCATGGCGCCGGCCTCGATGCCGCCCTGGAAGCGATTGCCCATGACCAGGTCGGCGCCGTCGCGCAGCCGCGCGACGAAGGCATCCAGCGCGCCGAAATCATAACTGTCGTCGGCATCGCCCATGATGACGAAGCGGCCCTTGGCGGCGGCAATGCCGCCCAGAAGGGCCGCGCCGTAGCCTTTCTGGGCCACCGGGACGACACGGGCGCCTCCCTGCGCGGCAATCGCCTGCGATCCGTCGGTGCTGCCATTGTCCGCGATCAGCACCTCGCCGGAGATGCCCGCTTTGTCGAGGAAGGCCTTCGCCTTGCCGATGCAGACGGCGAGCGTCTCGGCCTCGTTGAGGCACGGCATGAGAATGGTGAGTTCGAGCTGTTTGGTTGCGGAGGCGCGGATGGCGGTGACGGCGTTCATTGGTCGTTGTTCCATCGAGTGCCCGGCGCTGCGTCAATTCGGCCGGGCGCATTCGGGCTTACCGTTGCACGGCAAGGCTTAAGAAAGCGATGACGCGCAGCCTCGCCTTGTCTCCAATCGATCGGCACGGCGGCTTGCGGTTGTCTGATGCCAATCTTCAAAATGTCGCGATTGGCAGACGGTCAGTGAGCCTGTACAGGCAAGACAGTCGCCATCCGAGCCGCCGGAGACCTGCCATGAAGCTGAAAATCGCCGTCCAGATGGACCACATCTCCACCGTGTCGATCGCCGGCGACACGTCCTTCGCGCTATCGCTGGAGGCGCAGCGGCGGGGCCATCAGCTGTTCCACTACACGCCCGACCGGCTATCGCTGCGCGAGGGCAAGGTGTTTGCCCGCATCGAGGAGATGCAGGTGCGCGACGAGAAGGGCAACCATTATTCGCTGGGCGAGAAGGTGCGCACCGATCTGGAGGAAATGGATGTCGTGCTGCTGCGCCAGGATCCGCCTTTCGACATGAACTACATCACCACCACGCATATCCTCGAACGCATCCACCCAAAGACGCTGGTGGTCAACGACCCGGCCTGGGTGCGCAACAGCCCGGAAAAGATCTTCGTCACCGAGTTTCCCGACCTGATGCCGGACACGCTGATCACCAAGGATCCGATCGAAGTCGCCGCCTTCCGCAAGGAGTTCGGCGACATCATCATCAAGCCGCTCTACGGCAATGGCGGCGCCGGCATCTTCCACATGCTGGAGGCCGACCGCAACCTTGCCTCGCTGCTCGAAATGTTCGGCCAGATGTTCCGCGAGCCCTATATCGTGCAGCGCTATTTGAAGGATGTGCGCAAGGGCGACAAGCGCATCATCCTGATCGACGGCGAGCCGGTTGGCGCCATCAACCGGGTGCCGGCCGAGCACGATTCCCGCTCCAACATGCACGTCGGCGGCCGTGCCGAAAAGACCGAGCTGACGACGCGCGAGCGCGAAATCTGCGCCCGCATCGGGCCGGCGCTGAAATCGCGCGGCTTCATCCTCGTCGGCATCGACGTCATCGGCGACTACATGACCGAGATCAACGTAACGTCGCCAACGGGCGTGCGCGAGGTCAGGCGTTTCGGCGGCGCCGACATCGCTAGCCTGTTCTGGGACGCGGTCGAGGACAAGCGGAAGTAGGCCGTTTTCATTTTGTCTTAACCATGTTCTGCTTTTTCAACCGGGCACAACCCGGGCGCGACCGGCGGGGCTGGGTATTCCTGCAATGTTCCTGATTTGATCGATTCGATGTATGGCCCAGTGCGGATCGACACCGGCGATGGGCTTTCTTCCCACCCACTGACCTTGCTGTTTCCCGTTGGTTGCGCGACAGTTAATAACCCAAGCTTCCGATCGAAGCCGACTCATGAACGGTGCGTGCTTGCCGGTAGCTTCTTCAGCTTGCGTAAAGCAACCGCATGTTCTTGTAATGTTCTTGCCTAACTCCGAAATCTGTGGTTGTCTTGTCCGATCTCACTCGCGCCTTGATCGCCAAGGCATACGCGAACCACTATCCGGGGGCATAAAATGGTGGCGCGGGTTCGCACGGTCGCTTTCCAGGGCATCGAGGCCGTGCCGGTCGACGTGCAGGTGATGATCGCGCCCGGCAAGGTCAACATGCATATCGTCGGCCTGGCCGACAAGGCGGTGGCAGAAAGCCGCGAGCGGGTGCAGGCGGCCCTGCATGCCTCTGGCCTGTCGATGCCGTCGAAGAAGGTCACCGTCAATCTGGCCCCGGCCGACCTGCCCAAGGAGGGCAGCCATTACTTTGGCACAGGCCGCTGATTTGCGGGCTTTTTGAAGCCGCGCGGATTCCCACTCACCAGATGCTCACCATGAAAAAGCCCGCCACCAGGGAAGAGGCAGCGGGCGCTAGTTCGGGAGGAGTGCCGGGTGTCCCCTATGCCCGCGAAACAACGGTACGCCTCGCCTAGCTGGATAATAAGCTCGCGCCGGTTGAAGCCCTGCATATTCAAGCTGCGTGACTTTTTTGCCACAAGATTGGTGCCAGCGGTTAATGCTTATCGCCGTTTGGATTTGGTGCCGGAGCCTCTCGCACATCGCGCGGTGGCGGATCGATATGCTTAGGCTCTGGTGACGCTTCCTTGTCTAGACGACGGACAGGTGTCTGCTTCGGGTCGGGCTGCTTCGGTGGCCGATCTTTGATTTTGTTTTGCATATCCACTTCCTCCCATCCCTGAAACCGGATCGCCGCTCTCTTTGTTCCCAAAGCGCCCTTAAAAAGCCCGACACCGTGAGGCAGCGACATCACGAGTTCGCGATCCTCCGGATGAGTGGTGGTCCCAAAAGCTAGTTCGCCGGGTGCTCCCAAGATCCGAGCGCCCTACCGAAACGCTTTGGGAGAACAGCCATGAAACATCCCTTCATTCCGACAATGCTGGGCTTGCTCGTAGCCTCCGCCGGCACGGCTTTAGCTGGCAATGTCCACACCGTAATCGGGTCGCCAGGCCAGCCCAGCCAAGCGATTGGAACCACTGCAACAGGAAGTGCTACCCCTGGCCACGCCGCTGTCGCTCCGGGCTCAGCCTTCAACCCCGACTGTAATGCGGGGACACACTACGCGGGCGAGCAACCGCAGAACTCAAACAATCCGAAGAGTGTATCTCAATACGACGTGGCCGGATTCCAGCAGTCCCATAACCATTGAGAGTGACGGCCCGGTCGGGCAAACACAGGCCCGCTGCCGTGGGCGGCGGGCCTCAAGTGTCCGAAGGGCATTTGTTCAGATCGTCTTGCTAGCCAACCGAGCAATGTCATCCATGATGCAATTGAAGTCCTGGCCGTCAAATTCCCACGTGCGATGCACTCGCTCCTTCGCCGCGAGATCGGCCAGCGTCTTTGCAGGGTAGCGAAGCAGCGCGTTAGCTGCGTTCCCCGTGCGGTGGGTCTGTTTGGAGTATTCTCGATCGAGCCTGCCATAGCCTGTCTTGCGCCGGGCGGCAGCATCGGCCTTGTTATAGGCGCGCATGGCCTCTGTATGTTCGACGCTGGCGCGGCTCGGCGGCAGCTCTGCGAGATCAGCGACAGCCGTCCGCCGAATCCGTTCGACTTCCTCCGCTGTCATTTCGCCCATGACAGGTCGCCGGCCCTTGATGTCAAAATAGCGTTGCTCTGCTGCGTTTAGCGCCGGCTCTAAGGCGCGAAGCTTTTTCCACTCGGCATGAAAAGCAGCTTCGAGGATTGCCACCTGCGACGGGACTGGCGGAGCCGCCTTCCTGACGAATGGATCGTGTTTCCTCTCCAGGTAGACGGAGTTCAAAACGCCTTCCTCATCACTCTGGACAGGGACAGCCTGCCCAAGCCAGGCGCCCGTTATCGTGGGGTCGATTGCCTTGGCCGCATCCCTGAACTGGGCGGCCAATTGAAGGAGTTGCTCCGCAACCCCCAGGTCACCAACCGGCTCTTCTCCAGCCAATACACCTACCACTGAGCCGCCGCAGATGGATGCGGTCAGAGCGGCAGTGCTGGTAACAAGATGGCGACGGTTGACATGCTGGTTCATGATTGAACTCCCTACTTCGATTGTGACCGGCCTTGCTTGCTCATTGATGGTCGCTGAGTCGCGGCGGTTGAACGAGCCGAAGAGCCGGCGAAGTTGGGGAAATCCTGGCGAGATGGTCATCATGGTTTCTTCCTCGTTAATGGGTGTGACGGCGAGAGCGGTTCTGTGGTTGACTTTGGGCATGCCTTCGGCGGCAGCCCGAACAGCGGTGTTCGGCATGTGGTACCTTCTGGACATTTCTAGTTATAGAAACCTGTTTACTATGTCCGGTAACCTAAAACCAAGTTAAGTCATTGTCAATGGGTTTCTAGGTATGATAACTAGAAAAGGCAATGTGAGATAGAAAATGCTTACTACCGGAAATCAGTTGAAAGCCGCTCGCGCCTTGGTCGGCATCGAGCAGAAGGACCTTGCAGAACTTGTCGGCGTCAACGTCAACACCGTTCGCAGCATGGAGGCCGCAGGCGCCGGTCCGATAGCCGGCAGAGCTCAAAACGTCCAGGCCGTGCAACGAGCCTTGGAGGGCCGTGGCATTGAGTTCTTGAACCATGGCCGGCCAGGAGTGCAGCTAAGGGAACAGTCGTGACTGCCAACGCACCCTGCGCACTCTTTGGCGCACTCATCGTGGGGTTGTTCGGCGCCCCCGCAACCGCGACTCCGCTGGTCGGTGTTCCGTCGGTCGTTGATGGCGACACCATAGAAATGCACGGGCAGCGAATTCGCTTGAGCGGCATCGACGCACCTGAAAGCGCTCAACTCTGCTTGGACGCGGCTTGGAAGAAATACCGCTGCGGGCAGAAGGCGTCTCTCGCCCTAGCAGACTTCCTGAAGTCTCATCGTCCGACGTCGTGCATTGAGGTTGATCGGGACCAATTCAGACGCATGGTTGCCGTCTGCACGGCCGGCGGTGTCGACATCGGCGAATGGATGGTTAGACGAGGGTACGCGCTTGATTGGCCGCGATACAGCGCAGGATTTTACACAAAGGCTCAGAACGAGGCCCAGGCAGCCAAGCGCGGTATGTGGGACGGATCGTTCGAAAGGCCGTGGGAATGGCGCAAGCAGATGACGGTCCAATAAGCTACTTGCGCAATCAGCTCTTGGCCGCCTTGCGATGGCGAACCTTTTGCAGTTCACTGCACGCTGCGGGAACAAATTCTATGCGCAAGCGATATCTCTTCGCAGCTTTGGCTATTGCCGGCTGGCTGAGGCGCGATGCTTGCGGAATGGGACAGCGAGAGGGGCAGATAATGACGATGAGGCGTCGCGGCAGGCGAAAGAGGCTGGGCGGCATCACCTATAATTACGACAAGAACGGGAGCTTATCGTCCACCACGACAAAGCAGGGCAAACGTCAGACGACCACACACAGCAACAAGACTGGAAAGACGACAATAACCACGAAGCTGTTAGATGGCTGGGTGGATGTGCAGACGTCGGGAGAAAAGCGGAAGCCTGGGAGGCCCCGAAAAAAGGCTGAGAGCACCGGGATCTTTGCAGCGGTCATTGGCCTAGTGCTGGTCTGGATAGCACATCGGTTTCTGTAACGCGCGATACGGAGGCGCTTCGATCATGACCCGAGCATCCATCGCCGAAGAGCTTGAGAGTGCCGCCGACCGCATTGCGGATATACCGCGTGCGGATCTGCAGATCATCCTTCGCCGCGCTGCGTTGATGCTCCGGAACGTCGCAGGCGTGCCACTGGAACCGGCGACAGAAGATGCGCTCAATTCCATAGCCGCCGAAATGGGTATCGGTAAGTCGGATCTCATTCAGATCGTGCTGCGGGAGTGGCTGGAAACGAACGCTTATCTGCCGGTCCGGATGATCGATGAAGAAAGCGAGACAGACGGGAGCGCTTGAGCAAAGGCTTCCGCGATTACACCCAACTTGCGCGCCGGCCATGCTTTCGCCACCCGGCCGAAGTCTAATTGGCGTCGTCCGACCCATCGCGGCTCCCGAGCGGGTGGAAGAAGGAATCTACCATGGCTTCGACCACAGCGTTGATCTGGTATCTGGTAATCGCCGGTCCGCAGGGAGGATTGGTCGTGCTGCCAAGCACCTTCGACACGCGTGAACAATGCTCTACCGCCATCACCGAATATCAGAAACAGCCAGCGCCGGCCGGTTGGTCGCTGCAGTGCGTCCCGAGCGCCTCACCCTTTGCCGACAATGGGTCGGCAGAGTAAGGAGCATCGCAGCGATTGCGCCTCGACACTTGCCGGCATGACGCAGCGTCAAGACTCAGCTAATCTAACGCTGCGGCGGACCTTTTCCGCTTGGCCGGCGCCTTTCAGGCAACCTCCCCCTCTGGCGCCGGCCTTCTTCTTCCTAAGCTTGCCTTCGCGCACAGGTTGCGCGATGCTGCCCTTGGGGAAATAAAGAGATGGGGCAATCCAATGGCAGCAGAGATCAACAGCGAGAAGCAAGCAATTGCCATCGACAAGTGGGAGGTGGCCATGAGTGAAGCAGTCGGAGGCGTCGTTCTACTACTGTTCCCGACCGAAGGCGATGTTGTCCCGGTCATCCTCAGACCCGCTCAGGCAACTAAATTGGGCCGCGATCTACAATCGCCCAAGTTCATACCGAAGCCGACGGTCCAATGATCTGGCGCTAAAGGCAGCGCGATATGATCGGGATGGCCGCTTGCCTCCTGATGGCCGGCATGGGCGCCTACTTGCTGTTGCGCTAGGGTTGTCCGCCGAGCGGCGCCGGGGTGAGGTTGAAAAGGGGAACGAGTCATGGCGGAGCGTAGCGGGAAGACTGCATATCCGAAGATCGGCGTGTGGTTCGACGGTGAAAAGGAGATCCATCTGAGCATCGAGGGCCAGGGTCTTTCGACGGTGAACGCAGATGCCGCCAGCGCCAGAGGCAACCCGCACCTGTTCGACAAGCTGGCGAAGGCTCTTCGCGACAGTGGCAAGCCTCACCCGACAATCATAAAATAGCTGACTGTCGCCGACCGCCCTTACGGGGGGGGCGAAGCTTTGCGCTGCATCCTTTGGAGAGGATGCAGTTTTTGGGAGGGGGTAGATTGTGAATAAGTCGATCGCGGCGATGTTTATGATCGTTGGACTTTGCACCTGGGCTTCACCGGGCTTTAACGGGATCTTTTTTGCTCCCTCTGATGTAAGCGTCGGGGACGGCCGATTATTGCTTCTATCCTGATCTCCGCCGCAGCAATCCTATGGTTCATGAACCCGCAGAAGGGCTAGCGCCTCTTCGGCCTCGGCGTGATCTCCTCAATCCGCACCTTTGGGCTTCCGCGATCAAACCATAGGCTAACGCGATCCCGCTGTTCACAATACAAACTACAAGCGGTTGATTCCTTTGGGGTGTAGCCGCTCCATCAGAGGTCCGTCGCGTGGGGGCACGCGGCGGACTGCTCGTGGCCGGCGGGGTTTCGCCGCGATTTCAAATCCAGCGATCTCCCGAGCGCGCCTGTGATCTGCGCAACTTGCGCGGGCACGTTCATCGCATCCACGAAACAGCTAGCAGACAGCAATTGGCGTCTTGGCGGTAATCAAATAATTCACTCTCTTGCACTGTGCGTTCGCTCATTTCACCCTGTTCCGAGACCAACCCCAGCAGCTTTCCACTTTCCTTGGCGCTGAATTGCTTGGCCAACAGTTTCTTGTAGTACACCAGCATATCTGCGGGGACTGCGAAGCCACGCCGAAAGTCTGCCGCGGCTTTCTGGGTGCGGGTGATGCCCAACTGGCTGGCAGTAGCCTTAACAGAAGCCACGCTACAGTTAAGCCGTGTGGCTATAACTTTCGGGCTTTCGTTGTTTGCATAGCCTTCCTTGATTGCTATCCGCCGTTCTGTCATTCCAACGCGCTGTCGAACGCTTCTATCCATCTGAATTCTCCGAACTTTTCCGAGAAACAACATCCGTAAACGTAGGCTGTTCCACGCAACGTCATCGGTAAGACCATTGCGTTTTTCGATCAGACTTAAGTCCACATGCCCCACATGGCGCGCGCTATCTTGTCATTGTCGATCGAACGTCGGTTTCCAGGCCGGCATGGGCGCCTTACCTTGCAGCATTCACCACGTAGGTTGTGGAGGGCTTGTCGGTCATGGTCGGCTGCCTGGTGATGAAACACCACCATCGCGACGAATGGGCTGAGGAGGCTCCGGTTTTTCTTCTATGCCCTTCGTCGGGCGTAGATAGAAAAGGCCATATGCCAACAGCAGATATCCAACCTGCAATATGATCAAGGCGAGGAAGGTCCAGGCCATCGCCCTCCAGAACGAACCCGTTGCCAGGTAAGTCCAGATCGCCACTACGGCCGACGTGGTGAACATCCCCACCAGGAACTGCGGAAAAAACACTGGCCTACCCCACTGGCCGTTCCCCAACGGCTCCCTCATGGAAATCTCATTTAGCAAGGCCCGCCGCCTCATTTGCGAAGCGACGGGTACCCCAACCCCATGTCTGTCAATGCAATTGCGGTGCCAGACCTGTTGACCCGTTATGGGGCACCTTGCCGATATCCTTAGGCGCGGGAGGGTCTGATTCAGTGCTACAGAGCCCGCCAGCGCGCGTTTCTCGTCGCCCGCTCTCCTACACCGCCGACGCGCCCCGCGCGTCCTGGCGCTTGCCTGTGGCTTAAGCCATGCCCCGTTGTTGCAAGCGCGCCCTTGCGGGAGCGAAGCTTTGGCGTGATGCTGCGGACCATGATCGGGAGTTCCGTTATGTTGGCCACGAAAAGTCCGTCGATCGCCTTTCTTGCCGGGATAGCAGTTTGTTGTGCCACGAGTGTCGCCGAGGCTCGGCCCGACACGCGCACGATGAGCTGCGAGCAGCTTCAGCAGTTGATCCAGAGCCGGCACGCCGTGGTGCTGACCACCGGCCCCAACACATATGACCGCTATGTGCGCCAGTTCGGCAATGAGTGCGACTGGCCCGACATGCCGATGTCCGCCGCCGTTCCAACCCGCGACGGCCAATGCCGCGTCTATCACTGTGAGGAACCGAGCTACAATCTACTGGTGCGATAACGCCATGAAGGACGTGTGGAGCCCCATCCGGCGCTTTGCCCTCGACTTGGCCTACAAGCTTGCTGGCGGCCTTGCTATCGGCCTGGGCATCGCCATAGGGCATGCATTGGCAGGCTAAAGCTGTCAGTGCCTCTTCACCCTTCGGCGTGATCTCCTCGACCCGCACCTTGTCGCCGATCTCCCTTGCCCAGGCCAGCGCCTTGGCCTTGTCCTTGGTGGTCAGCAGGGTGCGCCAATGCGGCTTCTCGAACACGCTCACGACGAAGGTCGTTACCGGCTTTTCAGGCATCTCTTTCCCCCGCTGAAAGCCCGCGCCGCTTGCGGGGGCGCGGGCCGATCAGGAAGGACACCCGATCTTCGGCAAGCGATGGAGGGCACCGCCTGCCGCAAGCGAGAATATTTAGAAGTCACTAATGTCCCGTCAACCTAGTGGGCCGAACGTGATCAAACCGCAGGTTTCATGGAATGAAGCCCACTGCCTAGCGGTGGCGGGCCTCTTCAAGACACGAGAACGCGAGGTACCCACACTCATGGCACTTGTACAAATTCTGGTCTCGTCTGCCGTGGTCAACCATGGGCTCCTGCCTTCCTCGCCATACCCAGCAGCGCGGACATTGAGGCGTATCGTCTATAAGGGGCTGATACGTATCTAAGCGGGCACCCGCGGCGACCTTGTCGTCCAGATCGGATTCCAGTTTTGCCTTGGCTTCATCGTGCAGTTCCAGTCTGCGCCTTAGGTCTCCGGCCTTCTTCTTCTCGTCGAAAGCCAACCGCTCGGCGTCGCGCGTGAGGGTTTCCCAGAAGCGGAACATTGCTGATGGAGTGCAAATGGCGCGGAATGCAAGATGGCCCTATGAGGTACATCCGAATGAGGTACAGCGAGCCTCACGGTGGCAGGTTTTCAATTTAATTCGCACACGGCCATTTGAATTGCGGCGCGGACCCATACTGATTACCTGCCCGGCATGGACAAGATGAAGCTCACGATCTGGATCGTGCTGGCGGTACTAATCGTGGTCGGCATATATCTGTTTTTACAAGCGGACGCGCCCGATTGGTCATCGCGCCTTTGATCGCCGCTACCCAGCCGTAGGAGGCCGCACCGGTCCGGTGGTGTTCCACGGGATGAACTCGACTTCCTTCCCCGTCATTTGTGCAGGAAGTTGACGCCGCGTGTGCTCATCTCGCCATCATAAGTCCGTAACCTTTAAGAACCCGCCGCTCCATTCACGGCAGCGGCGGGCCGTCCCTTAGGGATCATGGGGACTTGCCGGGGAGGTTGGTTGCCCCTGCCAACCAAACAACTATTAGAATGCTCTAATGTTCCATTGCGCCTTCGCGGAACGCACTCGTAATTTGTTAGTCAGGAACCACAGTGCTGGCTACTTCCGCACAATCCATTCGAGCATCTCGGAGTCGATTTCCTCCAAGCCGGTAAAGGCGCGGATCAAAGCCGTGGCATGATTGCGCCATTGATCGGCTGGGATGTTCTCTTCGAGAACGAACTTTTTGAACGCCTCGCGAATGACGTCGCAATCAAAGGCAGAAACGGCTTCAGATTCTCGCTGACAAGCTTGGGCCACAAGAGCCTCCCGCGTTAGTTGGGCGGGAGCACCTGAGTTGACTTCCAAGCGCCCGTTTGCCGAGCAAGGTGCGGGCGACTTCGGGAGTGTACGCTTCCGACAGTGGGCTAGCGAGTCATTTATCTACGGAACTAGAAGCCCCTTGCTACGTTGCGCCTTAGCATGACCGAAGTACCGCTAAGCGCTGTAACCGTTGCAGTTCAGCGCTTGGTCAAAGAGACAGGCATCACCGAAGCACAAGCACGCGAGCTTATCGCCTTCCTTGGGCCCCACAATTGGCCATCGCTCATGCGGGAAGCGCGCATTCTAGTCGAAGGGGCAGGCGGTTGAAGGCCAGCCAGGCGATCATGCAGTCAGCGATGGCAGGTCGGCCGGCAGCTTGGCCTGATACAGCGTGAACGCAGCGACATCGGAAAAGCAGCTTGCGATTGCGCGGGCAATGATGCGCGCCGGTCGGCATTTTAGAGCGCCGGCGGGGCGTTGCGCATCAACAAACGTGCGATGAGGAACCGATGACGACGACGGAAACTTCAAAAATCCTCCTCACCGCTCCTATAGAGCTTGCCGGCGACTGGGGCCGCATGCTGGATGGCGCAGCAGATCAGGTCGTCGAGCGCATGCGGCATGCATGCCTTGACGGCGTCCGCCTGCTCTCCGACCGCCAGCCGACGCGCCTGCGTGTCGACGAGCACACTTCCGGCACGCCGGCGGTCTGGCTGCATCCCGACGGCAGCAGCATGGCCTGGATCATTGTCGACATCGGGGAGCGCGATTGGTCGAAGCTAACCTACCAGTTCGGACACGAGCTCGGCCACGTGTTTGCTAATAGCTGGCAGCCGGATGCCAAGCCGGCAACGCCCTGCCAGTGGCTCGAGGAAGCGATGGTTGAAGCATTCTCGCTGCGCGGCCTCGGGCGTCTGGCGGAGGACTGGAAGGAGAACCCGCCGTTCACCGGCGACAACGCTTTCGGCGATGCCATTGCCGCGTACCGCGAGAACATCATCCGAGGCTATTCCGCGCTCGCCGGCAGCCAGGGGCTGACGCGCGACGCCGCGGCGTGGTTCGCCGACCATCGCGGCGAGATTGAGATGCCCGCCCTCAATCCGTTCGCCCGGGCGATGTCTGTGACCATCCTTGCCGCATACGACCGCGCGCCGCAGTGCGTCGAGGCGCTCGGCGCACTCAACCGCTGGCCCGGCCGCACGGGTGTGCCGATCGGCGAGTATCTCGGGCGATGGGAGGCGAGTTGCGCCGAATTGGGCGCTTCGCCCAGCTTGCCGATCCACCTGCGTGACCTGCTGCACGTTCCGCAGTGAGGCAAGTAAAGGAATTCCGGCGTTGAATGTGGACCTGAAGCGCCGACCGCAGCGGCCTGCTGCGCCTTGGAGGCGCGCTTTGCTGGACGGGAAGCCGACTACCGGTTCTGGCGCCTTCAAGGAGCTGGACGCGGCAAAAACGGTAGCCCGCCACTGAGGAAGAAATCGATGCTCGCTAAGAGAACCGCGATTGCTCTGCTCTCCTGCCTGGCCATTTCGGGCTGTGGTATGGCCAAAGCTGCGAGGGAAACCGGTCAGACGTTCGACAAGTATGGATGCCTTGCTCGTGCCTTCAAAGGCCAGCCCCCCTGCGAACCTGACAATGCCGCAGCGCCCTGACGGGGGAGGCAGAGCACGGGCCAACGAGGTGTGCCCGGTAATGTTTGCAGCACGATCAAGCTCGGACGCGAAGCACTGGCAATGGCGACATCAACGGAACTGCTTATTTTTAGTCAATCTGCATATATTTAGCACCTTGGTTGGCTTCATGCAGGCGTCACAATGGCGATGAAGATTAGTAACGCCGAAGGGGTTCGATCCTCCCCTTTCGGGGTTCCCAATCGATCCTCCCAAGGCCCGGCTTCAAATTCAAATCGCTCGGACCACCCGGCGAGTCGGCACCGTATTACCGGGAGCCCGGCAAGGGAGCCGAGGACACCTTATGTCACACTAGTGCCACCTCAGACGCCGAAGAAGTAACGACCTTATCGCCTCTTCGGCTTTGGCGTGATCTCCTCGATCCTCACCTTGTCGCCGATCTCCTTCGCCATGGCAAAGGCCCTTTTCTCGAACACGGTTGTCGGCTATCTCTTCCCGCGCCTCGGCAAAGAGCGGCCCGATCAGAAGCCGCCAACTCATATATCGCGCCAAGCCTGTGGACAGTAACCGGCTGTTCCTTGACGGCCAACACCTCGCGCGCTTGGTCTGTTTTCCTCTTTGTGGCTTGGCCATGGAACCAGACTGAGCCGGCTTTCGTTGCTGTAGGGCGAGTCTACCGAGAGAGGGATAAACCGTCCATGAAAACATCCACATATGCAGTCATCGCGCTGCTCGCCAGTGCGCTTTTGGTATCGGCCTGCGCAAACACAATCCGTGGCGCCGGCAAGGATGCTGCCAACACCGTCAACGCTACCCAGAACGCCGGCAAGAGAGTTGCCACCGCCGCGAACTGAGCCTCGCGGTGGTCTGCCCAAGTGAATGGCCGCCATGATTGGGCGGCCCTTTCTTTTTCAGGCCGAAGCGCGTTGTGCTCGCGCTTCACTAATTGCCCTTGGATTTCCCCTTTTAGGCGCCGGGACTGCTGTCCGGCGTATAGATCAGGCCGACTTTCCTGCCGCCACACCTGCCGCATTTCAGTTTTCGAACGAGGTCATCTGCCATTGCCGGCGCATCCGGTCCGAACCGATCGCGGAGCTTCACTAGGTCGAGCGACTGGCTATGGTTGCAAGGCGCGTAATGGCAAAACGCCGTCACCGTCATCTTCGCGTCGATCAGTGATTGAAACGTCCAGCCCTTTGCCATCCGGCTGATATAGCCTTCAATCTTCCTCTCGAAAATCCTGGAGCAATGCGTGCGTGCTTAGCGTTCGGTTCCCACGCGTGCTAGTCGACCTCGATAATCTTCCGACCTGGCTTCTTGGCTGCCGGTTGACGACGTTTGACCGGAGCCGTCTTTTCGATAGATGCTTCCACAGAAAGGCGCTGCTCGCGCAGTCGCGCCGTCTTGGCATCTCTCGCTAGACGCTCAGCCTCGATCGTCAGTTTCGATTCGCGATCAGCGCGGTCAATCCGTTCCTTGTCGACGCGTCGTTGGGTCAAGAAAGCCTCCCTTGGCTAACTGACCGATGGAATGCGGCTCATGCTAAAATGTTCCGTGCTTTAGAGCGCCGTGATGAACGGTTGTGTTAGCCAAACCGTTTCACGCCTTTTTCCCTTATTAGCGCTCGCGAATGGATGTATGATCGACTTGACGACATCGGTCGCCGTTAGGGGACCATTCGGTGCATGCGGTCGGCACACGACACATGGCGGGACTGGCAGGCGTGGTAGCCGCGGCTGCAGTGCTGGAGGATGGCTCTGCGTTAGCGCACAGGCCGAATAGCACCTGGACCTATCCGCCGGCCTGCTGCCACGGCGATCCGGTGACGGGAGAATGTGGCCAGATCCCAAGCAGAACCGTCACACCACGACCCGACGGTTATGTCGTCGGCGGCGAGGATGTCGATGTCGAGCATGTCGCCCAGTGATCGAGCAATGGGCGAGGTGCGCAAGGTCGGCAAGCACGGGAACGGCTATGTCGCCAAGCTGGTCAACAACCAGCTCTGGAAGGTCCACGCTGCGGCGATCGGCGAGGCGATGATCACAGCCAAGCTCGCCGGCCTTGAGCCGGAAATTTGGTGGTCGGCTGCAGTCCCCGCCCCAAGCGCCGCTCCATAGTGCTTACATTGGTATAGCCGCCAGCGGCGCGGGACTGTGGCCGACGGGTCGAACCAGACGATGACGTCGCGACCCTTGTCCCCGACACCGCCCCGCAGCTGCACTTCAACGACCCCGGGGATCTTGGTCGCGAGATAATCGGAGGCCCATTCGAGGGTTAGGCGCTCAAACTCTGCTGCGCTGAACTGGGCAAGGCGATCAAGTGGCTTAACCGGCAGGCCCGCGCCGACTCCCAGAAGGCGAGCATTTGCGTTCGGCCATGGTGTTGGCATCGGCAGAGCCGCAAGTTTTGAATCGGCCAGTCTGACCTCAGTCTTGCCCACATTCCCCCCGGTAGTTTGCAAGAATCATGATGCATTGATTTGTCACAGACTTCCACAGGTTACTAGCGCGAAAGCCCAAAGACGATTGCCTGATTTCGCAAAGAAACTCTCGACCTAAACAGGCCGCTTGGGATTTCTTGCGCCGCGATCAAGGTCGTTGTCGCTGATCGCTTCTAGTTCGGCGGACAAGCCCGTGGCGTTGGCAGTGATGTCAGCTTTGGAAGGTGGCAGGAGTCTTTGGAACGACCGACGTGCGGCGCAAAACAGCCACGGAACCTCTGCCACCGCGAATAGGCCGAAGGTCCAACATTTGAGCCGCTTACTTTACTCGTCCATCAGGTTACGACCAATAAATCCGACAAGGGAAATTGGACCCGCTGGTCTTGGCGGATCCCAGGCCGACCCGACTTCATCTGCCAACCGCCGCATAGACTCTGCCCACCCAGTCAACTTGGCTGTCCATTCAGGCGTCATGCGCCGGTCAATTGCCCAGCCCTCAAAAACGTCGGCCAAGTGGATCATATGGCGATGGCCGAGCTCCTCTCGTAGGTCCTCCGACCAGCGTTGCTCTGCAGCTTGATCGAACATGCGTGCGAGTCCTTCACCCGAGGACTTTGACTGGTTCCTGCGCTGCTCCATTGCGTTCAACGCGAGTAGGTTGTTCGCCGCGCGGCGCAGCTCTGTTCTTTTTTCCGAGCTCAGTTCTTCAGCCGTTTCAGCCCGGCTTTCGAGCTTTCGAGCCAGTACAATCCTTTGCTGAGGTGTCATACGGGGCATTGGTTTAACTGTCGCACTGTTCGGCGCCTAGGCCACTCATCTAGAATCGAGGATTTGCTGGTGTCGTTCGATTGAACTTCTGCCCCGAAAGAAGCCGCAACCCAACGACGACTCCAGTCCCAGAAATAAAAACTCCTCTCGAGCGAGCACGTATCACCTCGGAAGGGTGAAGCAGTCTCCCTCACAGGTAATTTTGGCAAGGTCTGATTTCGCGACGCGCACGGGACGGAAAACGCGGACAACAGCGGGCTTGCGATCGGCGTCAACGTAGACTCTCCACCCGTTTGCGGAGCCCTTTTGGGACCCATGAACATTGGCGCAAACTCGACGGTTGTTTCTTCACAACTGCCCCCGAAACAGATGGTGGCATGGGGTGCCGGTCCATCAAGTGAGCCATCGACATAATTGGCACACCCCGCAAATGCTTGGCCGGAGGCGCTGACAGCTAAGAATGCGGCAACAGGAGCTTGGACCAAGGTTTTCATCAGCGTATCCACTAATCGACGAGAAACTCACAGATGTGCTCGGCGTGGTAGCGCGCTCCGTATGGCGACCCTGCCTCTTCAGCGAGGAACGCGCGGTCGCGCATGTGGCCGCGGATGCAAGGCTGGTAGGGCGAAAACTGCGCATAGACCCAGATCGCCAGAAAGGCGCCGATGATGATGCTCGCCTCGATGATGCGATCGCGCGTGCCCCCGGTCATCGGTTCGGTCCCTCAGTGAACAAGATTAAATGCGCAGCAACTTGTGTCGACACAATATCCGGTTTTTGGATAATATGAAATTCGGATTACCGCAACGTCGAAGCGAAATTTGCTCGACGAGCGGATGGCCAAAACCCTGCATTCGGACCGCCATCGGCGACTTACTGAGCTGCTGAGCGAGAAGCGAAAGCAGGCAGGATTGACGCAGGCAGCTGTCGCCAAAGCTCTCGGTCGCCATCAACCGTTTATCGCGAACATTGAAAATGGCGATCGCCGATTGGACCTGGTTGAGTTTCTCGACCTGGCCAAGGCAGTCGGCTTCGATCCGTATGAAGTCATGCGCCAAATTGAGGCCGTCGACCCGCCAAAGGATTAGGATTGCTCGGCTCCGGATCCGTTCAATGGACGGCGCAGTTGGCTTCCGCGCGAAAGAAACATTTATGAGAACCTACGGCGGGCGCGGACTGATCGCGCTGGCCTGCCGTCCCGCAAACTGGCATGTCTCATCGAGGGCGCGGTACCCGCGGCGGGGAGCATCGGCCTTTACGGGGCGAATTCCCTGGGTGCGCGTTCAAGGACACTTCCTCGTCAACTGCCCGAAGTGAATATCGACAAACGAAATTAAGAACAGGCATATGTCTATCGACGTGTCCAGCAAAGGGGGCGCATGTGAAGGTGCTTGTCTGCGGAGGTCGAGATTTCACGGACCACGCTTTCATCCACGCAGAGCTCGATCGTCTGCACGCGCAGCATCATTTCGAGGTCGTTATCGAGGGCGACGCGAGGGGTGTAGATCGCATTGCTGGTGAGTGGGCGCGTGCGAGTGGCGTTGAACTGATGGTGTTTCCTGCCGACTGGAAGGGCGAAGGCAGACATGCCGCGTTGATCCGCAACGAACGAATGGTGCGCGAGGGTAAGCCCGATCTGGTCTGCGGATTCCCGGGCGGCGGCGGAACCTGGTACACATGTTCCCTCGCCGAGAAGCTCGGAATCACCGTTATCAGGCTGGCCTGACCTCGAAGAAGCTTCCGCCGCGGACGCCGGCTACCTCCTGCTCAACGACTGACGGCATTCAGCTTGAGGGCTATCTCCGAGAAAGCGCGCAGCGTCGCCTGCTCCAAAGCCACTGCCTTTTCGTAGAGCCTATTGTATTTCCGCCAGTGCATTCCGGCCGGCTTGTCTAAGAATTGCAGCGGCATGTTTGCGGATGCTCCAAGGCGCTGGCGCAACTTCCGGGCTTTGGAGAGACACCGAAAGCGAGGATCTTCGCTCTGGGAGCGATATGTGATGTTGATTTCCACCGAGAACTGACCCGGCATTTCCACCGAGAAGTGACCCGCCTCTCATGTATGTTTCGGTTCGGTGTTGACGGTCAAGGTTCTGGCTTTCTCCTTCGCTTTTTTAGGCTCGTGTGCGGAGCTGTTTTTGAACCGGAAGCTGTCGTTCCCGGTTTCCAGGATGTGGCAATGGTGGGTCAGTCGGTCGAGAAGCGCGGTCGTCATCTTGGCATCGCCGAAGACACTGGCCCACTC
>NZ_JBFUFB010000005.1:0-473825 GCF_056403655.1 Mesorhizobium sp. P2_F8
ATCTATCTGGCCTTCCGGCTCAAGCGTAACCGCACGCGCTGCGATCTGTTCCTGTCCACGGACACCGACGCCAAAGCCAGACATCTTCGAGCCGTGTTTGATGACCACCACGGGTCCGTTGAAATGGCAATCGTTCCCAACAGGGGGCGCGATGTCGGACCGCTTCTTACTGAATTCCTGCCACGGCTGCTTGATGGCCGCTACGACCTGATCGGCCATGTGCACGCCAAGAGAAGCGTCGGCACGGACGCGGCTATGGGTGAGGCATGGCGCCACTTCCTTTGGGAGAACCTGGTTGGTGGCGAACACGCGATGCTCGATCTGGCTGCCGAAGTCTTCGCATCGAAACCGGCGATAGGGCTTTTGATGGCGGAGGATCCACACCTCGTCGGCTGGAACGACAACAGGGAGATCGCTGAAGATTTGGCGAGACGGATGGGCGTCGCCATGCCGCTGGCGGACTTTTTCGATTTTCCGCTGGGAACCATGTTCTGGTGCCGTCCAAGCGTGTTGCTTCCGCTACGCGAACTGGGTCTCGATTGGAACGATTACCCATCGGAGCCCGTTCCTTATGACGGCACCATCCTCCACGCGATCGAGCGCTTGATGCCGTTTGTTGCGCGCAAGGCCGGATTCGATACCGCTGGTTTGCGCGCGCCCGGCACGAGTTGGTAGCAGGAATTGGGCTGGCAGCCGAAATGCCTTCATTGCTGTCAGACGCCAGGATGCGTACATGAGCGTTCCGCGAGCATGACCGACCGTTTATCAACTGTAATATTTAGCTGGATCTGCCGAAATGATCGAACCGGATAACGTTTTCGTGCATGAAAAAGCACTCTGCGAAAGTGCGGCGATTGGCAATGGGACGCGCATTTGGGCGTTTGCCCATATCCTGCCGAATGCGAAGATTGGCGAAGGATGCAATATCTGCGACGGAGTTTTCATTGAGAACGATGTTGTTGTGGGCAACAACGTCACCGTCAAGTGCGGCGTTCAGCTATGGGACGGCGTCTTACTAGAAGACGACGTGTTCGTCGGTCCCAACGCAACGTTTACCAATGATCGGTTTCCGCGCAGCAAGGTCTATCCTGAAGCCTTTCACCGGACGATTGTTCGGAAAGGCGCCTCCATAGGCGCCAATGCCACCATTCTGCCCGGCATCGAGATCGGACCTGGCGCCATGATCGGCGCCGGGGCAGTCGTCACACGGAGTGTCCCCCCGAACGCGGTCGTAGCCGGCAACCCAGCCCGAATAAAAGGCTACGTCCAGATCGGCGGCGCCCAAATGTCCAAGCCCGTGTCGTTGACTCCGACTCAGGCTGCCATTGCGGGCGGTGTGCAGGACTTGGGCGTTGGCGGCGCCACCTTGCATGATCTTAAAGTGGTGGCCGATATGCGCGGCAGCCTTACCGCCGGCGAGTTCGAGCGTAACATTCCTTTTATACCCCAACGGTATTTCGTGGTGTTCGACGTCCCCACTCGCGAAGTGAGGGGCGAACACGCCCATAAAAAATGCAAGCAATTCCTGATCTGCCTGAAGGGGTCTGTAGGCGTACTGCTTGATGATGGCAAATCCCGCCGAGAATTAACACTGGACAGCCCAAGGATTGGCGTCTATATGCCTGAGATGATTTGGGGAACTCAGTATAAATACTCTAAAGATTCGGTACTATTAGTTTTTGCCTCTCATTTCTATGATACGAACGACTATATCCGCACGTACGATGAATTTCAGACGCTCTCCGCCAATGCAAGCTCAGACTGATCGAATGATGTCTCAACATAGCGTATGGGAAGTCATCCGGTTCCTTGCGTCTGGAACACTAAACACCGGACTTACATATCTCATATTTTTACTGCTGATTCAGCTATGCTCCCCATCGATCGCGTACACACTGTCTTATTCCGTTGGGATTGTCATCGCATATCTCTTAAATATATTTTTTGTTTTTAGATCGGGACACAGCAAGCGAATGGTAGCAGCTGTGATTGCCTCGTACCTTCTTCAGTATTTCTATGGCCTTGCAGCACTGAATATACTGATAAATTTTTTCCTGATGCCCGCGTTTTTTGCTATGGCTGTCGTAATCATTACGGCAATTCCATTGCAATATCTGATTTTGCGATCCGCTGCTGCACAAGCGCTGGCCGCCAAGATACATGAGGGAATGGACAATGACTGACGGGAGCGTTCAGAGAAGTTCGGGGTCACTATGGCTACAAGCTGCGATAGTGACGACGTTCTTCAGCGCGCTGATGATTCGGCAGTCGTTGCAACATGGCAGGTTGGCTCTCCCACCGACCTTCGATGACGTCTCCTACCTCAACCAAGGTGGGTCCTATCTTTCGATCTTCGATACTCAAGGCTTCGCCGGCGTTCTCAATACCTATCTCGCTGGCCCACCTCACGCTCCGATTTCGACCGGCGCAGCCTTCGCTGGACTTGCGCTTTTCGGCGTTCACGATTGGGTGGGAGCGGCAACGAACGCGGTCATACTTTTATTCTTCTCACGTTTATTCCTTACAGTAGCGCGAGACCTAACGATAGCGCAGTCCACGCTGCTTCTTTCGGCTCTTTGGTGCGGCCCGTATATCGGCATGGCGCTGATATGGTTTCGTCCAGACATGTTTGCTGCGCTGCTTATCGCCATCGGCACCGTCTACATCGTCACGCGAACGGACTGGGTGGCGAACCGTCGAGCGCAAATAGTCGGCGGCATCTTTTGCGGTTTGTCGCTATGGGGAAAGCCGACGATATTTCCGCTCACGCTCGCGCTTTATGGTATCGCGGTGCTGCTGACATCTCTTCCAGCCGCCTTCAACAGAGAATACAAGAAGATCCTTTATGCCGCCATGGTCGTGTTCGGCTTGGCGATAGCAGTAAGCTCGCTTTACTATGCCTTCTCCATCGATACCGTTGTTTCATATATATATACCGTGGTTTTTGGAAGCCAGGCTGATATCTGGGTTCACCCCCTTCCTTTTGTCGAAACCCTCAATTTTTACCTAACCGGATACTACGGAAAAATATCGATTGGCTGGTGGGTTTACGGCGCGCCGGTTGTCGCCCTCCTTGCCTTCATGGCCCTTTGGATAAGAGCCGACATAACTGCACTGCGAAAAGCACTATTGGTTGCTGCGCTTGTGTTCATCGCTTATATCGCAGTGACAGTTCCCACCTTTAAGGGCCCGCACGGATTTCCGTTCGCGGCTGCACTGCTGGTGTCTACAGCCCTAGCGGTCACTGTAATTGCGCGAAGCTTGCCGCGCATCTATTCGACGGCATTCTGCGCGCTGATTCTGGCGGTATCGCTCTGGCAGTTTGAGTGGGAGTTCACAATAGCACACGGATACGTCACTACAGCGCAAGCAAATAGCCGACATGCATTGGTCGATGAAATGACAGAAGTTATTGGAGACAGTGTCGACAAAAAAACTATTCTGTTTTCGACATCTTCAAACTACTCTAATTTCTCGACACTGGAATTCCAATACCGCCAGAAGGGACTTCCCCTTCCTCGCTGGAGCGTTATGCAGTTGAGCGCAGATTTCGGCGAGCATGAGCGGGGAATTCAGAAGGCGGATGTCGTCGTCGCCTATACGCCCGAATTCACTGAGGTCATCCCAAACCTACCCACCGCAAGTGCCGAGTTTCGGCAACGCTTTGTCGATGCCGTTAAGCAGAGCGGGCTATTTTCCGATCCAACGCTGATACCCAATCCCGTTTCCGGTGGGGGCATCTTGATCTTCAAGAGGATTGGGGTGCGATAATCGAATCCAACTATCTAAGCGAGTGCTGACCCGTACGAATTGATAGGACAACTCATGATCCCCTGCCTCCCGAAACGATGTGGCTGATAATGCGTAGCGGCCGCCGTTTGGTGTTTTCGGCCGTGCGCCAAATGTAGAGACCGAGAATGCCCTGCACGGTCAGAATCAGCGACCCGAGGAACAAGGTCAGCACAATCTGTGTCGCATAGCCGGCCTGGCTGATATAGCCGGTTACGCGCGCAATAAGCGTTACCACACCCATGACCAGACTTATCGTGCAGCCGATGGCTCCCAGCCAAAGAACCAGCATGATGGGCAGGTCAGAGAAGGAAAGTACGCTGTCCATCATGTAGCGAAATCGACGCGAAAAATTCCACGCGCTTTTACCGTGCAGGCGCGGTTTGCGCGCATAGGCAACGAATTCACGGCGAAATCCGACCCAAAACAGCTGCGCCACCAGCGAACTGTTGGGCTCTTCGATCGCCAACACGGCATCCAGAACCGCCCGGTTGCAAGCAAAGATGTCGACGCCGCCTTTCGGCATATCAGGCAGCACAAAGGCCCGGTAGGCGCTCCAGAACGTATTGGACAAGAACCGCGTCAGCGCCGGGTCGTTGCGGCCCTCGCGCTTGCCGAACGTGATGTCGGCACGATCGGCGGCCAGAATCCGAAAGAACTCGACGATAAGTTCGGGCGGTTCCTGAAGGTCGGCGGCCATTGCTGCGATGTATTTTCCCGATGCCTTTTCCATGCCGGTGCGGATCGCCGCGAAAGAACCGAAATTGCGGCTATGGAACACTACCTTGCAAGTATAGGGGGTTTTTGGCGCAAGCTCGACCAAGAGCTGTCCGGACCGGTCCGGAGACCCGTCGACGACGAAGACGACTTCGAGATCGCCGCCGAGTTTTGCATTGAGGCCTTCTAGAGCTGCGGCAAGACTTGGGATATTCTCGGCATTGCGGTAAACCGGGATCACGAGCGAATGGGTGGTCATCTGGCTTTCCAATCGACAATCGCCGAACAGACGCGATCGACCTCGCTGTCTGTCATGCCGGGAAAACAGGGCAGTGACAGGATACGAGCGACGCTGTCGCGCGACGCTTTCAGTCCAGACGACGACTCCCGCATCGGCAGGCCGGACCAGCCCGCTTGGTCGGGGTCGAGGATGGGATAATGGATGTCCGAAGCGATGTTGCGTTCCGCGAGAAACTTGCGGAAGCCCTGGCGATCCGCACAAAGCGCCACGGCAAGATGGACGATTGAACCGTCACGGCGGGTGATGAAACGTACCTGTTCCTTCGCCACAAGGCTGTAGCGGTCCAGGATTTGCTGACGTTCGGCGTTTTGTGCGTCGAGATGCGGCAGCATGGCCTCCAAAATCGCTGCCTGGATCTCATCCATGCGCGAGTTGCGGCCGCCGGCGAGTCTGATCTCGTATTTCGTGCTCCAACCGTATTGCTGTAGCCGCCGAATGGTGTCGGCGAGTATCGGATCGTTGGTCGCGACCGCGCCGCCATCCCCCATCGCGCCGAGATTCTTGGTCGGATAAAAGCTGAAGGTTGCAAGATCACCCAGCGCCCCGGCCTTAGTCGCGCCGATGCTTGCTCCATGCGACTGCGCGCAGTCTTCGATGATCGCCACATTTTTGTAGCCGGCCGCGTCCATCGCCGATCGCAGACCTGGCACGTCTATCGTGTTGCCGTAGAGGTGGGTTGCCACCACCGCGGCTGTGTGCTCGCTCAACCCGGCGACAGCCGATTCGATGGCCAGCAGTTGGCTGCGGACCTCGATATCGGCGTACACTGGTACCAGGCCGACCTGTCGACAAGCCGTGGTAGTATAACCTCCGGCATTGGCGACGGTTACGATCTCTGCGCCCGGTCCGCGCTGATGCGAGACGGCGCGTAGCGCCAGTTCAAGGGCATCCGTGCCGTTGGCCACCGGGATGCAAATTGAAACGCCGAGATACTCAGCGAAACGGTCGGCGAAAGACTTCTTCCTCGGTCCGTTGAGCCACCAGCCGGAGCGCAATGTCTCTAAGGCTGCTGCCTCGACCGCCGGCTGATGCGCTGCGAACAGCCGGCTGAGATCGTTCATCGGAATGGACGCGTTGGGGGTCAAGTATCACCTTTCTGGGCGCGCTAGACTCATCAAGTTGCAACTATTTCGCCGCTGCGTTCTTGGCTTATTCGAGCACAGAATTCAAACGAACTTGTCTGTGTTGACGGTCATATGCGGTGGGTGGAACTGCGACACGAATTTGCGTCGCGGCGAGTTCTGGTCATCCGCGCGCTGCGGGAGATCGTTCCTCGGTCGACGGGGGAGGCGAGAACGGACAGGCAGCGTCGTCCAGTTTCTCGAAGCCGGACGCTGGCATCTTGCCCGATACGGGCATGAGCGCCAGTTCGTCCGGCGTCTTACGTCACGCTACCGCTGACTCCGCGAGACGCACATATTCACGAGGTAAAGTTCGACGGCTACCGCTCGCAGATCGTTCTGGAAGGCAATATCGTCCGCATCTTCACCCGCCGCGGTCTCGACTGGACGTCGGAGTATCGCGATCTAGCCGCCGCTGCCGCCTTGCTCGAGGTCGAAAGCGCCATCATCGACGGCGAGATCGTGGTGCTAAACGAGGCTGGCCTGTCCGACTTCGCCGCGCTACGCACGGCGATCACTCGGCGCCAGCAAGACCTCTATTTTGTCGCCTTCGACCTTCTGCACCTCAACGGCCATGATTTGCGCGACATGCCTCTTGAGGACCGCCGCGAGATCCTGGCCGCAATGATCCCGGAAGGCGGTCGCATCCAATTCAGTCAGGCGCTGCCGGGCGATGCCAAGGCGATTTTTCATCTGGTCGACCAGGCTGGGCTGGAGGGTATGGTTTCGAAGCGGCGGGATAGCAAATACCGGAGCGGCAACTCGACGGCCTGGCTGAAGACGAAATGCTACACGATCGATGAATACCAATTGCTTGGCGTCGAGCGTGAGCCCGGTAAGCCAGCCTTCGCACTGATGGCCGATCGTGCGACCGGGAGGTATGTCGGCTCTGCGTTTATCAACTCGAGCCGCGCCGTCCGCGAACGCCTATGGAAGCGAGTCCAGGAGCACGCAGGGCCGCCTCCGAAGGGCATGAAGCGGCCGGCGGCGCAATGGGTCAAACGTGGGCTGATCGGCCGCGTGAAGCATCTGCGGGGCGAGGACGAGCTGCGCCACGCCTCGCTGCAGGATTTCAGGGAAGAGACGTATACGGCACTTGCCGGCCACTTCCAGATGAGGAATATAATCCTTTCGTTGCGGCGACCCCTTTAGCGGAGTTCGCCATGCCCAAGACCCTCGCCGACACCCTGGCCGCCAACGAATCGCTCCACGTCAATTGCGGGCATCCGGCTTGCTGCAAGTCGACAAAGCTCGACGTCCAAGCACTGATCGACAGGCTCGGGCCGGATCACGGTTCCATGCACTGGGATCTGGTCGGAATCTTCCGCTGCTCGTCGTGCAAGGCTGCGGGCCGCGACCGCCGGCCAGTGTTCTTCACCTTCGTTCCTGACTACGCGGGCATCAATGTGAAGCGGAACCGCGACTGGAAACCGACTTTCGATCCACAACGCTAGGATGGTCCGGAACCTAGCGCTTCACATAAATCTCGACAGATGGATTAGGTCGGCAAATCGCACACCAAGGCCAATTGTGAACTGGCCATCGTTGGCAGCAAAGTCCCAACCGAAGATGCCGCCCAGCCAAAAAGCAGAATGGAGAAGCGCATCAAATGACGCTAAATTAGGCGTGTTGAATAAACGTTAAGGCGGAGGCGCGGGCTTTGAGTGCCCAGGGAAGATATGACCGACAAACCTGAAACAACCTACGTTGTGAGCGTGTTCGAGAAGCCGCATTGGCGGACAGTGCTGACCACCAAGGCGAAGGCGCTGGCCTGGGCAAGGGAGATCGGCGACAAGGTTCGTGTCGAGGAGATCACGCCGAAGGTGAAGAGGCGCTAGCGCAATAGAATACCTTCCGGATCATTGGACTGTCGGCTTCGGTATGAATTTTGGCGATTGTAGATCGTAGCCCAACTTTGTTGCCTGAGCGGGCCTAAGTATGATCGGGACAACATCGCCTTCGGTCGGGAACAGTAGTAGAACGACGCCTCCGACTGCTTCACTCATGGCTACCTCCCACTTGTCGATGGCAATTGCTTGCTTCTCGCTGTTGATCTCGGCCGCCATTGGATTGCCCCATCTCTTCATTCCCCGAGGGCAGCATCGCGCAACCTGTGCGCGAAGGCAAGCTTCGCCCCCGCGCAACGGCGCGCTTAGCGCTTTGCGACGAGTTTGACGTGCGGATCGTCGGCTCGCACCTGTATCCCCAGCCGGGCGAAACCCGTGCCGTGGGCACCATCCGGCGGATCATCGATCGGCATGGCGTCGACCATGCGAGGCTTGTGCTGTGCGTCCTGGCTGAAGGCAGGGGAAACAACGCCCTGATAGATGAAACGTCGCTCTGGGCCAATAGCGACCTTTTGCGGGCATGTCCCGATCTAGTCGAGGGAAAGACGTCGGCACTGCTGGAAATGTTCGACGCGCTTCTCCAGGGGCCGATGATGGCCACCGTGAATGAGCTCCGTGGTTTCGTTCACCAGCGCCATGCTCTGGCAGGAATGATTTACCTGTACGCTACTCCGGTCGCCGCCAATCGTGTTCAAGCCGGCCGATAAGGGCAAGATGCTGAAGGCCAGGAGCAGCGAAGCCGAAAAGCGGGGCGTGAATGGTCGCCACGTTGGACTTAAGTCTGATCGGCAAAACGCAATGGTCTCATCTAAGCCGTGGCGTGGAACAGCTTACCTCTACGGTTGTTGTATCTCCGGAAAGTTCGGAGAAATCAGATGGATAGAAGCGTTCGTCAGCGCGCTGGAATGACAGAACGGCGGATTGCAATCAAGGAAGGGTATGCAAACAACGAGAGCCCGAAAGTTATAGCCACACGGCTTAACTGTAGCGTGGCTTCTGTTAAGGCTACGGCCAGCCAGTTGGGCATCACCCGCACCCAGAAAGCCGCCGCAGACTTTCGGCGCGGCTTCGCAGTCCCCGCAGAGATGCTGGTGCACTACAAGAAACTGATGGCCAACCATTTCAGCGCGAAGGAAAGTGGAAAGCTGCTGGGGTTGGTCACAGGGTGAAATCAGCGAACGCACATCGGTACCAGCGGCCCAGCGGGTAGCGCAGAAACTGGGACTTGAGTCTGAGTCCCGCCCCAATAGTCTCAGTTGCGAAGTTGCTGATGTGCCTATAGCTTAGGTCGGGGGACATCCCAAAGAGCCCATCCCGCAGTGGCCGGTGCGGCACGCCAGCATCCCAAATAGCCCAGCCGCACCGGCCATTACTCTACGGCTTGGGTAGCGCCTGGTTTATAGTCCTTTGCGATGCCGTCTAGAGCCATCCATATCTCGTCTTGACTGTCGGTGCCGCCGCTGAAAAGGGCGATGAGGCGACGCGCCAAATGCTCCCGTGCCGGGTGCGAGCCCTCAATTCCGGCTTGCTCGCAATACTCGTCTAGAATTCTGGTAAGTGTCGCCAACTGTACGTCGTCGGCCATGCCACGATTGGTCATCGCGCGTAACTCCCTTACAGGGCGAAAGCGTGATCGACTCTTTCAAGCGCTCGTTGCCTTGCTAGATCGAGCGACAAAAGAACTGTACGCTTCCGACAGTGGGTTAGCGAGTCAATTCCTGACCTTGCCGGTGTGTTCCCTTTCGGCCATCCGCCTGTTGAAGGCGGCGGCATCTTGGGCAGTATCGAAGGGGCGGGCTGTGACTACTCCATCCGTGCCTAGAATGACAGCCAGGTACGGGAGCCCGAGCACTGGCGGGCTATAGACGGCGTATCAGGGCTGACGAGTTGAAAGGCATCATTGGCTACGGTCTTGACGGCCTTGCTGCCACGCCAGAGCAGGTTGCGCATCGGGCTGTGCGACAGCAGCGACACGGAGCATGTCGAGTTCTTCAAGAGCCCCGGCGAGAAGGTCATCATTGCCCGACCGGATCAATTCGCAGATGTGCGGCCCGGATCGTCCAGCGGCGGCTCCAGCGGTGGCGGTGATCGGCCAATCTCATTCAGCCAAACCAATCGTTGGGACGGAAACTCGCCGCCTTCCAAGGAAAGCCTTGCCTCCGTGCGCCGGGCAACCGAACAGGGCATTCGTGACGCTTTGAGGTCCGTCAATGGCAGATAGGACGGGCGTCGTCTCTGATCCACGCGTGAAGGCGCTTTGCGAAGAGTTCGACGTGCGGATCGTCGGCGCGCACCTCTACCCCCAACCGGGCGAAACCCGCGCTGTCGGCACAATCCGTCGGATCATCGATCGGCATGGCGTAGAGCATGCGCGGCTCGTCCTGTGCATTCTCGCTGAAGGCAGAGGCAACAACGCCCTGATCGATGAAACCTCATTGTGGGCCGTCAGTGACTTGTAGCGGGCATGTCCCGATCTAGTCGAGGGAAAGACGTCGGCACTGCTTGAGATGTTCGACGCGCTCCCACTGGGGCCGATGATGGCCACCGTGAACGAGCTCCGTGGCGTGGTCCACCAGCGCCACGCGCTTGCCGGGATGATCTACCTCTATGCCCGCCAACTCAGGTCGGCGCCGATCGTGTTCAAGCCGGCCGACAAGGGCAAGAGGCGGAAGGTGAAGATCAGCGAAACCGAGAAACGCGCGGCGTGAGCCTAGCGATAAGCGGGTTTCTCACTATCCGCTGGCGTCGTGATGGCGTCAGCTATGGCCTGGCGAAGGTCGAATCGTTCGTATGAAAAGGGGCCGGCGCGACGCCCGCCGATACATTTCTGCCCGGGCTTTCGTCTTAGTTGCCGCAATTCTTGATTAGGAAAGCAGCCTAAAGGGCAGCACAGTGGTGCATGGTCTTGGCGAATTCGGTCATCGCGTCGGCATAGTCCCGCATTGGGTTAAGAACTGCAACGCGGGCCTTTTCGAGACGATCGGCGGCGGCCTTCCCTTCGGGCGATAGAACCGGCTCTAAGGCGAGCATGGTTTCGTTGCTTTTGTGCCTATCCGCCATGTTGTTGATGGCCTGTGCCGCCTCATCTGCGGATTTCGCCAAGACGCCACAGGCTTGCGGGGATATCTCATCGGCCGAGGCTGGTGAGGCGAGTAGTACGAAGATGAGAAATCTTTTCACCGGTAAAGCTGCGCCTCGTTTCGGAATGCTTTGTCTACAAGGGTGTTGTTGGCAAACCCTCCATCAACGTCGACGATCTCCAGGCTGATTGGCTTGTCGGCGCCGGTCCCTTCGGGGTTGTTCTCGTCACTGGGGTTCTGTTTCTGGACGGGGCTGTTGAGGAAGACGCTCGCGTAACCAGACGGCTTGACTTGGGTGTGCCCGTTTAGTTTTGCCTGGTTAGCTTTGCAATCAATGATGGCCAAGTTCATCAAGCGGCGGCTCGGATCAGCCTTAGTCAGGTCGCCTTTGAAGCATGCCGGCGTTCCCCTTTCATTGGAAGGGGCGAGCGACTTGTCATTGACCTTGTTGTTGGCGATCTCGTAATTATAGACGTCATATCGGGAAGCCGGCTTGGTCATATCTCCGGTCGGGTTCGTCAGGCTTTTGACCGCCGAGCCCGGATAGGGCGCGCCGTGGTTTACGCTCCAGTAGGAATCCCAAAAGCTGTTCGAAGTGATCGGACCGCTCATGCCCGTAGTGTTGTCGAAAGGCGCTCCTGGAGGCAGAGGTAACGCAGAGGGAGGTGGGCCGTCGGCCGCGACATCATATTTGTTGCAGTTGCTGGTTTTGCTGGCACCCTTGCGCACGTTGCTCGCCGGCCGATACCCGGGGTCTGTGTTGTTCTTCAATGATCCCTGATAGAGGTCGAATCGAACGTTAAGCCCCGTATTCACCTGGCCGAAGGTCACGCCCGTTTTAGATGTCAATGCGTTACGGTTGTAGCAGGTGCCAGAGCTTCCCCTCGCCATGCCATCCTGTATCGACGACAGTCCGTTATCGAGCAAGCCGAAATTGCCAGGGCCCGGGTTGCTGTCGACCTTCAGTACACGCAGCTCGCGGCCGTAAGTAAGACCAGCAGCAAAGGCTTGCTGGATTGTTTTGCTGGTCAACGGATCGTTCGTTTCGAACGGGTTGCACATGAAAAGCGGCACGGTTTCGCAAATCGACTGAACGAACCCGGCCACGGCTTGTGGCTGGATGTCCATTTTGTTGGCGCTGCCGATCATGCTTGCCGGAAAGATCGCTTCGAAGGCACCCGCACCATCTGCCAAGCCGGACGCGTTCACCGTCACCTCGGCAAACTGCACCGCGGTAGGGTCAGTGCTTGCCCAATTGACACCGTTGCCGTCGACACCAGCGGCGGTCAATGTGATGTCGTCGCTGGCCGGAATCCCTGTCAGGTAGGTAATGGTCACGTCGGCAAGAGTCAGGGTGTGATCATCGGCCGTTGAAAACTTGGTATTGTTGCTGAGGAGTGTGGTCGCCGCCAGATTGCCCCTGGTGATCGAATCCGCACGACCATCCAGTTCCGCCGCTATAGCAATAGCAAGAGCATCGATGCCCTTCTGCAGATCGTTGTGAAGCCCGTTGACCCGAGCCACATCGATCGCCAGCACGGAAAAGCCGATCAGAACCGGAAATAAGATGGCGACGAAGATCATCGCGACACCGCGCTGATCTCTCCAGAATTTGCGTATAGCGCGAAGCATTGCAGCAACCCCTACCCAAATGCCGCAGAAATTTTCCCCGTGCCCAAAGCATAGGCGCGACGGAGATCATCGGCAAGTAGGCCATTTGGCGATGGTTAAACTGCCACCTGAAACCAGGTCGCCCGGCCGCTGCGGGCTTCACAACGATCTGCAGAAGGGCGCAAGCTGAGCTTAGGACGTAGGCAGATAGTGAGAAACACGATTATCGCTAGGCTGCTTGTCGGTAAATTAGCGATCCCTTGACTAAGCCCTTGCTCGCTCCAGAATCCTCTACATGGTGCGCGGAATTGGCATCGGAGATCTGGTAGCTGTCACAGCGACGGTGCGACGGCGGGTTGATGACTACACCGTTAGCGTCTCGATTCCGTCCTACGATTTCCCGCACTCGATCCGCGACTCGTCCAAGGTCAAGCGCGGCCAGGAGCTAGAGTTGACTGGCGAGGTCACGCGCATTGACGAGGATAGCGTGACGATCGCCCTGGGGCCGCTTGTGACGGTTGCCATCGACAAGGTTAGGCTGGTGGAGAAATACCGCCCTCCGACCCGCAAGAAGCCGATCCGAGACATGGTCGACTAGCTGCCTTTGGCTTCCCGGAAGCCGGTCGGCGTTGTGTCCGGCGAGTAGATCAGGCCGACTTTCCTGCCGCCACACCTGCCACATTTCAGTTTTCGAACGAGGTCATCCGCCATTGCGGGCGCATCCGGTCCGAAGCGATCGCGAAGCTTCAGCAGGTCGAGCTTTTGGCTATGGTTGCAGGGCGCATAATGGCAGTGCGCCGTCACGGTCATTTTGCCGTCGATCAGAGATTGGAACGTCCAGCCATTTGCCATGCGCTCGATATAGCGCGGCGTCGGTCAGCCCGCTATGCCAGCCGTGGGCTTCAACAGCGCAGAAAGCGAGTTGAGAAGCTCCGCAGGAGCAGCAGGCGGGAATGCTAAAGCATTGAAAGATAAGGAAGCACGCCTAGCAAAGGCTACATTTTTGCCATGGCAAACGAAAAACAATCAAGGAAATCAAAAAGGCCCAAAGCGGGAGACGCTGCGAAAAAGCTTTGATTTGCTTTCATTTTCTTTCATGCTCGCCGGGGCCAAGTTCGTCGGGTTTCAGATCATAGAAACCCGTCGCCGGCATGGTCGTTGTAGCGATCCGCGCGGCGGACGTAGGTCTCGACCGATCGCGGATCTCTGTGCCGCGACACCTCCATGATACGGCTGATCGAGGCGCGGTTATCGGCGGCCGACGTGATGAAGCCCGCGCGGAGCGAATGCCCCGACAGGTTGGCTACGTCGAGCCCGGCAGCGTCCGCGTATTTCTTCACGATCAGCGCCACAGATTGAGACGTGAGGCCCCCGGCCATCACGTTGTCACCACGGCTGATCGGTCGAAAGATCGGGCCTTCGGTGATGCCGGCAGCGTCGAGCCATTCCCTGAGCCTGTCAGCAGCCGCCAGCGCCTTTCCGTTGAGGATGGCAACTGACTGGCCCTTGGCCTCCTGATCGGTCTTGGAGCGGCCGAGAAAGACATCGACGCCCTTGTCGTTGAAGGTCAGGTCCGCAACGATGATGCCGACCAGCTCGGAGCGGCGGAAGGCACCGGCGAAGCCAAGCAGCAACAATGCCCTGTCGCGCTTCCCCTGGAGCGTGTGACGCCCGACATGGGCCAAGATGCTATGGATGACGTCGGCGGTCGCTGGAGCCTTCTGGCGAGGCGCTACGCCCACGGTGCGTCGTATGCCTTTCAGGATGGCAGCAACGCCAGCATCCTCAGTCGGGTTGTCCATGCCGGCGCCGCGATGAAAGAACCGGATTGCGGCAAGGCTGCGGCCGATCGTCGACACACGCTTGCCCGCGTTGGCGAGGAAGGATGCGAAGTTCGCCACGGTGGCGGGAGATGCCGGTAGCGAGGCCCGGCTTCGCGCTGTGCACCAGTCCTGAAAGGCGCTCCAGTCGGTCCGGTAGGCGCGCATGGTGTTAGCCGATAGCGCGGCCCGGCCATAGTCGATCGCCTCGTCAGTGAGATCGGAGACGGCCGGGAGCGTGTTCGACGGTGCGACGATGCTCAGAGCAGACATAGAAACCCTCCGTGCCTAGTGATAAATGGTATTCTCGCTACGAGCGCGGGCTTATGAACCGCACGCCCAGTCCGCCAGTGGACGCCTGTCCATCCTCAAGCAGTTCGAGACCCTTTGCTCGAAAGGCCGCGCGTAGTGCGTCCAGTGTGTCGATGCGACCACGGACGATTTGATCGCCCCAACCTTCGAAGTTTCGGATCGTGTTGATCCCGACATTCGCGGAGGTCGCCAACTCTTCTTGGTTCATTCCGGCGAGCGATCGAGCCGCCCTTATCTGGTTTCCAGTCACTGGCATTTGGTCCTTTAAAATCCCTTCTTGGTTTTTTTACACAAAATATGCTTGACGGCAAGTGGCAACCACGCATATGGTTAAATTACCCAAATAGAAGGGTGCCAGAAATCATTAACGGAGACAACCCTATGCCGAACACTCGTGTTCCGGCGGCCCGCGAAGCTGTGCCCGCTGCCGAAGTAATGCCCATCCTGGGGAGATTTTCCCGCCGCGCCCTGCTTGGCGTCATTGCATCTGTCCCGGCCCTAAGCGCGGCTACAGCGGCTTCCGGCTGTACCACACCGGAAACCATCGACGACCCGCTTCTCGATGCCGTCCGTGCTTTCCGTGCTGGCATGGCCGACTTCAACGTCAACGCGCCAGACGATGACGATGAGGCCGTCGCCTATATCGAAGTGAGCTACGGGCCACCGATGGAGGTTCTGGAGGAATGGGAGCAGCCGGCAAAGACGCACAGGGGCGCCCTGGAAGCGCTCAGACTGGTCGCCGAAGAGAATAACGCATACGCGGCGAGCCCCCTCGTTGGCCCGCTGCTTGCAGCTGCCATTGCCTATTTCGAGGTGCAGTCATGAGCGCGACCATCAACCGAAAGGCGATGTCTGCATTCTTGCTGCAATGCTTAGACCCGTTGCCGGATGCCGTCCTTATCGACACGCAACACAACCATCTGATGCGCAAGGCGCGCGGCGAGAACTGGAGGAAAGCCAGTTTCGTCACCGACCTCGCCGAGGCGGAGGCGAAATATCTTTTAGCCAAAAACAATCACGCGCGGTGGGTGCTTGGGGATGCCGTCGCCGCCGACGAGGTTGAACATCGGCGCCATCGCGTGTTGAAAGGATGGCGACACGCGATTGCCGAGCAGATCCGCGCGTCCGCCCCTGATCGCCTCGCCGTCCAGTGGAAGCGTGCAGCCGCTAAGGATGATTCCTTCCTTCCGATCAAGGCAGCAGAAATCGCAGCGCTGATAGCGGCCGACGAGGCGTTTCTCGCGGCGCATCCAATCACAAAACAGCCAAGGCGCCGGGCTGTTCGATCGCGCGACTGACCTAACTCAAATTTACGCAAAGTGGCCCGCTGCCTCACGGTGGCGGGCCTACTTATTTCCGCGTCTGGACTTTGACGAACGCCCCGACCACCGCAGCAATCGTACCGCCCGCCAAAATGGTCGCAAACCATTCCGATCCGACTGAAGCCGCGTATCCGGAAATCCCTAGCGCCAGGGCCACGAACAGGAATGCGAGGATCTTGCCGAGCTGGGCGTCGTTATAAAACCGCCGCAACTCAGTCTTTTCCATCTCGCGGCGGTGCTCGATCTCCCCTTCCCAAGCAGTTACGATCCGCTCGGCTCCATTTTCAACCACGTCGTTGAAACGCGCGAGAACCTCTGGAGGAGGAATGGGAGCGTCCCATTTATGAGAATGCACCGATATCTGAGTATGGTTCTGGCCAGGAGGAGGAGGATTATTCTGCGGCTGTGATCGCTTTGCGACGGGCTTTTTCATCGGCCCGCTCACGATCCACGACGCGATACATGTCGGCGCCTATTGTCGCAAAATCGTCTCGCAAAGCTGCTGCCGGCGAGCGCCGCTTTAGCCGGCGAGGCTCGTTCATCACTGTCAGAAGTGAAGCGAGCCCATCCACGAATCCTACCCGGATTCGGAGGGCACGCGTCCTGCGTTTCTTCGATTTCATCGCGTTCACCATGCATGAAGGATATGTTCCCCGAACGTAAAAATCAAATGAAGGTTCCTTAACATCGTTGTGCCCGTAAGGCTTGTGCGAGGCTGGAGCCGTCATTTCATGTCGCGTCCATGTCGCACGGACCTGCCGATAGTCGCAGGAAACCCTTGGAAATCAACGGTAGCCAATTGCAACATGATGCGACATAGAACCCATCAAGTGGACAACTCTTCCACTTGATAAGGTCTTGAATTTACTAGGGAAAGGGCTGGTGCCCAGAGGCGGATTCGAACCACCGACACGCGGATTTTCAGTCCGCTGCTCTACCAACTGAGCTATCTGGGCCTGTTCCGGCAAACGAAATCTCGCACACCGGATATCATGAGGCACCATGGGCGCCCCTTGAAAGCGCGTGGGTTATAGCACGGGAATCCGGCCTGTCCAGCGCCCAGATGGCGATTTCAGACAGGAAATGAGACGCCGTGCAGTGGCCCGGTTCCGGTACCGAGGCGATGGCCGGAACGGCGTGCGGCGCGGTCCCATTTCGGCCGGCGGCGCCCTTGTGCGCGTTGCCGTCGCGGACCGCAACGGCGCGACCCGTCTTTTAGCCGGCGATCAAGATGCGCCAATGCATTCGCGGCGCCGGGCAAGCACCGCCAGGTCTCCGCATTCTATCTGGCGCCGGGCATGCCCCTGCGAAAATCGGAGGGCGACATACCGGCCAGCTTGCGGAACGATTTGTTGAAGGCGCTGAGCGAGCCGAAGCCCGAATCCATGGCGACGCGGAGCACATTGGCGTCCTGATGCATCAACAGCGCCTGCGCGTAGCTCAGCCGCAAAAGGTTGACATACTCGTTGAGCGTCATGCCCGTCGATTTCTTGAACAGGCTCATGGCGTATTTGGGATGGATGTCGGCTGCCGCCGCGATGTTCACGCAATCGATGTCGTAGAGGAAGTTCTCGGCGATGAAATCGCACATGCGCCCGACGTTGCGCGACGACTGCTGGTCGAAGGCGCTGCCCGTTTCCTGGCCGATCGGGGTTGCGGATACGAGCCGGTAGGGCTCGAACCGCACCCGCTCCAGCCGCAGCAGCAATTCGTTGACGGCGTGTTCCGCCTTGGCCTGGTCGCCGGACCGGGCGTAGCGGTTCCAGCGCTCGAAATTATGGTTGTCGGAGGGGTCGGTGGCACTCGTCACCAGTGTGGCACCCGTCATCAGCCGGTGCCGGATGTCCGTGGGCAGGTGCAGCCGGAAAAAATGCACCAGCGGCAGATGCGCTCCGGCATAGACGGCGTCGTCGGACAAATCGTCCATCTGGTGCGGCAGGCCACCCCAGAACAGGCACATCTCGCCGGCAGACAGCGAAATCTCGTGGTCGTTCATGCGGTAATGCACGCTGCCGCGCACGATGAAATTCACTTCGACCTGGGCATGCCAATGCGGTTTGAGCATCACCAGAGGACTGGTGTGAAACATTTGCAGCAGCAGCGGCAGGCCTTCCACGCTGCTGGCGCCAGGCTGATAAAACGGCCGTTCCGACATCTTACTTTCCGCCAATTTCATATTCCCTTTGACGGCGACAGGCCCTGCCCACCGCATAGTCTAGCCACGCTCACAGTGAGAGAGCAAATGGAATGGGAGGATTTCAATGCGCATCACAATGACCTGCGCCGCGCTCGCGCTCGCCCTGGGCTCTGCCCCGGCCTTTGCGCAATCCGGCGAAATCACGATCTGGAGCTGGAATGTCGCGGCTTCATCGCTGAAGGCGACCGTTGCCGGCTTCAACAAGCAATTTCCCGACGTCAAGGTGACGGTCCAGGATCTCGGCAACCAGCCGACCTACGACAAGTCGATCGCCGGCTGCGCCGCCGGAGGCGTCGGCCTGCCCGATATCGTCACCATCGAGAACGGCGAAGCCGAGAATTACTGGAGCCAGTTCCCCGACTGCTTCGTCGACCTGCATACGCTGGGCTATACCGCCGAGGACCAGAAGAAATTCCCCGACTTCAAGCGCACCGAGCTCGAAGTCGGCGACAAGGCCTATGCAATGCCGTGGGATTCGGGTCCAGTGGCGGCCTTTTACCGCCGCGACTTCTACGAAAAGGCCGGCGTCGATCCGGCATCGATCAAGACCTGGGACGATTTCATCGCCGCCGGCAAGAAGATCCAGGCTGCCAACCCGGGCGTCTCGATGACCAATGCGGATTTCAACGGCGACAGCGAATTTTTCCGCATGATTTCCAACGAACAGGGCTGCGCCTATTTCGCCGAGGACGGCCAGTCGATCACGATCAACCAGCCCAAATGCGTCGATGCCATGACCAAGGTCAAGGAGATGAAGGACGCCGGCATCGTCTCTTCGGCCGACTGGGGCACCAAGATCACCAACAACACCGCCGGCACCGTCGCCACCCAGGTCTATGGCGGCTGGTATGAAGGCACCATTCGCACCGAATCGTCCGGTGAAAACGGCAAATGGGGTGTCTACCTGATGCCGAGCCTCACCGCCGACGGCCCGCGCGCCGCCAATCTCGGCGGCTCCTCGCTTGCCATCACCTCGGCGTCCAAGAACAAGGAGGCCGCCTACGCCTATCTGAAATACACGCTCGGAACCAATGAAGGCCAGATCACCATGCTGAAGGACTTCGGCCTGGTGCCCTCGCTGGTGTCGGCGCTCAATGACCCCTATGTCGCGCAAGGCCTGCCCTACTGGGGCGGCCAGGCGGTGTGGAAGGACATCCTCGGCACCTTGCCCAAGGTCGTCCCGAGCCGCGGCACGCAATTCCAGAGCGACGCCGAAATCATCGTCCGCGCCGTGCAGACCAAATATCTGGCCGGCGGCTACCCCGACGCCAAGGCAGCACTCGACGATGCCGCAAGCCAGATCGCCGCGGCGACCGGATTGCCCGTCAAATCTTGATCTGGACCGAGACGGTCCCGGGCGGCATTGATGCTGTCCGGGGCCGAACGCGCCACGTGTCTCGGCACGGGCGCGCCACCCCCTTGAACGCGGAAAGGAGGCTACAATGCGCTATCAGAATGCCACGGCGTATCGCTTCCTCGCGCCGTATCTGCTGATCTTTGCAATCTTCTGGGTGTGGCCGATCATCGATTCGTTCATGATCTCCTTCCAGGCGACACGTACCGTGCCATGGCGGTTCGCGCCCACCTTCAACTGGGGCCGGTTGATCGGCGACCCCGCCTTCTTCAACGCCCTGAAGAACACGCTGCTCATCCTCGTCATTCAGGTGCCGGTGATGATCACGCTGGCATTGGTGATGGCGGTGCTGTTGAACTCGCCGCTGCTCAAGGCGCGCGGCCTGTATCGCTTCGCCTTCTTCGCCCCGGTCGTGGTCGGCGAAGTTGCCTACTCGGCGGTCTTCCGGCTGATGTTCAACCTCAATTTCGGCATCATCAACAAGCTCTTGAACAGCGTCGGCCTGCCCAGCGTCGACTGGTTTTCCAACGTCACGCCGGCGATGGCGCTGATCATGATCGCGGTCACCTGGCGCTGGGCCGGCTACAACGCCATCATCCTGCTCGCCGGCATGCAGTCCATCCCCGAAGATGTCTACGAGGCGGCGACGCTCGACCGCGTCAGCAAGCTCAAGCAGTTCTTCTTTATCACTCTGCCGCTCTTGAAGCCGGTCATCGTGTTCTGCCTTGTGCTGTCGATCATCGGCACCATGCAGCTGTTCACTGAGCCCTTCCTGATCACCGAGCGCGGCGGACCCGGCGGCGGCACCGAGACGCTTGGCCTGTTGCTTTACCGCCAGGGGTTTCGATCGCTCAACTTCGGCTACGCGTCGGCCGTCGCCTACACCATGGCCGGGCTGGCGATCGCGATCACGCTGGTGCAGCTGTGGCTGACGAGGGAACCGAAATGAGTTCGCTTTCCTCCGCCAGGCTGGGACGCAGCATCGCGCTGCATCTGTTCCTGACGCCGCTGGCGCTGATCTGGCTGTTTCCGCTGTGGATGATGGTGGTGTTCTCGACCATGCCGGACAACGGCATCTTCAGCCCCGGCATCGAGCTTTTGCCGCATGGCAATTTCATGGACAATTTCAACAATCTGCAGCGTGACACCGACTTCGTCGGCGCCATCGGCATTTCGGTCTCCGTGGCGGTGACCTACACGTTCCTGTCGGTGCTGCTGACGTCGATGGCCGGCTGGGCGCTGGCCCGCTACAGGTTCGTCGGCAAGGGCGTGGTTGTCGCCATCATCCTCGGCACCATCACGCTGCCCTATGCGGTGGTGCTGATCCCGCAATTCATCATGGTGGCGCGCGATTTCCAGCTTGCCAACACCTGGGTGGCCCTGATCGTGCCGCCGCTGTTCAATTCGCTCGGCGTGCTGTTCATGCGGCAGAGCTTCTCGATGATGCCGGACGACCTTTTCGATGCGGCGCGCGTCGAGGGGGTGAAGGAATGGCGCATCTTCCTCTTCGTCGCACTGCCCTTGGCGCGGCCGATGCTGGCGGCGCTCGCCATCATCCTGTTCCTTGCCTCCTGGAACAACTATTTGTGGCCGCTCCTGATCAACAGCCAGCCCGGTTCGATGACGGCGCCGGTGGCGCTCGGCACGCTGATCGGCCTCACCAAGGTGTCGTGGGGCGGCATCATGGCGGGCGCGGTGATGCTGACGGTGCCGATGCTTGTCGTCTTCGTGCTTCTGCAGCGCCATTTCATCGCCGGCATCGCCGCCGGCGCGATCAAGTAAGGGACAGCATGGCGACAGTCACGCTCAACAATGTCATCAAGCGCTTCGGCGTCTTCGAGGTCGTCCATGGCGCCAACATCGACGTCAAGGATGGCGAGTTCGTCGTCTTCGTCGGCCCCTCCGGCTGTGGAAAATCGACGCTGCTCAGGATGATCGCCGGGCTCGAGGACATCAGCGGCGGCGAGATCGCCATCGGCGGCAAGCTCGTCAACGATGTCGAGCCGGCCGACCGCGGCATCGCCATGGTCTTCCAGTCCTACGCGCTCTATCCGCACATGAGCGTCGAACAGAATCTGAGTTTTGGGCTCAGGATGACCGGCAATCCGAAGGCCGACACCGACCGGCGCGTCAAGAGAGCCTCAGAAATCCTGCGCATAAATGAGCTGATGAAGCGACGTCCCAGGCAATTGTCGGGCGGCCAGCGCCAGCGCGTCGCCATTGGCCGCGCCATCGTGCGCGAGCCGCAGGTGTTCCTGTTCGACGAGCCGCTGAGCAATCTCGACGCCGAGCTCAGAGTGCAGATGCGGGTCGAGATATCGCGCCTGCACAAGGAACTCGGCACCACCATGATCTATGTCACGCACGACCAGACCGAGGCGATGACACTCGCCGACAGGATCGTCGTGATGCGCGCCGGCCATATCGAGCAGATCGGCCGGCCGCTCGATCTTTATGACAATCCCGACAATCAGTTCGTGGCGGGTTTTGTCGGCTCGCCAAAGATGAACTTCATCAGCGGCCGCATTGTCGGGCACGATGTACATGGTGTCGTGGTCGAACTGGCGGGTCAGGAGAAGACCCGTATCGCGCAACCGCTGACGGGTGCCGCACCCGAAGCAGGGAGCAAGGTCATGGTCGGGGTGCGTCCCGAACATTTCGGCAGCGCCGGAGAGGGCGACACCGACCTTGTGGTGCGCATCGACGTGGTCGAGCACCTGGGCGGCACAAGTTTTCTCTATGCCAGAACGGCGAACGGTGACGACGTGGTGATCCAGCGCGACGCGGCAAACGTTCCCGATGCGTCCGAGATCACCGTTTCCATCCGCAAATCCTACCTGTTCGATGAAAAAGGGCTGCGGCTGCGCTGACGGCCGCCGGTTCCAGCCTTCAAGGAGAATGACAATGACTTCAACAACGCCCATTCGCTGGGGCATTCTCGGCCCGGGCAGCATCGCCCAGGCCTTTGCCGGTGGCGCGGCCGCTTCGCGCACCGGCAAGCTCGTTGCCATCGGCGCGCGCAACCCCGCCAAGCCAGGTCTCGCCGAGAGTTTCCCCGGCGCCCGCATCGTTGATGGCTACGATGCCTTGCTCGCCGATCCCGACATCGACGCCATCTACATTTCGATACCGCATCCCGGCCACGCGCAATGGGCGATCAGGGCGGCGGAAGCGGGCAAACACGTGCTTTGCGAAAAGCCGCTCGCGCTAACCGCCTTCGAGGCCGACGCCATGATCCATGCCGCGCGCAAGGCCGGCACCTTTCTCGGCGAAGCCTTCATGTACCGGCTGCATCCGCAGACGCTGAAGCTGGTCGAACTGATCAGATCGGGCGTCATCGGCGATATCAGGATGATCAAGTCGAGTTTCGGCTTCGCCATGCCTGGCTTCATGCCGGAGCATAGGCTCTATGCCAACGATCTTGCCGGCGGCGGCATTCTGGATGTCGGCGGCTATCCGGTCTCGATGGCGCGGCTGATTGCCGGGGCGGCGGCGGGACTCCCCTTCGCCGAGCCGGACAAGGTGGTTGGTACGGCCCACCTTGGCCACTCCGGTGTCGACGAATGGGCTTCGGCGGTGCTGCATTTCCCGGGCGGCATCATCGCCGAAGTTTCCTGCAGCATCTCGCTCAACCAGGACAATGTGCTCAGAATCTTCGGCACCAGGGGCCGCATCGAGGTGCCGGACTTCTGGTTCGCCGGCGGCGACCGCAACGTCGGCCTCGGCCGGATCGACGTGATCGGATCCGATGGCGCGCGTGAGACCATCAGCGTCGACGAAAAGCGCCATGTCTATTCTTTCGAGGTCGACGCCGCCGGTGAGGCTATCCTCGCCGGGCGCCAGGAATTCGCCTGGCCGGGCATGGACTGGGCCGACAGTCTCGGCACCTTGCGCGTCCTCGACAGATGGCGGGCGGCGGCGGGCCTGGAATACGGGATCGAGAAGGCCCCGCAGCGCACCAACACCATCTCCGGCCGGCCTTTACGCTCCGGCGGAACGGCGATCGCCAAGCGCACCATTCCGGGCCTGTCGAAGCCGGCGTCCGTGGTGGCGCTCGGCTTCGAGGATTTCCGCACCTTTTCTTCCGGGTCGATCCTGCTCGATGCCTTTTTCGAGGCCGGCGGCAATCTCTTCGACACCGGCTATGTCTACGGCGGCGGTTACACCGAGGCGCTGCTTGGCGAGTGGCTGAAAAACCGCGGCGTGCGCGCGCAATCGGTGGTCATCGCCAAGGGCGCGCATTCGCCGCTCTGCTATCCCGATGTGATCGGCAAGCAGCTTGACCAGTCACTCGACCGCCTGCAAACCGACCATGTCGATGTCTATTTCATGCATCGCGACAACCCCGATGTGCCGGTCGGCGAATTCATCGATGCGATGGATCGCGAGGTGAAGGCAGGCCGCATCCGCGGCCCGTTCGGCGGCTCGAACTGGACGATGGAACGTATGGACGAGGCTATTGCCTATGCAGAGCGGACCGGCAAACAGAAGCCCGGCGCATTGTCCAACAACTTCTCGCTGGCCGAAATGCTGGAGCCGATCTGGGCCGGCTGCGTGACGTCCTCGACCGATGCGTGGAAGACGTGGCTGGCCGCCCGGCAGATGCCGAACTTCGCCTGGTCGAGCCAGGGGCGCGGCTTCTTCACCGACCGCGCCGGCCGCGACAGGCACGACAATGAGGAACTGGTGCGGGTCTGGTACTCAGAGCGGAATTTCGGCCGCCGCGACCGGGCGATCGAACTTGCCGCGCGGCTGGGCAAGAGCCCGATCCATATTGCACTGGCCTATGTGCTAAATCAGCCTTTCCCATCGATTCCGCTGATCGGGCCACGCACACTGGGCGAGTTGGATGACAGCCTGCGCGCACTCGACATCACGCTTTCGCCGGCCGATCTCGAATGGCTGGATGGCGGCAGGCTGCACGCTGCCTGATGCATGTCGCCCAGAAGTGCGCGGCGGTTTTGGTCGACATGCATGAAACCACGATCCCAAGGCGGCGTCAGGTCTCGTCGTCCGGCACGCTGGCGCCGCGTCTGGCCGGGGTTCTCATGCTGGCATACATGCCGGTGGTGCGGAATTGGCTGGGCGTGATGCCATAGCAGCGGCGGAAGACCTTCGAAAAATAATTAGCGTCGTCGAAGCCGCACAGGATGGCGACTTCCTTCACCGGCAGGAAGTCCACCTTGGTCAGCAGCTTCGCCGCGCGTTGCAGGCGCTGCTGCAGCACGAACTCGGCGGGCGGCAGGCCCTCGCTCTCGGCGAAACAGCGTGAGAAATGGGCCCGGCTGAGGCCACTGATCTGGACCAGGTCCGCCACCTGCAGCGGCTTGTCGAGATTGGCACTGATGTGATCGATGACCGGCTGCATCGCACTCTGTTTTTCGGCAAAGGCATGCGAGCCGAAGACATCGTCATAGAGCGCCATCGCGGCTTCGTAGGCGACGGCGGAAGCAGCACCCGGCGATGCGGCGCCCTTAATGAGGCGCAGGCTGCAATCGGCAAGATGGTCGATCGTCGCCGGCTGCAACCGAAACACCGGACCCGAGGTGCCGAGTATGGATTTGTGGATGCGAAGCGCCTCATCTCCGTTCATCGAAATCCAGAAGTATTCCCAGCGTTCATCCTTGGCCAGCCAGTAGCGGTGGTTGTGCGGCACCAGCACCAGCAATGTGTCGTTCTTCTGCAGGCGGTAGTTCCGGTTCTCATAGCGCAGCCGGCCGGTCCCGCTGATCGTGTGCTGGAGCACGGTGAACGGTGTCTGGCCGCGCTTGCGCCCGTCCCAGTCGTAGATCTCGTCCTCGCGCACTTCATAGCCCGTGCTCGTCGGCATGGCGTGCAGGCGCTGGCGGCCACGCGGCAGCGAGATCGTGCGCATGGACTGTCCGTTGGCTATCAAATCCTGCAGCACAAAATTACCCTTGAAAGCACAATCCTTCTCTGGTCGTGCTCGCGAATAAGCGCATACTCCCCCTCGAAAAGCGAGAGAGATCCGCAATCGAGGAGCGGACAGGGAGGTTGGCAGGCCGGATTCCGGTCTGTCGCGCATACATGTCATGGTATGTGGCTGAACCTTCCCTTGTCGTTCCTTGCCTGCCATTCGAACGAAATGAGGTCCGGCTGATGAGTTTCAAAATCGCTATCATCGGTGCCGGCAGCGTCGGTTTCACCAAGAAGCTGTTCACCGACATCCTGTGCGTGCCCGAATTCACCGACATAGAATTCGCGCTAACCGACGTCAGCGCGCACAATCTTGAGATGATCAAGGCGATCCTCGACAGGATTGTCGAGGCAAACAGACTGCCGACCAAGGTGACGGCGACCACCGACCGCCGCAAGGCAATCGAAGGCGCACGCTATGTCATCAGCTGCGTGCGGGTCGGCGGCCTCGAAGCCTATGCCGACGATATCAGGATTCCCCTGAAATACGGCATCGACCAATGCGTCGGTGATACGATCTGCGCCGGCGGCATTCTCTATGGCCAGCGCAACATTCCGGTGATCCTGGATTTCTGCAAGGACATACGTGAGGTTGCCGAGACGAACGCCAAATTCCTGAACTACGCCAACCCGATGGCGATGAACACCTGGGCTGCGATCGAGTACGGCAAGGTCGACACCGTTGGGCTCTGCCACGGTGTCCAGCACGGCGCCGAGCAGATCGCCGAGGTGCTGGGCGCGAAGTCCAGACAGGAACTCGACTATGTCTGCTCCGGCATCAACCACCAGACCTGGTTCATCGATCTGCGCCTCAACGGCCGCGAGATCGGCAAGGACGAACTGGTCGCCGCCTTCGAGGCGCATCCGGTCTATTCCAGGCAGGAGAAGCTGCGCATCGATGTCTTGAAGCGCTTCGGTGTCTATTCGACCGAAAGCAACGGCCATCTTTCCGAATATCTGCCCTGGTACCGCAAACGGCCCGACGAGATCACGCGTTGGATCGATATGTCCGATTGGATCCATGGCGAGACGGGCGGCTATCTCCGCTACTCGACCGAAACCCGCAACTGGTTCGAAACGGAATACCCGCAGTTCCTCGAAGCGGCATCACAGCCGATCGATCCCAAAAAACGCTCCAACGAGCATGCAAGTCACATCCTGGAGGCGCTGGAGACCAACCGCGTCTATCGCGGCCACTTCAACGTCAAGAACAATGGCGTGATCACCAATCTGCCGCAGGACGCCATCATCGAGTCGCCCGGTTTCGTCGACCGCTTCGGCATCAACATGGCCGCCGGCATCACCTTGCCGGAAGCCTGTGCGGCCACCTGCATCTCCTCGATCAACGTCCAGCGCATGTCGGTCCATGCCGCTATCGCCGGCGACATCGATCTGCTCAAGCTCGCCGTATTGCATGACCCGCTGGTCGGCGCGGTTTCAACCCCGGAGGAGGTCTGGCAGATGGTCGACGAAATGGTCGTCGCCCAGGCAGCCTGGCTGCCGCAATATGCCCACGCGGTTCCGGCCGCCAGGGCGCGGCTGTCGACATCCGAAGTCAAGACCCGCGAATGGGCCGGCGCGGCGCGGCGCAGCGTGCGCTCGATCGAGGAATTGCGCGCCGAAAAAGCCGCGCTGAAACAAGCCGGCTGAAATTTCATGCGGTGATGGTGGATCTACGGGAGGCGGATCCACTGCCACGAAGTCGTTTGGATTCGAGGAGAAGCGGAGCAGGTATAAAAGCTCCGGAACAAACAAGAGGGAGAGAGACAGTGAGGAATTTACGCAATATCAGTCTTGCTGCCGGACTGGCGCTGAGCGTCTCGGTTCCGGCACTCAACGCTTTCGCTTCAGAGCCGACAGTCCCGCCGGTGCCGGCGACTTTTCCAGCCGAGGGCAAGATCAAATACGTCGCGCGTGACTCCATCCTGGAGTTCAAAGCCCTTCCGGAATATCATGAGCCGGATTGGTTGACTGAAAAATACGTCAAGACCGGCAAGCTGCCGCCGGTGAAGGACAGGCTGCCCAAGGAGCCGCTGGTCTTCAAGACGGCCAACATGCCTGACGGCGTGGGCGTCTATGGCGATACGATGCGCCATGTCATCGGCGGCCGGCCGGAAGGCTGGAACTATGGTGCCGGCCAGACGCAAGGCTGGGGCGGCATCGATATTGGCCTTTCCGAATGTCTGACGCGCACGGCGCCACTGTTCCAGGTCGAAGCCAAGGACACCGAGCCGCTGCCGAACCTTGCCAAAAGCTGGGATTGGTCGAAGGACGGCCACAAGCTGACCATGCATCTGATCGAGGGCGCCAAATGGTCTGACGGCGTGGCATTCAACGCCGACGACGTCATGTTCTACTGGGACGACGAGGTCGTTGATCCCAACGTCTCCCCGTTGAACGGCGCGACGCCGGAAACCTTCGGTGTCGGCACGACGCTGAAGAAGATCGACGACTACACCGTCGAGTGGACCTTCAAGGACGCCTTCCCGAAACAGTACCTCTACGCCATGGCCTATGGTACCTTCTGCCCCGGCCCCGAGCACATATTGAAGCCGCAGCATCCGAAATATTCGAAGAACACCTACGACCAGTTCAAGAACGCCTTTCCGCCGGAATATATGAACATGCCGGTGATGGGCGCCTGGGTGCCGGTCGAATACCGGCCGGACGACATCATCGTCATGCGCCGCAACCCCTACTACTGGAAGGTCGACGAAAAGGGCAACCAGCTGCCCTATCTCAACGAACTGCAGTACAAGCTGTCGACCTGGGCCGACCGCGACGTCCAGGCGGTCGCCGGCTCGGGCGACTTCTCCAACCTTGAGCAGCCGGAAAACTTTGTCGCCTCGCTGAAGCGCGCCGCTGAAGCCAACGCGCCGGCACGGCTCGCCTTTGGTCCACGCCTCATCGGCTACAATCTGCGCCTGAACTATTCCGCCAATGGCTGGGGCAACCCGGACGAGCGCAGCCAGGCAGTCCGTGAGCTGAACCGCAATGAGGACTTCCGCAAGGCGGTCACCATGGCACTCGACCGCAAGGCACTGGGCGACTCCCTGGTCAAGGGGCCGTTCACCGCCATCTATCCCGGCGGCTTCTCCTCGGGCACAAGCTTCTATGACCGCAAGTCCACCGTCTACTATCCATTCGACCTCGCGGGCGCCAAGGCCGAACTCGCCAAGGCCGGCCTCAAGGATACCGACGGCGACGGTTTCGTGAACTTCCCGGCGGGCACAGCCGGCGGCAAGAACGTCGAGATCGTGATGCTGGTCAACAACGACTACGGCACCGACAAAAGCCTTGCCGAAGGTGTCGTCGCGCAAATGGAAAAGCTGGGCTTGAGGGTCGTGCTGAACGGCCTCAACGGTACCCAGCGCGACGCCTCGCAATATTCCGGCCGTTTCGACTGGTTGATCCGGCGCAACGACCAGGAACTGACCTCGGTTGTGCAGAACACCGAACAGCTTGCGCCTGTCGGCCCGAAAACCAGCTGGAATCATCGTGCGCCGGAAAGCGGCGAGGTCGACCTGATGCCTTTCGAAAAAGATCTCGTCGACATCGTCAACAAGTTCGTCGCGTCAGAGGACAACGACAAGCGCGCCAGCCTGATGAAAGAGTTCCAGAAGATCTCGACCGAACACGTCTACAATGTCGGCCTGACGGAATATCCCGGCGCGCTGATCGTCAACAAGCGCTTCTCGAACATTCCGCAGGGCACGCCGATCTTCATGTTCAACTGGGCCGAGGATTCGATCGTCCGAGAACGCGTCTTCGTCGCGGCCGACAAGCAGGCGAAATACGAATTGTTCCCGCAGGAGCTCCCGGGCAAGCCCGGAGACAAGGGTCCGATGTAAGTTCACCTCCCCTGACCAAGAGAGACCCGGCCGCGCCGCTGGCGCGGCCGGGGCAAACCAACCCTCCGAACGACCCTCAATGGGAGCGTCCGGCGAAATGAGGAAGCCGACCGTCCATGCTGCGATTCCTGCTTATGCGCATAGCGTCGGCAATACCGGTCCTCGCAATCTTGAGCCTTGTCACCTTCGCCATCATCCAGGCGCCACCTGGTGGCTATGCCGACTACATCCGTTCGCAGCTGATCAACCAGGGCGGCGCGTCCTTCGCCGAGGCCGATGCGCAGGCCCAGGCCTACCGTGTCGAACACGGCCTCGATAAGCCGCTTCCCGTCCAGTATCTCAACTGGATCGGCGGAATCATTACTCGCGGCGATTTCGGCTATAGCCTCTACTACAACAAGCCGGTGGCCGATGTCGTCGGCGAGCGCCTGCCGAGAACGCTGCTCCTGGCGCTGGTCTGCCATCTGCTCGCCTCGGTGCTGGGCATCACGTTCGGCATATGGGCGGCGACAAGGCAATACACGTGGATCGACTCGACGCTCTCGGCCATCGCCTTCCTCGGCATGACCGTGCCGCGCTTCCTGATGGCGCTGATCATCGTCTATCTCCTCGTCTTCCAGTTCAACCTGTCGGAGATCGGCTCATTCTTCTCGCCGCAATATGGCGGCGCGCCATGGTCTTGGGCGAAGTTCGTCGACCTGGTCAAGCATGTCTGGCCGGTGGTGGCGATCGCCACTTTCGGCGGCCTCGCCTACAATATGCGCGTCATGCGCGGCAATCTGCTGGATACGCTTAACGCGCAATATGTCGAGACGGCGAGAGCCAAGGGCCTGACCGGTAGCGCCGTCGTCATGCGGCACGCCGTGCCCAATGCGCTGCATCCACTCGTCATGTATCAGGGTGTGGTGTTGCCCTACATGCTCACCGGCGAGATCGAGACGGCGATTATCTTCGCGCTGCCGACCGTCGGCCCGGCGATCGTCGGTTCGATGGCGGTCGGTGATGTCTATGTCACTGCCACCTTCATGATGGTGCTGTCGGCGACACTGATCGTCGGCAACATCATCGCCGACATGCTGCTCGTCCTGCTCGACCCGCGCATCCGCCAATACGGAGAGAGCTAGATGCTGGCCCGCGATCCATCACCTCCACCGCTGCCGGCGGAAGGACCCATCGTCGCCAGACCGGCGCGTGGCAATGAGAGCTATATTGCGCTCGTCTGGCGTCGGTTGAAGCGCTCCTGGACCGGCATGGCCGGGCTTGGGCTCGTCGTTCTGTTGTTGGTGATGGCCGTGTTCGCCGAATTCCTGGCGCCGATGGACCCGAAGGCGACCGATGTCGGCTTCGCTCCGCCGCAACTGCCCTCCTTCCACGACAAGGACGGCAATTTCGTCGCGCGGCCACGGGTCTATGCGCTGGCCGATTCGGCCGACCTCGATCCGGTCACCTTCCAGCCCGTCGTCGGCCCCGACTACGACCATCCGAGACTGCTTGGCTTCTTTGTCGAAGGCGCGCCCTACAAGCTCTTCGGGCTGGTCCCGGCGGACCGGCATTTCTTCGCCTCGATGGACGGCCAGCCGGTGCATTTCCTCGGTACCGACAAGTTCGGCCGCGATATCCTGTCGCGCGCCATACATGGTTCGCGCGTCTCGCTGATGATCGCGCTGACGGTCGTCTTCATCATCACCGTCATCGGCACCACCGTGGGCATGGTTTCCGGCTATTTCGGCGGCCGGTTCGATATCTGGATGCAGCGCTTCGTCGAACTGGTGCTCGCCTTCCCGCAGCTGCCGCTCTATCTTGCGCTGACGACGCTGATCCCCGTCACCGCGCCGACCAATGTCTTCCTCGCCTTTGTCATTGTCGTCATGTCGGCGCTGGGCTGGGCGCAGATGTCGCGCGAGGTGCGTGGCAAGACGTTGGCGCTGGCGCGCATCGAGTATGTGCGCGCCGCAATGGCGGTCGGCGCCACCGACCGGCGCATCATCCTGCAGCACATCTTGCCCAATGTGATGAGCCACGTGATTGTCGCCGTCACCTTGGCGATCCCGACGGTGGTGCTGCTCGAATGCTTCCTCGGGTTCCTCGGCTTTGCGGTCAAGCCTCCGCTGATCTCGTGGGGCCTGATGCTGCAGGACACCGCGACCTATTCCGTTATCGGCACCTATCCCTGGATCCTGTCGCCGGTCGGTTTCGTGCTCGTCACCGTTTTTGCCTTCAACGCGCTGGGCGACGGCCTGCGCGATGCCGTCGATCCGTATTGAGGTGGCTGGGATGACCGTCGCACTCGCCGAATCCTTCGCCCCCACCGTTCGTCATGACCATGACGGGCGCCAGGACCAGCCCATCATCGACGCCCGCAACATCGAGGTCGCCTTCAAGGTCGAGCACGGCGTTGTCGAAGCGGTCAAGGACATCTCGTTCCAGCTCTATCGCGGCGAGACGATCGCCATCGTCGGCGAATCCGGTTCGGGCAAGTCGGTGACGGCGCGCGCCGTCATGGGGCTGCTGTCGCGCCGGGCCGCCGTGTCGCCGAAATCGAGCATCTGTTACGATGGCCAGGACATCCTGAAATTCCCCGAGAGCGAGCGGCGCAAGCTGCGCGGCAACCGCATCTCGATGATCTTCCAGGAGCCGATGAGCTCGCTCAACCCGATCTATACGGTCGGCAGCCAGATCGTCGAGGCGATCCGGGTGCACCGCAAGGTGAGCCGCAGGCAGGCCTGGGCACGGGCGCTCGAACTCTTGCGGCATGTCCAGATCCCCGAGCCGGAGGCGCGGCTCAAACAGTATCCGCATCAGCTTTCGGGCGGTCAGCGGCAGCGCGTAATGATCGCCATGGCGCTGGCCAACGATCCTGACGTGTTGATTGCCGATGAGCCGACCACCGCGCTCGACGTCACCGTCCAGGCGCAAATCCTGAACCTGATCCGCAATCTGCAAAAAGAACTGCGGATGGCGGTGATCCTGATCACCCACGATCTCACCGTGGTGCGCAAATTCTCCGACTATGTCTATGTCATGCAGCATGGCGCGATGTGCGAGCACAACGTCACCGAACGGCTGTTTGCGGACCCACAGCATCCCTACACGCAGCGGCTGCTCGCCGCGGAGCCGCGTGGGCGTCCGCAACCGCTTCCCGAGGGTAGCGGCGCCATCCTCGAAGCGAATGATGTGCGCGTCTGCTTCATGCTGCGTCACGGCAGTTTCCTGAGGCCGGACTGGCGCGAGCTGGTCGCCGTCGACGATCTCGGCCTCAAGCTTTGCCGCCATGAGACGCTGGGGCTTGTCGGCGAATCCGGTTCCGGCAAGACCACATTCGGCCAGGCGCTGCTGAGATTGATCGACACCAAGCGCGGCGAAATCCGTTTCGACGGCCAACCGATCCAGGGCCTGTCACGCAACGAGATGCGGCCACTGCGCGCGCGCATGCAGATCGTTTTCCAGGATCCTTTCTCTTCGCTCAATCCGCGCATGACGATCGGCCAGATCATCGAGGAAGGGCTGGTCGTCAACAGCATAGGCGCGACGCGGGCCGAGCGGGTCGACCGGGTGCGCGAGGCGCTGGTCAGTGCCGGCATGCCGGGCGATATCCTGTCGCGTTTCCCGCACGAATTCTCGGGCGGTCAGCGCCAGCGCGTCGCGATCGCCCGCGCCATCGCGCTCGAGCCCGAATTCATCCTGCTCGACGAGCCGACATCAGCGCTGGACCTCTCCGTCCAGGCGCAGATCATCGACCTCCTGCGCAAGCTGCAGGACGAGCGTGGCTTGAGCTACCTGTTCATCTCGCACGACCTCAAGGTGGTGCGCGCGCTGTGCCACCGCGTCATCGTCATGCAGCACGGCAAGATCGTCGAACAGGGCCCCGTCGACGAGGTCCTCACCAATCCCAAGACCGCCTACACCGAACGGCTCGTCAGGGCCGCTTTCGATGTGGCTTGAACATATGCCGGAGGTTAGCGTGGCAAGAAATCCCAAGATCACATTCATCGGCGCCGGCTCGACGGTGTTCATGAAGAACATTGTCGGCGACGTGCTGCAGCGCCCATCGCTTTCGGGCGCGACGATCGCGCTGATGGACATCAATCCCCAGCGGCTCGAAGAGAGCGCGATCGTCGTCAACAAGCTGATCGCGACGCTCGGCGTCAAGGCGAAGGTCGAGACCCATTCCGACCAGCGCAAGGCGCTAGCGGGCGCCGACTTCGTCGTCGTCGCCTTCCAGATCGGCGGCTATGAGCCCTGCACGGTCACCGACTTCGAAGTGCCGAAGAAATACGGCCTGCGCCAGACGATCGCCGACACGCTTGGCGTCGGCGGCATCATGCGCGGCTTGAGGACCGTCCCGCATCTGTGGAAGATCTGCGAGGACATGCTCGCCGTCTGCCCGCAGGCAATCATGCTGCAATACGTCAACCCGATGGCGATCAACACCTGGGCGATATCAGAGAAATATCCTGAGATCAGGCAGGTCGGCCTCTGCCATTCGGTGCAGGGCACGGCAATGGAGCTGGCCCACGATCTCGACCTTCCCTACGAAGAGATCCGCTATCGCTCGGCCGGCATCAACCACATGGCCTTTTACCTGAAATTCGAGCATCGCCAGCCCGACGGTTCCTACCGCGACCTCTATCCCGATCTCGTGCGCGCCTATCGCGAAGGCCGCGCGCCCAAGCCCGGCTGGAATCCGCGCTGCCCCAACAAGGTGCGCTACGAGATGCTGACGCGGCTAGGCTATTTCGTCACCGAAAGCTCGGAGCATTTCGCCGAATACACGCCCTATTTCATCAAGGAAGGCCGCCCCGATTTGATCGAGAAATACGGCATTCCGCTCGACGAATATCCCAAACGCTGCATCGAGCAGATAGAGCGCTGGAAAGACCAGGCGCAGGCCTACCGCTCGGCCCAACGCATCGAGGTTGAGGAGTCGAAGGAGTATGCCTCCTCGATCATGAACTCGGTGTGGACGGGCGAACCCTCGGTGATCTACGGCAATGTCCGCAACAATGGCTGCATCACTTCGCTGCCCCGCGATTGCGCCGCCGAAGTGCCGTGCCTGGTCGACGCCTCCGGCATCCAGCCGACTTACATCGGCGATCTGCCGCCGCAGCTGACGGCGCTGATCCGCACCAACATCAATGTCCAGGAACTGACGGTACGGGCGCTGATCGACGAAAACCGCGAGCACATCTATCATGCCGCGATGATGGATCCGCACACCGCAGCCGAGCTCGATCTCGACCAGATCTGGTCACTGGTCGATGATCTCCTCGCCGCCCACGGCGACTGGCTGCCGGCCTGGGCGCGTGTGGGGCGCATGACCGAGGCGGCTTGATGGGTCGCTCCCGGCAGTCTGGCCTCACTTAGGCTCGTCGGCGTCCGTTTCTTCCTCGTCGTCGCGGGCGGAGATGACATAGGCGCCCTTCAGCCAGCGGTTGAGGTCGATGTCCTTGCAGCGCGTCGAGCAGAACGGATAGGTCTCGCGCGCCGAGGGCTTGCCGCATTCGGGGCAGGGGCGCTTCGGCCGCAGCGGCGTGACCTTGTCGTCCAGGCTCACAGCCGGGCTCCCACCTGCCAGCCGCGATGCACCTTGAAGCCTTCGCCGGCAAGCAGCGCCACTGTCTCGTAGAGAGGCAGGCCGACGATGTTGGTGTAGGAACCGACCAGCTTGACGACGAAGGCGCCGGCGAGACCCTGGACGGCATAGCCGCCGGCCTTGCCGCGCCATTCACCCGAGGCCACGTAGGCGTCGATTTCCTCGCGCGGCAGCCGCTTGAAGCGCACCCGCGTCTCGACCAGTCGCTGGCGCAATTTGCCGCCCGGCGTGATCAGGCAGATGCCGGAATAGACCCGGTGCGAACGGCCCGACAGCAGCCCGAGGCAATTGGCGACGTCGTCGAGGGTTTCAGCCTTGGGCAGGATGCGCCGCCCGACGGCGACCACCGTATCGGCTGCCAGCACGAAGCCAGGCGCATAGTCGGCCTCGGCCGTCAGCGAGGCGAATGCCTTCTCGGCCTTTTCCTTCGACAGCCGCTTGGCCAGAGAGCGCGGATGCTCGGCCCGCAGCGGCGTCTCGTCGACATCGGCCGGCAGCACGCGGTCCGGCTCGATGCCGGCCTGCTGCAAGAGCTCGATCCGGCGCGGCGAACCCGAGGCAAGCACCAGCTTCTGCAAAATGCTCATCGCGGACCAGTCGGGCTTTGCTTACTTGAAACGATAGGTGATGCGGCCCTTGGTCAGGTCGTATGGCGTCATCTCGACCAGAACCTTGTCGCCGGTCAGCACGCGGATGCGGTTCTTGCGCATGCGGCCGGCTGTATGGGCGATGATCTCGTGCTCGTTTTCGAGTTTCACCCTGAACATCGCGTTGGGCAACAATTCCGTCACGACACCCGGAAACTCGAGGACTTCTTCCTTCGGCATTCGATACCTTTGCTTGGATGGTAGTTCCAGCGCCCTGGCCGGAATTTCGGCGGAACCTATATGATAAACGCCCGCTTGTGAACACGCTTAATCCGTCTCGTTTTTTGCTTCTGGAAGCAAAAAACGTCGATCTATGCGTGCTTTCAGCCGCTCGCGCACGTCGCGATAGCTGGCCATGATCTGTTCGCGCGTGCCGGCGGCGTCGGTCGGGTCCGGCGTCGGCCAGTATTCGACCTCGACCGCGAGCGAGCGGGTGAGTTCGAGCGCCGCGTGGTGTGCTTCCGGCGCCAGCGTGACGATGAGGTCGAAATAGTCGTCCTCGAGATCGTCCATCGTCCTTGGGTGACGCTCGCCCAGCGACAGCCCTTCCTCGGCCAGCACCGCATCGACGAACGGATCGCGCTCGCCAGCGCGAACGCCGGCCGAGGCGACGAAGACAGTGGCCGGCAGCGCCCGCCGCGCCAGCTGTTCGGCCATTGGCGAGCGCACGGCGTTCATGCCGCACAGGAACAGGATCGAGCGGGGCAGGGCAGCCAGGGCTAGCCCCGCCAGTGGAGCACGCAGACCAACGTGAACAGCCGGCGCGCCGTATCGAAATCGATGTCGATCTTGCCGGCCAGCCGGTCCATCAGCGTTTGCGAGCCCTCATTGTGTAGGCCGCGGCGGCCCATGTCGATCGCCTCGATATGGCTCGGCGTCGAGGAGCGGATGGCGTCGTAATAGCTTTCGCAGATCATGTAGTAATCCTTGACGATGCGCCTGAGCGGCGTCAGCGACAGGATGTGGGTGACGACGGCATCCCCGTCCTCGCGCGCCACGGCAAAGACCAGGCGTTGCTCGGCCAGTGACAGCTTCAGCCGGTATGGCCCGGGGCCGCTGTCATTGACGGGTTGAAAACTGTTCTCCTCGATCAGGTCGAAGATCGCCACCGCACGCTCATGCTCGACATCGGGCGTCGAACGGCCGATCGATTCATCGAGTTCGACATCGATCAGCCTGGCGCGGGTTTGATCGGAGTCCGACATGGCGGCCTACATGTTCAGCCGTATGGCGACGGAGCGGCCGTGCGCATCGAGGCCTTCCGCCTTGGCGAGCGCAATCGCCGCCGGCGCCAAAATCCGCAGCTGCTCCGGTCCAAGCTTCAGGATCGAGGTGCGCTTGACGAAGTCGAGCACGGATAAGCCCGACGAGAAGCGCGCCGAGCGTGCCGTGGGCAGCACGTGGTTGGAGCCGCCGACATAGTCGCCGATGGCCTCCGGCGTGTGGCGGCCGAGAAACACGGCACCGGCATTGCGCATCCGCGCCAGAAACCCTTCAGCATCGTCGATGGCAAGTTCGACATGTTCTGCGGCGATGCGGTCGACCAGCGGCAGCGCGGCGTCGATCGTGGCGACCTCGACCACCGCGCCGAAATCGCGCCAGCTCGCCGCTGCCGTCTCGGCGCGCGGCAGGCTCTGCAACTGGCGTTCCACGGCCTTTTCGACGGCACGACCGAAGGCCGGATCGTCGGTGACCAGGATCGACTGCGCCGACGCATCGTGCTCGGCCTGGGCTAGCAGGTCGGCGGCGATCCAGTCCGGATCGTTGCTGCCGTCGGCCACGACGAGCACTTCCGAGGGCCCGGCGATCATGTCGATGCCGACGGTGCCGAACACCTGGCGCTTGGCCGCAGCGACATAGGCATTGCCGGGACCGACGATCTTGGCCACGGGCTTGATCGTTTCGGTTCCGTAGGCAAGGGCGGCGATCGCCTGCGCGCCGCCGACACGATAAATTTCCGACACGCCAGCGATATCAGCCGCCACCAGCACCAGCGGATTGATGATGCCGCCAGGCGCCGGCACGACCATGACGATGCGTTCGACGCCCGCCACCCCAGCCGGTATGGCGTTCATCAGCACCGAGCTTGGATAGCTCGCGGTGCCGCCCGGTACATAGAGCCCGACTGCCTCGATCGCCGTCCAGCGCGAGCCGAGCTCGACGCCGGCGGCGTCCGTATAGCGATCATCCCTGGGCCGCTGCCGCTCATGATGCGAGCGGATGCGGTCGCGCGCGAATTCCAGCGCCTCGATCGTCTTAGGGTCGGCGGCCTTGTAAGCCCGGGCGATGTCGTCCTTTGATACGGCAATGCCGAGACTTCCGAGGTCGGCGTGGTCGAATTTCCTGGTGTAGTCGATCAGCGCCGCGTCGCCCTCGGCGCGCACGCGGGCGATGATGTCGCGCACCGCGGCATCGACATCGGCCGACACCTCTCGCTTGGTCAGAAGGAAGGCGGCGAAACGCTGCTCGAAATCGGCATCGGACTGACGAAGCGTGATGGCCATCGGACGCTCAAGCCTTGTGGACGGGACGCGAGGTGGCTTCCCACGCGCCGCCGATGTCGGCAAGGCGGGCCTCGATGCACTCGACATCGAGCATGATGGTGCCGCCGCCCGAAAAGATCAGCTCGACGATGCCGGCCGGCTTGCTGATCTCGATGAAACTGACCGCCAAAAGCGACAGGACCTCGGCCGGCTTGTCTCGGGCAATGCCATTGGTCTTGGCGCCGAGCACGCGGTCGAAATGCAGCACCGCCTGCCGCCGCTCATTGTGCTGGCGAAACAGGCTGGATTTGGCCTCCCAGACAAAGCGGTTCATGGTCAGCACGAAACGCTTTGCCGAAGGCAGAAACTCGAGGTCCGAGACCTTCATCACGGCATCCTGGAGATGGGCCGAAACGATGCTCAGATCCTGGTCGTCGAGTGCGATAAGCTTAAGGGCGGTCATGCGGATTTCGCACCTGAAGGTTGATTGTTCAGCCTTCTGTTAGAGCATGATCCCGAAAAGTGGAAACCGGTTTTCGCAAAAGATCATGCTCAGACAGGAATCTGGAGCCTCATCTCGACCTTAGTCGAGATGAAACAGGCTCCAGGCGGGTCTTTCCCGTCCGCGCAGCCGCGCCGCGAGGCCTGGCGATTGGCTACGCCGAAATCCGCTCGATCACCGCGCCGCAATTGGACAGCTTTTCTTCCAGCCGCTCGAAGCCGCGGTCGAGATGATAGACGCGGTTGACCGTCGTCTCGCCCTCAGCCGCCAGGCCGGCGATGACCAGCGAGACCGAAGCGCGAAGATCGGTCGCCATGACCGGCGCACCCTTCAGCTTCGGCACGCCGTCGACGATCGCCGTCTGGCCCGAAAGCGTGATGTGGGCGCCGAGCCGGGCCAACTCCTGCACATGCATGAAGCGGTTTTCGAAGATCGTCTCGGTGATGCGCGACTTGCCCTTGGCCATGGTCATCAGGCCCATGAACTGCGCCTGCAGATCGGTCGGGAAGGCCGGGAATGGCGCCGTCGTCACATCGACCGGCGAGATGCCTGCGCCGTTACGCCTGACGCGAATGCCGGAATTGGTCGGCGTGATCTCGGCGCCGGTCTGCGAAATCACGTCGAGCGCGGTCTGCAGCAGTTCGGGGCGTGCGCCTTCGAGCACCACGTCGCCGCCGGTCATGGCGACGGCCATGGCATAGGTGCCGGTCTCGATGCGATCGGGAATGACGCGCACGCGGGCGCCCGACAGCGATTCGACGCCATCGATGGTGATGGTTGGCGTGCCGGCGCCGGAAATCTTCGCGCCCATGGCGTTGAGGCACTCGGCGAGGTTGACGATCTCGGGCTCGCAGGCGGCGTTTTCAAGCACCGTCTCGCCCTTGGCCAGCGACGCCGCCATCATCAGCACATGGGTGGCGCCGACCGAGACCTTCGGGAACACGTAGCGGTTGCCGACAAGTCGGCCGTTCCGGGTCTTGGCGATGACGTAGCCGGTGTCGACGTCGATATCGGCGCCCAGCACCTGCAGGCCTTCGAGGAAAAGATCGACTGGGCGCGTGCCGATGGCGCAACCGCCCGGCAGCGACACCTTGGCCTCGCCCATGCGCGCCAGCAGCGGCCCGATCACCCAGAACGACGCGCGCATCTTCGACACCAGCTCATAGGGGGCCGTGGTGTCGACGATGTTGCGGGCCGAGAAATTGATGGTGCGCGAATAGCCCTCATTCTGCTTCTCGCGGCGGCCATTGACCGAATAGTCGACGCCGTGATTGCCGAGGATGCGGATCAGCTGCTCGACATCGGCCAAATGCGGCACGTTTTCCAGCGTCAGCGTGTCGTCGGTCAGGAGCGAGGCGATCATCAGGGGAAGGGCGGCGTTTTTGGCGCCCGAGATCGGAATGCTTCCGGCAAGCTTGTTGCCGCCGACAATTCTGATGCGATCCATGGAAAAACGTCCCTCTCGGCCAAAAAAGCCGGTTCAATCGGTTGAGTATCGGCCCCTCTAGACCATTGGCCGGTCTGGTTCAAGAAATAGGATTTCGCCCGCTCCGGTCCAAGAGTGGTCGATTTGAGTTAATCTTTCTGCATTTCCTTCGCCGAGCCGAGCCCGTCCGGTCGTTGGTCGGCTTCGCCGGTGCGGCGCGAGCGCGACTGCGCCTTGCGCTTCTGTAGATTGGCGCGCAATTGCTCGGCGAGCCGGTCCTTGCGGTTCGTGCCGCCCTTTTTCAGTGGAATTGTCTTGTCGTTCATTGTCCCGCGACCAACCAGCCCGCTATTCAGGGATAGCCAACATTGTGGCGCCGCCATGTCATCAAAAGCGATCCGGCAAAGGCTTTCACAGAAGCGTTGCACTTGGCCTTGCGCTTGCCGGTTCGATATGGCAGAAGCCCCGCCATCGGCGGCTGCGGTAGCTCAGTGGTAGAGCACTCCCTTGGTAAGGGAGAGGTCGAGAGTTCAATCCTCTCTCGCAGCACCAGTTCATCCCGTTGAAATCGCTGAAGCCATTGGCGCGCTACGCGTTCCGTCATTCTGTCGTTACAGATGACGTCGCAAGACGGAAATCGAGACGGCCGCTGTCCACCAGGCTTGTGATCCCCAAGGACCTTCGGCCCTTTATGGAGTGCAGGACAGGGGCTACGAACACGCCTTCAGCCTGGTTCGGCTCACAAGGCACTGCCAGGTGCCGTCGCTGCTCATCATCATGAGCGCGTTGTTGCACAGCTCCGGCGATCGCTGGACTGCTGAATGATGCTGACCCGGTTAGCGACGGTGAGTTCTTGGCGCTCCGACGGGAGCGACCAAGCGCCTGAGAAAGTCCCTCCCGGCATCTGCTATCAGCACACATGCGCGGATCGTCGCGGTCCGAAGATCGAACGAGCGGACCGTTGATTCTCGGCCAGCCCGCTGCTTCTCAAGATAGCGCGCGAGTGCAATTTCGTGGCGTTGCGGCGCAACCGCATTCCACAGCCGCGGGTTCTGCCCGAGATCATCATGCCAGATGGGCCACTCGTTCGGGTGCAGCATAGCATCCTCCTCCTGAGACAAGGGCTGCCTCGTCCGGGTAATCTCCTCCGCCGCTCGTGAGAAATGCGTTGGAACCAGCGTGATGAATGCGTGAAAAGCGTCACGCCGGCAAAATCGCGATTGAAATAGGGGCAGGTAGGGGAAATGATTGCCGGTGGGAGCTATGGCTGTGGCGGATTCGATGACGCACCCTCATCTCTGTCTGCTCGGTGGTTTCGATTTTGCCAGCGATGCAGCGACGGTTCCGCTCCTCGGCCGCAAGGCGCGTGCCATGATAGCTTACCTGGCCCTCCAGTCCGGACGCTCGCAATCGCGCGAGAAACTCGCTTCCCTTTTGTGGGGTTGCAACAGCGAGTCCCAGGCCCGGACGAACCTGCGGCAGGCCTTGTCTGCCGTCAGGAAGGCCACTCACGCATCAGGGGGCGGGAGGTTCCTCACCGAGGGCGACACCATCAGCCTCAATCTCGACGATCTCGATTTCGATGTCGCGCGGTTCGAGGCGCTGGCTGCTGGCTCCGCCCCCGAGCAGCTCGAGCAAGCGCTTGCTGTCTATCGCGGCGACCTCCTCGACGGCTTCGATCTCAAGGAGGAGCCGTTCGAAGACTGGCTGAGGTTCGAGCGCGAGCGATTGAGGGCAATCTCCATAGCTGTGCTGGAGAAGCTCGTCGCACACCATTCCGCGACAAGCGATCTTGCATCATGCGTGCGGGCGGCTACGCGCTTGCTGGCTTTTGAACCCCTGCGGGAAGACATTCACCGCACCTTGATGCGGGCCTATGCAGCCCAGGGTCGCGTCAACCTCGCCCTGAAGCAATATGAGCGCTGCCGCGATGCCCTGCAGCGACAGCTCGACCTGCGGCCCGAGCCCGAAACCCGAAAGCTGTATGACGACCTTCGGGCGCGCCGCATCACACCGCGATCCCAAGCCGATAGGCGCCCGGACTCAGGTCAGACCATCAGCCCGCCGACGCACTACGTCAAATCGGCGGGGATCAACATCGCTTATCAGGTGACCGGCGACGGGCCGATCGACCTGATCTATGTGCCCGGATGGGTCTCCAACCTCGACCTTTCCTGGTCGTCGCCGCGGCTGGCGCATGTGCTCCAGCGCCTCGGCAGCTTCTGCCGCCTGATCCGTATGGACAAGCGCGGCACGGGGCTGTCCGACCGCAATGTCGGTCTGCCGACGATGGAAGAGCGGATGGAGGACGTGCGGGCAGTATTGGATGCGGTCGGCTCGAAGCGCACGGTTCTGTTCGGCAGCTCCGAGGGCGGCCCCATGTGCATGTTGTTCGCGGCGACCTATCCCGAGCGCACGGCGGCGCTCGTGCTCAACGGAGCCTATGCCAGCGGCAGATGGTCGAAGGATTATCCCTGGGCGAGAACAAGCGAGCAGGTGGAACAAGATCTAACAGTCGTCGAGAGAGAGTGGGGAGAGCCGGCGGACATGAGCAACGCCGCGCCCAGCCTGATGAACGACAGTTTCGAGAGAGAATGGTTCGCCGCCTACCTCAGGAATTCAGCCTCTCCCGCCGACGCGATAGCGCTCTGGCGCTGGGGAACCGAAATCGACGTTCGCGACATTCTGCCGGCCATTCACGTTCCGACGCTCATCGCTCAGACGACGGGCGACCGCTGGGTAAAGCGGGAAGAAGGACGCTACCTGGCAACGCATATCGAAGGTGCCCGATACATCGAGCTTGCCGGCCGGGACCACGTGATCTGGGGGGAGAATTCCGATCGCCTCGTGGACGAGATCCAGGCTTTTGTCACCGGCGCTTTGCCGGCGGTGCCGGGCAAGCGGCTCCTGGTGTCGGTGCTGTCCGTAGAGATAGAAGGCCCTTCCTCTGGTGCGGGCACGGATCTGATTGAGCGACACGCCGAAGAGATCCGTCGCGAACTGCTCGGTGCAGAAGGCAGGCGGATCAGACGCACGGCAAGCGGATTTGTCGCCGTGTTCCAAGGCCCGACGCGATCGATCCAGTGCGCGATCGCGATTCGTCAACGCCTGAAGCAATCCGGTCTCGATGTCCGCTCGGCAGTCCATACCGGCGAATGCGAGGAGCGCGGCGATGACTTCACCGGGATGGCGATCGAGCTGTCATCGCGGCTGCTCGATCATGCGCGGCCAGGCGAGATCATTGCCTCGCGGACCGTTCGTGATCTTGTGGTCGGCTCCGGCCTGATGTTTGAAGAGCGCGGCGATACGGAACTTGCCGGGCTTCCCGGGAGCTTGCAGCTTTTCTCCGTCGGTGGGCCAGCCTGACGGCGATGATCCTTGACGCAAGTGGTTCGCGCACCTGACTCGTGGTATCGTCGTTGCGGGAGACGGCGGACGCGCCGTGAGTGCCCGCCCGCTCCCACAATGGGAGGAAAAAATGGCTTACTACGTATTGCTCTCAAATTTCACAGATCAAGGTATCAAGAGCATAAAGGATACCCAGAAGCGCGCGGAGGCCTTCAAGGCGATGGCCAGCAAGAACGGCATCAAGGTTCACACCTTGTTGTGGACGCTTGGCCAGCATGATGTCGTGGCGATTGCCGAAGCCGACGACGACATTGCTGCGACCGCACTAGCCCTGTCGATCGCGTCGCTAGGCAACATCAGAACCCAGACATTGAGGGCGTTCGACGCCGCGGATATGGCCAAGATCATGGCAAAAATGGCCTGACCGCCACTCTGCCGTGAACGGGCGATCGAAGCCCGCTGGCGAGGGGAACGGCGGCCTCGCTCATATCCTTGAAGCGAAAACCCTGGGACGAGGCCAGGGTTTTTTATGAGTGCGGTTCAACTCGATATTTTGGTCAAATCGCAACCTTAGCCAGCTGCATAGCGGCTACCTTGAAGCCATTGCCGTTCGGATTGCGGGTCGTACTTGAAGCTGCGAAGATTGGGCGTTCACTTAGCGATGTACTGGAAGGCATCTTATGCCAGTTGTTCGGGTGGAGCGGCGGCTCGCCGCGATCATGGCCGCCGACATAGTGGCCTATTCACGCCTGATCGAAGCAGATGAGGCTCGTACACTCGCGTCGATCAGGACCCTTCGCTCCCAAGTGGTAGACCCGCTGATCGCAGACCACAGGGGCCGTGTTGCCAAACTAATGGGCGACGGCGCAATCGTTGAGTTTGGCTCCGTTGTTGAGGCCGTGGCCTGTGCCGTCGCAATGCAGGAAGGGACGGCGGAGCATCAGCGGGAGGACCCGCCCGAGAGCCGCATAGTGTTCCGCATCGGCATCAACGTCGGTGACGTTGTCGTAGAGGACGGCGACCTGCTCGGGGATGGCGTCAACATCGCGGCACGGCTTGAGGCACTGGCGGAGCCTGGGGGCATTTGCATTGCCGATGCGGCGCAGAAGCAACTGGCCGGCAAGACTGACTTCGCCTTTGAAGACACCGGCGAGCGCAAGCTGAAGAACATCGCGCAGCCGGTCCGCGTTTGGTGCTGGTCCAAGGGATCGGCACCGCCTGCCGCCGGTGCGCCGCTATCCTTGCCCGACAGACCCTCAATAGCAGTGCTTCCGTTCGACAATCTGAGCGGGCAGCCGGAGGAGACCTACTTCAGCGACGGCATCACCGAAGACATCGTCACCGGGCTGACGCACTTCCGCTCGCTGTTCGTGATTGCCCGTAACTCCTCCTTCGCCTTTCGCGGCAAGTCGATCGACCTTGCCGAGATCGGTCGGCGGCTTGGGGTGTCCTATCTTCTCGAAGGCAGCGTGCGGCGCGCCGGAGCGCGCGTGCGGATCACTGCGCAGCTCATCGAGGCGGTGACCGGCGCGCATCTTTGGGCCGAACGCTATGACCGCGGCCTCGACGACGTCTTCACGGTGCAGGACGAAGTTGCGCAGACCATTGTGTCGACGCTGGTTGGGCGAATTGAAGATGCAAGACTTCAGCAATCGCTCCGGAAGCCGACAACCAGCCTTGCCGCCTACGACTGCTTGCTGCGGGGCATGGCCCACTTTCGGAGTGACACGGATGCCAATCGGCAAGCGCTTGAGATGTTCGAGAAGGCGGTGGCCCTCGACGCGCGGTATGCCGTGGCGCATTCGTATCGTGCATTCGTGAAGGTGGCACAGAACGGTCACGCCGCCGCACCGACCGAAGTGCTGGACGCGGCGTTCAACGAGGCAAAGCACGCGATCGCACTCGACCCTCTGGAGAGCCGCTGCCACCGCATACTGTCGACCATCTGTCTCTACCGTCGTGAATACGACATGGCCGAGCAACATCTCCGCCGGGCATTCGACCTCAATCCCAATGATGCAGACGGACTGATCATGAAGGGCCGCTTGCTGGCCTTTCGTGGCAGGCCGGAAGAAGCACTGGTTTGCTTGGAAGCTGCTGGTCGCCTGAACCCACTACACTTTCGCTGGTACGATGTTCACTTTGGCATCGCCCTTTATTCGCTTCGGCGCTTTGCAGAGGCCGCTCAGGCGTTCAAAAAAATGCCCCTGCCAAGCTCGTGGTCGAGTGCACGGCTGGCGGCCTGCTACGCCCAGCTCGAACGGACCGAAGCGGCACAGGCAGCCGTGGCGGAGGTCCTGCGCTTGCAGCCTGATTTCTCTACCGCTGAATACATGCGCGAGAGCGTCCTCCTTGAACACGCCGAAGACCGGGAGCTTCTCCGTGAAGGGCTCATCAAGGCCGGATTGCCGGCGTGACGGGCGGTGAAGTAGCCGAGGACCAATCGTGATCGCTTGCCGTCGCACTCGAACCCCGTCGGCTGGCCTTGTATTCAAGTAAATGCTAATAGACATCGGGCCGGCGGATGCCGTTCCAGCTTCGCTCGGCCCATGGCGGCAGCTGATGTCGGGGGGGACGCATGCGGATCGCAATGATCGGGGCGGGCGGCATCGGCGGCTATCTCGGCGCAAGGCTCGCAGAGGCGGGGGGCGACGTCAGCTTCATCGCTCGCGGTGCCCACTTGCAGGCAATGCGCCGGGACGGCCTGCGAATTCAAAGCGATATCGGCAACGTCTTTCTCCCCAATGTGTCCGCGAGCGACGCGCCGGCCGACATCGGTCCCGTCGATCTCGTGATTTTCGCGGTGAAACTCTACGACAGCGAGAAGGCCGCCGCCGCGCTCGGACCGCTCATCGGCAGGAATACGCGTGTCGTGACGTTGCAGAACGGCATCGACAGCGTCGAGATTCTAGGCCGCCATGTTCCCGGCGACCAGGTGATTGGCGGCGCCACCTACTTGTCCGCATTCATCAAACAGCCGGGAGAAGTCGTCCACGCTGGCGGGCTGCGTCACATCCTGGTCGGCGGGCACCGCGAGCCTCTCATCAAGGACCTTCAGGCGCTCTGCGATCGTGCTGTTGGGCTTGAGCTGAAGCCGGTTGCCGACATCGACAATGTGCTGTGGGAGAAGTTCGTGACACTCGCGGCCTTTTCCGGAGGGACGTCGCTCATGCGCTCCGGGATCGGTCCGATCCTCGACGACCCCGAGGCTCGTATCTTCATCGAGCAACTGCGCGACGAGGGGATGGCGGTCGCGGCCGCGGCCGGTCATCCCATGGCCGAGGGGTTCGAAGGGCGCGTTGTGACCAGATGGACCGCATTCCCACCGCACGTAAAATCGTCGATGGCCAACGACCTCGAAAGGGGCAAGCCAATCGAGGTCGCCTGGCTGTCCGGGCGCATGCACGAATTGGGCATCAGGTTCGGTGTTGCGACCCCCGGCCACACGGCGGTCTTCCGCGCCCTGCATCTCTACGCAGCGGGTGCAGCTCCGTAGCGGCGCCCCGTCAACGTTTCTTGGGAGGATATCATGGCCAGTTCGTCGAGCGAGAGCATGCCGGTGGCGACCGTTAACGAAGCTACCGGCTCCCAGGACATGTTCAACAAGGAGCTGGAGACGTACCGCAGGATCGTGGCCACAAACCTCATGTTCCACCGCGAGGTCTACGGGCTCCTGCGCGATCTGCTCGTCGAGCATGCACCAGGGTCGTTTCGATTCCTCGACGTGGCGTGCGGCGATGCCGCTGCCTCTGCCGCGATGCTGAAGACGTCCGCGATCGGCGGCTATGTCGGCATCGACCTGTCGGAAGCGTCGCTAGCGCTTGCCGCTCGCGCGCTCGAAGGGCTCCCATGCCCGGTCGAGCTGCGCTGCGGCGACTTCGCGCAAGCGATGGCGAACTGGTCGGAACCCGTCGACGTAATCTGGATCGGCATGTCGCTGCACCATCTAGCGACCGAGGGCAAGGCGAAGCTGATGCGGCACGCCCGCAGGGCCTTGGGCGGCGTGGGCCAGTTCGTCATCTGGGAGCCGGCCCTGTTCCAGGGAGAAGATCGCGCCGCCTGGCTCGCCCGCTTCTCGTTGCTGCGAGACAAATGGTCGACCGTTTCCGACGAGGAATTCGCTTCCATGGAACGGCATATGCTTCTGGCCGATTACCCTGAAACCGCCGACACTTGGCTCGGCATGGGGCGGGATGCCGGGTTTCGCCGCGCCGAGGAGATTTTCATGATGCCGAACAGAATGGGCAGGGTATTCCGCTACTGGAACTAGCCAGCGCATCGGGGCGACCATGTCATCAAATCTGAAACCGGGTGAGATCCCGCCGGGCGACGCTCCAGTTCCCGCCGCCGTCGTGCTGGTCGGCCGCTCGGGTCGCCTGCGCCCGCTCGACGCCGGGCGCGACGCATCCTGTCTCTACCCGCTGTCGCATGACGAGCACACGAATGCCACCTGGGTCGACATGAAGGTTGGCCCGTTCGCCAGCGAGCAATGTTTCGCCGACCACGTCGCCGAACTGGTGGCCGACAAGAAACGCGCCTTCTTTGCCGTCGCTGGCCTCGACGACAAGCCGCTGGGGTGGCTCTGCCTGATGGAGGCGAGACCCACCCATCATGTCGTCGAACTCGGCTATGTGCTCTACACGCCGCCGCTGCAACGCACACGGCTCGCCACCGAGGCGCTCTACCTGATCCTGCGCCATGTCTTCGACGATCTTGGCTACCGGCGCCTCGAATGGACCTGCACCTCGACCAACCTGCGCTCGCGCAAGGCGGCCGATCGGCTCGGCTTCGTCTATGAGGGCACGCTGCGCCAGGGCCTGTTCCTGAAGGGCAAACCTTGCGACATCTGTGTCTATTCGATGCTTTCCAGCGAATGGCCGGACCATCGCTCAGCTTTTGAGGCCTGGCTCGATCCCGGAAATTTCGACGCCGGGCGGCAGCTTCGCTCGGTTGCCGAGATCAGGAGCGGCCTTGATTAGCATGATCCAGAGGTCAATCCTCAGTCGCAGCACCAGTCAATCCCTTGAAATCACAGTCCCGCGTCACCGACCAAGCGGTTGCCGTGACAAGGCGAGGAGCTCGGCCTCGTCGGTGATTCCGGCCATATAGTTGGCGATAATGCGGGAGGCCAGCGCTTCTCGGCTGGCATCAGAGTCGCCCTCACGCTTTGCCTGGTCGAAGACACGCCCAAGAAGTCCCATCTCGGACGGCGTGAAGTTGCCCGCCTCTTTGAGTTTGCGATTGATGGGCATGCCGCCTTCCTTCCTTTCGAAAAGTATACACGCATCTCACGCAAAAAGGACGGACTGAACGAGCGCCAGCTTCGATTGCGCCCTTTTTGATTTCGCTCACAACCCGCGATCTTACGCCACCGACCAGCCGCCATCGACCAGAATATTGGCGCCGGTGATCATCGAGGCTGCGGGCGAGGCCAGGAACACGACGGTTCCTGCGACATCGATCGGATCGCCGATGCGGCCGAGCGGAATGTGCCCCAAGACATGGGCGTGAAAGTCCGGCTCGGCGAGGGACGGCCGCGTGCCGTCGGTCCAGATGAAGGTCGGCGCCACGCTGTTGACGGCGATCTTGTGCTGCGCCCATTCGGCGGCAAGGCAGCGCGTCAAATGGTTGATCGCCGCCTTGCTCATGCAGTAGATCGCCTCGCCCTTCAGCGTCACCGTGCCGGCCTGCGAGCTGATGTTGATGATGCGCCCGGATTTCTGCGCGATCATCAGCCTTCCGACCGCCTGGGTGGTGAAGAACGTGCCCTTGAGGTTGACGTTCACCGTCAGGTCGAAATCCTCCTCGGTGACGTTTTCGGCCAGGTTTTCCGGCCCAAGCCCGACATTGTTGACCAGCACGTCGATGCGGCCGAAGGCGGTGTGCGCCTCGGCGACGGCCTTTCGCACCGTGGCGAGGTCGGTCAAATCCATCTGTACGGCAAGCGCCCGCCTGCCCAAACTCTCGATCTCGGCGACCAGTTCCGCCCCGTCGGCCTTGCTGCGCACGCCGACGATCATGTCGGCCCCCGACCCGGCACAGGCCAGCGCACAGGCGCGGCCGATGCCGCGCGAGGCGCCGGTGACCAGCGCCACCTTACCGGTCAGATCGAACTTTGGTGTGAACTCTGTCATCGCAACCTCCCCTGAAGGTTTTCGGGCCGAAACTGCACGGATAAGTCACGACCTTTACGCTGAACACTATCCGCTCGCGGCGTGAAAGCCAGCCGGCATCTGAAGACAGCTCAAGACAAGAACACGGCTTGCCCCCCGGACTAGACAGCCTGTGCGACGTGTTGGCCGATCTCGGCGCTGTCCGCAAGGAGAAGGCGATGGCTGAGGAAGCCGTCGCCGCATGCCAGGACGCGCTCGTTATCTTCCCGGACTGCAATACGGACGATCTCACCGCCGGTTCGGAAAAAATCTCGCCGAGGCACAAGCCCTGCTGGCCGGACTGCACTGACGCAGCGATTTCCCTCGGGAGCCAGGCGATTGCAACGGCGCGTGACATCGTCGATCGTTCGTCGTATATTGACATAAAGATATCCTTATGTGACATGAATAGGCTTGTCGTCAAAGGGATAAAAAATGTCGCAGAATTCTGCATCGCTGGACGCATTGTTCGGTCCCGTTGCGGCAAAGCCCGACGGTTCGGAAGTGCTTGCGGCGCTGACGGCGGCAGCACGCGAACGCATCCTCATCCTCGACGGCGCCATGGGCACGCAGATCCAGGGCCTTGGGTTCGACGAGGGCCAGTTTCGGGGCGAGGCCTTCGCCGGCTGCGCCTGCCACCAGCAAGGCAACAACGACCTTTTGATCCTGACCCAACCCGGGGCGATCGAGGAAATCCACTATCAGTACGCCATGGCAGGCGCCGACATCCTCGAGACCAACACCTTCTCCTCGACCTCTATCGCCCAGTCTGATTACGGCATGGAGGATGCCGTCTATGCGTTGAACCGCGACGGGGCGCGGCTGGCGCGCCGCGCAGCGCTGAGGGCGCAGCAGCAGGACGGCAAACGCCGTTTCGTCGCCGGCGCCCTGGGGCCGACCAACCGAACGGCGTCGATGTCGCCTGACGTCAACAACCCCGGCTATCGCGCAGTGACTTTCGACGATCTGCGCCTCGCCTATGGCGAACAGTTGCGCGGGTTGATCGACGGCGGCGCCGACATCATCCTGATCGAGACCATCTTCGACACGCTGAACGCCAAGGCGGCGATCTTCGCCTGCAACGAGATCTTCATCGAGAAGGGCGTGCACCTGCCGGTGATGATCTCCGGCACCATCACCGACCTGTCCGGCCGCACGCTGTCCGGCCAGACGCCGACGGCCTTCTGGCATTCTGTGCGTCACGCCAGCCCGTTCACCATCGGCCTCAACTGCGCGCTCGGCGCCAAGGCCATGCGCGCGCATCTGGCAGAGATTTCAGGCGTCGCCAACACGTTCACCTGTGCCTATCCGAATGCCGGCCTGCCCAACGAATTCGGCCGGTATGACGAGAGCCCGGAATTCATGGCCGCGCAGATCGAGGATTTCGCTCGCGAGGGGCTGGTCAATGTCGTCGGCGGCTGCTGCGGCTCGACGCCGGATCACATCCGGGCGATCGCCGAGGCAGTGCGGAAATATCCGCCGCGCGCCATTCCCGAGATCGAGCCCAAGATGCGCCTGTCCGGGCTGGAGCCGTTCACGCTGACCGACGAGATTCCGTTCATCAATGTCGGCGAGCGGACCAACGTCACGGGGTCGGCCAGGTTCCGCAAGCTGATCACGGCGGGCGACTATGCCGCCGCGCTCGACGTGGCGCGCGACCAGGTCGCCAACGGCGCCCAGATCATCGACATCAACATGGACGAGGGGCTGATCGATTCGAAGAAGGCGATGGTCAGTTATCTCAACCTGGTCGCCGCCGAGCCGGACATCGCCCGCGTCCCGGTGATGGTCGACAGTTCGAAATGGGAGATCATCGAGGCCGGCCTGAAATGCGTTCAGGGCAAGCCGCTGGTCAACTCCATCTCGATGAAGGAAGGCGAGGAGGCGTTCCTGCATCATGCCAGGCTGGTGCGCGCCTATGGCGCGGCCGTGGTCGTCATGGCCTTCGACGAGGACGGCCAGGCCGACACCAAAGCGCGCAAGGTCGAGATCTGCACCCGCGCCTACAAGCTCCTGACCGAACAGGCGGGCTTTCCGCCGGAGGACATCGTCTTCGACCCCAACGTCTTCGCCATCGCCACCGGCATAGAGGAGCACGACAATTACGGCGTCGACTTCATAGAGGCGACCGGCGAGATCACCGCGACGCTGCCGCATGTCCATATCTCAGGCGGCGTGTCGAACCTCTCCTTCTCGTTCCGCGGCAACGAGCCGGTGCGCGAGGCGATGCACGCCGTGTTCCTCTACCACGCCATCCAGCGCGGCATGGACATGGGCATCGTCAATGCCGGCCAGCTTGCGGTCTACGACACGATCGAACCGGAACTGCGCGAGGCCTGCGAAGATGTCGTGCTCAACCGCGTGCCCAAGGCCGGCGGCACCGCAACCGAACGCATGCTGGAGATCGCCGAACGCTTCAAGGGCACGGCGGGTCAGGAGGCCAGGGAGCGCGATCTCGCCTGGCGCGAATTGCCGGTCGAGCAGCGGATCAGTCATGCGCTGGTCAACGGCATCACAGAGTTCATCGATGCCGATACCGAGGAAGCGCGGCTGGCGGCCGAGCGCCCGTTGCATGTCATCGAAGGCCCGCTGATGGCCGGCATGAATGTCGTCGGCGACCTGTTCGGCGCGGGAAAAATGTTCCTGCCGCAAGTGGTGAAGTCCGCTCGGGTGATGAAACAAGCCGTCGCAGGACTATTGCCGCACATGGAGGCTGAGAAGCTGACGAACGCCGCCAATGGCATCGACAATGGTGAGCGCCAGACGGCGGGAAAAATCCTGATGGCGACGGTGAAGGGCGATGTCCATGACATCGGCAAGAACATCGTCGGCGTCGTGCTTGCCTGCAACAATTACGAGATCATCGATCTCGGCGTCATGGTGCCGGCGGCCAAGATCCTGCAGACGGCACGCGAGCAGCACGTCGATATCATTGGCTTGTCCGGCCTGATCACACCGTCGCTCGACGAGATGGCGCACATGGCCGCCGAGATGGAGCGCGAGGGTTTCGACATTCCGCTGCTGATCGGCGGCGCGACGACCAGTCGCGTGCACACGGCGGTGAAGATCCACCCGCGCTATATCAGAGGCCAGACCTTCTACGTCACCGACGCCAGCCGGGCGGTCGGCGTGGTCTCGTCCTTGCTGTCGAACGAGACCAAGGGTGGCTATGTCGACGCGGTGCGCGCCGAATACAAGAAGGTCGCCGACGCGCATACCCGCTCCGAAGCCGACAAGCTGCGGCTGCCGCTGGCCAAGGCGAGAGCCAACGCGCACCGGATCGACTGGTCGAGCTACGAGCCGCCAAAGCCGTCCTTCACAGGCGTGAAGGTATTTAAAAACTGGGACCTCGCCGAACTCGCGCGTTACATCGACTGGACGCCATTCTTCCAGACCTGGGAGTTGAAGGGCCGTTATCCCAAGATCCTGGAAGACGAGGCGCAGGGTCCCGCTGCTCGCCAGCTGTTCGAGGATGCGCAGGCAATGCTGAAGAAGATCATTGCCGAAAAATGGTTCGCGCCACGCGGCGTCATCGGCTTCTGGCCGGCCAACGCCGTTGGCGACGACATCAAACTGTTCACGGACGAAGCACGCTCGCAGGAACTGGCGACCTTCTTCACCTTGCGCCAGCAGCTGACCAAGCGCGACGGCAAAGCCAATGTCGCGCTGTCGGATTTCGTCGCCCCGTCGGACAGCGGCAAGCCCGATTATATAGGCGGCTTCATCGTCACTGCCGGCATCGAGGAGGTGGCGATCGCCGAGCGTTTCGAGCGGGCGAACGACGATTATTCCTCGATCATGGTCAAGGCGCTGGCCGACCGCTTCGCCGAGGCCTACGCCGAGCGCATGCATGAGAAGGTGCGCCAGGAGTTCTGGGGCTACGCGGCAGACGAGAATCTGGCGCCAGACGAACTGATCGGCGAGCCCTATCGCGGCATCCGTCCGGCGCCCGGCTATCCGGCGCAACCCGACCACACCGAGAAGGCGACGCTCTTCCGGCTGCTCGACGGCGAAGGCAATGCGGGGGTGAGCCTGACCGAAAGCTATGCGATGTGGCCGGGCTCGTCTGTGTCGGGGATCTATCTGTCGCATCCCGAAAGCTATTATTTCGGCGTCGCCAAGGTCGAACGCGACCAGGTCGAGGACTACGCACGCCGCAAGGCCATGCCGTTGGCCGAGGTCGAGCGCTGGCTCGGACCCATCCTCAACTATGTTCCGGCGCACCATGCCGAGGCGGCTGAATAGCGCGGCAAGGTCTGTCGCCTTTTCGCTCTGACAGTCGGTGTGAACGGGACTCAGGCGCAGGTGTTTTGACTCTGGTTCACACTGTGCCGTCAACAGAATTTGCTCTGGTTGCCGGCTTGTGATCCATGGCGTGGCGGTTACACCTTCGGGGTAGCCGTCTTTGTAGTTGGAGCGCCAAATGACTGTCCTCACACGCCGTAGGCTTTTGAAAACGGCAGCGATTGCCGGCGCCGGCGGGGTAGGGCTCTCGGCCATGGGCAGGTTTGCTGGCTGGGCCGCTGCCGGGCCTGAGCCGGTGGTGCTGGAGACGGCCAAAATCCAGGCGAAGCTGATGGATGTCGGCCAGACCAGGGATGTGCTGAGCTATGGCAACGCCGGAATGCCGCCGGTACTCAGGATGAAAAAGGGCGAGCCCTTCGCCGCGCGGCTTGTCAATGCGATCGACGATCCGACAACGATCCATTGGCACGGCATTCGCGTGCCGAACAAGATGGATGGCGTGCCGTTTCTGGTCCAGCCCTATGTCTATACCGGTGATCGTTTCGACTACGCGTTCACGCCGCCCGACGCCGGCACGTTCTGGTACCACCCGCACTGCAACACGCTGACCCAGATGGGCCACGGCCTGACGGGCGTAATCGTGGTCGAAAACCCCGGCGATCCGACATTCGATGCCGAGATGGTCCTCAATCTGCGTGACTGGCGGCTCGGCGACGACGGCCAGTTCATCGACCAGTTCCGACCGCGCGATGCCGCAAGAACCGGCACCTACGGCACCGTGCGCACCGCCAACTGGCTAGATCAGCCCCAATATGATGCGCCGGCCGGCGGGCTGGTGCGGCTCAGGGTCGCCATCACCGACGTCACGCGGATCTATGCTTTTCTCGTCGACGGCGCGGAGGCCACCGTCATGGCGCTTGACGGCAATCCGGTGCCGCAGCGTTTTACTCCCGATGCTCTGCTGCTTGGACCCGGCCAGCGCATGGAACTGGCCATCCGCATGCCCGACGACGAGGGCGCGATCGTCAGCCTGCGAGACGTCAGGGGCACCAAGCCCAGGGTGCTCGCGACCCTGCGCACGACTGGAAGCTCGCTCAAGCGCGACATTCTTGATGTTGCACCCCTCGAGGTCAATCCGGTGGCGGAGGTGGATCTCACCGCCGCCCAGCATATTTCGCTGGCGCTCAGCGCCACGGCGGAAAACGTCCCGAGCGATGGCATCTGCGGTTCGCTTGGCTACAGTTTCTGGGCCATTAACAAGGTGCCGTGGCCAGGCGATACGCCCGATCCAACCGCGCCATTGGCCGAACTGAAGCTCGGCAAAAGCTATGTCATCGACATGGAGAACCTGACGCCGCAATCCCATCCGATGCATCTGCACGGCATGAGTTTCAAGGTGTTGTCGTCCTCGACGCGCCAGGTTCAGCCGCTGATTTCGGACACCTATCTCATCCAGCCCAACGAGAAGGTAAGCCTGGGCTTCGTCGCCGACAATCTCGGCGACTGGCTGCTGCACTGCCACATCATCGAGCACCAGAAATCGGGAATGACGAGCTATGTCAGGGTGGTCTGAACCCGGTTTCAACGGCTCGGAGATGGGTGGGAGGGTTGTTCTAACGCTGCATTGACGAGCGAGAAATTGCCGTCGGCTTGCGGTTTCGTTGGCAAAAGGGGGCGATTCCCTGCTATTGCCGCCTCGAAATCGAGAAGCATGGAAGCACCTGCATGACCAATGTCGCCTTGACCGGGCTTGCCCGCGATCTCGCCAGGCGTGCCGCCGAGGGCCGCCCGGTGCGCATCGGCGTTATCGGCTCGGGCGAGATGGGCACCGATCTTGTGACGCAAGGCATGCTGATGAAAGGCATTTCGGTCTGCGCGGTCTCGACACGCCGTCCGCACACCGCGCGCGAGGCCATCCGTATTGCCTATGGCGATGAAGCGATGGCGGTCGAAGCCGACACCGCGTCGAAAGTCACCGGCGCCATCGAGAGCGGCAAGATCGCCATCACCTCCAACGAGATGCTGGTCACCAATCCGCTGATCGACGTCGTCATCGACGCCACCGGCAAGCCGGGCGTCGCCGCTGATTTCGACCTGATGGCGATGGAGCACGGCAAGCATCTGGTGATGATGAACGTCGAGGCCGACGTCACCATCGGCTGTTATCTGAAGCAGCAGGCCGACCGGTTGGGCGTCGTCTATTCGGTCGGCGCCGGCGACGAGCCGTCGAGCTGCATGGAGCTGATCGAGTTTGCGTCCGCGCTCGGCTACACCATCGTCTCCGCCGGCAAGGGCAAGAACAACCCACTCAACCACGATGCTGTGCCGGACGATTATCGCGAGGAAGCGATCCGCCGCAATATGAACCCGCGCATGCTGGTCGAATTCGTCGACGGTTCGAAAACCATGGTTGAGATGTGCGCCATCGCCAACGCCACCGGGCTGGTGCCCGATGTCCCCGGCATGCATGGCCCGAGGGCCGATCGTGATGACCTCGCCAAAGTGCTCATCCCGCGCGAGGATGGCGGTCTGCTGTTGAAGAAAGGCGTCGTCGACTACACGGTCGGCAAGGGCGTCGCGCCCGGCGTCTTCGTCATCGTCGAGGCGACGCATCCGCGCATCATCGAGCGCATGGACGATCTGCATATCGGTCACGGCCCTTATTACAGCCTGTTCCGGCCGTATCATCTGACCTCGCTGGAAGTGCCGCTGACCGCTGCCCGCATCGTGCTTTTCGGCAAGCCCGACATGGTGCCGCTGCCAAAGCCGGTGGCAGAAGTGTGCGCCGTCGCCAAGCGCGATCTCGCCGCCGGCGAGACGTTCGATGCGATCGGCGAGACCTGCTATCGCTCCTGGACCATGACCACAGGTGACGCTCGCGCCCAACGCGCCGTGCCCGTCGGCCTGCTGGAGGGCGGCAAGGTGCTGAAGCGGGTCCGGAAAGGTGAATTGCTGACCACCGACAATGCCGCGCCCGACCAGACCACGCGGCTGTTCGCCTTGCGTCGGCTGCAGGACGACATGCTGTACGGAACGAACTGAGTTCTTACTTCCCCAGTTCGATCGACCGCAGCCGCGCAGCCTCGACTGCCTGGACAAGCAGATTGGTCAGCCTGTCCTCGCCCATCAGCACGCCAAGCGCGGCTGCGGTCGTGCCATTGGGGCTGGTGACCTGCTGGCGCAGCACGCCTGGCTCCTCGCCGCTTTCGGCGGCGAGCGAGGCAGCGCCGTAGACTGTCTGCATGGCGAGCAGCTTGGCGGTTGCCGTCGGCAGGCCAGCCTTCTCGGCGGCCACGGTCAGTGCCTCGATGAAATGGAAAATATAGGCCGGCCCCGATCCGGACACGGCGGTCACCGCATCCATCAGGCCCTCGTCGTCAATGGTGGCCACTTCGCCACTCGCCGACAATAGGTCGGAAACGAAACGCTTGGTGTCGTCGGAGACCAGTCGGTTGGAGAACACCACCATCATGCCCTTGCCGATGGCAGCGGGCGTGTTGGGCATGCAGCGCACAACCGGTGCGCGGCTGCCCAGGATTTCTTCGAAAGTGGCGGCCGGTGTCCCGGCAGCGATGCTGACGAAGGTGGTGCGGCCGTCGCCGAAGCGCTTGTAGGCGGCCGTCACGTCGCGGATCACTTGCGGCTTCACCGCGATGACGACGAGATCGGGAACGGCATCGGCTGGAATGCCGCCGGCATCGGCTGATGTCCCGCAGCCCAGCACTGCTGCTCGATTGCGTAGGTCGGCATTGGGCTCGACCACGAAGACCGCCGATGGTTGAAGCTTGCCGGATTTCAGCCAGCCCGAGAGCATGGCGTAACCCATATTGCCGCAGCCGGCGAGAACGAGCTTGATCGTCATGGAACCCTCCGAAGGAAGGCCTTCACATAGACGCTCGCGGTTCGGTGGGGAAGCCCCGTCAGGACGGACGAGAAGACCGCTAACCGCGATCGGAATCCCGCACTGCCATGGGCCGCAGCGACACCTGTCTCAGCCCAAGCACGCCGAGCACGAAGAACAGCCAGACCGGGTCGCCTCGATGGAAGAAGAAGCTTTCGAGGAAGGCGTTGAGCGCCGTGAACAGCACCACCATCATGAAGAAGTCGCCGAGATAGATGTTTTCCTTGCGAAGCGGGATACGCATGTAGTCGCGCAGCGGCGCGATGAGGAAGGTGTAGACCGCGACGCAAAGTGCCGGAATGCCCATCAGCACGGCGATGTCGAGATAGCCGTCATGGCCGTGCACGATGGTTCTGATGTCCCACGGCCGGTCGAAGGGCTGGTCCTGGTTGAGCAGCAGCGGCGTGCCCCAGAAGCTTTCATAGCCGTAGCCGGTCCATGGTCTCTTCGCCAGCATACTGCCGGCGAACTCCCACAGCGTCGTGCGCCCGGTATAGGTCATGTCGGGGAAATAGATCGCCGCCAGATGTTTCACCGGCGGCAGGAAGACGATGCCCAGCGTGCCGACCGCCGTGCCGATCATCGCCAGCGCAAACAGGACCGGCGTGCCAAGCCGCATCCCCATCAGGCTCGGCAGCACGACGATCAGGATCGAGAACGGCACCAGCCCGGCCGTCGTCTTGGAGCCGGTGTGCAGCATGAAGATCATCGCCGCGCAAAAGATCGCCGCCCCCCAAAGCCGCTGCCCGCGCCGGTAGAGGTACAGGCCGGCGAAGCTGAAACAGGCCATGATCGGGCCGGCGATGTTCTTGTGGGTGAACACGCCGCGCCACAGGCCGGCATGTTCGGGCTCCTGTGAGTCGGCGGTGTGCATGGCTTCGTGCGGAAAGACGATGAGGCCGAAATAGGACAGGCCCATGACCACGACGGCGGTGAAGATGATGACCTTTGAGAAAGCCTCGGCGTCGCGCGGCAAGACCAGTATCGTCGCCATCGTCAAAATGCCGATCAGCGTGAACGAGGCGGCACGCATCGCCGTGGGCGGGTCGGTTGCCAGCACCACCGACAGGAAAAAGAAACCGAGCATCAGCACCCAGGACGGGCTGAGCAGCGAGCGCACCACGCGCGGATCGGCGAAAGCCATCAGCGAGAAGATCGACATGGCGCCGAGCGAGCCGAAGCCAAGCTGGTTGACGATGTCGCCGCCTTCCCCGGTCAGTTCGGCGCCGGCCGGCTGGAACGGGCGGAAGGACACCATGATGACGGTGAACAGCAGTGCTGCGATCGCGGTCGCCACGCCTTCGCGCGTGAACGCTTCGCTGAGCGGGGCGCGCTCAGTTTTTCTCAGGCTGGCGGTATTGCTCATTGGCATATCCGAATTCGGCCAGCACGCGGCCCAGCGCCACATGGACGGGGTAGATGGCGATCGCCGGCGATCCTGTCCGCGCCAGCCGGAGCATGCCGCGGAACGGCGAGGCGGCAAGCAGCGCCAGGCTCTTCAGCAACACCATGGCGCCGGCCAGCGGCGCGCCGGCGCGTTTCTTCTTTTCGACCAGTGTCGAGATCACGCCGTTGCGCAGGCTGCGGGCACGGATCCAGTCGGCCTCGAGGCGCCGGGCCGGAACGGTTTCATGCACTTGTCCCTCGGCGCACCAGCCCAGCACGAAGCCTCTCTGTGCGGACCGGCTGAGAAAATCAGAATCACCGCCGCCCATGAAGTTGAATTTCAGATCGAGAAAGGGCGGACCCATGGCGATCAGTACATTGCGTCCGACCAAAAGGTTGCCGGACGAATAGAGCGCCGGCACGCGTCCGGTTTCCCGGTAGGGCGGCGCAAACACCGGATGCTCGGCCCATTTCGCATGGGCGGGGTCGGCAAAGTCGGGCACCTGCGGACCGCCGACGATATCGGCGCCGAGCGTTTCGGCCGCCGTGCACATCCGTTCCAGCCATTGCGGATCAGCGATCTCGTCATCGTCGATGACCAGCAGATGCCTGAAGCTGGGGAATTGCAGGATCGCTGTCTGCCAGCCGGCATTGTAGGCGCTGCAATTGCCGCGCTGATGGGCGATGATGACCAGACCTGAAATCTCGCCGCGCTCGAACAGCGGCACCGCCGCCTTGGCGCCGGCACGCGCTTCGGCTTCATTTTCCATGACGATGACGGCAAAGCACCGGCCGGTTTGCTGCGCACGCAGCGACGCCAGCGTTTCCAGCACCTGCTCGGGCCGCTTGAAGGTCGGCAAGGTGACGACGACTTCGACAGCCTCGACGTCAAGCCGGGGCGAGCGCCCCGCGATCGATACCGAACTGTCCGATGGCAAAGGGATCATCTGTGTCCAGCCACATGGTGAGTTGGGTTCTGGTAGCACCACGGTGATAAGGTTTCGTTAATCACCCTGTACGGAGAAGCCTGCCTGCCAGCGGCATTCGCTCGTCGATTGTGCTCGCTTAATCAAGGGTTCACCGCACTTTGCTACCGGCTACACCACAGGATAGGTGAGATGCATCTGCTGTTCGCCACATCGATCGTGCCCGACGGCGCTCATGCCTCGGGCTATGAGATCGCCAACGCTGCGATCATCGCTGCTTTGCGGCGCGCTGGCGTGCGCGTCACCGTCATCGGCTTCACCTGGCCAGGAAAGCCCGCAGACGACCCCGAAAACACCGTGGTGCTGGGTGCGATCGACGTGCGCACGGACAATGCCTCTGCACGACAAAAGCTGGCCTGGGTCGGCAAGGCGCTGCTCTCAGGCCTCACCTTCGCCTCGGTCAAGTTGCGCGCAGTGCCCGACAGCGACGTTCTCGCCGCGGTCGCACGCGCCGGTCCGTTCGACGGCTATGTGCTGAATTCCGTGCAGTTCGCCGGCGCCTTCGAAAAGCTGTTCGCCGACCGGCCCTCGATCTTCGTCGCCCACAATGTCGAGCATCTTTCGGCGCGGGAGAATGCCGCTGCCGCCGGCAGCCTCTTCCAGCGCCTGCTGTTTCGCCGCGAGGCGAAGTTGCTCGAGACCATGGAAGAGCGTCTCTGCCGCCGCGCGCGCTTCATCTTCACGCTGGCCGAGGAAGACCGCGCGGCACTCGGTGTCGCCTCCGACGACCGCTCGGCGGTGCTGCCTTTAGTGACGGGCGCGCAGCCGCCGACCGAGGTAGCTTTGCGCCGGATCGATTGCGAGGCAGCGCTGATCGGCACCTGGACCTGGCAGCCGAACCGTATCGGCCTGGACTGGTTCCTGGGCAAGGTGGTGCCGCATCTGCGGCCCGGTTTCCGCATTCGCATCGCCGGCAGCATGCCTTCGGGCGTCACGTCGAAGCATCCCGGTGTCGAATTCGTCGGCCGTGTGCCGGATGCGCAGGCTTTCGTGCGCAGCGCTGCCGTCATCCCGCTGATCAGCACCGCCGGCAGCGGCGTCCAGTTGAAGACCATCGAGACCTTCGAACTCGGCCTGCCCTCCGTCGCCACCAGCCGCTCGCTGCGCGGCATCGATCATCGCCCGGCCAATTGCGTCGTCACCGACGATCCGGCCGATTTTGCCCGGGCCCTGGAGGCCGCGGCAACTGTCATCCACGATGTCGACGGCAGCGCTTTCCGTCGGTCGCAGGTCAGGGCGCTCGATGCCGCCATCCGGCTCGGCCTCGAAAAGCTCGGGCCGGTCAGGCAGGAGGCGTTTGCATGAACATGCATGCCGCCCGCACCCCGTCGGGGCTCGACACCTCGAAGACGATCCTCGGTATCCCGGTGCTCGCCATCCGTTGGAACGATGCGGTCGGACTGCTGAACCGCCTGATTGCCGAGCGGCGCTTCACCAAGGTCAGTTTTCTCAACGCCCACAACGCCAACCTCGCCTCCACCGACCCGGTCTTTGCCGACGCGCTCGATGATTTCCTCATCCTGCCCGACGGCATCGGTGTCGATCTGGCGGCGAAACTTCTTTATGGAGCGCCGTTTCCAGACAACCTCAACGGCACCGACTTCGTCCCCGCCTTCCTGCAGGCCTCGACGACGCCCCTGACGGTCGGGCTGCTCGGCGCGACGCGCGTCAATGCCGAAGCTGCGTCGGCCAAGCTTGCAGCACTTGCCGTGCAGCACAGCTTCGTGGTCATCCATGACGGCTATTTCTCGCCGGCCGAGGAGGCGGGAATAGTCGATCGGATCGAAGAATTGCGGCCGGACGTGCTGCTCGTGGCCATGGGCGTGCCGCGCCAGGAATTGTGGATCGCACGCCATATCGACGCGCGTCACTGCACGCTGCCGATCGCCGTCGGCGCATTGCTCGATTTCCTGAGCGGCGCGGTGCCGCGGGCGCCCTTGTGGATGCGCCGGCTGCGGCTCGAATGGCTGTTTCGGTTGGCCGTCGAACCCGGTCGCTTGTGGCGCCGCTACGTGGTCGGCAATCCCTTGTTCCTGCTGCGCGTTGTCAGGCAGAAACTCTCGCGCACACCGGAAGCTGCGGGAGACATCCATTGAACAGCCGGTTCGTCCCAGGCGCCGCTATCGAACCAAGCTCGCTTCGGCAGGTTCCGACGGCGGCAATAGTGACGGCAAGCTATGCGCCGGATTTCGAGCGTTGCCGGCTGTTATGCGARACGCTTGACCGCCACGTCTCGGGCGCGGCGCACCACTATATCCTTGTCGAACATCGCGATATCAAGCCTTTCCGTCAGTTGGAGAACGGCCGTCGCAGCATCGTCGATGAGCGGGAATTGCTGCCGCGTTGGCTGCATGCCTTCGATGATCCGCTCAGCCTGTTTCGTCGGCGTGTCTGGCTCAGCCTGAAGACGCAGCCGTTGCGCGGCTGGCACGTGCAGCAATTGCGCCGTATCGCGATCGCCGCGCACGCCGGGGAAGACGTGCTGATTTTCTGCGACTCCGACGTCGCCTTCCTCAAACCTTTCGACTGCGGCACCTTCTGGCGCGGTGGCACGGCGCGGCTGTTCCGCCGCGACGGGGTGCTGGCGGACGAGGGGCATGAGGAGCATCGCATCTGGTCGCGCAACGCCGGTGCGGCACTCGGTATCGACCCGTCCCGGACATCGGCCCATGACTATATTTCGACGCTGATCGCGTGGCGGCGTGACACTGTGCTGGCCATGTGCGGCGAGATCGAGAAGGTCCATGCGCGTGGCTGGGTCGAGGTTGTCGGCTCGGCGCGCAAGTTCTCCGAATGCATGATCTACGGCCGCTATGTCGACGATCTGCTGGAGGGTGCCGGCCACTTCCACGCTTCGGAGGAGTTCTGCCGCGTCCACTGGACCGGGCAAGCGCTGTCGGACGACGAGTTCCGCCGCTTCGTCGCCGCCATGGCGCCGGAGCAGGTGGCAATCGGCATGCAGTCTTTCATAGGCACCGATATCGGCCGCATCCGCCGTCTGATCGGGCTCAACTAAAGGCCGGATCCTTAAAGCGGGCCGGGTTTCCGTCCGCAATTGCGTCAAAGCTGGGAGATGGGGTGGTTCTGCGTTTCCGTGAAACGGTGAACCGCCCTAGACCGGCTTCGCCGGCTTGCGCATCGCCGAATAGGTGAGCAGCGTCGAGGCAAGATACAGAAGCAGGAACACGACGTTGAGCGACAGCACCAGGTTCGGCGTGTCGAGGATGGTCGTCAGCACATAGGTCAGCAGCACCGCCTTCAGTCCGGCAAGCAGGCCGAGATTGAGCGCCCGCACCAGCGTCTGGCCGCGGGCGAACAGCAGCTCCGCTTGGTATTCGACCAAATTACGCAGTCCCGGGACGCAGATCGCCAGCGCCACCAGAGGGGCGGCCTCGGCGACGTTCTTGCCGAGCGCATTGGGGAAGAAATGCAGCACGATGCCAAGCGTCAGTAGCGCCAGCGTCGAGACCGCGAAAACGCCGCCTTCAATGCCGCTCTTGACCGCCAGCCGTGACAGCAGCTCCGGCGCGCGCATCATGCGCTGCACCAGCATCATCGAGAAGGTGCGGATCGGAATGGCCGTCAGGTCGACCAGCCGCATGATGATGGCGTAGATACCGGCCAGATGCGGTCCGCCGATCGCCAGGACCAGTAGTTTGTCGAACTCCATCTGCAGATAAAACAGCACTTCGGCCCCGGCCACGTAAATGGAGTCAGCCAGTCGCCGAAGATAAAGCTCGATGCGCAGCCGCAAACGCTGGCGCGGGTAGAAGAAGCCGAAGGCAATCAGCAACGAGGCGGCATTGGCGCCGATATAGAACCACGACCATATCCAGACGCTGTGTTGCGCCCAGAACATGAACAGCACCGCGCCGAGCGCCCGCAGCGCCGTCGCCAGGATGGCCAGCAGCGCGGCGCGGCCGAACTTGCCCAGGCCGTTGTTGACGATCAGCGCCACCTCCACTGGCCGCCACAACAGAGCTTCGGCAAAGACGATTGCCGCAAACACCGACAGCGGCACGGTGTCAGCGAAGAAGATCAGGTAAACGCCGAACGAGGCCGCGGCCAACAGCGGCAGCGACAGCAGGCCGAGCAGCAGGAAGCCGGCGGTGAAGGTCCCGATCAGATTGGGGCGGATGGTGGCGGTGCGATAGAGTGCCGAGATGAAACCGAAGGCGAGAATGCGCGACAGCATGACGCCGGCCGCCGATGCGGTGGCGAACATGCCGAACTCGGAAATCGACAGCGTGTTGGCCAGCGCGATGAAATAGGCGAGTGAAAACACCAGCCGCCCGCCGGCGCCGCTGATCGCCGAGAAATAGTCGCGCAGCAGCCCTCGTCGTTCGGCCAAAAAAGTGCCGATCCGGGCGAGGGTGGGCCGCCTTTGCGGTATGTCACTGGCTTGCGTCATATCTCCAGGGAGAGCTTAGGTCGGAAAACTTAACGTGCCGTTCTGGAGCCCAGGGGCGTGTTGAAAAATAGGTGCTGGCGCAGGGAGAAACGGGGGCTTCGGCGCGCGAAAATTAACCTTTTGTTTTCCATGCCTGTTTAGCGTGGCTTAACGAATGGCGAAGCGCCGTTTGCAGGCCGCCAAGGGTAAAGCTCCAGACGATGGTCGACAGGGAAAACCGTGAAGACTGGAAGCGCGAGCGTTCGCTGCTGGCGCTCGGCAAGGCTGTGCGCGGCGACGACGAACCCGACGCGTCCCTGGTCTCGATCGGGGAGCGGGCTGACCCGTCATGGCGCGAGGATGCCGCCGCGCGTCATCGTCTCGCCCGGTCACAGCGCGAAGCGCGGACGAGCCCTTCGCAGCGCGAGGCGCTGTCGAATCCGAAGCTGTCGGACTCCGTTGCAACAGATGGATATCAGGCTGGCCATGAGCCAGCTTCGTCTGCGCAGGTGCCGCCTGAAGGCGGTCGATCCGCCGACGATTTTTCAGCAACCAGGTCGGCATCATCGGACTACGCGCAAACCACGTCACGGACTGCTGAAACCGCAGGCACCACCTATCGCCCCGATCGCACATCCGAACCTTACCATTCAGGCGACGCGCGGGCGTCCCGCAACGACGGCGCGGACAGCCAGCAATGGAAGCCGCTGATCGATCCGATGCAGGTCGTCCGTGGCGTTGGCAAGTCGAAGCTGCTGATCGTGGCGACGACGATACTGGGTGCCGGGCTCGGCATCGCCATCGCGCTGTCGACGCCGAAGAAATACGAAGCCACCACGGAACTGATCGTCGATCCGCGCGACCTGAAGCTCACCGACCGCGACCTCACCCAGTCGGTCGTCGCCTCCGACGCCACGCTGGCCATCGTCGAAAACCAGGTCCGGGTGCTGACCTCCGGCACCGTTTTGAACAAGGTCGTCGACAAGCTCAATCTCGTCAACGACCCGGAATTCAATGGGCAGGGTAGCGGCGGCCTCAGCGTCATGTCGCTCATCCGCTCCATCCTGTCGCGCCACGACGGGCCGGGTGGTGTCGACGAGACCCGCCGCCGGGCGCTTACTGTCGGCAATCTGGGCGAAAGCCTTTCAGTCGAGCGCGGCGGCAAGACCTTCGTCATCACCGTCAGCGCCACCACTCAGAATGGCGAGAAATCGGCTCTCATCGCCAACACGATGACGGATGTCTTCCTGCAGACCTTCGGTCAGATCCAGTCCGATACCGCCGGCCGCGCCACCGACGAACTGACGGCCAGGCTTGATGAATTGCGCAAGGGCGTCGAGGCGGCCGAACGCAAGGTCGAGGATTTCAGGGCCACGCACGACCTCGTCGACGCGCAGGGCCACCTCATCAGCGACGACGAGATGCTGAAGCTCAACGAGCAGCTGTCGGTTGCGCGCGCCCGCACGCTGGAACTCAACGCCCGGGCCGCTTCGGCGCGTTCGGTCGACGTCAACTCGGTTCTCACCGGCACCTTGCCGGAGGAGATCAACTCCAACACGATGAGCGATCTGCGTTCGCAATATGCGTCACTCAAGCAGGAGGCCGACCGCGCCGCCATCCGGTTCGGTCCACGGCACCCCGAACTCCAGGCGCTCAATGCCCAGCTTGCCGGCGCACGCGACCGCATCGCCGCGGAACTGCGTCGCATCGGCTCGTCGCTGCAGGTCGACCTCAAGCGCGCGGTCCAGCTCGAACAGGATCTCGCCTCTCGTCTGGCGCAGCTGAAGGTTCGCAGCGGCGACGTCAACAGCGACCTAGTGTCGATGCGCGAACTGGAGCGCGAGGCCGCCGCCAAGCGTTCCGTCTATGAACAGTATCTGCTGCGCGCCAAGGAGACAGGCGAGCAGAAAGACATCAACACCGCCAACATCAATGTGATCTCGAAGGCCTTCGCGCCGCTCGAGCCGAACGGGCCGTCGCGGGTCGTGGTGGCGCTTGCCGGCCTGCTGCTGGGCTTTGCCTCCGGCGTTGGCCTCGGCGCCATGCGTGGCGCCTATGAGAGCTTGCGTGACACCGCGACATCGCGCTCGCGCCGCGACCGCAGCATGGACGAACGCCGGACGCCTTACGAAGACAAGGCATATCAGGCAGCACCGCCACCGCCGCCAAAACCACCGGCACCGCCACCTGCACCGCCCCCGCCACCGCCTGCACCACCCGCGCCTGTTCAACAGGCTGACGTCACGCCGACCGAAGGTCCCGGTCGGATCAGTGCGTTGCTGTCGAAGCTGCGCAAGGCCATGTCCCGCAAGCAGTCCCCGCAGGACACCATCGATGCCGGTGAGTGGGTCTCATCCTTCGCCGATGGGAAGCCAACGGAAGATCTGACGCACCCCGCCTATTCCCAGTCGGCAGCGGCCTTTGCGCCCCTGCCGTCGGCCGCGGCAGCCTATCCACCACCGCCTTTCCGGCCCGGCGGCCATGTTCCCTATCCGCAACAGACGGCGCAGCCGCCATTGCCTCCCCACATGATGCCGCAGCGATCGTATTCGGGTCCGCAGGCCTATCCCTATGGGCAGCCGTTAGGCCTTCCGCAGGCGCAGCACTGGCAGGTGCCGCAGCAGCCGGGCTATCCCTACCCGCAGCCCATGTCCGATGCCGGGCAGATGTCTTATCCGCCCCACCCTGCTTCCGCGACTTATCCGCAACAGCCCACCGCGCCGCAGCAGGCAGCTCAGCCCGACGAGCCATCGGTGGAGGCGCCCCGGGCGGCGGAGGATGTCGAGCGGCACGCCCCGATCGACGAAATCCGCGCCAGCCTGCGCGAATTCCGCGAAGCCGTCCGCGAACTTACCGAGACCCGCGCGCGCCGCCGCTACTTCTGAGCCACAAAATAAGTCGCGCTGCCGAACAAAAACATGCCGGTTTCGCGTAAACGGCATGGGACGGCGCTTTGACGGGATTGCGTGTTGGAATTTTCGTGAAAATGCCGCGCTGCATGGTGCCGAGGGCACGCTTCCGAGTTTGACCGGGGCGCGCGGTTTCGCGGCATGCGTCAGACAAGGATCCAGGGTGCCGCATTCATGTTTTCGATGCGGCCGTTTGGGCGGAACGGTGTTGAGGGTGGACCATGGCCGAAGTGATTGATGGGAAGAGCGTCGCCGAAGACGTGGTGCGGACGGTCAAGACCCTGACGGCCGAACTTGTCGCGAAAGGCAAGGCCAAACCCGGTCTTGCCGTGGTCATCGTCGGTGAGGATCCGGCCAGCCAGGTCTATGTCGCTTCCAAGTCGCGCACCGCCAAGGAATGCGGCTTTCATTCCGTCCAGCACACGCTGCCGGCCGAAACCTCCGAGCCGGCATTGCTGAAGATCATCGGTGATCTCAACGCCGATCCGGCCATCAACGGCATCCTGGTGCAGCTTCCGCTGCCCGCCCATATCGACGCCGGCAAGATCATCCAGACCATCGCGCCGGAAAAGGATGTCGATGGCTTTCATTTCATCAATGTCGGCAAGCTCGGCACCGGCGAACTCGAGACCGCCTTCGTGCCTTGCACGCCGGCCGGCTCAATGCTCCTGATCGAGCGCGTGCGCGGCAAGGACCTGTCCGGCCTCAACGCGGTCGTCGTCGGCCGCTCCAACATCGTCGGCAAGCCGATGGCCAACCTCCTGCTTGCCGCCAACTGCACCGTCACCATTGCCCACAGCCGCACTAGGGATTTGCCGGCGCTTGCCCGCACCGCCGACATTCTCGTCGCGGCGGTCGGTCGGCCGGAGATGATCAAAGGTGATTGGGTGAAGCCCGGCGCTACGGTCATCGATGTAGGCATCAACCGCATTCCGGCGCCGGAAAAGGGCGAGGGCAAGTCTCGCCTCGTCGGCGATGTCGCCTATGCCGAAGCGGCGGAGGCCGCCGGCGCCATTACGCCGGTGCCCGGTGGTGTCGGCCCGATGACCATTGCCATGCTGATGGCCAATACGTTAGCCTCTGCCTACCTCGCGGCCGGATTGAAACGGCCGTCCTTCTGACCCACCAGAAAGCCGCAGCTTTGCCGAACCCAACTGTTCCTGTAGAACGGCCGGTCATGACGGATCCCGTTCAAGGCGGCCGGCAGTTCGCTTTCCTGCTGGTCGACAAGTTCTCGATGTTCTCGCTGGCCGCGGCGATCGATACGTTCCGATCGGCGAACCGTTTGCTTGGACGCGACTTCTACGGTTGGACGACCGTCTCCGCGGATGGCGATCCGGTGATGGCCTCCAATGGCCTGCCGCTGAAGATCGACTATGCCGTTGCAGACCTGCCTCCGGTCGACATCCTCTTCGTCTCGGTTGGACTGACGACGGAATTTCCCGGCAAGAGCAAGGTGCTGGCGGCGCTGCGCAGCTGGGGCCGGCGCGGCAACGCGCTCGGTGCGCTGTCGGTCGGCTCCTACCTGCTGGCCGAGGCCGGCCAACTGGAAGGCTATCGCTGCACCATCCATTGGGAAAACCGTGCCGGCTTCGTCGAACGCTTCCCCGACATCAACTGCACGGGCAATGTCTTCGAGATCGACCGCAAGCGCTACACATGCGCCGGCGGCACCACCTCGATCGACCTGATGCTGGAGATCGTGCGCGGCGATTTCGGCTCCAACCTCGCCAATGGCGTCGCCAACCAGTTCCAGCACGAGCGCATCCGCTCGGCCGGCGACCGCCAGCGTGTCGGGCCGGAACGCGATCTCACGGGCAAGTCGGAGAAGCTCAGGCGCATCGTCGAACTGATGGCCGACCACCTCGATGAGCCGCTGTCGGCGGTGCAGCTGGCCAAATCCGCCGGCCTGTCGGTGCGCCAGGTCGAGCGCCTGTTCCTACGCCATCTCAGCGTCACGCCGGGCCGTTATTACATGCGGCTGCGGCTGGAGCGGGCGCGCGAATTGCTGCGCCAGACCAACATGCCGATCCTCGACGTGGCGATCGCCACGGGCTTCACCTCGCATTCCTATTTTGCCCAGAGCTACCGGCTGCAATTCGGCAGGCCGCCCTCGGAAGAGCGCCGCACGACCTACTGAGCGGAGATTTTCGCTTCCGCTCAAAAGTTTGACATTCCGTCCCCTCCCAGCCGCGCCCGGCCTTGTGTCCTGACGCTGCGTCAAATAGTTTCCCGCCCGGATCGGGGCGGATTTGAGGAGATTTCGATGGCGGGATTTGCACGGAGCGTCGCTGCGGCGATCCTCCTTTTGTCGATGACGACGTTCGGCTTTGCCGCAAACAAGGTCATCATCATTCTCGATGCCTCTGGCTCCATGTGGGCGCAGATCGACGGCAAGCCCAAGCTCGAAATCGCCCGTGAATCGCTGAGAACCGTGCTTCAATCGGTTCCCGCCGATGACGAGATCGGCTTCATGGCCTATGGCCATCGCGAAAAAGGCAGTTGCGACGACATCCAGTTGATCGTGCCACCACAGGCAGGCTCGGCAAGCGCCATCTCGGCCGCTGCCGACAGCCTGAAATTCCTCGGCAAGACGCCGCTGACGGCCGCCGTCAAGCAGGCGGCCGAAGCGTTGAAATACACCGAGGACAAGGCGACCGTCGTCCTCATCACCGACGGGCTGGAAACATGCGGCGGCGATCCCTGCGCGCTTGGCAAGGAACTCGAGGCGTCCGGCGTCGATTTCACCGCTGACGTCGTCGGCTTCGGCCTCACCGCCGACGAAGGCAAGCAGATCGCCTGCCTCGCCGACAACACGGGCGGCAAGTACATCCAGGCCTCCGATGAGAAGGCGTTGCAGGAGGCGCTAGTCGAGACGGTGGCGGCACCAGCACCAGCACCCGCTCCTGCTCCTGAACCGGCTCCCGCCCCGACGCCTGCGCCGGAGCCCGCGAAACCGGAATTCAACTTCCAGCCGACGGTGGTGATGGCCGAAGGTGGCGAGCCGATCACCGACGGCAACGCCTGGGAGATCTACAAGGCGAATTCCGACGGCTCGCGCGGGGATTCCGTGACCACCGAATATGGCGCCTACAAGGGCAATCTCGAGCCCGGCGACTATGTCGTCGTTGCACGCGACGACGAGGCCAAGGTGGAGCAGAAATTCAAGATCGAGGCCGGCCAGGTCTACAAGCCGCTGTTCACCTTGAACGCGGGCACCATGCTCATTCATCCGCGGCCGAGCCAGGGCGCCGACATCAGTGACGAGGCCCATGTCGACTTCACCTATCCCGGCGGCAACACCACCCACTATGGCGACACCAAGATCATCGTACCGGCGGGTGAACAGAAGGTCACGGTTCAGATCGGCAGCGGTTCGGTGGTCGAGACCATCCAACTGGCCGCCGGGCAGACGATCGAAAAGGACGTCATCGTCGGCGTCGGGCACGTCGTCTTCAACGCTTATTATGTCACCGGCGGCGACAAGGCCGACAGTTCCGGGCTCGGCTTCCAGATCGTCAAGGCGAAGAAGAAGATCGACGGTTCACGCGACGATGTCGAGCATTCCTATGGGCCGGACAGCAAGTTCTGGCTGCCGCCGGACGACTATGTCGCGCTCACCACGCTTGATCTCGCGACCGTCGAACAGCCGTTCAGCGTCAAGGTCGGCGACAATCAGGACATCAAGGTGCCGCTCGGTGCCGGCGTTCTGGCCATGTCGGCCCCTGGCGCCTACTCGATCGAGGTCCTGTCTCCGAAAAAGGACATTCAGGGCAATCGCAAGGCGCTTGGCCTGAACTATGGCGACGCCTGGCAGCAGACCATTCCGGCCGGCGATTACGTGGTCGTCCGGCACATGTCCGATGGAGGCCATGACAAGGAAATGCCGGTGACGGTCAAGGCTGGCGAGCGTACCGAGATCACCGTTACGCCATGACTGCCGTATGACCGGCAGCAAAAAAGGGCGGCTGTCAGCCGCCCTTTTTCATCGACAGGACGATGATTTCGTCACGCCGTGCCGAAGGCGCTGGCGCCATGGTCGGCACGGCCGACCAACTGGCGGAAGCCGGCGAACAGCTCGCGGCCGAAACCGAATTCATTGCCGATGAGGTCGGCATCCGCCGTCCGGCGCAGTGCAAAATCGCCCGCCGGCACGAGCACTTCCAGCGTTCCGGCGTCGGCGTCGAGCCGGACGATGTCGCCATCATGGATCCTGGCGATCGGCCCATCCTCGACTGCTTCCGGCGTGACATGGATGGCGGCCGGCACCTTGCCGGAGGCGCCCGACATGCGCCCGTCGGTGACCAGCGCCACGCGCTGGCCACGGTCCTGCAGGATGCCGAGCACCGTGGTCAGCTTGTGCAGTTCCGGCATGCCGTTGGCCTTCGGCCCCTGGAAGCGGATGACGGCGATGAAATCACCGGTCAGCGTTCCCGCCTTGAACGCCTCGTTCAATCCTTGCTGGCTGTCGAAGACCTTGGCCGGCGCCTCGATGATGCGCCGCTCCGGCTTTACCGCAGAGGTCTTGATGACGGCATGGCCGAGATTGCCCGACAGCACCTTCAGACCACCGGTTGCCTGGAACGCCTTTTTGAACGGCGCCAGCACCTTCTCGTCACCGCTTTCGCGCGGCGAGGCTTCGCGCACCACGCCGCCGTCGGCGCCGAGCTTGGCCTCCACCGCATAGGGCCGCAGACCTTCGCCCCACACCGTCTGCACATCCTCGTGCAGGATGCCTTCGTCGAGCAGTTCGCGGATCAGGAAGCCGAGCCCACCCGCCGCGTGGAAGTGGTTCACGTCGGCGAGACCATTCGGATAAACTCGCGCCAGCAGCGGCACCGCCTCCGACAGGTCGGAAATGTCCTGCCAGGTGATGGCGATGCCGGCGGCCGCCGCCATGGCGATCAGGTGGATGGTGTGATTGGTCGAGCCGCCTGTGGCATGCAGGCCGACGACGCCGTTGACGATCGAACGCTCGTCGATCATCCGGCCGACCGGCGTATAGGCATTGCCGAGCGCGGTGATCGCCAGCGCCCGCTTCGTCGCCTCGCGGGTCAAAGCCTCGCGCAGCGGCGTGCCTGGATTGACGAAGGAGGCGCCCGGCGTGTGCAGGCCCATGATCTCCATCAGCATCTGGTTGGAATTGGCCGTGCCGTAGAAGGTGCAGGTTCCCGGCCCGTGATAGGACTTGGACTCGGCCTCCAGCAGTTCGGCCCGTCCCGCCTTGCCTTCGGCATAGAGCTGGCGGACCTTGGCCTTTTCGTCGTTCGGCAGGCCGGTGGTCATCGGCCCTGCCGGAATGAACACTGCGGGCAGGTGGCCGAAGGTGAGTGCGGCGATCACCAGACCCGGCACGATCTTGTCGCAGACGCCGAGATAGACGGCGGCGTCGAACATGTTGTGCGACAGGCCGATCGCCGCGGCCATCGCGATCACATCGCGCGAAAACAGCGACAGTTCCATGCCGGGCTGGCCTTGGGTGACGCCATCACACATTGCCGGCACGCCGCCGGCCACCTGGGCGATGCCGCCGGCCTCGCGCGCCGCGTCCTTGATCAGCGCCGGAAAGGTCTCGAACGGCTGATGCGCCGACAGCATGTCGTTGTAGGAGGTGATGATGCCGAGGTTCGGCACCGTGTCCGCACCCAGCGCCAGCTTTTCCGAGGGGCTGCACACCGCAAAGCCGTGGGCGAGGTTGCCGCAGGACAGCACGGCCCGGTTTGCGGTGCGGTTCGACGCTTCGGCGATGCGGCCGAGGTAGCGCTCGCGGCCCGGTCTGGAACGCTGGCGGATGCGCTCGGTGATGGCTTCGATGTCGCGTCTGGCGGTCATGGTGTCGGTCCTTTCAGGCGAGGTCCCGGAACACAATCCGGCTGTCTGCCGGGACCCTCAGCACGTTCAAATCAGGGCGCCCAGAAAACCTCTACGGGCTTGGGTGCGGCGTCGAGCACGGCGCGGATTGGCTTTCGCGGTCCAGGGGCAACCGCGCTGTCGAAGGCGGCGCGCTTGTCCTCGCCTTCGATGTGCAGCGCGATGAAGCCTGCATCGACAATGCGCGCCAGCGACAAGGTCAGCCGCGGCTCGACGGCGCTGGCCGCATGGACCGGCAGCACGATCCTGTCGGAGGACGGGTCGAGCAGCTTTGCCAGATCATCGGCATCGGGAAAGAACGAGGCGGTGTGGCCGTCCGGTCCCATGCCGAGCACGACGACATCGAGCGGCCAGGGCAATGACTGCAGCGCCGAATTGTCGGAAGCCGCCGCATCCTCGATGCCGACGCCTTCGTGATAGAGCGGCACGAACCGTGCAGCTTTTGCGGCGTTCTGCAAGAGATTGGCGGCCACCAGCCCGGCATTGGAGCGCGGCGAGGACGCAGGCACGAAACGCTCGTCGACCAGCGTCACAATCACCTTGTCCCAGGCGATGGGTATCACCGAAAGGGCGGCGAAGAACTTTGCCGGTGTGGTGCCGCCAGAGACGGCGAGCAGCCCTATACCGCGCTCGGCGATCGCCTTGGTCAGGCGCCCGGCGACATGGCCAGCAAGGGCGACCGCCAACTCCTGGCGCCCGGCAAAGCCGTTCCAGCTATAGGCGGCGCCGTTCAATTGCTCTCGTGCCATGTCCGCCCGTCACGTTCGATCAGTGCAATAGAGGCCGACGGCCCCCAGGTGCCCGCTGTGTAGCCCTGCGCTTCCTGTCTGGCGCTTTCCCACGCGTTCTGGATCGGGTCGATCCATTTCCACGCCGCCTCGACTTCGTCGCGACGCATGAACAGCGTCTGGTTGCCACGGATGACGTCCATGATCAGCCGTTCGTAGGCGTCCGGCGCGCGGCCGTCGAAGGATTGCGCGAAGCTCATGTCGAGCGAGATCTGGCGCAGCCGCATGCCGCCCGGACCCGGATCCTTGATCATGATGAACTGCTTGACGCCTTCGTCCGGCTGTAGCCGGATGACCAACTGATTGGCGAAGATCGGCCCGGCGCTGTCGCCGAAGATCGAATGCGGGATCGGCTTGAACTCGATGACGATTTCCGAAACCCGGGTCGCCAGCCTCTTGCCGGTCCGCAGGTAAAACGGAACGCCCGCCCAGCGCCAGGTGCCGATCTCGGCCTTGATGGCGACGAAGGTCTCGGTGTTGCTGTCGTGGGCAAGCTCCTCGACATAGCCCTTCACAGCTCCGCTGGCCGAGGCGCCGGCGCGGTACTGGCCACGCACAGTGTGCTTGGGCGCCTCGTTGCCGTTGATGCGCTTCAGTGCCCTGAGCACCTTCAGCTTCTCGTCGCGCACCGCGTCGGCGTCCATTGACGACGGCGCTTCCATGGCAACAAGACACAGCAGCTGCAGTATATGGTTCTGCACCATGTCGCGCAGCGCGCCGGCCTTGTCGTAATAGGTGACGCGGTCTTCCAGACCCACGGTCTCGGCCACGGTGATCTGCACGTGGTCGATATGGGCGGAATTCCACAGCGGCTCGTAGAGCGCGTTGGCAAAGCGCAGCGCCATTAGATTCTGCACCGTCTCCTTGCCGAGATAGTGGTCGATGCGGAAGATCTGGCTTTCGTGGAAATCGTCGCCGACCAGGTCGTTGAGCGCTTGCGCCGAGGCAAGGTCGCGGCCGATCGGCTTCTCCAGCACGATGCGCGAGTTCGGCGTGATCAGCTTGTGCTCTTTCAGCTTGTGCGAGATATCGCCGAACAGCGCCGGCGCCACCGCCAGGTAGAAAGCGCGGATGCGGTCGCTATCGCCGATCGCCTTCTTCAGCTTGTCGAAGCCGGCGCCCGTCGTCGCATCGGCCGAAACGTAGGAGAGGCGGGCGAGGAACGTCTTCAGTTCCTTGGCGTCGATATCGTCAGCTTTGACGTGGTCCGAGATCGCCTGTTTGGCGAAGGCCTGGAATTCCTCGTCGGTCATCTTCGAGCGCGACGTGCCGATGATGCGCGTCGGCTCGGAGAACTGATGGTCGCGCTGGCGATAGTAGAGCGACGGCAGAAGCTTGCGTTCCGACAGATCGCCGGTGCCGCCGAAAATGATGAAGTCGAAAGGATCGACGGGGATGATCTGGCTGGTCATGGTCTGTCCGCTCTGACGCCGGTCGCTGTGACGCGGCTGATATAATCTAATCGATTTAAATTTTCCAGTGCCATGGTGTCACATCTGAGTGTTGCGCCTGCCTCTTGACAGCCCGATGCCTCGGAGGCTTGTCGACAGGCGCGGCCCCGGAAGCCTTCGCAGTTGCAGCATAGAGCGGGATCGAAGCGAAAGCCAAAGGAGAAATCGGCGATGACCGCACATCTTTCGACCAAGCCGGTTAGAAGTCGTGGGCCGGCTGGAAGTCGTGGCCCGGTCAGAAGTCGTGGCTTTGCGTTTGCCGCGGGCACTCCGGTCGATCGTCACCAACCATGAGCGGGAAAAGCATGCGTCTGGAAAACAAGGTTGCCGTGATCACCGGTGCGGCCGCGGGCTTTGGCGAGGGCATCGCCAGGCGCTTTGCGCAGGAAGGCGCCAGGGTCGTCGTCGCCGACCTCAACGCCAAGGGCGCGGAGCGTGTCGCCAGCGAAATCGGCGAGGCAGCGATCTGGACCCAGACCGATGTTTCGCTGCGGTCCGAGTTCGACGAGATGGTCTATGCCGCCAAGAGCGCCTTTGGCCGCATCGACATCATGGTCAACAATGCCGGCTACACCCATCGCAACGGCGACATGCTCAACGTCGACGAGGAGACCTTCGACCTGATCACCGCCGTCAACATGAAGGCGATCTATCACGCCGCACGCGCCGTGGTGCCGATCATGGATCGGCAAGGCGGCGGCGTCATCCTGACCACGGCTTCCACCGCCGGTCTGCGGCCACGGCCCGGCCTCACCTGGTACAATGCCTCGAAGGGCTGGGCGATCACCGCCACCAAGTCGATGGCGGTGGAACTGGCGCCGAAGAACATCCGTGTGAACTGCCTCTGCCCGGTTGCCGGCGAGACCGGCATGCTGGAGAAGTTCATGGGCGCCGACACGCCTGAAATCCGCGAGAAGTTCCGTGCGTCGATCCCGCTCGGCCGGCTTTCAACACCACTCGATATCGCCAACGCCGCACTCTGGCTGGCGTCGGATGAAGCCGCCTTCATCACCGGTGTGGCGCTGGAAGTGGACGGCGGACGCTGCATCTGAAAGCGGCAATGCCCCGAAAATCGGTACCGATTTTCGGAAAGGATCATGTGCAAATCAAAATGCCGCACGGAGGCAGCATTTCGGCGACGGGTCTATCTCTTGTCTTGACGCAATTCGCTCAGGGAAAGCGCTACGCGCTTTTCCCGGGGAAACCGCTTCACACTTTTCCTGAAATTGCTCGAGTCGTCAGGCGCCGGTTTTGATGTAGGTCTTGTAGATCCAACCGGTCTTGCCGTTGTAGGTAATCTGGCACCACTTCTTGCAGCTCATCACTTGCACCGAGCTTTTGGCTGGCACCGTGAGGATAGCGGCCGCATTTTTCTTCGGGCCGCTGCGCATGGTCACGGCCCGCAAGATCAGTCCGGTTCCGGCGGCCTCGACTTTGCGTGGCTTCGACTTGGCCTGGCTGTCGTCGTCTTCAGCCGCTGCGGGCTGCTCTGACGGCACCTGCGGCTGCACCGCCGGGATGGCGGCGGTTCTCGCGTCATCGGGATGGCTACCCGCCGGCGGAGTGGGGGCGGCAACCTTGGCAAGTTCGCTGGCAGCATCGCTATCTGCTGCCGGTTGCGCGAATGCCACCGCGGCTTTGTCCGGTGCCTGTTTAGCCTGGTTCGCCACCAGGCCGGGAGCAGGCGTACCGGCAGCGGATGCGGCCTTCGACTGCGAACCGGTCCAACGCGGATCATTGGCTGGCAGCGCCGGTATGGTGGCTTGCGCGGCCGCCACGGTCGGCAAAATCTTGTCCGACTTGCGCGCCGCCTGCGGCACGGCCGCTGCAGCCACAGTTGCTCCCGCCGGAGCGATTTTCGTCGTTTTCACCGGAATGGTTGGAATGGTCTGCTCGGGGCTCGCCGCCGCTTGCCTGTCATTGGCCGGCAATGCCAGCCACAGCGCCACCGCGGCGACACCAAGCAGTGCGGCGGTGCCGATCGCGGCGATCACCAGATGCGAATTCGAGCGAACCTCCTGCCAGAAGGACGGCCGCATGTCATATCCGAACTGCATGGCAAAGCGCCGACGTTCCGGCGTACCGAAACTGAAGGGCTCTCTCACTCTTGCCACCTCCATAAGCGGGCCGATGTTCTTCCGATCAAATGCCAAGAACCTGGCGCCAGATCTGCATCAGTCCCAAGAATCAAAGCGGGCAAGCCCGCAGAATTCCCCGTCAGTAACCCACAACCGGCATCTTTATATCGCTGATTGTGGCATCACTACGCCCTCATCAGGGATTCTGCTCCTTTGGAGGGGATTCTGCAATGTGCCGTTACGGCAACAAATATTACAGCAATATTACATAGATGAGAGCGATCCTGTCCGTCCGGACCACGATCCCGAAAAGTGACCATGCGGTTTCGCAGGAGATCACGCTCCCAATTCCACCTGGACAGAACAGCTTCTAGATCCTGTCGCGCAATGCGAACCAGTTGAGTGCCAGGAACAGCAGCGGCGCGCGGAAGCGCCGGCCGCCGGGGAATGGCGGGATCTTCAGATCCTCGATCAGCTTCAGGCGGTCGCGGTTGCCGGCGACGGTTTCAGCATAGAGCTTGCCGAAGAAGTTCGACAGCATGACGCCGTGGCCGGAATAGCCGCCGGCCGAGATCACATTGGGCATCACTTCGCGCACGAACGGCTTGCGCGGCACTGTGATGCCGACATAGCCGCCCCAGCCATGCGTGATCTCGACATCCCTGAGTGCCGGATAGAGTTCGACGATCTGACGGCGGATGTGGATGTGGATGTCCTTCGGATCGTTGACGCCATAGACTTCACGTCCTCCGAACAGCAGCCGCCCGTCCTTCGATCTGCGGAAATAGCGCACGACGAAGCGGGAATCGTCGACCGCCTCGCCGCCCTGCAGCACTGTCGAGTCCGCGCCCAGCGGCACCGTTGCGCCGATGAACGAACCGATCGGCATGATGTGCGCGGCACTCACCGGCTCAAGCGTGCCGCCATAGGCGTTGACCGCGATCAGGCATTTCTGCGCTGTCAGCGTGCCTCTCGGTGTCGAAACCTTGACCTTGCCGCCACTTGAAATGATGCCGGTCGATGGCGTTTCCTCGAACAGTTGCGCGCCGGCTTGCGCCGCCACCCGCGCGGTGCCGATCACCAGCTTCATCGGGTGGATGTGGCCGGTGCCGGTGTCGCGCGTTCCGCCGAAATAGGCGGTCGAGCCCAGCCGCTCCGCCGTCTCCTTGGCATCCATGAACGAGATATGCGGGTAGGAAAAACGGCTCGCCATGATCTCGGCATGCGCCTTGTAGTCGTCGACATAGCGCGGCTTGTGCGCCACCGAGAGCTGGCCCGGCATATAGTCGATATCGATCTGGTTGGCGGCGGCAAACTCAAGGAGATGCGCCTTGGCCTCTTCGGCAAGGTCGAACAAAGCCTTGGCGCGGGAGAGGCCGTATTCGGCTTCCAGGTCCTCGACCCAGGCGCGCTGGCCGGTGCCAAGCTGGCCGCCATTGCGCCCGGAGGCGCCATCGCCGAAGCGGTAGGCTTCAATCAGCACGACATTCGTGCCTGCCTTGGCAAGGTGAGCAGCCGCCGACAGGCCGGTGAAACCACCGCCGATGATGACGACATCGCATGTCTTGTCGCCATCCAGCGCCGGATATTCCGGCCGTGGGCCGGCGCTGTCCTCATACCAGGAACGGCCGGGAGAAATCGGGGATTGGTAGGGCATGATGGAGGAAAGACTCGGTGATTCAGAAGGAGGAGGAAAAAAGCGAATAGCGAATAGCGAATAGAAAAATATCGGGCACCTTCGCTACTCGCTACTCGCTAAACATTCAGCAGCAGATACTCCCGCTCCCACGGACTGATCACTTCCATGAACGTCTCGAATTCCGCCCGCTTGATCGCCGCATAGGTCGCGGCGAAGGATTTGCCGAGCAGTGCGCAAAGTTCCTCATCGCCCTCGAACAGGTCGACGGCTTCGAGCAGGCTGCGCGGCAGGTCGATCTCGGCCGCGTTGGCGGTGGTCAGCACGGGAGGCTCGGCCTTGATCTTGTTGGTGATGCCGATCAGCCCGCAGGCAAGCGATGCCGCCAGCGCCAGATAGGGATTGGCATCGGAGGAGGGGATGCGGTTTTCGACGCGCCGCGCCGCGGGATCCGAGCGCGGCACGCGGAAGGCCGTGGTGCGGTTGTCGTAGCCCCATTTGTTGTTGACCGGAGCCGACGCCGCCTGTGTCAACCGGCGGTAGGAATTGACATAGGGCGCGAACATCACCAGCGCGTTCGGCACATGCTTCTGCATGCCGCCGATGAAATGGAAGAAGTCTTCGGTCTCCGAGCCGTCCTCTGCCGAAAAGATGTTCAGTCCGGTCTTCTTGTCGATGATCGACTGATGGATATGCATGGCTGAGCCCGGCTGCCCCTGGATGGGCTTGGCCATGAAGGTGGCGTAGATTTCGTGCTTCAGCGCGGCCTCGCGAATGGTGCGCTTGAACATGAACACCTGGTCGGCCAGCTCGATCGGGTCACCGTGGCGCAGGTTGATTTCGAGCTGACCGGCGCCCTCCTCATGGATCAGCGTGTCGATCTCCAGGCCCTGGCCCTCGGAGAAATGGTAGATGTCGTCGATCAGTTCGTCGAACTCGTTGACGCCGGCGATCGAATAGCCGGCGCCGCCGCCGATGGCGCGCCCCGAACGGCCGACCGGTGGCGTCAGCGGATAGTCCGGATCGGGGTTCTTGCGCACCAGATAAAACTCGATCTCGGGCGCCACCACCGGCTTCAGTCCACGCTTGTCGTAGGCGGCAAGCACGCGCTTCAACACATTGCGCGGCGTGAACTCGACCGAGCGTCCGTCCTGGTGGACGAGGTCGCAGATGACCGCGGCCGTCGGGTCTTCTTCCCAGGGCACCACAGTCAGCGTCGACAGGTCCGGCATCAGCTTGAGGTCGCCATCGTCTTCCGGATAGTGGAAGCCGTTGCCATCCTCGGGATAGCCGCCGGAAATCGTCGTCATGAAGACAGCCGACGGCAGCGCCAACGAGGTGTTGGAGGTGAATTTCTTCGACGGCATCATCTTGCCGCGTGCGACGCCGGCCTGGTCAGGTGTGATGCACTCGATGTCCTCGATGCCGCGCCATTCCAGCCAGGCGCTGGCTTCCTTCCAGTTCTTGACGCCACGTTGGTTTTTCACGAAGGCAGGCGTACGCGCCCGTCCTCCGCGGCTCGACGGACGGACTTCCTTTTTTGCAGGCGGCATCATTCACCAGATTGGGTTGCGGATTGTGGAGTATAGCCGTGCGCCCCTGTGGAAGGGAAGGGGAGCCACGTCGGGCGTTGGCCGACACGGTTGAAAATCACGCCAATCGGCTTAGTTTCCCAATCCCAATCGAGACCCCGATCCCAATCGAGACTTTGCATGCAGCACGACAGCAAACTGACGACGATCGGCTTCGATGCCGACGACACGCTCTGGCAAAACGAGCAGTTCTTCCGCATGACGGAGAAGCGCTTTGCCGCCATGCTTGCCGATCATGGCGAAGCCGAGCACATCTCGGCACGATTGCTGGAGGCCGAAAGACGCAACCTTGCCGTCTATGGCTTCGGCATCAAGGGATTCACGCTGTCGATGATCGAAACGGCGATCGAGGTCACGCAAGGCCGTGTGCCGGCTTCGGTGATTTCAGAAATTCTCGATGCCGGCCGCGAGATGCTGAGCCATCCGATCGAGGCACTGCCGCATGCGCGCGAGACGATCGAGAAGCTTGCCGGCGCATTCCGCCTTGTGCTGATCACCAAGGGCGACCTCTTCGACCAGGAGCGCAAGCTGGCTGGATCAGGCCTCGGAGATCTGTTCGACGCGATCGAGATCGTCAGCGACAAGAGTGCCGCCACCTATTCCCGCCTCTTCAGCCGCCACGGCGATGGTCCGGCAAGAAGCATGATGGTCGGCAATTCGCTGAAGTCGGACGTGGTGCCGGCCATCGAGGCCGGTGGTTGGGGTGTCCACGTGCCGCATGAACTCACCTGGGTGCTTGAGCATGTCGAGGCTCCGGTGACCGAGCCACGCTTTCGTGAGATATCCGATCTCGGACAACTGCCCGGACTGGTCGAAAGCATCGTCAATCCGGACTGATCGCGGGGCCTTCCTATTTTGCGCAATTCCGGACGGAAATTGCTTAGCGGTTGATCAGGCGATCAATCACCGGCTGCAGCCGTTCGGGTGTGATCGGCTTGGCGACCACCACGTCTATGACGCTCGACAGGCCCAGGCTCTCCGGCGTGCCATTCTTGGTTGAAAGCAGGATCACCGCCGGAAGCGATTTGCCGGAGGCTCGCCGCAACGCGTCGATGCTGGCCATCAGATTGTCGCAGTCCTTGTTGTCGGCGCCGCCGTCAAGGACAACCGCGCCGGGAATGAGGGACCGCAGGATCTTTACCGCCATGTCGGGAGATTCCGAGATTGGCTTGAGCCCGGATCGCTCGACGATCTTCGAAATCACCACGCGATTGATCGGCGATTTGCAGACGACGAGCACTTGCGATGGATCGCGGATCGTTTCTGTGTTCGAGTCGCGGGCAACAAAATTCAGGTGTCTTGGAGTCTCGCCTTCGCGGTTCACTGGGCACACAAGTCGGCCAAGAAGCTCGCCCCTATTTCAATGCAGAGTTGAATCTGGAGCGCAATTGGCGTGAGATCGCCGTCTATGTCAAGTTGAAATAAAAGCCCCCAGATCATCCCTGGGAACAATGAATTTCAAGCAACGCTACTGTACTCAACTGTCCACAGGTGGGCTTCATAAAAAGAAAATTCACCTGCGCAGAGACTGCGCAGGTGAAGGGTCGGTTGCGCGAGTTCGATCAGCTGTGGCTCTGCTGCGTGACGATCACTGGGATCAAGAGATCGCCCCAGTTTCCGTCGCCGCCGTGATGCCGTGCCGAGCGCACGAGCTCCACCGAGACGCCGGCCTCGACTGCCTTCATCACCGACTGGTTTAGGCGATGCAGATCATTGGCCAGCATGCGGATCGTCGCTTGCTGGTCGACGGTCATCGTTGTGGCCTGTTCTTCGGCGCGTTCCTTGACACGGCTTATCGATGCCATTGGTCTTCTCCTTGTGTTCCAAGCCCTGTTGGGCGTTTCCTCTGTGTTGTTCTGTTTGCTATTCGGCGGCCGGCTTGAATTGCGCGTGCTCGGTCGACTCGTGCATGGCGGTGGTCGACGACTGGCCGCCAGTGATCGCCATCGACACGGCGTCGAAATAGCCGGTGCCGACCTCGCGCTGATGCTTGGTCGCGGTGTAGCCATTGGCCTCCGCCGCGAACTCAGCCTCCTGCAACTCGGAATAGGCCGCCATCTGCCGTGCCTTGTAGCCGCGCGCCAGTTCGAACATGCCGTAGTTGAGCTGGTGGAAGCCGGCGAGCGTGATGAACTGGAACTTGTAGCCCATCGCGCCAAGCTCCCTCTGGAATCTGGCGATCGTCGCGTCGTCGAGGTTCTTCTTCCAGTTGAACGATGGCGAGCAATTGTAGGCGAGCAGCTTGTCGGGGTGATGCTTGCGCACGCCTTCGGCGAATTTCTTGGCCTGCGCCAGGTCCGGCTTCGAAGTCTCGCACCAGATCAGGTCCGCGTGAGGCGCATAGGCGACGGCGCGGGCGATGCAGGGTTCGATGCCGTTCCTGACGTTGTAGAAGCCTTCCACGGTGCGCCCGGCGCCGTAGTCGACGAAAGGCTTGTCGCGTTCGTCGATGTCGGACGTGAGCAGCTTGGCGGCTTCCGCATCGGTGCGCGCGACGACCAGGGTCGGCGTGCCCATCACGTCCGCCGCAAGGCGCGCGGCGTTGAGGTTGCGAATGTGCGCCGCGGTCGGGATCAGCACCTTGCCACCGAGATGGCCGCACTTCTTTTCCGACGCCAGTTGATCCTCGTAGTGGACGCCAGCCGCGCCTGCCTCGATGAAGGCCTTCATGATCTCGAAGGCGTTGAGCGGTCCGCCGAAACCGGCTTCCGCATCAGCCACGATCGGCGCGAACCAGGTCTCGACCGAAAGCCCGTTGCCTTCCGAGGTCTCGATCTGGTCGGCGCGCTGCAGCGTGCGGTTGATGCGCTTGACCAGTTCGGGCGCCGCGTTTGCCGGATAAAGCGACTGGTCCGGATACATCGCGCCAGCCGTGTTGGCGTCGGCGGCAACCTGCCAGCCCGACAGGTAGATCGCCTTCAGCCCGGCGCGCACCTGTTGCATCGCCTGGTTGCCGGACATGGCGCCGAGTGCGTTGACGAAGTCCTCCTCGTGGATGAGCTTCCACAGCCGGTTGGCGCCCATTTCCGCGACGCTCTGGCGGATCTGAACCGAACCGCGCAGCCGCTTCACATCCTCCGGCGAATAGGGCCGTTCGATGCCGTCGAAACGACCTTCCGGCGCCGAGGGGACAAGGTTGTAAAAGTCAGTCATTGGTCACTCCGAAGGATTGCTACACCCGTGTCCGGCGCCAATGATCTGCGCACCGGGATATGACTGAATTTACATTGCGGTGCGAAATGGGCCAGAGAAATCAAGGAAATCAGCTTGAAATAGGGGAAAACCTGTGTTGTGTTTGACAGGAAGCCGTTGTAAATTTGTCATGATTGTAAAAGATGCGGGCGTGGGGTCGCCGCGAAAGTGGTGTAAATTATTGTCAAGGACAGGTGATGGCTGACCAGAAGATCTTTGCCGGGCCGCGCATTCGGCGCATCCGCAACGCCAAGGGCCTGACGCAGACGGCGATGGCCGAGGGGCTCGGTATCTCGCCGTCCTATCTCAACCTGATCGAGCGCAACCAGCGGCCGCTGACGGTGCAATTGATCCTCAAGCTGGCGTCCGTCTACAAGGTCGATCCGCACGAACTGCAGGGCGAGGCAAGGGGGTCCGTCGCTGCCTTGAAGGAAGTGTTCACCGATCCTCTGCTGGTCGGCGAGTTGCCGGGAGATCAGGAGTTGATCGAGCTTGCCGAGGCGGCGCCCAACGCGTCGGCGGCGGTGATAAAACTGTTCCGCGCCTATCGCGAGCAGGCCGAGCGCCTGTCCGACCTCAACGAGCTCCTGGCGCGCGAAGGTCGGGCGACCGCACTTTCCGGCGCTCGCTTGCCGATAGACGAGGTGCACGAGATTTTCGAGCGCCGGCCCAACCATTTCGCGGCACTCGAGGAAGAGGCCGCGGCGTTCACCTCGGTGCTTGATCCCGGCGACGATCTGTTCGGCGCGTTGAAGGCCTGGCTGAAGCGCGAATACGGCATCGTGGTCAAGGTGCTGCCGGTCGCCACCATGCCGAACTGGCGCCGCCGTTATGATCGCCACTCGCAGCGCCTGTTCCTGTCCGAACGGCTGTCGCCGTTCGACCAACTGCGCGAAGTGGCGATGGAGGCCTGCCTGATCCGCATGACGGTCGCGGTCGCCGGCGAGATCCAGGCGCTCAAATTGACCACCGACGAGGCACGCCGTCTCGCCCGTTTCGAACTCGGCCGCTATGCGGCGCATGCGCTGATGATGCCCTACCAGGCCTTTCATGCGGCTGCCGTTCGCGCCCGCTATGATATCGACGTTCTGCGTTCGCGCTTCGGCGTCTCCTTCGAACAGGCGGCGAACCGGCTGACCATGCTGCAGCGGCAGGGCGTCCAGGGCGTGCCGTTCTTCATGCTGGAGGTCGACAATGCCGGCAACCGCTTCCGCAAGGCCGGCAGCCAGGGCTTTCCGCAAAGCCGCTTCGGTGGCGGCTGTCCCAAGCTGCCCGTGCATGTCGCTTTCACCCAGCCCGGCCAGATCTTCGTCGAGGCGGTGGAAATGCCCGACGGCGCCGAGTTCCTGTGCATTGCCCGCACGCTGGAAGGTCCGCAAGGCGCCTTCTCCGAGCGTCCGCGCCGCACGGCGTTGCTGCTTGGCTGCGACATCGGCTTTCGCGACGACATCGTCTATGGCGCGGCACTTCCCGGCGCGGCTGCCACCGCGAAGGCGGGCAGCGTCACGGCGACGCCGGTCGGGCCCGCCTGCCGGCTTTGCGAACGCGTCGGCTGTCTGGCGCGTGCCGAGCCGCCGGTGACGCGTCCGCTTGGCCTCGACGAGATGGTGACCGGCCTGAGTGCCTTCGACTTCCAGTGACCCCAGGCCCCAGTGACGCTGTGCCGGGTGCCACAATTGTCGTCGATCTCTGGCTCACCCCCGGCCTTCGCCTTTGCGTTACGCGAACGGAGTATCTTTTTGTCGTCCCTTGCGCATCGTCCCGTCCACAAAAGCCCGACAGTCGCGCCCATGACCGACACAGCACCATCACCGAGCGTTGTTTTGTCGACCGTCTCGCCGCGCGACGAACGCGTAGGCATGCTTTTGGTGTTCCTGTCGGCGCTGATGTGGAGTTTCGGTGGCACCATCGCCCGCTTCATCGTCGTCGGCGACAGCTGGACAGTTATTTTCTGGCGCTCCGTCTGGGCAGCGGCCTTCCTGATCTGCTTCATGGTCTGGCGCGACGGGTGGCGCGGCACGCTGAAATTGTTCCGCGACATGGGTCTGCCCGGCCTGGCCGTCGGGCTCTGCTTCGCCACGGCATCGACCGCCTTCGTCGTCGCACTTGCCTACACAACCGTCGCCAACATCCTGCTGATGCAGGCCGGCGTGCCGCTTCTGGCGGCGCTGTTTGCCTGGGCGTTGTTTCGCGAGAGGGTGAGTGTCGCGACATGGCTGGCGATCGCCGCCGTCATTACCGGTGTCGCCATCATGGTGTCGGAATCGCTCAATGGCGCCGTCTCGCCGATAGGCGACGGGCTGGCGCTCTTGATTGCTGTCATGTTCTCGATCGCCACCGTCATCACCCGGCGATTTTCCAGCGTTCGCATGACGCCGGCGACCTGTCTCGGCACCATGCTTGCGGCGGGCTTTGCCGCCTCGCAGGCATCGACATTCGCCGTGTCGGCCAGTGACATGGGCTTTCTGTTTGCCTTCGGCGTGGTCAATCTCGGTCTTGGCCTGGCCTTCTTTGCCACCGGGGCGCGGCTGATCCCGGCGGCCGTCGCCGCATTGCTCGGCACGTTCGAGCCGATCCTCGGCCCGATATGGGTCTGGCTCGTCCATTCCGAAGTACCGTCGGAGCGCACCATCATCGGCGGCGGGGTGGTGGTGACGGCGCTGCTCGTCCATATCGGGCTCGAATTCAAGCGCCAGGCGCGACCCGAGCGTGCAGGGGTCACAGGGGTGCCATCGCCTAATTGATGCGGCGTGCAAGCTTTGCCATTGACAAATTCGCTGCCGCGCGGGCAGGCTGAGACTACGCAACAACAAGACAGGCGTATCTTGCCAAGTCTCCCTGCCGGTCAGATCGAGACCGGACCACATCGTCGTATCTCTGCCCCCGCCACGGCGAAAGCCTTTGACGGTATCCGCACGCCTCCCAGGCAGCGACAGGGACACAAACCCACCACCCGCCGCTCATCGAACCGCCCGCATGCTGTCGGCAGTTGGCGCTTGTTGCTTCCTGGAAAGCTCAATAGTCTGAAACAAATGCCCGGCCGCGCGGGGTCCGCGACGAGCCGGCGAAGGAACACTCATCAAAGGAGAATAGCATGATCCGCAAAGCGCTCTGGCTTTCGGCGACCTCGGTATTTCTGACGCTTTTCACCGTCGGCGGCCATGCCGAAGACCGCGTCGTCAACGTCTTCAACTGGTCGGATTATATCGACAGTTCGATCATCGATGATTTCACCAAGAAAACCGGCATCAAGGTCGTCTATGACACCTTCGATTCCAACGAAATCCTGGAAACCAAGCTGCTTGCCGGCGGCAGCGGCTATGACGTGGTCGTGCCCAGCGGCAACTTCCTCGCGCGCCAGATCCAGGCCGGCGTGTTCCAGAAGCTCGACAAGTCGAAACTGCCGAACATTTCCAACATGTGGGACACGGTTTCGGAGCGAACCGCCAAATACGACCCCGGCAATGAATACTCGGTCAACTATATGTGGGGCACGGTTGGTCTCGGCTACAATATCAAGAAAGTGCAGGCGGCACTCGGCACCGACAAGATCGACAGCTGGGATGTGTTCTTTAATCCGGACAGTCTGGCCAAGTTGAAGGACTGCGGCGTCTATGTGCTGGATTCACCGGCCGACATCATCCCGGCGGCGCTGAAATATCTCGGTCTCGACCCCAACAGCACCTCGCCTGACGATATCGCCAAGGCCGAGGAGGCCCTGCTCAAGGTCCGGCCTTACATCAGAAAATTCCACTCCTCGGAGTACATCAACGCACTCGCCAATGGCGACATCTGCCTGGCCGTAGGCTGGTCTGGTGACGTGTTCCAGGCCCGCAACCGCGCGGTCGAGGCCAAGCAAGGCGTGGAAATCGGCTATTCCGTGCCGAAGGAAGGCGCTCAGATGTGGTTCGATCAGATGGCGATCCCTGCAGATGCGCCGCATGTCGCCGAGGCGCTCGAATTCATCAACTACATGATGACGCCGGAAGTGATCGCCAAATCGTCGAACTATGTGCTCTACGCCAACGGCAACAAGGCGTCGCAGCAGTTCGTCGACAAGGCGCTTCTCAACGACCCGTCAGTCTATCCCGACGCGGCGACCTTGCAGAAGCTCTATACGGTTCAGCCTTACGATCCCAAGACCCAGCGTCTGATCACACGCAGCTGGACCAAGATCGTCACCGGCCAATAAGCAATCCGAGACGGTCCCGGCAGCCACCTGCCGGGACCGATTCTTTCTGGGGCAAGAAGCAAGAAACAGGACGGAGTGGGATATGAAATCGCTTGGCAGCATCCGCAGGGATTTTGCGCCGTGGAACGACCCGAACGCCAAGCCATACATCCAGTTCGACAATGTCACCAAGAAGTTCGGTGACTTCACCGCCGTCAACAATCTGTCGCTGACCATCTTCGAGCGCGAGTTCTTCGCCCTGCTCGGTGCGTCGGGCTGCGGAAAGTCGACGCTGCTCAGGATGCTCGCCGGATTCGAGGAGCCGACAGCTGGCCGCATCCTGCTCGACGGCCAGGATCTGCGCGGCATTCCGCCCTATCGCCGGCCGGTCAACATGATGTTCCAGTCCTATGCGCTGTTTCCGCATATGACGGTCGAGAACAACATCGCCTTCGGCCTCAAGCAGGACGGCATGCCGAAGCCCGAGATCGCGTCACGCGTGGCCGAGATGCTGAAGCTGGTCAAGCTCGAACAGTTCGCGAAGCGCAAGCCGCATCAATTATCCGGTGGCCAGCGCCAGCGCGTCGCGCTCGCCCGCTCGGTCGCCAAGCGGCCGAAGGTGCTGTTGCTCGACGAGCCGCTCGGCGCGCTGGACAAGAAGCTGCGCGAGGAAACACAGTTCGAACTGATGGACCTGCAGCAGAATCTCGGCCTGACCTTCGTCGTCGTCACCCACGACCAGGAAGAAGCGATGACCATGGCCGATCGCATCGCCATCATCGACAAGGGCGAGGTGATGCAGGTGGCGACGCCGGCCGAAGTCTATGAAGCGCCGACATCGCGCTTTGTCGCCCATTTCGTCGGCAACGTGAACATGTTCGAGGGCAAGGTCGCCGAGCAGACCGCAAACACGACACGCATCGCGGGTTCGAGCGGAGCCCAGATCGTCGTCGACAACGCCGCCAAGACGGCTGCAGGCGCCGATATCGTGTTCGCCATCAGGCCGGAAAAGATCAAGATTTCGTCTAAGAAGCCTGCCGATGCGGTGAATGCACTTGAAGGCGAAGTCTATGACATTGCCTATCTCGGCGACATGACCGTTTTTCACGTCAGGCTGGATGACGGGCAGATGGTGCGGGCCAGCACCATGAATGCCGCCCGCATCACCGAGGATCCGCTGAGCTGGAACGACCGCGCCTGGGTTTCTTTCCGGCCCGACGCCGGCGTCGTGCTGACGCGGTAGGGGGCGGTCATGTCGAACGCCGCCACCACCGCCTCATCAGCCCCGGCAACCAATGCCGACAAGTCCATCCTGGCCAGGCTGGGAGCGGCTTTCGTCGGCCGCCTGGTCATCATCGTCCCCTATGTCTGGCTGCTTTTTTTCTTCCTCGTTCCCTTCATCATTGTCTTCAAGATTTCGCTGTCGCAGACGGCGATCGCCATGCCGCCCTACACGCCGGTGCTCGACTTCAAGGGCGGCATCTCCGGGTTCTTCGCCGGCTTTGGCGCGCTCAGCTTCGACAACTACGTCTGGCTGACGCAGGATGCCCTCTATTTCAACGCTTATGTGACAAGCGTCATCATCGCCGCGATCTCGACGGTCCTGACGTTGATTGTCGGCTACCCGATCGCCTATGGCATGGCACGCGCGCCGGCAACGATCCGCCCGACATTGCTGATGCTGGTGATCCTGCCGTTCTGGACCTCGTTCCTGATCCGCGTCTATGCCTGGATCGGCATCCTCAAGCCGGAGGGGCTGCTCAACCAGCTGCTGCTGGCCACAGGCATCATCAGCCAGCCCTTGATCATCCTCAACACCTATACGGCGATCTTCATCGGTATCGTCTATTCCTACCTGCCGTTCATGGTGCTGCCGCTCTATTCGTCGCTCGAAAAGATGGATTATTCGCTGATCGAGGCCGCAAAGGATCTTGGTTGCCCGCCGACCAGCGCGTTCTGGAAGATCACCTTCCCGCTGTCGCTGCCCGGTGTCATCGCCGGCTGTCTGCTGGTGTTCATCCCCGCCGTTGGCGAGTTCGTCATTCCCGATTTGCTCGGTGGATCGCAGACGCTGATGATCGGCAAGACGCTGTGGAACGAGTTCTTCGCCAATCGTGACTGGCCGGTCTCGTCGGCCGTGGCCGTCATCCTTCTGCTGCTCTTGACCGTGCCGATCATGTTCTTCCAGCAGGCCCAGGCGCGCGCCCAGGAGCAGGACAAATGAACACCACCTGGAGCCGATTCAACGTCACCTCGATCGTGCTGGGCTTTGCCTTCCTGTACCTGCCGATCGTCCTGCTCATCGTCTTCTCCTTCAACGAGTCGAAACTGGTAACCGTCTGGGGCGGTTTCTCGACCAAATGGTACGTTTCGCTGTTCCACAACCAGGGCCTGATGGACGCCACCTGGGTCACAGCGCGCGTCGGCGTCATTTCGGCCACGGTGGCGACCGTGCTCGGCACGCTGGCGGCGCTCACCTTGACCCGCTACACGCGCTTCAGGGGCAGGTTGCTGTTTTCAGGCATGGTCTTTGCGCCGCTGGTCATGCCGGAAGTCATCACCGGCCTGTCGCTGTTGCTGCTGTTTGTCGCCGTCGGTCTCGACCGCGGTTTCCTGACCGTCACGCTCGCCCACATCACGCTCACCATGTGCTTCGTCGCCGTCGTCGTGCAGTCGCGCCTGGTCAGCTTCGACCGCTCGCTGGAAGAAGCTGCGATGGATCTTGGCGCAACGCCGGTGAAGACCTTCTTCCAGATCACGCTCCCGGTCATCATGCCGGCGATCGTGTCCGGCTGGATGCTGGCCTTTACGCTTTCGCTCGACGATCTGGTCATCGCCAGCTTCACCTCCGGGCCTGGAGCAACAACGCTGCCAATGAAGATCTACAGCCAGGTGCGTCTCGGCGTGACGCCGGAGATCAACGCCGCTTGCACGATCCTGATCGCCGTTGTCGCGGTCGGCGTCATCATCGCCTCGGTCGCCAACAAGCGGCGTGAGGTGCAGCGCCAACTCGACGAGCGGGCCGCAGAACGCGGCTGAGGCAATTCCGGGAAAAGCGCGTAGCGCTTTCCATAGGGAATTGCTTCAGGACAAACCGGCGGTAAGGTCTATTCGCCAGAAACGCCGCGGCTGATCGGGGAAATGAACGGCGTGCTCCACGTTCCTCCGACGAAGAAGGATGACTGGATGGGGCCTTGCTGGCCGTTGGCCTGCGTTGCCGCCTGGTCCGGCTGAATGATACCGCCGGACAAGGCCAGTCCTCGTCCGGTGTAGGACGCGATCCCGGACAGCCAGAGCTTGTACTTCGCCGAATTGGCTTCGGCCTTGTCGATCCGCGCCACGCCCTTCGTGATGCTGGCCTTGATCTCGGCACCGTCGATCGGCAATGTTCCGTCGGAGACGTCGTCGAGCGCGAAGAAGCCGCCTTGTTCGGTATGCTTGAGGAAGGCGGGCAGGTTGAGCTTGCTCAACACACCCGGTCCGAACGTCGCGGAGACCGAGCCGTCGGCATTGTCGAAGATGGAGTCCCAGGTTCTGCCTGGTCCCTTGAGGATCACCGAGACCGTTCCGGTGGCGACCGGCACCAGCCGGGTCATCCCAGCCGCCGTGCCGAAGGCGCCGCCATCGATGTCGGACGCCAGCAGCTTAATCTCGACCTGCGAGCCTTCCGGTTTGCGGTCGAAGCGAAGGCTGCTCTGGATGTTGCCGCCAAAGGCCGAGGCATCGGAGATATCGAAGACGGAAAGACCATCCTTGACCTGGGCGGTGGCGGCGACGTCGGCGAGTTGGATAGGCCCCGCCGTAGCGTGCGCTGCCGACAGCCTGAGATCGAGGTTGACCTTGTCGGCGAAACTTGTGTCGATGTCGCCGGGTTCCGCCCCTCCGGTCGGCGCCAGCGGCGTGAAGGCCGACAGAAACGATCTGAGGTCGAGCGTGTCGAAGGCGAGCGTCCCGGAGATCACCGGTTGCGCCTCGCCCAACGAGAGATCCAGCGCGCCCATTCCCGGATTGTTGTCCAGCGCGATCGCGGTGTTGTCGAATTTGACTCGCCCTGCCGTCGCGGTGATCTTGCTCGAAATGCTGACCGAACCGATCGCAGCACTCGGCGCAATGCCGGCCTGCGACCACTCCAGGACACGCCGTAGCGAAGGTGCCGAGAATTTCGCCTGACCGTCGAAGTAAGCGTTTTCGGACATGCTGGCCGTGCCGTCGAACGAGAAGGTCGCGGGCGCCGCCTTGAAGGACAGCGTCAGCGGTGCCGTACCGCCGGCAAACAGCACAAGCGGTTTCGGCGAGGCGACGTCCAGCGCGACGCTTTCGCCGCGCCAGATCCCAGTTGCCGACAGCGTCGCATTGCTGTTCATCGCCGCCCAATTCGCCTGGCCGGACAGGCTGCTAAGGATCTCGACATCCTTGCCGGCGATGGACGCCACCATGCGGCCGTCGCGGAACTCCACCGTGCCGAACGTGTCGGCCGGCAGCTTGTCGAGGTCGGGCTTGGCGGGGTCGGCATTGACCACGCCGCGCGCCGTGTCGATGGAACGCGTGATGCGCCCGCCGGTCGGGACGGCGGGCAGGAAAAAGCCGGCCGGCGTTCGCTCAACCCGGATCGTCGGCCGCACCAGCCGCGCCGTCGAAAACTCCACGTCGCCGCGCAAGGCCGCCATGGCGGAAAGGTCAACCTCGACCCGCTCGGCCTCGACCACCGGCGGCGCCTCGGTGTCGGTCCATTGCGAAAGCGTCACATCGGTCAGGATCGCGCGGAATTTCGGCCAGACCTCGATGCGCGGCGAGCCGTCGATGGCGACCCGGAAGCCGCTCCACGCACTCATTTCCCAGGCAATGCGGTCACGCACGATTCGGGTGGAGGCGATCAGCGGCAGGGCGGCAACGACCAGCGCGATGACGAGCACGGCAGCGCCGATCGCCCATATTCCGCGCCGGATCAAAGTTGATGGCATATCGCCCCGTATGTTTCCATTCCGACAAAAATCGCCTGACGGGTGTAACCCCAGTCGTCACTACGACTTAGGGCTGAGGCATTTCAAGTCTTTATGGCCCGGCGATGGCATTTGCGCACATCTGGTCTCACTGACCGAACAAAATCTTGCTCTGCTGCGCTGCGATATGCATAAGCGGTGGCGACCGTGGAGGAACGATCATGGCTGCCGAAGTACCGCTCTGGACCCCGACGCAAGACCAGATTGATGCAGCACCCTTGACCGCTTTCACAAAGGCTGCGGCAGTGAAAGCCGGCGTAGCGTTTTCTTCGTATTCGGAGCTCCACCGCTGGTCGGTCGAGGACCGCGAAGGGTTCTGGAACCTGGTCTGGGACTTCGGCGGTATCGTCGGCGACAAGGGGACCAATGGGGGCGAGCGCGTGCTCGTCGACGGTGACAGGATGCCTGGTGCCTCGTTCTTCCCCGACGCGACGCTGAATTTCGCCGAGAATCTGCTGAAGAAGACCGGCGCTGGTGAGGCAATCGTGTTTCGCGGCGAAGACAAGGTCGAGCGCCGACTGTCGTGGAACGAGTTGCAGGCGCTGACGTCACAGCTGCAGCAGCTTTTCCTGTCGCTCAAGGTGAAGAAGGGCGATCGCATCGCAGCGATGATGCCCAATATGCCGGAGACCGTCGCCGCCATGCTGGCTGCCGCCTCGATCGGCGCCGTCTGGTCGTCCTGCTCTCCCGATTTCGGCGAGCAGGGCGTGCTCGACCGCTTTGGCCAGATCGAGCCGGTGGTCTTCATCGCGCCCGATGGCTACTGGTACAATGGCAAGGCGATCGAGGTCGCCGACAAGATCGCCGCGGTTGCGGCCAAGCTTGGCACGGTGCGCAAGGTTCTGGTCGTCGACTATCTCGGCACCTCGAGCGATGTCGCTGATGTCATCGACAAGGCCGTGGCGCTGGAAGAGGCGCTTTCGCCCTTCGCCGTCAAGCCCGTCACCTTCGAGCGGCTGCCGTTCGCGCATCCGCTCTACATCCTGTTCTCGTCGGGAACGACCGGCATTCCCAAATGCATCGTCCATTCGGCCGGCGGCACGCTGATCCAGCATGTCAAGGAACATCGGCTGCATGCCGGTCTCACCGACGGCGACCGCTTCTTCTACTTCACCACCTGCGGCTGGATGATGTGGAACTGGCTGGTGTCGGGGCTCGCCTCGGGCGCGACGCTGCTGCTCTATGACGGCTCACCCTTCTACCCCAACGGCAATGTGCTGTTCGACTTCGCCGATGCCGAGAAGATGACCTTTTTCGGCACCTCGGCCAAGTTTATCGATTCCGTGCGCAAGGCCGGTCTCAAGCCGATCCGCACGCATGATCTGTCGAGCGTGCGGGCGATTTCCTCCACCGGGTCGCCGCTGTCACCGGAGGATTTCCGCTTCGTCTATGACGGCATCAGCAAGGACGTCCATCTGGCGTCGGTCTCCGGCGGCACCGACATCGTCTCCTGCTTCGTGCTCGGCGTGCCGACACAGCCGGTGTGGACCGGCGAGATCCAGGGACCTGGCCTTGGCCTTGCCGTCGATGTCTGGGACGACGACGGCAAGCCGATCCGCCAGGAGAAGGGCGAGCTGGTCTGCACCAGGGCGTTTCCATCTATGCCGATCGGCTTCTGGAACGATCCCGAGGGCAAGAAATACCAGGCCGCCTATTTCGAGCGTTTCGACAATGTCTGGTGCCATGGCGATTTCGCCGAATGGACCGTGCATGGCGGCATGATCATCCATGGCCGCTCCGACGCCACGCTCAACCCGGGCGGCGTGCGTATCGGCACGGCGGAGATCTACAACCAGGTCGAACAGATGCCGGAGATTCTGGAAGCTCTGTGCATCGGCCAGGATTTCGACAACGACGTGCGCGTCGTGCTGTTCGTGCGGCTCGCGGCCGGCGTCGAACTGGATGACGATCTGGAAAAACGCATCCGCTCCAAGATCCGCAGCGGGGCGAGCCCGCGTCACGTGCCAGCCAAGATCGTCGCTGTCACCGACATCCCACGCACCAAGTCAGGCAAGATCACTGAGCTCGCCGTGCGCGACGTGGTGCATGGCCGCGCCATCAAGAACAAGGAGGCGCTCGCCAACCCCGAGGCGCTGGAGCTGTTCAGGAACCTGCCGCAGCTGGCCGAGTGACCGGGCAGGCATGGTTAACCAAATATGTCGCGAGAATTTACCTAGATTTCATGAGTGGTACACATTCGTAAATTTTCGGCGGCGCCGGTAAGGAGTTGTTAAGGCCCGGCGTCGATAGTCGCACGTAACTTGAGGGAGAAATCCCGTTCCTCTGCCCCCGGAGGATCTGAATTCGCTCAAGCCCCGTTGTGACAGCAATCCCATCTCTTAAGGCGTCCTCTTGGGCGCCTTTTCTTTTGCTGCTGCATGCCGCCCAAAAGTGCTCCCGGTTTGGGAGAACGACATGCACAAGGATAAAGACCGAAAGCGCATCGCCTGAATCTGATCGGACACGCTGCGCTGTAGGTCGGTCTGTTTTCCGGAATTGCTTATTCGGCGAGCACGCGGGTCGACGGAAACGCGACCTCGACCAGGGTGCCTTCACCCGGTGTCGAGTTGATGGTGAACCGGGCGCGGTTGGCTTCCACCATCGCCTTGGTCAGCGGGAGTCCAAGCCCCGTGCCGTCGCCACGTCCGCGCTTCAACGCGTTGATCTGCTTGAACGGCTTCAGTGCCTGCTCGATCTCGGCGTGGCTCATGCCGATGCCGGTGTCGCGCACCCGCATGACGACGTCGCCTGACGTCTCATAGGCGGTCGAGACGATCACCTGGCCGCCGGCCTGGGTGTAGCGAATGGCATTCGACAGGATGTTGAGCGCGATCTGGCGCACGCTGCGCAGGTCGGCCACCACTTCGGGCAGCCGCGAAGCGAAGCTGGAGCGGATGATGACGCGCTCGCGGTTGGCCTGCGGCTGCATCATCGCCACCGTCTCGGCCAGCGTGTCGTTGAGCGACACGGCCTCGTAGGCCATCTCCTGCTGGCCGGCCTCTATCTTCGAGATGTCGAGCAGGTCGTTGACGAGGTCGAGCACATGGTTGCCCGAGCGATTAATGTCGCGCAGATAGTCGCGGTAGCGGTCATTGGCGACCGGTCCGAACTTCTCGTCGACCATCAGTTCGGAAAAGCCGATGATGGCGTTGAGCGGCGTGCGGATCTCGTGGCTGATGCGGGCGAGGAAATCGGTCTTTTGCGAGGACGCACGCTCGGCCACCGCGCGTGCCTGGGTCAGGTCCTCTTCGGCCCGCTTCCACTGCGTGATGTCACGCACGACTGCACAGAAGCCGCTGTCGTTGGGCAGCCGGCCGATGGTCATGAACAGTGGGATGAAGCGGCCCTGCGCCTCGCGCCCGATCACCTCGCGGCCGTCATTCATGACGCTCGCCACGCCGGGCTCGGACAGTCCGTTGAGATAATCGCGCGCCGCACGCTGGCTTTCTATCGCAAACAGCGAGGCGAACGGTTTGCCGGTCACTTCGTCACTGTCGAAACCGAACAGCGCTTCGGCCGGCCGGCTGATCGAGCGGATGGTGCCGTCACGGCCGATCAGCACGACCCCGTCGGTGGCGGTGTCGATGATGGTGCGCATCTCGGCGATGCGTGCCTTGAGCTCGGGAATGTCGGGCTGCGTCTGCTCGTCGCCAACCACATGCAGGGCCGCCGGCGCGTCATCTTCGCCGGTGCGGCGCACGACCAGCATCAATGCCTTGCCGTCACGCCAGGGGACGGAGCGCAGGATAGCCTCGATCGGGAATTCCTGCCGATCGCGCGTCTTCAGTCGCAAGGCGCGATCGGTGCCGTCGGAGGTCCCATCGTGGGCATAGGGGTCGGCAAAGAGCGCGCCGAGGCCGCCGGCATCCGCCAGGTCGTCGAGCGCCTCATAGCCGGTCAGGTTGAGGAATTCCTCGTTCGCATAGTGCAACTGGTCGCCGGAATGGATGAGCAGCGGCACGGGCAGTTTGCTCAGAAGCGAGGTATCAGGAGCCTTGTGCTCATCTCCGGCGGAAAAGGCCGACGGCACGAAACCTTCGACCTTGAGCGGCGGCACATTGAGGCGTGGGCGCGCGATGCGTGCCGCGTCGCCGCTTGCGCCGGCTGTTTCCGCGACGGACGCGGACGCCTGTTCGTTAGAGGCAGCGGCTTCCTCGTTGGGCTGTACCCAATCTTCACTATCCTCGGCATCGCGAAAATCCGCCGATGTCATGCTGTCGTCATCAACAGCGTCATGTGTCGCATCGGCTACAACCGGCCCTTTGCCGGTGGCGACGGGCTCGGTGATCTCTGGTTGCGCCGCCACCGGTTCGGAGACCGGGGCCCCGTCGCTGTTGTCCGCGACAGGACCGCGTTCATCATCACGGTCGGCATAGTCGAGCAACGAACCCGGCAGGGTGTCGGAGGGTGCCTCATGACCCGCTTCGTCCGGGTGACCGCCGTCAAGCCGCGCCAGATCCGCTTCGTCCTCGGCATCGACATCCGTCTCGGCCCGCATCGTCTCCGGCTCCGCCGCCGGGATTTCGCCGGCCAGCGTCGGCCCTTCGTGCGAGGCCACATCCGCTGTTGACGGAATCTCGCCGACTGCCGCAGCCTCGGCATGTGTCTCGGCGGTCCGTTCCCTGGGATTGTCCAGGCTGGGCTTCTCGGCCTCCGGCGGCTCGACCGGGGAACTGTCCTTCTTCAGCCTTTCGCCGATCTCACGGAACGCGCTTCGCTCCAGCGTCGACAGGCCCTTATCGTTGGCTGGCTGGCGATGTTCGGCCAGCCGGATCACCTTGTCGGCAAAGCGTCGCTCCGGTTTCGGCACGATGGTCAGCGCCGGCACCTCGCCCTGGAACGGGTCCGATGCCTTCGGCTCCTCGACCTTCGGCTCCTGGGCTTTCGGCGCTTCAGCCTTGGGCTGTTCAGGCACGGGTTCCACGGCTTGCGGCTCCGGCGTCTCCGGGGCCTTGCCGTTGGGCACCAGCGCCATGCCGATGGCTTCCGGATCGACGACCGCGTCACTGGCCCGGGCAACACCGAAGCCACGGAAGCCTTCAAAAGCACGGCTGCGGCCATAGACAGGCAGCGCCGCGAGGTCGACAGGGAGCTTCAGGTCGGATCCGGCGACCGGCCACAGCACGGAGCGGCCGGACCAGGTATCGCGGCGTTCCAGCAAGCCGGCGATCTCGCCGGAGGGATCGAGGCCGAAAGTGGCCGCCACATCCCTGAAGCGCCGCCCGATCACATCGGCGGCCGGCTTGCCGACAATGTCGGCGAATTCCGGAGACAGCGTGCTGAACTTGCCATCGGCATCGGTGCGCCAGACGAAGCGCAGTGGCGCCGCCGTGCGGTCGATCGACCGCACGACCGGCCGTTCGACAGGGGCGGTGGCCTTGGTGTCGTGCCGCGTCGGGATTTCCGCCGCACCCTCCGCGACGGCGGCAGGGGGCTCAACCGGCTCGGCTGCAGCGGCCCGGCCGGCCCGTTGCCTGTCTTCCTCACCGGCATTGAAGTACCAGTGATCGTGCTGCGCTGCCGTAGCGGCGGCAGTTCCCGGGTCGTTATCCGCCGCCTCCGCAGGCTGCCCCGCTGGATCGGCATTCTCAGGCGCTGGCGGAATGATCTCGGCGGCTTCCGGAACGCTCGGTTCGTCCACGGCCGGGTGTTCGATGTCGATTGCCGGTCTGTTGTCCTGGTCCGGTTCCGACTGGGCAATCGCGCTTACCGCAGCCGCGGTTTCAACCTGGGCTGGCGCTTGCGTGTCCGCGACACTGTCGTCGGCAGCGGACGTGTCGTCGAGTTGGTCCTCGTCGATCACCACCAGCAGATGCCGTTCCTCGGTCAATCTTGCCAGCCCTGCCGGATAGGAGGTCGCACCGCCGGGAACGAGGCGCTTGACGATGCGGTCGCCCTCATCCGCGACGTCGGCAACCAGCGCCGCCAGCGTCTCCGGCAAGATGCCCAGTGCCGAAAATCCTTCCGAGGCGGCCTCGACGTTTCCGCTGGCATCGACAAAGGCAATGAAATGGCCGTCTTCGGTAAAGCCGCCGATGGCGCGAGCGGCGATTTCGCCGGCGCTGCGCGAGCCCGTCTGCGCCGCCGGCATGGTCAGCATGATCGCCTTTTCGGCGTCCGGCATGGTCACGGCACTGGCCAGGAAGCCGACGGCACGGCTCGTCATGCCCGTTGCCAGCCGCACCGTGATGGCGCGGTCGCCGCTGATCTCGGGAAATCCGCTGGTCGCCATGATCTGGCGTCTGGCGATCAACGGCAGTTGCGCGGAGGCGCCGATGATCGCCTCGATGTCGGGGTAGCCGAACACCGCGGCTCCTGGCCCATTGGCCCAGATCACCTGCTCCAGATCCGTCGAAAGAATCGCGATCGCGTCGCCGGCGGCAAAGCGCTGGCGGACTGCTTCGAGCACGGCGACGTCGAGGAAGGAATATTCGGACGGCATGCGCTTGGCGAACCCTCACGGAGCGGCAAATTGCGGTTAACGCTTTGTTAATAAAAGCCGGCGGCGCGAAGGTCCACAAGCCAGAACGTGCAAAGGCTGGAATCTGGCCTCTTGGTTAACGGCCCGAAGAAAATTATGGTGCACTGCAACAAAGATATTGCAATGCACAAAATTTGCCTTTATATTGCCATCATACATGAACGAGACGGCTTTCTGTCAAAGCCGCTGACGCTGAAAAGGATGGAAAATGTCCAGGACCAAAACTGCCGACACGATCGAAAACGTTGAATTCCCGAGCTTCGACGCTTCCAAGGCTACCGACCAGATGCGCGCTTTCGCCGAAAAGGGCGTTGAGCAGTCGAAGGAAGCCTACGCTAAGCTGAAGACCGGCGCCGAGGAGACCCAGAAGGCTCTGGAGTCGACCTACGAGACCGCCAAGACCGTTTCCAGCGACCTGTCGCTCAAGACCATTTCTGCTCTCCGTGCCAATGCCGAGGCCGGTTTCTCACACCTCGAGGCCCTGATCGGCGCCAAGTCGCTGTCGGAAGTCGTCGAGCTGCAGACCGCCTTCCTGCGCAAGCGCGTCGAAATGACCGTCGAGCAGGCCAAGGACTTCCAGACCGTCGCCTCCAAGGCGGCCGAGGATGTCTCCAAGCCGATCAAGACCGCCTTCGAGAAGGCGATGAAGGAAATCAAGGTTGCCTAACATTTGCGCATGATCTGAAGATGCAACAAAAGGTCGCATTTTCTTAAAAACGATCAGGCGTATGATGGTAGCCATCAAGGAATACCCGGCGAGTGGAACCTCCTCCCTCTGCTCCCGGGGTGACCAGCCAGCACCTCCTCCCGCTGGCTCGTAACAGGAAAAGGCCGGCACCTCCTCCCGCCGGCCTTTTTCTTTGTCCGGCGAAAAGTCGATGCTGTTTGTGGGCAAGCGACCTTTGCCTAGCAAAAGTCTTGAATTAAAATCCATTAGCCCGTAAGGACGCATCGCCGAACGACGGAGCGGATCACGGAAAGCGCGCTTTCCACGTGGTCCGGCTCGGTGAACGTGCCGTTGTAGCTCAGATGGTTAGAGCGCCGGATTGTGGATCCGGAGGTCGCTGGTTCGATCCCAGCCAACGGTACCATCGGATTTATGGCTAAAAAATTGAATTCATTATAGAATTTTCGTCCGCCGCTGAGCGGCGAGTTTGCCACCCTCAGCCCGGGATATATCTTTCAGCCGACGGAACGTTTGTAACAGTCCGGTGGTGTACCCATGATCCCCGCATAGGGATCATAAAGGGCGTTGCCCCTCCTGGCCCTAGTTTGAGTCCGCTGTCTCCCCGGCAGCGGACCCGACGATTTCGGTGGCATCCTCTAAACGCAAATGCCCAACGAATTAGCTGGATTCGCGCCACAGAGTCCTTTCCTGGCCACCCATCTCGAACGACTGCTTCGCGCCTCATCTCGGTCGTAGAGGTCAGCCTCGCCGCTTCACGAAAGCGGACATGCTTGCGACCACTTGGAGGTCGTGATTACGCCAGGATCGGGCATTTCCCCTTGCCGGATTTGAAGGCAGTCGATCGGCTCGCATTCTAACCGGCAGCCTTCAGGAGCCCGGCCGAAATGCAGACTGTGGACTGACCTGCATGCTCCATCTCGAGCCGACCGTCTAATGAGCTAACCTCCAAGCTATTCCATTCGAGCAAGTCGCCGTTGACAAGTGTGCGCCTGCTCGTGTTCTATTTCGCAAGCGCACATTTTTCCGCGTAACACATCGCGTCCGGCAAGGCCGGACAAGGGCAGCATGGCCCCGCCGCGTCTCATCGAGCATGGGGTGCGTGTGGGGCCTTTGTTTTTTGAGGTCCGGGTGAAGACGTTCAGGGTCGGTATTCTTTATTCGACCACCGGTCCCTACGGGGCGATCGGGCGCGACTGCCGCGCCGGCGCCGAATTCGCCATCGAGGAACTGGAGAAGGCCGGCAGCCCCGTGCGCATTGAGCCGGTGTTCGGCGATCCGGCCGGGCAGCCGGAGCGCTACCTCGATCTGATCCGTTCGATGCTGCGCGACGAGGGCTGCCGCAATGTGATCGGCACCATCACCTCGCTGTCGCGCAAGGATGTCATCCCGCTGGTCGAGAAATATGACGGGCTGCTCTGGTACATCTGCCCCTATGAAGGTTTCGAGGCCAACGAGAACGTCATCTACACCGGCGCCTGTCCCAACCAGCATCTGATCCCGCTGTTCGACTATATGCTGCCGCGCCACGGCAAGCGCGTCTATCTCGCCGGCGCCAACTATGTCTGGGGCTGGGAGATGAACCGGCTGGCGCGCGAGCTTCTCATGCGCGCCGGCGGCGAGGTGGTGGGCGAGCGCTGCCTGCCGATCGAGGAGACCGATGTCGGCCTGCTCATCGCCGACCTGGAGCGCCACCGGCCGGACTTCATCCTGAACAACATGATCGGCCCTTCGAGCTATGCCTTCCTTGCCGCCGTCAAGCAGCTCGCCGCGCACGATCCCGCCTTCGCGCCGGAGCACTGCCCGGTGCTGAGCTGCGACCTGACCGAATGCGAGCTCGGCGAGATCGAGCCGGGCGTGGCTATCGGCCAGCTCTCGACGGCTTCCTATTTCGAAAGCCTGGCGTCGTTCGAGAACCGCGGCTTCAAGCAACGCGTCGCCGCCCGCTTCGGCGCCGAGCGTCGCGTCTCCAGCTTCTTTGCCGGCGCCTACGCCGCCGTGAAACTTTGCGCCGAGGCGGTGTCGGAGGCCGACCGCGACGACCCTGCCAGCGTGCGCGGCTTCCTGCATGCCCGGCCGCGGCAGACTGTGCTCGGCACGCTGGCCATCGATCCGCGCACCAACCACGCCGCCTTGCCCTTCCATCTGGGCCGCATCAACGAGCGCTCCGGCTTCGACATCATCGCCTCGCATGGCGCCATCGCCGCCGACCCTTATCTCGTCGGCACGCTGCCCATCCAGCACGCCCCGCATCTGAGGGTGGTGCAATGACGCGCACGCCCAATTTCGTTTCCTGGCGCGCCGCGATCCTGCATCGCGCCGACGACAACATCGAGCGCCTGAAGCGGCAGCTTGAACGTCTCGGCGTCACCGTTCTGGTGCAGTGGAAGCCGCTCGATCTTGCCGAGACGCCGGCCGATATCGTCCTGGTCGATGCCGATCAGGGGTGGGACGATCTGTTGCCATGGAATGGCGACGATGCACCGGTTCCGGTGGTGGCACTCCTCGGCTCCGAAGCGCCGGGCCGCATCGCCTGGGCGCTGGCCAAGGGCGCCGGCGCGATCATGGCAAAGCCGGTCGTCGCCTCCTCGGTCTATCCGGCGCTGGTGCTTGCCACACATGCCCATCACGAGCGTACCGCTGTGCGGGCGCGCATTGCCGGCCTGGAGGAGCGCTTGCGGCTCAGGCCGATCGTCCATGACGCTATGCGCTCGATCATGGCCGCGCAGGGTACGGATGAGGACGGCGCCTATCGCATCCTGTGTCGCCTCGCCATGCAGCGCCGACTCACCGTCGAGCATGTCGCCGCGGCCATCGTCGCCGGGCATGAGCCCGTGCCGCGGGCGATGTAGGCGCCGCATGCGGGTTTTGCGCGAACTTGTCAGACGGCCTTCCGCCCTGTTCGGGCTGATCGTGGTCGTCATCGTTTTGCTGGCGGCGATCTTCGCGCCCTGGATCGTGCACTTCTCGCCGGACAACCAGCTCACCGACGGCCTGTCGCTCGAAGGCGCACCGCTGCCACCCAGCGGCGAGCATTTGTTCGGTACCGACACGCTTGGACGCGACCTCTTCTCGCGCGTTCTGTTCGGCGCCCGCACGTCGCTGATCATCGGTCTCGTCGCCAATGGCGTCGCCGTCGCGATCGGCCTTCTCGTCGGGCTGCTCGCCGGCTATCTGCGCGGCACCGTCGGCAATTTGCTGATGCGCTTCACCGACCTGATGATGGCATTCCCGGCGTTGCTGCTCGCCATCGCGCTCGCGGCGTTGCTCAAGCCCAGCCTGTGGATCGTCGCCATGGTCATCGCGCTGGTCAACTGGGTGCAGGTCGCCCGCATCGTCTACACAGAAACGCGCGGCCTGGTGGAGCGCGACTTCATCGTCGCCGAACGTTCGCTCGGCGCCGGCAATGGCCGCATCATCTTCCTGCACATCCTGCCGCATCTGATGCCGACAGCGATCGTCTGGGGCACGCTCGGCATCGCCACCACGGTGCTGCTCGAGGCGACCTTGTCCTTTCTCGGCATCGGCGTGCAGCCGCCACAACCCTCCTGGGGCAACATCATCTTCGAGAGCCAGAGCTATTTCCAGGATGCGCCCTGGCTGGTGTTCATCCCCGGCGCGATCATCCTCGCCACCGCCTTGTCGTTCAATTTGATCGGCGACGCCTTGCGCGACATCCTCGACCCGACGCAGCGCGGGAGGCTGTAACGATGGCCGTCTTCCTCGCCCGCCGTCTTGTCCAGGCCGTGCTGATCCTGCTCGGCGTCGCCGCCATCACCTTCCTTCTGCTCTACTACCTGCCGGCCGACCCCGCCGTGCTGATCGCCGGCCGCTCAGCTACGCCGCAGATGGTGGCCGCGATCCGTCATGAGCTCGGCCTCGACCAGCCTTTGATCATGCAGTTCCTGCACTATGTCGGCTCTTTGCTGCATGGCGACCTCGGCCGCTCCTACACGCAGAAGACCGAAGTGCTGCCGCTGATCCTGGCGCGCTTGCCGGCGACGCTCGTGCTCATGGCCGCCGGCATCGTCGTCGAGGTGGCGCTTGGTTTGACCTTCGGCATCATCGCGGCGGTCTGGCGCGGTGGCTTCGTCGACCGTTCGATCATGATGCTGTCCTTCGTCGGCGTCTCGTCGCCGCAATTCGTCGTGGCGCTGCTGCTTTTATACGTCTTTGCCGCCACGCTCGGCTGGTTCCCGATGTCCGGCTTCGGCACCGCGCGGCATGTGGTGCTGCCGGCCCTCACGCTCGGCGTGCTCGGCGCCGGATGGTACGCGCGCATGGTGCGCTCGGCCATGATCGAGGTGCTGCGCCAGGATTATGTGCGCACCGCCCATGCCAAGGGTCTCAGCGGCCGCCGTGTCGTGCTCAGCCATGCGCTGCCCAACGCGCTGTTGCCGATCATCGCCATGGTCGGCATCGACATCGGCCAGTTCATGAGCGGCGTGGTGGTGGTCGAGGCCGTCTATGGCTGGCCCGGTATCGGCCAGCTCGCCTGGCAGGCCATCCAGCAGGTCGACGTGCCCATCATCATGGGCGTCACCCTGGTTTCGGCGCTGGCCATAGTGCTCGGCAATCTGCTCGCCGACTTCATCGCGCCCTTCGTCGACCCGCGCATCCGCAGCCAATAACCAACAAAACCAACAGAGGAGTGAACTCAATGAACAAATTCGCCAAAAGGATGGGCCTGGCGGCCTTGCTCGCCACCTCCGCCCTGGTGCCGGCCAAGCTTGCCTTCGCTGACACGCCGACCAACGGCGGCGACATCATCGTCACCTATAAGGACGACATCGCCACGCTTGACCCGGCCGTCGGTTACGACTGGCAGAACTGGTCGATGATCAACGCGCTGTTCTCGCGCCTCGTCGACTACAAGCCCGGCACGACGGAGCTCGGGCCGGCGCTTGCCGACAGCTACGACGTCTCCGACGACGGCAAGATCTACACTTTCAAACTGCATCCGGGCGTCAAGTTCACCAACGGCCGCGAGGTGACGGCGGCGGACGTGAAGTGGTCGATCGAGCGCGCCGTCAACCCGAAGACGCAAGGCCCCGGCGCCGGCTTCTTCCACTCGATCGTCGGCGCCGACAAGATGACCGCCGGCACCGCCGACACGATGGAAGGCATTACCGCGGTCGACGACCACACGGTCAAGTTCACCCTGTCGCAGCCCGACGCCACCTTCCTCAACGTCCTGGCGCTGAACTTCGCTTCCGTCGTGCCGAAGGAGGCCGTGGAAGCCGCCAATGGCGATTTCGGCAAACACCCGGTCGGCTCCGGCGCCTTCACGCTGAAGGAATGGACGATCGGCCAGCGCCTCGTCTTCCAGAAGAACCCCGACTATTTCGTCAAGGACCGGCCGCATGTCGACAGCTTCACCGTCGAAGTCGGCCAGGAGCCGCTGGTGGCGCTGCTGCGCCTGCAGAAGGGCGAGGTCGATATCGCCGGCGACGGCATCCCGCCGGCGAAATATCTGGAGATGAAGAAGTCGGCCGAGTTCGAGGGCATGATCGTCGACCGCCAGCAGCTCGAGACCAGCTATGTCACCTTGAACACGCAGGTGAAGCCGTTCGACAACGCCAAGGTGCGGCAGGCCGTCAACATGGCCATCAACAAGGACCGCATCGTGCGCATCATCAACGGCCGCGCCACGCCGGCCAGCCAGGTGCTGCCGCCGCTGATGCCGGGCTATGACCAGAACTACAAGGGCTATGCCTACGACCCCGAAAAGGCGAAGGCGCTGCTTGCCGAAGCCGGGTTGAAGGACGGCTTCTCGACGCAGATCTACACCTCCAACACCGATCCGCAGCCACGCATCACCCAGGCGATCCAGCAGGATTTGGCGGCGATCGGCGTCAAGGCCGAGATCAAGGCGGTGGCGAACCCGAACGTGATCGCCGCCGGCGGCACGCAGGGGCAGGCGCCGATGGTCTGGTCCGGCGGCCTCGGCTGGATCGCCGACTTCCCGGATCCGTCCGACTTCTACGGGCCGATCCTGGGCTGCGGCAGCGCTGTTGCCGGCGGCTGGAACTGGTCGTGGTACTGCAACAAGGACATCGACGCCCGCGGCCAGGCCGCTGACGCCATGCCGGTACCGGCCAAGGCCGAGGAGCGCAACAAGGCCTGGGCGCAGATCTTCACCGACATCCAGACCAATGAAGCACCCTGGATCCCGGTCTTCAACGAACGCCGCGTGGTGGCCAAGTCCAAGCGCATGGGCGGCCCGGACGAGATCTACATCGATCCCACCCGCGTCATCGATTACGAAGCGATCTACGCGAACAAATAGGCTCTTCTCATCTCCCGGCGGCAGGCATCCAGCTCACCGCCGGGACCGTCCCATGATGCCGCCTGCACGGGAGGGCGGCTTGCCCAAGACAACGAGAAAAAACCATGTGCGTGAAGTGCGATTACACCATCCATCGCGCCAGTCATCATTTCGGCTGGAACCGCGACTTCGAGCCGGCGCTGACGGCAAGGCCCGGCTCGACAATCCATTTCGAATGTCTCGATTCCTCAGGCGGGCAGTTCAACGCCAGCTCCACGGTCGCGGACGTCAAGACGATGGATTTCGGCAAGGTCAATCCGGTGACCGGACCGGTCTATGTCGAGGGCGCCAAGCCCGGCGATGCGCTGAAGATCACGCTGCGCCATTTCGAACCGTCGGGCCTCGGCTGGACCGCCAACATTCCAGGCTTCGGCCTGCTCGCCGACCAGTTCGAGGAGCCGGCGCTGCACATCTGGAAATATGACGCCGCCGCGATGACGCCGGCACTCTTTGGCCCTGGTGGCCGCGTACCGCTAAAACCCTTCGCCGGCACGATCGGCGTGGCGCCTGCCGAACCCGGCCTGCACTCGGTCGTGCCGCCGCGCCGTGTCGGCGGCAATCTCGACATCCGCGACCTTTCGGCTGGCACCACGCTCTATCTGCCGGTCGAGGTCGTGGGCGCGCTGTTTTCGATCGGCGACACCCATGCCGCTCAAGGCGACGGCGAGGTCTGCGGCACCGCCATCGAGAGCCGTATGGATGTCGAGGCGACGATCGAGCTGGTAAAGGACGCGCGGCTCCAAAGTCCGCGCTTCACCACGCCGGGACCGGTGACCCGCCATCTCGACGCGGCCGGCTACGAGGCCACCACCGGCATCGGGCCGGACCTGATGACCGCGGCGCGCGAAAGCGTCATGCGCATGGTCGACCTGCTTGCCGCGGAGCATGGGCTGAAGCCGGTCGACGCCTACATGCTCTGCTCGGTTTGCGGCGACCTGCGCATCAGCGAGATCGTTGACATGCCGAACTGGGTCGTCTCGTTCTACTTCCCAAGAATCGTCTTCAATTGATGGCGGATGCTTCCGGGCCAAAGCAGGATGCCGTCCTGACCGTCGACAAATTGTCGGTGGACGCGCTGACGCCTGAAGGGGCGAGGCGCGTCATCGACGGCATCAGCTTTGCCTTGGCGCCGGGCGAGACATTGTGCATCGCCGGTGAGTCCGGTTCGGGCAAGTCGGTGACGGCGCTTTCGATCATGCGGCTGTTGCCGCGCACCTCGCTGCGCATCGCCGGCGGCGACATCAGGCTCGATCGCCAGAGCCTGCCGCTCCTGTCCGAGCGCGCCATGCGCGATGTGCGTGGCGGCGAGATCGCCATGATCTTCCAGGAGCCGATGACCTCGCTCAATCCGGTACACTCGATCGGCGCGCAGCTGACCGAGGCGATCCGCACCCATCAGGGCGCGGAAGGCGCCAGCATCGAAAGCCGCGCCCGTGCCATGCTCGACGTCGTCCAGATCAACGACCCGGCGCGGCGCATGAAGCAATATCCGCACGAGCTCTCCGGCGGCATGCGCCAGCGCGTCATGATCGCCATGGCGCTGTCCTGCCGGCCGAAAGTGCTGCTGGCCGACGAGCCGACGACGGCGCTCGACGTGACCGTGCAGGCGCAGATCCTGAAACTGATGCGCGAGTTGAAGCGGGAATTCGGCACCGCCATCATCCTGATTACCCACGACATGGGCGTCGTCGCCGAGATGGCCGACCGGGTGGCCGTGATGCGTGACGGCCGCATTGTCGAGGCAGGCCCGGTGCTCGACATCTTCGAGCGGCCGCAAGCCGAGTACACGCGCGAGCTGCTCGCCGCCGTGCCGCGCCTCGGCGCGCACGCCGCGACCGACGCGCCGCCGAGGGTCACCGCCACCATCCGACCAGCCGCGCCAGAGGGCGCCGCGCCGGTGCTGTCGGTCAAGAACCTCGTCGTCGATTACGGCGCTTCCGCCAGCCTTTTTCGTCGCCGCGCCGCCGAGGCGCCGGCGGTGCAGGACGTCTCTTTCGACATCATGCCGGGACAGACGCTCGGCCTCGTCGGTGAAAGCGGTTCCGGCAAATCCACCACAGGCAAGGCCGTGCTCGGCCTGGTGCCTTTCACGGGTGCAGTGACCATCGGCGGCACGGCCATCCAGGGCCTTTCCGCCGCCGCGATGCGGCCGGTGCGCCGCGCCGCGCAGATGATCTTTCAGGATCCCTACGCCTCGCTCGACCCGCGCATGACAGTGGGCGCTGCCATCGCAGAACCGCTCGTCATCCATGGCATTGGTGCCAAGGGCGACCGCAACGAGCGTGTGGCCTCGCTTCTGAAGCACGTCGGCCTCGCCGCCGATCATGCCACGCGCTATCCGCATGAATTTTCCGGCGGCCAGCGCCAGCGCATCTGCATCGCCCGAGCGCTGGCACTCGAGCCGAAGCTGATTGTCGCCGACGAAAGCGTTGCGGCCCTCGACGTGTCGGTCCGGGCGCGCGTGCTCGACCTGATGCTTGAGCTGCAGGAGACGCTCGGGCTCTCCTATCTGTTCATCTCACACGACATGGCCGTGGTCGAGCGCATGAGCCACAACGTCGCCGTCATGCGCGCCGGCCGCATCGTCGAGGCTGGCGCACGCCGCGCGGTGCTGTCATCACCGCGCGAAGCCTACACGCGTGAACTGATCGCCGCCGTGCCTATACCGGCCCCACGCATCGCAAACCCACAGAAGTAGCGTTGCTGAGACCGGCGCACCAAATCATCTCGGCCGGGTTCCTCGGTGGCGGGTGGGTGGCTAGTGGCCCTACCGACCTTGGCTAGTTTTTCAGGGACTGAACCTGCCAGCCATCGGAAGGAGGAGTAGCCGCGGGAGCGTATAGTTCTGCAAGTGACGTCCGCTTTGCGCCTCAACCCGGGCATCAAACTCGCCGGTCCCCAAAGCTGACGTCCGGCTTGGGCGGCGCCATGTCCGGCATTGACCCTTCACACCAGGCTCATCATTTTCAGGACCACCATCGCCATGATGATGAATGCACCCACCATGGCCACTGTTACGGGTATACTTGCGGCTTGGCAGGCGAACCCGGCGAACATCAGCCAAAGCGCCGCGCCGTGAAAATGGAAATCGCGCCCGTCGAGGCGGCCAACGGGGACCGCGAAATCGTCGTGCAGCACACCATACGCTGGCCAGCCCACCAGCAATGCCGCGATGGCCACCGCCAACACGTTCGCGGACCTCGGGTTGCGGCTCCGCCAGCTGCCGCGCGTTTTTATCGTGTCCTCCGGTGAGCCCGTCTGATATTTAGTAAGCGAAAGGCTTACATTTCTGTAAACAGTGTAAGAGAGTACCAACCCAGCACCGCTTCGATGCCTCGCATGAACCATCGGCTGAACGACAGCTTATCGCCAACGGCAGCCGAGACCGGACGTTCTCCTTCCGGCCCCATTTCGGTCATTCGCTACAAGCGAGTTCTACCTACGGCTAAATCAGCAATATCTCGAAGCCTGTAATTAGTCGCGTTCATCGTCCTTGGGTTCGCCAGACCATACGAGAGAATACGAAGAATATGGCTTGGCGAACCATCCGCTAGCGCATTGATTTCCTGTAGAAAACGGTGACCCTCCGGGCCCACCAAGATACCCATGTAAGTTATTTATTATTTCCTGGCCCACGCCATGGACTCGAACCCCTCATAAAAATCAATTGGATTGTGTTCGAAAACGATTTCGAGGCCTGCCGCGAAGTTGATCTTTGAGTCGTTCCGGATCACTGGACTGGACATGTGGTATGTCCCGACTTGCCCCAAAGTTGACCTGCGCCAGCCGCAAGAGGGCGGCAGCTTTGCGCCTCATGTCGGCCGTTCAGGCAATCCGCACTATCCTCAAGAAGCGGACGTCGATTGTTTCAACGTGAGGACAAGTTTCGAAAGCTGCCGGACGTGCCCCCCGAGACCCCTGCGGCACCAACATGTTCAGTGCTGCGGGCGGCTCAGCGTAACAATGCCTTCGACGTCCTGGCGGGTACGCGCGAAGCGCTTGAGCACCAGAGGGTCGTGCCCGGGGACGATGTGAGCGGGGGAACTGGCGAGTTGTTTCATACGCTCGACCCCGAAGATCACATCGCTCAGCCGGTCAAAGACGGGAAAAGGTTTTTCGCGTTCCATGTTGGCGTAGAAATGGGCTGCGTCCGACGCGATCACGACCGCGCCGTTGTCGGTTTCCACCCGCACCACCTGCAATCCGCGCGAGTGGCCGCCAACCTTGTGGAGCGTTATGCCGGGCGCGATCTGCGACTCGGGGTCGTGGAAGCAGACCTTTCCGGCAAAGACGCGCCGCACCATGGTGGTGACGTCTTCGGCCTCGAAGGGATGGCGCATGGCATGGTGGCACATGCAGCGGCCGGTCGCGAACTCCATCTCCGCATCCTGCAGGTGAAAGGTCGCGTTCGGGAATAGATGATGGTTCCCGCAATGGTCGTAATGCATGTGGGAGATGATGACGTCGCTGACGTCGGCGTGGTTGATGCCGATTGCCGCTAGGCCTTCATCGACGGGCCTGACGACACTGCGTCCGCGTTTGTCGCCGGTCGGCTTGTCGAAGCCGGTGTCGACGATGAAGGTGCGTTTCTCCCCAACGATCGCCCAGACGAAGTAGTCCAGCGGCATGGGAACATCATGCGTGTCGCCGCCCAGGAAATTCTCGCCCGAGCGGCGCTTGAAATGGCCGTAGCGAACGGCATGGATTTCATAGCGTCCGGGGTCACCCATGATCAGCTCGCTTTGGCGACATCTGTGGTCTGGGCCGAGCCGACCTCCACATGAGCCCATGTCTCGACCGTCTTGACCATACAGGTAAAATCGGAATCAGGCCCGTAGAGCTGGTTCGTCACGCTGAGTAACTGGCGCACGGCACTGCCCACCACCATCGGTACGCCCATCGCCTCCGCCTCATCCACGCACAAGCGTACATCCTTGAAGGACAGGCCTGTGGCGAAACCGAAATCGAAGGTGCGCGGCAGGACGGATTTCGGGAACTTGTCTTCGGTGGCGCTGTTGCGGCCACTCGAGGCGTTGATGACGTCGATCATCACCTTGGGGTCGAGGCCTGCCTTGACGCCCATCACGACCGCTTCGGAGGAGATCGCAAGTGCCGCCGCCGCAAGCAGATTGTTGGCAAGCTTCATGGTCTGGGCGGAGCCCTGAACCTCGCCCATGAAGAATATCCGCCCGAAATTCTCGATCACCGGCCTTGCCGTTTCGAAGGCAGCCTTCGGCCCCGACACCATAACGGCGAGGGTGCCGTTGCGCGCTCCCTTCAATCCTCCGCTGACGGGCGCGTCGATCATGGCGATATTCTTGGCAGAAAGGCCTTCGGCAACCTTGGCGGCCGTGCGCGGACCCGTCGTCGAGATGTCGATGAAGATGCGAACCGCCTTGCCCTCGGCGATACCGCCTTCGCCGAGCACCACCTTTTCCAGGATCTGCGGGCTGGGCAGACTGGCAAAGACGATCTCCGCATTGTCGGCAACATCGCGCGCACCGGCGGCGGCTTTCGCGCCCGCATTGGTCAACTCCGCAACGGCTTTGCCGTCGACGTCGTAGACAGTCACTTCGTATCCGGCCTTGATGAGACGGGTCGCCATCGGCGTGCCCATTTTTCCGATGCCAACAAAGCCGATTTTCAGGGTCGACATGATCGCTCTCTCCTCTTTCGGGGCCTATTGCCCATGGTGCTTGGTCTCAATCTCTGGGATCGCATTCCGTCAGGTCGTTTCCACCGTGGGCATTTTCGAGCGCCTGGCCTGTTCGCGGCACGAGAAGTTCCGCTATGTCCACGACCTTTAATCTGTCGGCCACGCCGAGCGCATCGATCGCGGCGGTGTACATCACCTTGTCCTTCGGGCAGGCGACGACGAAATAGGCGATGTCGCCCAGGCTCAGCGCTTCACGGATGCGGTTCTCGCTCGGCCGCTCGGTCACGCCGTCGTCGCCTTGCCAGATGCGGCCGCCGCCGGCGCCGCAGCAGAAGGAATTCTCGCGGCAGCGCGGCATGTCATGAAGCGTATAGCCGGCGGCGCGGATCAGCTCGCGCGGCGCATCGAAGCCGCCATTGTAGCGCCCAAGATAGCAGGGATCGTGATAGGTGACCCTGGCGCCGTCGACGACATGCAGGTCGAGTTTTCCTGCCGCGATGAGTTCCGCCAGCAGCGCCGTATAGTGCAACACCTCGAACGCCGCGCCGAAATGCTGATAGTCGTTCTTCAGCGCATTCAGGCTATGCGGATCGGTGGTCATGATCCGGTTGAAGCGACACGCCTTGATCTCATCGATGTTGGACTGAGCGAGCGTCTCGAACAGACCTTCTTCGCCGGCACGCCGCACATCATTGCCGCTGTTGCGCTCGGCATCGAAGAGAATGCCGAAGTCGACACCGGCCGCGGTCAGCAGTTCTGCAACCTTGCGGGTGATTTCCTGAATGCGCGGATCGTAGGACGCGTAGTCTCCTACGAACCACAGAACGTCGACGGGTTCCTCGCGCGCGTCCTTGACCGGAAAGCCGAGCTCCCGGGTCCAGCGCGCCCGCATCTTGGAAGGCTTGCCCATGGAATTGCCGAGACGGGTCAGGTTCGATAGCGCCTCCTGCAGACCGGGGCTGACATGGCCTTCGTCGACCAGATGACGGCGCATGTCGATGATCTTGGGCAGATGTTCGATCTCGACCGGGCATGCCTCCATGCAGGCACGGCAGGTGGTGCAGGCCCACAGCGTCTCCTCGGAAATCACCCCGCCGACCAGCAGGGCCGCCGATGATCCTGCGGCAAGCGCGTCGCGCATGTCGGTGATCAGCAATTTCGGGCTGAGCGGCAGACCGGCCGCATAGGCTGGGCAGACCGCCTGGCAACGGCCGCATTCGGTGCAGGACAGAAGGTCGAGCTGCTGCTTCCAGTCGAACTGCCCCAGGCTGTCGATGCCTGGAGTCTCACGCGCTTCCGGGACCGCGGGCGCCAGGCCGCGCGGTTCGAGGCTGCGGAAGTAGATGTTGGGCGCGGCAAGGAACATGTGCCGGTGCTTCGAACCGGGGATATAGACAAGGAATGCCAGAATGGCGCCGATGTGAACCCAGTAGAACAGCTCTTCGCCCGCATGCGCCGACATGCCGGCACGATCGAGCAGTCCTGCCAGCGCTGACGCGACCGGCCGCCACGAGCCGTCGGCGCCACCGACTATGCGCGCGGCCGCCTCAAGCAGCAGAGACGCCACGATCAGGACGATCAACACATAGATGATTGCCGCATCACTGCCGCTCGAGCCGTCGAAACGGGCAGGCCGCAGCACGTAACGCTGATAGAGTGCAAGTCCGACGCCGACCAGCATCAGCACCGAAAAGATATCCTGCAGAGCGGCAATCCAGGTTTCGCCACCGATGGGCGCAAGTGAGAACCCGGGAAACAGCCGCGAGCCGAAGGCATCGATCGTGGCGGTGAACAGCACGAAGAACGAAATGAAGATGATTGCGTGAAGCACGCCGGAAAGCGGCTTGCGGACCATTTTCCGGTGCATGCCGATGGCGACCATCACGCCCTGGAGACGCAGCATCGGGCGGTCGAAGCGGGCCGCTGCCGGTGCATTGGCAAGAGCAACCGCGTAACGGCGCGAGCGCCAGACCGTCAACGCGAGTGCTGTGATGACCAGGATCCAGAGTGGCAGGGTCGATGCCATCTCAACGGCCAGAGCCGGCCCGCAGCCTGTCGCTCAGATTGGCGACGAGATCGAACAGGTCACAGGTCGCGCCGTAATGCGCGACATTGAAAATGGGTGCCTTCGGATCGGTGTTGACTGCAATGATAAGGTCGGCCTGCGACATGCCTTCGAGATGTTCGGGCGCACCGGACACGCCGAGCGCCAGATAAAGCTTCGGCTTGACCTTCTGGCCGGATTTGCCGACTTGGCGCAGCTTTGGCAGCCAGCCATTGTCGACGACCGGACGGCTGCCGGCGATCTCCGCCCCCAGCATCGTCGCCAGATCGCGCGCAAGGTCAATGCTTGCTTCGTCGCCGATGCCTCGGCCCACGCACACGATCCTCTCGGCCGTCGTCAGATCGACGTCGGCATAGTCGGGCACGTCGATGGCCACCATCTTCACCTTGCCGCCGGCGAGCACGGGTTCGGCATCGATCGTGCGCACCCTCGCCGTATCGATCGGACCAGGTGCTGCCTCCGCAAAGGCGCCCGGATTGATCATCAGGATTGCCGGCAGCCGCACCGCGCATTCAGCGAGGATCTTGCCGCCATACATGTGCGCGACGACCGTCAGGCTTTCGCCGTCCCGCTTGATTTCATTGACATAGGAGATGAGCGGCCAGCCGGTTCGCGCCGCGATGTCGGCTGCCACGTCCAGTCCGTTTGCCGAATAGGGAACCAGGACCAGGCCAGGGCTCTCGGCGGTGATGACATCGCGCAGAAGCAGCGCGTAGGTCTCGGCGGGAATAACATCCGATTTTGTGGCCCGGGCCACTATCAGGCGATCGGCGGCACCGAAGGAAGCGGATGCGCCTTGTACGTCACCGCCGGCGAAAAAGGCGACGACCTCGTCGCCGGCCTGGGCGAGCGAACGCGCCGCCGCGATCATTTCGAGGGAGAAGGCTTCGATCTTGCTGGAGTGGCCTTCCGTACAGGCAATCAATTTCATGACTTAGTTCCTTGCCAGGCCTTTGGCTGCCAGGATGGTGACCAGACGATCCGCTACTGTCTCGGCATTGCCGCCCAGGTTCTCGCCAGAGCCGCCCTGGACCGGCAGGCGCAATGTGATGATCTCGGCGGAACGCTCGAAGCCTGACGATTCTGGAGTGGCGCGGCCGATCGGCGTCTTGGACGCCTCGCGAAGCTTGCTGCCGGAAACGTAGCGCGGCGCCTTCGACGCCGTCTGCACGCCCAGCACCGCCGGCGTGGCCAACTCATAGGTGACGGCGACACCCGCGCCGCGCTCTTGCGTGACCCGAAGCACGGCGCCGTTCGCAACGATACGGTTGGTTCCCGACACATGCGGCCAGTCGAGCAGCGCGCCGACATAGGGCGCGAGCTGGCCAAAGACATCCTCGCTCGATTGAACGCCGCACAGAACCAGGTCGGCCGACTTCGCTCGCGCCATCGCAGCGATGGACGCCGCGATCTCGCGTGAGGAGATCATGGCGTCCTCCTCGGACTGCAGCGCCACGGCTTCGTCGGCACCGCGCGCGGCAGCCATCTGCAGGACACGGTTGGCGCCTTCGCCAACGGCCACCGCTGTCACCTTCGCACCGCTGGCTTCCTTGAGCAGGATTGCTTCCTCAAGGGCATGATCGTCGAAATCGTTGAGCTGGAAATCGAGCCACTCCCGATCGATGCTGCGCCCGTCCTCGGCGAGTTGCAGCTCGCCCGCGGAATCCGGGATCATGCGTAAGACAACAAGAATATTCACGGCCTCTCCTCCGACGGAACGCACCTCAAGCGCCCGGCACCGGCAGCTAGATAAGTCGTATTCTTCACCGCTCCCAATGGCGAAAAAGGTAATAGCAGCTATTACAAGACGGCAGATTGACGATCGTGGGTAATCGACTGCTAATTTGCGTCAAATCGCTTTCAATCGAATTTTCCTGAATTGGAGGGTATCAGGAAGATGGCCGTGCGATTTGCCCGGGATATAAACATCTATTCTTTGTTTATACTGTCCCGCGCGTGAGAGTTTCTGAGGAGAATTTCAGGCGCTCTGTCGAGCGTTCAGGAGGAGGAACCAATGTCAATAAAGAGCATCCTAGACCACAAGATATCACGCAAAAGCTTCATCAGGGGTATGCCGGCCGCCGCCGCGGCGATCGCCGCCGTGCCGGGGCTCCAGCTTGCACAGGCCACCCCGGTCGCCGCGGCTGAAGCCGAAGCCAAGCCCGGCTACTATGGTGCGCCACGCACCTGGATGTGGAACCCCAATGCCAACAGCATGGTCGACACGTCGAAGTGGAAGAAGGCGGGTCCCTATACGATCGGCTTTTCCAATGCGTCGATTTCCAATGCCTGGCGCGTCGCCTTCCAGCATGGCGTCCTCTGGTCGGCCGGCCAGCATCGCGACGAGATTGCCCATCTTCTCGTCACCGACGCCAACGACGATCCCTCCAAGCAGATTGCCGACATCCAGGATCTGATCAGCCAGGGCGTCGATATTCTCCTCATTGCGGCCTCTACCGAGGACGCGCTCGATTCCGTCGTCGGCCGCGCCACGGAACAGGGCATTCCCGTCGTCATGGTCGATCGCAAGGTGAAGACGCCGGCAAACTACATCACCTACGTCACGGCATCCGATTGGGCGCTGGGCCGTCTCGAGGCACAGTGGCTGTGCGAGACGCTGGGCGGCAAGGGCAACATCGTCATGCTGCCAGGCATCGCCGGATCCAGCGTCGCGGAAATCCGCATCAAGGCGAACGAGGAAGTGTTCTCCAAGTTCCCCGGCATCAAGGTGCTGGAAAAGCAGTATTGCGACTGGAATCCGGCCACCGGCAAATCGGTAATGGCCGCGCTGATCCAGAAGCACGGCAAGGCCATCGACGGCGTGCTGTCCGACAGTGCGCTGCAGGGCTATGGCGCGATCGAGGCGTTCCTCGACGCCGGCTACAAGGACGGCGAATTTCCGCCGATCACCGGCGGCGACGTTGCGCGGATGTATCAGCTGGCTAACCAGCACAACATCAAGATGGTCGGTATCGACTATCCGACGTCGATGGGCATCACCGGCATCGAAACGGCGCTCGATGTGCTCAAGGGCATTTCGGTTCCCGACAAGGTCGAGGTCAGCTTCCAGGTGGTGACGTCGCCTGGCGCCGATACGGTGTCCGTCAAGGGCGACCGGCATCTGCTCGACCATGTCAGCATGAGTGACCCGGGTGACCTGTCGCCAAGCAACGGACTGCCGGCGGGATACAACCCCAGCACGTTCAATCCCGACTATCCGAAGTGAGCCTCCCAGCTCAACCGGGTGTGCGTCCACGGACGCGCACCCGGGTGTGATTTGATTGTTTTGAGCGTCGGATAATGTCCATTTCTGTTATCGAACTCAGCCAGATCGAGAAGGAGTATCCCGGCGTAAAACCCCTGGACAAGGTCGATTTCGCCGTACAGCCAGGCGAGATTCACGCCCTTCTCGGTGAGAATGGCGCTGGCAAGTCGACCCTTATCCGCGTCATGGGCGGGGCCGTGAAGCCGAATTCCGGCGCCATCACCTATCTCGGCAAGCGGGTCTCCTGGCAATCGCCAAAGGCCGCGCGCGCCGCCGGCATCCATGTCATTCATCAGGAACTTGCGCTTTTTCCCGAACTGTCGGTGGCCGAAAACATTCTGATCGACGCACAACCTCGCGGCCGGTTTGGGCTCATCTCCAATCGCGCCCGCCACGCCCGCGCCGCGGAAATCCTCGCCCAGCTCGGGGTTAGCATTCCCACGCACGCAAGGATCGACGAACTGCCGCTTGCCGACCAGCAGATGGTCGAGATTGCAAAAGCGCTGGTCGGCAAGGCCAGGCTGCTCATCCTGGACGAACCGACCGCTGTCATTGCCGGCCATGAGGTCGACCTTTTGTTCGAAAACATGCGCAGGCTGCGCAACGAGGGCGTCGGCATCGTCTATGTCTCGCATCGGCTCGAGGAAATTTTCGAGATCGCCGACCGGGTAACAATCCTGAAGGACGGCCAGGTCGTCGGCATGAGCCCGGTGGGCGAGATCAGCCGCGAAGAGATGATCACCAAGATGGTTGGCCGCAGCCTCGGCCAGATCTATCCGGCGCGGCGCGCGGCGCCGGCGGATGGGCCGGACATCCTCAGCGTTCGCAACCTGCGGGCCGGTCCGCGCGTACGCGACGTCAGCCTGAGCGTGAAGGCCGGAGAGATCGTCGGCGTGGCCGGCATGGTCGGCTCGGGGCGCACGGAAGTCGCGGAGGCCATTTTCGGCGCGCGCGCCGTCGAAGGCGGGGTGATCGAGTTCGACGGCAAGCCGTTCCCAAAGAGAGTGCCGAAGGATGCCATCGCCGGCGGCCTCGGTTTTCTGACCGAGAACCGCAAGGACGAGGGCCTCTTTCTTGGACTTCCGATTTCCGCCAACATCATGGCGCCGGACCTCCAGGGCATCACGAAATATGGCCTGATCGACCGCTCGCGGGAGCGTGCGCTGGCCGAGCGCCAGATCCACGATTTCTCGGTCGCAACACCTTCGCCTGATGTGAAGGTCGGCAATCTGTCTGGCGGCAACCAGCAGAAGGTGCTGTTCAGTCGCTGGTCCAGGATCGCCAATCGGCTGCTCATCCTCGACGAGCCGACACGCGGCGTCGATATCGGCGCCAAGGTCGAGATCTACCGCATCGTCCGGCGTCTGGCGGATTCGGGCGTCGGCGTCCTGATGATCAGTTCCGAACTGCCAGAAATCGTTGGTCTGTCCGACAGGGTCTTCGTGATGGCCCAGGGCCGCGTCGTGGGCGAAGTCGAAGGCGACGCTCTCGGCGAGGAGGTAATCATGGATCTCGCGGTAAGATCGATCGAGCGTCACAAGGCGCCAGCGGAGGAGATCGCATGAGCGCCATCGCCATGGATATTCGCCGCAACCGGCTGATGATGTCGTACCTGATCGTTGCGGTGCTGCTGGTCGTGCTGGCTGTTGCCGGCGGTTTCCTGTCCGACCGCTTCCTCACTTGGCGCAATGTCGGCAATCTGTTCCAGCAGCTTATCGTGCTGGGCATGGTCAGCCTCGGCCAGACCTTCGTCGTGCTGATGGGCGGCATCGACCTGGCGATCGGCTCGCTGGTGAGCGCGCTGACGGTCTTCCTGGCGAACTTCCTCGAATGGCGGCCGGACCTGGTCTGGCTGGCGCTGCCGCTCGCCCTGGTGGCCGCGACCGCTGTGGGGGCGCTCAACGGGCTGCTGACGGTTGTGCTGCGCGTCCATTCGCTGATCGTGACGCTCGGCATGTCTTCTGTCATTTTCGGCGGCACGCTGATGTATCGCAAGGAGCCCGGCGGTTCGGTGCCGCGCGCCTTCGCCGACGTCGCCTATGCCAAGGTCGCCGGCATTCCGGTCAGCGCCATCATCCTCGTAGCCATTTTCGCCCTGGCCGGCCTCTGGCTACAGCGGACCCGTTCGGGCCGCAGCATCTATTTCGTCGGCGGTGATCGGGAAGCGGCAAGGCTGAACGGCCTGCCCGTCGACCGCATCGTCGTGCTTGCTTACGCGCTGTCCGGCCTGTGCGCCGGCATCGCGGCGATTTTCCTCACCGCCCGCACCGGTGTTGGCGATCCGCGCATCGGTGCTGCGCTGACACTTCAATCGGTGACGCCTGTCGTGGTCGGCGGCACCATACTGGCCGGCGGCAGGGGCGGCGTGCTTGGCACGTTCCTCGGCGTACTGCTGGTCACCATGCTCAACAATCTGCTGAATTTCGTGAACGTCTCGTCCTACTATCAGTGGGTCATCCAGGGTCTCATCATCATCATCGCGGTCGGCATCCACACTTCGAGGCGGAGATAACGATGGCGCCTCTCGACACTCCGATGCCGCGCTCACGAGGCCTGTCGCTCGCGACCATCTTCGAACGCTATGGGCTGGTGATCTTCCTGGCGGTGCTGATGGCGGTCGCTGCGGCGGCGTCGCCGACCTTCCTGCGGCCGGCCAACCTGGTCAATGTGCTGACCATCGCGGCACCGCTCGGCATGGTCGTGATCGGCCAGACATTCGTGATCCTGGTGCGCGGGCTGGACCTGTCGGTGGCGTCCCTGATGGCCACGGTCGCGGTGCTGGCGACCGCCTTCAAGGCCACCACCAACGACGCCATTCCGCTGATCTTCCTCGCGGCGATCGTCTTCTCGGCCATTGTCGGCTTCCTGAACGGATGGCTGGTGGCCAGGCGCAACGTCAGTCCGTTCCTGGCGACGCTGGCGATGATGATCATCCTGCAGGGTATCCGCTTCGCCTACACCGGCGGTGCGCCGATCAGCACCTTGCCGCCTGGCATGGGCTTTCTGGCCTCCGGGCGCATTCTTGGCGTTCCCGTCAACCTGATGACGCTGGCGGTGCTGGCGATTGCTTTTGGCATCGTGCTGCATCGCTCGCGCCTCGGACGCGAGATATTCATGGTCGGAACCAACCCCAAGGCCGCGTTCCTCAACGGCGTCGCGCCTGATCGCGTGATCATCCTGTGCTACGTGATCTGTTCGGTCTGCGCGGGAATAGGCGGGCTGTTCCTGCTCGGCTATGTCGGCACCGTTTCAAACTGGGTCGGCCAGGGCTACGAACTGGACTCCATCGTCGCCGCCGTCATGGGCGGTGTCGCGCTGACCGGGGGGCGCGGCAACATCTTTGCGGCGCTGCTTGGCGTGGCCGTGCTGATGGTGATCAACAATCTCGTGCTGCTGCTAGGATTTCCGATCGAGATGCAGCTCATCATCAAGGGCATCATCATCATCGGCGCGGCGGCGTTTTACCGGACGCGCCTCGTCTGACACGATGTTGCCATTGGACCGCAAGGGAGGAAGAAAATGACCGTTGAAGTTCTGGCGGATCGCAGTGCACGGGCAAGGCGCGACGAGGAAGTCGATGTCGCGATTGTCGGCGCCGGTCCATCCGGCTCGGTCGCAGCCCTCCATCTGGCGCGCGCCGGCATTTCCGTCGTCGTGCTCGAGCAGGGCGAATGGCCGGACTATGCCGACTATACGGGTGCCCGTCCGGAGCACGAGCTTGTCAGCACCAAGCTCTGGCATCCCAATCCCAACGTCCGCGACAATCCCAACGACTATCCCGTCGACACCTCGACGACGGACATCAACCCGCTGATGTATGCCGGCGTCGGTGGCAGCGCGACGCTCTACGGCGCGCAATGGATGCATTTCCTGCCGTCCGACTTCCGCGTGCGCTCGATGGATGGCGTGGCCGAGGACTGGCCGTTCACCTATGAAGACCTGTTGCCCTACCAGCTCGAGATCGAGCGCGAAGTGGGCGTGTCTGGCCTTGCCGGCGATCCGGCCTATCCGCCGCGCGGCGCCTATCCCTTTCCGGCGCTCCCCATGGGCTCCGTCGGCCAGCGCGGTGCGCTGGGTATGGAGAAGATGGGCTGGCACTGGTGGCCCGGCAGCAACGCCATCCCGTCGGAGAAGTTCGGCGAACTCAATCCCTGCGTGCGCCGCGGAACCTGTCTGACGGGCTGTCCGGAGGGCGCGAAATCGACGACCGACCGGTCGCATTGGCCACTGGCCCTGAAGGCCGGCGCGCGGCTCGTCACCCGTGCCCGTGTCAAGGAGATCGAGACCAACGACCAGGGACTGGCGACCGGCGTCGTCTATGTCGACGCGAACGGGCGCGACCGGCGCCAGCGCGCCAAGGTGGTGATCCTGTGCGCCAACGGCGTCGGCACGCCCCGGCTGCTGCTGATGTCGGGAGGGGCCGGGAACCCGGACGGCCTTGCCAACTCTTCGGGCATGGTCGGCAAGCGGCTGATGATGCATCCCTTTGCAAGCGTACTCGCCTCCTACCAGGATCCGCTGGATTCCTGGCGCGGTCCCTTCGGCCAACAGGTCTATTCGCTGGAATTCTACGAGAGCGACGAAAGCCGCGGCTTCGTACGCGGCTCGAAATGGAACTGCATGCCGTCGGGCGGACCGGTCGGCGTATCCGGGGCGACCGGTTCCAAGGTCTATGTCGCCGAAAGCGGCCGGTTCCAGGATTTCTGGGGCGCCAACCTCCATGAAAATGTAGCCCGCCGCTTCGGCCACTCGCTGATCTGGGGCATCGTCGGCGAAGATCTTCCGGAGGAAAGCAACCAGGTGGTGCTGTCGAAGGATCTGGTGGATTCCGATGGCTTGCCGGCGCCGCAGATCGTCTACAAGGTCAACGAGAACTCCAACCGGCTGCTCAAGTTCAACATCGACCGCTGCCTGGAATCGGTGCGCGCCGCCGGCGCCATCGAGACGCTGGTTTCGACGCCGGTGCGTGAATCCGGTTGGCATCTCATCGGCACCACCGTCATGGGCGGCGACCCCAAGCGCTCGGTCGTCGACCAGTGGGGCGCCTGCCACGACGCGCCGAACCTCTACGTCATGGACGCCTCGACCTTCCCGACCTCGGGCGCCACCAATCCGACAGCGACCATCATGGCCGTGGCGCTGCGCAACACGCGCCGCATGATCGCCGAGCGCCGCAACCAGAAGGTGGCCTGACATGTCGAATGAGAACGCCTTCCTTGCACTCGCGGACTTCCTGATCCCCACGCACGGCAAGATGCCGAAGTTCAGCGACGTCTGCGGTTACGCCGATGTCGAGAAGTCCCTGGATTTTCGGATTGATCTGAAGCCGGGCTTTGCGCGCGGCGTCGCGGTCGATCCGGCCTCCGGCGCCGAAGCTCGTCTGGAAAGCCTCAACAAGGAGGATGGCGAAGCCTTCTCGGCGATCACAACCATTGCCATCGCCACCTACTATATGAGCCCGCGCGTGCGCGAGCTGATCGGCTATCCCGGCCAGGAGAACGTCCCCTACGATTCCAAGGCGACGCAGATCTATCTGACCGACGGCTCGCTCGGCCAGGTGGTCGCGCGCGGCCGCAAATATCGGCCGACCCCCGGCCTTTGATCTCCCAAGCAACTGGAAAGGACCATCCAATGGGCAAAGACGTGTTCGACAAGGGTTTTGAAATCCGCAAATCGGTTCTGGGTGCCGAATTCGTCGAGAAATCCTTCGCCAGCGCCGACGATTTCAATCGCCCGCTGCAGGAACTCGTGACGGAATATTGCTGGGGCGCCGTCTGGGGCCGTGACACGCTCGACAAGAAGACCCGCAGCATGCTGAACCTCGCCATGCTTTCCGCGCTCAATCGTCCGCACGAACTGAAGATGCATGTGAAAGGCGCGCTGACCAACGGTGTGACCAAAGACGAAATCCGCGAAGTCCTTCTACAGGTCGTGATCTATGCGGGCGTGCCCGCGGGCGTCGATTCTTTCCGGGTGGCGCGCGAAGCCATGCAGGAAGTCGGAGCATGACAACCCGTCCGCCGCTGGCCACGGAAAAGCTCTCGATGCTGATCGGCGGCCGCTCGGCCGCCGCGCAGTCGGGTGACTATTTCGAATCCTTCGATCCCTTCACCGGCAAGGCCTGGGCTCTCGTTCCGCGCGCCGGCGTAGCCGATGTCGATGCGGCCGTTCAGGCAGCCGCCGCCGCGTTCCGCGGCGAGTGGCGGACGATGACCCCAACCGCGCGTGGGCAGATCATGACGCGCTTTGCCGACCTCGTGGCGGAGGAGGCCGAAAACCTGGCCGTTCTCGAAACCCGCGACAACGGCAAGCTGATCAATGAAATGCGGATGCAGTGCAAATACATTCCGCAATGGTTCCGCTTCTTTGGCGGCCTTGCCGACAAGATCGAAGGGCGTGTGATCCCGATCGACAAGCCGGGGGTGTTCAATTACACGCGCCGCGAGCCGCTCGGGGTTGTGGCCGCGATTACGCCGTGGAACTCGCCCTTGATGCTGGCGACGTGGAAGCTTGCCCCGGCGCTCGCTGCCGGCAACACGATCGTCTGGAAGCCGTCGGAATTTTCCTCGGTGTCGGCATTGTTCTTCGGCCGGCTTTTCGAGAAGGCGGGCTTTCCCAACGGCGTCGTCAACATCGTCACCGGCTTCGGCCATGAAATCGGCGACCGCCTCGTCACGCATGCCGATGTCGCGAAAGTGGCGTTCACCGGTGGCGATGCAACCGGCCGCCGCGTCTATCAGGCTGCCGCTGGCGGGCTTAAGAAGGTGACGCTCGAACTCGGCGGTAAATCCGCCAACATCGTTTTCGCCGACGCCAAGATGGATGCCGCCATCCCTGGCCTCGTTTCCGGTATCTTCGCCGCGACGGGGCAGACCTGCATCGCCGGCTCGCGCGCGCTTGTGCAGCGCTCCGTCTACGACCAGGTGACGGAGAAGCTGGTCGCCTTCGCAAAGACCGCGAGGATTGGCGATCCGCTCGATCCCGAGACCCAGGTCGGTCCGATCACCACCCTGCCGCAGCGCGCGAAAGTGCTCGACTACATTGGCATCGCCAACGGTGAAGGCGCCGCGCAATTGCTCGGCGGCAAGATACCCGAGGACAAATCGATTGCCGACGGCTGGTTCGTGGAGCCGACGATCTTCGGTAACGTGAAGCAGTCCATGCGCATCGCCCAGGAAGAGGTCTTCGGACCTGTTCTGTCGGTCATTCCGTTCGACGACGAGGACGAGGCGGTGGCCATCGCCAATGACACCATCTACGGACTTGCGGCCGGTCTTTGGACGCAGGACCTCGGCCGCGCAATCCGCCTGCCCGAGCGGCTCGAAGCCGGTAGCGTCTGGGTCAACATGTACCGCGCCACCAGCTATCTCTCGCCTTTTGGCGGCTACAAGCAGTCGGGCATCGGTCGGGAGAACGGCCAGACCGCTATCTACGAATATCTTCAGGAAAAGAGCATCTGGATTGATGCCGGGAACTCCATTCCCGCGCCGTTCGTCCAGCGCTGATCGAAGAGACCCTTCGGAGGAATCATGAACATACGTTTCGATGCCGTGCCGCCGCTCGCTCCGAAGGTGGCGGCGTTCGTCGGCGGCAGGCACGCGATGCTGATCGGCAGCGCATGGCTTTCTGCGGCCTCCGGGCAGTCGCTCGACGTCATCGATCCCTCGAACGGCCGGGCCATCGCGAGGGTGCCAGCCGGCGATGACGCCGATGTCGATCTGGCGGTCAAGGCCGCGCGGACGGCGATCGACGGTCCCTGGTCAAAAATGGTGCCGGCCGAGCGCGCCAGGCTGATCTGGAAACTTGCTGATCTGATTGACGCCAATGTCGATATGCTGGCAACGCTCAATTCTTATGAGAGCGGCAAGCCAATCGGCGATTCCCGCAATGGCGAGGTGCCGTTCACGGCCGAGACGTTCCGCTACTATGCGGGATGGGCCACCAAGATCAACGGCGAGACGATGACCATCAACGCGCCGGGTGACTGGCATGCCTACACCCGCCGCGAGCCGGTCGGCGTCGTCGGCCAGATCATCCCGTGGAACTTCCCACTCAGCATGCTCGCCTGGAAGGTGGCGCCGGCACTGGCGGCCGGCTGCACCATCGTGCTCAAGCCGGCCGAGCAGACGCCGCTCGGTGCGCTCTACTTCGGTAAGCTGGTCCAGGACGCCGGTTTTCCGGAAGGCGTGGTCAACATTCTGACCGGCTTTGGCGAAACGGTGGGTGCGGCTATGTCGGCCCATCCCGACATCGACAAGGTTGCTTTCACTGGCTCGACCGAAGTCGGCCGGCTGATCGCACGCGCCGCGACCGGCAACCTCAAGAAGGTCAGCCTGGAGCTTGGCGGCAAGGCGCCAACCATCGTGCTCGGGGACGCCGACATCGACATGGCGGTGGCGGGCGCCTCGAGCGCGGCATTCTTCAATGCCGGCCAGAGCTGCGGCGCGGGAACGCGGTTCTTCGTCCACAAGAAGATCTACGACAAGGTCATGTCCGGCATTGCCGAGCGTGCCGAAAAGCTGAAGCTCGGCGCCGGGCTTGATCCCTCAACCGAGCTCGGCCCCGTCGTCTCTCAGCAGCAGATGGAACGCATCACCAGGTTGATCTCGGAAGGCAGGAGCGACGGTGCCGAAATCGTCACCGGTGGCGCGCGTGCCGGCGACGTCGGCTATTTCGTCGAGCCGACGGTCATCTCCAGGACGCGGCCGGACATGTCGGTGATCCGCGAGGAGATATTCGGGCCGGTGGCCTGCGCGATGCCGTTCGACGACGAGGATCTGGACCAACTTGCCAGGGATGCCAACGACACCGAGTATGGCCTGGCTGCATCGATCTGGACCAACAATCTGGGCGCCGCGCATCGGCTGGCCGCGAAAATCAAATCCGGCACGGTCTGGGTCAACTGCCACAACTTCAACGACGTCACCATGCCGTTCGGTGGTTTCAAGCAATCGGGGTGGGGGCGCGAACTTGGCGAACAGGCGCTGCAGCTCTACACCGAGACCAAAACCGTCGCGATCCGGTTGCCATAGGCGAGGCGGTCAATGTCCTGCTACGAGACGATCGACACACGGTTTGGGGAGCTGATCGATCCGGTCGCATTCCTCGAAACCGTCCATACGGGAAATCGCTGGGCGGAGGGACCGGTCTATTTCGCCGACCTTCGCTCGCTGATCTGGAGCGATATTCCCAACGACCGCATGCTGCGATGGGACGAGGAGACGGGAGCGGTTTCGCTTTTCCGCGGCCATGTCTCCAACCCGAACGGCAATACACGCGACCGAAACGGAAGGCTGATCACCTGCATGCAGGGGGAGCGTCGCGTCGTGCGCACGGAATGGAACGGCACGATCACCCTTCTGGCCGATTCTTTCGATGGCAAGCCGTTGAACTCGCCGAACGATGTGGTCGTGAAGTCCGACGGCAGCATCTGGTTCACCGATCCCAATTACGGGATCATTTCGGATTATGTCGGGCGCAAGGGCCTGCAGGAGCAACCGGGCTGCCGCGTCTACAGGATCGATCCCAGCTCGGGAGTAGTCACCGTTGTTGCCGATGATTTCTCTATGCCGAACGGGCTAGCCTTCTCGCCCGACGAGAAGCACCTTTACATTTCGGACTCCGGCTTCCTCACAGACCGCACCGCCCCGCATCACGTCAGGCAGTTTGACGTTGACGGTGACAAGTTGGTAAATTCCCGCGTCTTCGCCGACATATCGCCTGGCATTCCGGATGGCTTTCGCGTTGACGTTGCGGGCAATCTCTGGATCAGCGCGTGGGATGGCGTACAGTGCCATACGCCCCAAGGTGAGCTCATCGGGAAAATTCAGGTGCCGGAAATGGTTGCGAACCTGACCTTTGGTGGACCGCGCAACAATAGGCTGTTCATCACAGCGACAACGTCGGTCTATGCCGTTTTCCTAAATGTCCGGGGCCAGCAGTACCCGTTCGGCACGTGACACGGACACCACTGAGTCAGCCTGGAAGCTCTGTAGCAGTGGATGGTTAGGGCGAAAGTTGGACACGAAACAGCTACAGGTATTCATCGCCGTCGGTGCGGCTGGCAGCTTCTCGAAGGCCGCGCTCGACCTCAACGTCACCCAGCCGATGGTCACGCGCCATATTCGCGGGCTTGAGGAGGAACTCGGCGTCGAGCTGTTCTATCGCAACGGCCGCGGCGTCGTGCTGACCGAGGCGGGCGTGCTTCTGAAGGCCCATGCCGACGAGATCGTCGAGCGGATGCGGCTGGCGCAGAATGCAGTATCGAACCTCAAATCCTCGCCGAAGGGGAGGTTGGTGCTGGCCGTGCCGCCCTCGGTTGGCACCGTGCTGACCGTGCCCTTGGTCAAGAAGATCAAGAACGAGTTTCCCAATGTCGCGCTGCAGGTGATCGAAGGCTTCAGCGGCCATATCCTGGAATGGCTGATCGCCGGTCGCATCGATGCCGCCGTGCTCTACAATTCGCCGAACCATCCTTCCGTGCTGACCGAACCGCTGGCCGATGACGAGCTGTTTCTGATCGGGCCGGTCTTGTCCGAGCGCGCGCTGCCGCGCGGGCCGGTCGGCCTCAACATCTTCGCCGAGCTGCCGATGATCCTGCCCAGCCGCCCGCACGGACTGCGGCGGCTTATCGATAACACCTTGGCGGAGCATGGCATCTATCCGCGTGTAGAGATGGAGCTGGAGGCAATGCCTTCAACCTTGCTTCTGGTCGAGGAGGGAACTGGCTATACGGTTCTGCCCTACGCTTCCGTCCACCTCCTTGTGGAGGCTGGCCGCATCGAGGTCTGGCCATTCGACCCGCCGATTACCCGACAGCTGATCCTCGCGACCTCCTCGCAGCGACCGATGTCCTCGAACTTTCGCCCGCTCTTCCGCACGGTTCGCACCGAGCTGCGCGACATCATATCGACACACATCTGGAAACCGACAAGCCATATCGAATAGCTGCACGAGCAGGATAGTGTGCAATTCGGCTGCCTGCTGCCAACCAATAGCTCCCGATGGAAAGAATTTGATGCGGAACACGATGCTGGGCTTCGCGGCACTTGCCCTGGCCGCGTGCCAATCGGCTCCTGTGGAGCCGCGACCCGCCGCTGTCGAACCTCCTTCAGGTCCCGTTGCCTGACTACGAGGGGATTCAGGCACAGCGCAACCGCGACTGGAAACCGACTTTCGGACGATAGACGAAGCGGGCCTTTAGAGCCGGCAGACCAAGGACTTCAGTCTTACAATGGTAGTTGTGACGACTATTCTGGCCGCGCTGCGTTCCCCTTTAGCCCTTGCGGCATCGCCATTTCCTGATTAAGCGGCAACATCCAAAAAGAGGTACAGTTAGCAGCCAAAAGCATCAGCAGGGGGCCGGCGCTCGCGCGGGAAAGTGGCAGCACGATCGCAAAGGACAAGTCTGATCACAACGCGGTGCGAGCCCGTCTGTGCTCTTTAGGCTGCTGCTGCTCTTAAGGCTGCGCGGGCGAAGCGATCGACCCTGAAGTCGTCGAGCGGCGTTTCGCAATGGTCGGTGGTGATGAGTTCGGCCATGGCGTCGCCCACGCCCGGGCCGAGCTGGAAGCCGTGTCCGCAGAAGCCGAAGGCGTGGAACAGGCCTGGCGTCGTCGCCGAGCGTCCCATGACCGGCAGCATGTCCCGCACATAGCCCTCGCAGCCGGACCATGTACGGATGATCGCGACTTGCGCGATTGCCGGCAGCAGCCGCGCGACGGCGCGCAACTGCATCGGCAGGCGCATGGGGTCGGCGTTCGCATGGCCCGGATCCAGGTTAACCGCCACCCTTTCGGCGGCGCCACCGAAGACGATGTTGCCCCGCTCGACCTGACGCAGATAGGCGCCATGGTGCTTATCGCGCGTCCAGATGCCCACCACCGGTAGAATCTGATGTGGCACGGGCTCGGTAACGCCCATCTGCGGGCCGCGGGCGTCGAGCGGGACCTCTTCGCCGAACTGCGCGGCGATGCGCGCGCCCCAAGCTCCGGCGGTGTTGAGCACGCAGCCGGCGGCGAATGTACCTTTTGAACTGGCTACAAGGAAACCGGAGCCCGTGCTGGTGATCTTCCCGACTTCGGCTCCCTCGACGATTTCCGCGCCCAGCTTGCGGGCAGCCTCGGCAAAGGCAGGTGCGATCAGCCGCGGATTGCCGCTGCCATCTTGCGGAGAGAACGACGCCGCGATCGCTTCGAGACCGAGGCCGGGAAAGCGGGCATGGATCTCGCGCGGGCCGAGTTCCTCTAGCTCAAGGCCCCAGGGGCGCGCCGCCTCGGCATAGGTCCGCATGTCAGCGAGCCCGCCTTCATCGAAGATCAGCCGGATATGACCGGTGGCGCGGAATTCCACGTCGCGGCCAAGCATTCTTTCGGCCTCGCCCCACAGCCTGAGCGAACGGTGGGCCAATGGAAGCTGGGAGAGATGGCGCCCGGTCCGCCGGATGTTGCCGAAGGAGGCGACGGTTGCACCGGTGCCGATCCGATTGCGCTCGACCAGCTTCACGCGTGCCCCGCGCCTGGCGAGGAAATAGGCCGAAGCCGTCCCCATCAGTCCGCCGCCCAGCACGATCACATCCATAGTTATTCCTTGAGCAGATGATCCTTTGAAGACGCCGATCTTGTCCGCGCCACGGCGTTGCGTCAAAGATGCGTTTGGACAAGAGCCATAAGCTTTACCTATGGAGTGGCAATGCGGGCCCGGCAGCTCGAAGTGTTCATCGCCGTCATGCGCGCGGGCACCGTGACCGCCGCGGCGCGGATGCTGAACATCTCCCAGCCTGCGCTCAGCCAGATCCTGCTCCACACCGAGGACGAACTCGGCTTCACGCTGTTCGAGCGGGTGAAGGGCCGGCTACGGCCGACCCCTGAGGCGCTGGAGATCTTCGTCGATGCCGAGAGGCTGTCGGCAGGGCTCGAGGGCTTGCGCCGCAAGACCACCGACCTGCGTCTGGGCCGAACTGGGCTAGTCCGGGTCGCGGCTTCGCCACCGCCGGCCATGGCGATATTGCCGCTCGCGTTCACCGGATTCCGGGCGCAGCATCCCGATATTTTGCTACGTTCCCATATGGCGCCGATCGCCGCGATCATCGACATGCTGCGCGCCGGCGATGCCAGCCTCGGCGTGGCCATGGACGATCGTCTGCCTCCCGATATCGAGGCGGAAGTGATCGGCAGCGTCGGATTCGCATGCCTTTTGCCCATAGGGCATGCGTTGGCCAGGAAAACCGATCTGCGGCTCGCCGATCTCGCCGGCGAGGAATTGATATCCTATCGCGGAAACACCCGTCCTGCCGACGAACTGGCCCATGCGGCCCGCGCGCAGGGTGTGGCGCTTTCGCCGTCGCTCGAGATCGACGTGTCCATCTCCGCGGTCGGCTTCGTCCAGGCCGGTCTGGGTATCGGCCTCGTCGACGCGCTGCTGCCCTGGCACCAGTTTGCCGGGCTTGCCGTCAGGCCGCTCGCTGCGGGGCCGGAATTTCCGATCGCGCTGCTGACCTCGCGCACTCGGCCACTTTCGCGGGCCGATGAGATGATGCGCGAGCAAATCCGTGCTGCCTGTTCGGTGGTCCTCGGCGAACATCGCGCCAAAGCATAAGCAAGACTTATATCCTTGCCTCTCATCCATCTTGGACCCTGACCGTCCGCTCGTGCCAGTTTTGGTCGGCAGACAGGAAGGGACGCATCATGGACGGTGCCATCGCGGCAAATGGGGCGCGGAAAGAGGCCGACTGGAAGGTCGGCGTCGATATCGGCGGGACATTCATCGATTTCTGCGCGCTCGAAGCCCGTTCCGGTCGGGTCGCCTCGCTGAAAGTGCTGACGACGCCGGAAGATCCGGGCGCCGAGCTGATGACGGGCCTCACCCTTCTGGCCGAACGCGAAGGCTTTGATCCTGGGCGCATGACGCGCTTCGTGCACGGCACGACGGTCGGCATCAACACGATCATCCAGCGCAAGGGCGCGCCGCTGGCGCTGTTCACCAATGCCGGCTTCGAGGACGTCATCGAACTCGCACGGCTGCGAATGCCGGACATGTATTCGCTGTTCTGCGCGCGGCCGGACCCGCTGATCTCGCGCGACATGGTGTTCGGCATTCCGGTCCGCATGCGTGCCGATGGAAGCGAATCCCAGGCACCGGACATGGCGGCGGTGGCCAACGCGGTGGCACTGGCGAAAGCGAACGGGGCGCAAGGGATCATCGTGTCCTTCCTCCATTCGTGGCGCAACGCCGCGCAGGAAACCTCGGTGAAGGCGGCGATCGCGCTTCTTGCGCCCGACCTCTTCGTCTTCTCCTCGGCCGAGGTGTGGCCGGTCATCCGCGAATACGAGCGCAGCTCGACCGCCATCCTTAATGGCTATGTCCATCCGCGCGTCTCGTCCTATCTGACGGCGCTGGAAGAGAGACTGAAGGACCGCGGCGTGCCGGCCCGCCCGATGCTGACGAAGTCGAACGGAGGGTTGATGAACGCTGCTGAAGGCAAGCGCGCTTGCGTGAACATGCTGCTCTCGGGGACGGCCTCCGGCGTCATCGGCGCCTCGTGGCTGGCGCGTCAGGCCGGAGAGGACAAGGTCCTTACCCTCGACATTGGCGGGACCTCGGCCGACTTCGCGCTTATCATCGGCGGCGAGGCGCAGTTCGGGACAGGCGAATTGATCGGCGAGTTTCCGCTCCATATCCCCTCCGTGTCGGTGAGCTCGATCGGCGTCGGCGGCGGGTCGATCGCCAGTGTCGACGCACAGGGGGTGCTGCGGGTCGGGCCGGAGTCGGCCGGTTCGACGCCAGGACCGGCATGCTATGGCCGTGGCGGCGAGCGGCCGACGGTGACGGACGCCATGGTGGTGTGTGGATGGCTTGGTCACAGCGAGATGGCCTATGGCCAGCTCAGGATCGATATCCAACTGGCGCATCGCGCAATCGGCGAACTTGCCGCCCGCCTCGGCCGTCCAGTCGAGCAGACCGCGCAGGCGATCCTCGACATCGCGGTGTCGGAGATGTTCGTCGAGGTCGAGAAGCTCGCCTCGCGCGCCGGTGTGGACTTGCGCGATTTCACGCTGATGCCTTTCGGCGGCGGCGGCCCCATGCTCGGCGCCTTCCTTGCCCGCGAACTCGGGATGAAGCGTGTCATGGCCCCGCGCCGCCCCGGCGTGGTGTCGGCGCTGGGCGGGCTCGTGGCGGACGTGCGCGGGGACTTCATTCGCACCATCTTCAGCCTGCTGTCGGGCATGTCGCTTGCGGGAATTCGCGATGCCTTCGAGGCCCTCGCGCAAGAGGGTCGCGACTGGCTCGCGGCGCAGGGGCACGATGGGGCGGCGGAACTCAGTCTCTCCTGCGATATGCGCTATGTTGGGCAGAGTTATGAGATCGAGGTCGTCGTTCTGCAGGAGTGGCTGACGGGTGGCAACGCGGGTGCCATCGAGGAGGCCTTCCATCGCACCCATGAGCGGCTCTACGATTTCCACGACCCGGATGGCGAAATCGAACTTGTGAACGTCCGGCTGTCCGCAGTGGGCGCGGGGCCGAAACTCCACTTCCCGGTGGTCGACGTGATCGACGCCCCGGCCATTCCGGCGCGCCGTCTCCCGGTCTACACGGGCGCGAGCGTAGAGACCGTCGACCTCCACGACCGGCAGGCCCTCGTGCCGGGCAGCACGTTCCATGGGCCTGCCGTGGTCGTTCAGGAAGACACCACCTTTGCCATTCCCGCGGGAGCGCAGGCACGGGTCGACCGTCACCTCAATCTTCTGCTGACCTTCCCGGAGTAAGCCATGTTTGACCGGACAAACCTGCAGGTTCTGGCGAACCATGCCCGCGCGGCGGCCGAGAACATGGCCCACACACTGCACCGCACCGCGCACTCCGCCTTCGTCAAGGAGACGCAGGACTTTACGGTGATGCTGATGGACCGTTCAGGCGCGACCTTCGCCGTGCCGATGGACCTCGGCGCCACCTGGTATCCGGGGCTTTCGTATCACCGCGCTATCGCGATGGTCGACAACTACCGGCCGGGAGACGTTGCGTTCACCAACGATCCCTATTCCGGCTACGTCGCCACGCACGCGCCCGACACGCATCTGTGGAAGCCGGTCTTCGTCGATGGCGAGATCGTCGCCTGGACCGGGGGGCATATCCACAACACCGACATGGGCGGGGCGGTGCCGGCTTCGCTCAGCCGGGCGCTGACCGAAATCCATCAGGAAGGCATCCGCTTTCCCCCGATGAAGCTTGTGAATGAGGGCGTCTTCGACGAGACGATCCTGCGGATCATGAGCACCAATGTGCGCAAGCCCGACCTCAACATCGGCGACATCAAGGCGTTGGTCGGGGCGCTCAACACCGGCGAGCGCAAGATCCAGGCAATGGTGAGGAAGTTCGGCAAGGCCGGCTTCATCGAAGGTGTTTCCGCGCTTCTCGACCATGCCGAGGCGCAGGCGCGCGACGTGCTGCGCGCCATGCCCGACGGCACATGGGAGTTCGCCGATTATGCCGATGAGGATTCGGTCGAGGCCAATCCCTGCCGGCTGAAGCTGACGCTGACGATCAGGGGCGACGAGGCGGTGCTCGACTTCACCGGCTCCGATCCGCAGCTCGGCTCTTCGCTCAACGTGCCTTCAGGTGGCGACCCGCGCCACACTATGCTGCTGGTGGGTGTCTACTACGTCCTCTACACACTCAACCCGAAGCTCCTGCTCAATACGGGCCTCACCCGGCCGTTCACCTGCATCGCACCTACGGGTTCGGTGTTGAACCCGGTATACCCCGCCGCCGTGGGCATGCGCTCGCTCACCTGCGCCCGGCTGCGGTCGGTCATCTTCGGCGCCTTCTCGCAAGCGGTGCCGGACCGCCTGCCAGCGGCACCCGCCGGCAACAACTGCATCGTTAACGTCATGACCACGGACGAACGTACCAGCCGGACCGTCATCGCGGCGGTGAACCCGGTGGTGGGCGGCGGTGGCGCGATGCCGCATCGCGACGGGACCAATGGGTCGGGCGCCGATGCCGCCTATCTCAAGAACACGCCGATCGAGATCACCGAGACCGAGACCCCGGTCGAATTCGTGAAATACGGGCTCGCCAGGGACAGCGGCGGTGCGGGCCGTTGGCGCGGCGGCCTGGCGACCGAGATGGCCTTCCGTGTCTTCGCCCCCGACTCAAGGATCACGGCGCGCAACCGGGATCGCAGCTTCTTTCGTCCCTGGGGCGTGCTGGGCGGCAAGGCGGCCGGCCTGTCGGATATGGTCGTCAATCCGGGGACCGAGCATGAGCGGCGGCTGGGCAACATCGACACGGCGGTGCTGCAGCCCGGCGACGTGCTCGATATCCGTTCCGCCGGAGGCGGCGGGCGCGGCGATCCGCATGGGCGCGAGCCCTGGCGCGTCGCACAGGATGTGCGGCGAGGCTATGTCTCGCCAACGGCTGCCGAGCGCGACTATGGCGTCGTCATCCGCGACGGCGAGGTCGACGAGCAGGCGACGGAAAGGCTGCGCGCACGCCAGGGGCCAGCCGCCGGCCATTTCCATTTCGGTCCGGAGCGCGACGGTTACGAAGCGCAGTGGACCCCAGCGGCCTATGACCGGCTTACCGCCATACTGAGGGACTTGCCGATCCATTGGCGGTTCTTCGCCAAGACGGAGATCTTCCGCCGCATGAAGGGACGTTCGGGGCCGGAGGGCGTCCAGGCGGCGTTCGATGCGGCCTGCGAGCGGTTCCCCGAACTGCCACGTCCTCGCCCCGTGCGAGAAGCAGCAGAATGATCACCGCCGGCCGCATCGTCCGGCTGGCCGAGCGCGGCCGGGCGCAGTTGCATTTCTTTCTCGACGGGCAGATGCGCAGTGCACTGGCGGGCGACACCGTGCTGACCGCCATGCTGGCGTCAGGGCACGCGTTGCGAAAGTCCGAGTTCGGACCAGAGCCGCGGGCCGGCTTCTGCCTGATGGGAGCCTGCCAGGATTGCTGGGTATGGCAGGACGAGGGACCGCGCCTGCGGGCTTGCTCGACACTTCTCAGCGAAGGCATGCGGTTGCGCACGATGCCACCGGAGCGCTGGCCGTGAGCGAGACCCCGCCGCCGCGGATCGTGATCGTGGGCGCCGGTCCGGCTGGCATAAGGGGCGCCGCGACGCTTGTGGAGGCCGGGCTCCACCCGGTGGTGATCGACGAAGGGCAGCGCGCTGGCGGACAGATCTATCGCCGCCCGCCCGCCGGCTCCACCCGCACACCGGAGCAACTCTACGGGTCGGAGGCGGCGAAGGCGCGAGCGCTGCATTCGCTCTTCGACCGGCTGGCCGCAGAGGGGCGGCTCACCCATTGTGCGGCGAGCTCGGTCATCGCAGTGCATGAGGGTCGGCTGCACGTGCTGGGGGAGGGTGGTGTGCAGGTGGTCTTCTATGACCGCCTGATCCTTGCCACCGGCGCATCCGACCGTGTCGCTCCGGTGCCGGGCTGGCAGAGCGCCGGCGTCTACAGCCTCGGCGCGGCGCAGATCGCGCTCAAGGCGCAGGGCGTGGCGCTTGGGCGGCGGATCGTGCTGACGGGATCAGGGCCACTGCTGACGCTGGTCGGCGCCCAGCTTGTCAAGGCCGGAGCGGATGTGGCGGCGGTGTTGGACACCTCGCCCTGGCGCCAGCAGATGCGAGGGGCGGTCTGGGGACTTGCTGCCCGGCCATTGGTTGCGCTGCGCGGCATGGCCCTGCGAGCAAGGCTCGGCGGCCGCTACCATGCGGGTGTGACGCTCGAACGGATCGAGGCCGACAAGCAAGGTGTCGCGGCGATGCGCTGGCGCGACGCCGGCGGCCGGGAGCACCGCACCCCTTGCGACATGATCGGCATGGGCTGGCACCTGCGGGCAGAGACGCATCTGGCCGACCTTGTGGGATGCACCTTCACCTATGACGAGCAATGGCGGCAATGGCTGCCAAGGACCGACCAGATGGGTCGTGCCGGCAACGGAGTCTACCTGGCGGGCGATGGGGTTCGTCTTCTGGGAGCGGATGGCGCGGAGATCGCTGGGCGTCTCGCGGCTGCGGCATGCCTTGCCGATCTCGGAATTCCTGCGTCCGCCACCGGCGTCGATTTGCGCAAGCTGGCACGGCTCGAGCGCTTTGCTCGCGGCCTGGCTTACGCCTTTCCCTGGCCGGCAGCGATGGCGCGGGCACTTCCCGATGAGGCGGTCGTCTGTCGCTGCGAGAACGTGACAGCCGGAGCCGTACGCCAGAGCGTGGATTTCGGCGGCGGCGAGGCCAACAGGGCGAAATCGCTATCGCGCGTCGGCATGGGGCGATGCCAGGGGCGCTACTGCCAGTTGGCTGCCGTCGAACTCGTGGCGGCCCAGGCCGGCTGTGCGGCCGACGCTGTCGGCCGGTTTCGCGGACAGGCGCCTGTCCGGCCGGCGCCTGTCGGTGCCTTCCTCCGGGACGGCTGATGCAATTCCGGAGTCCACACAGGAAGACATGGATCACGTCTCAGAAATCGGCGACCTTCCCCCAGGCTGAAGCGTCGAAGCGCCGGGGATCATAGGAATTCGGATCGACGATCGGCTCCGACCCGGTCACCAGATCGGCGACGAGGTGACCGGCGCCCGGGCCGATGCCGAAGCCGTGTCCCGAAAACCCGGCAGCCAGGAAGAAACCAGGAATGGTATCGATCTCGCCGATGGCGGGCACGCCGTCCGGCGTGCTGTCGATGTAACCGGCCCAGGCCGCACTGATCCTGGTCTTTCTGAGGTCGGGCAGGAGTTCGAGCGCCCGGGCATGGGTCAGGCGGATGGTCGCCTGATCCGGGGCCGGATCGAGGATGCGCATCCGCTCCATCGGTGTCGGTTGGTCGAGCCGCCAGCAACCGAGCGTTTCGTGGCCCGAGCGCATGCCCTGCAGACCGCCGGGTGCGAGGCTGCGCCAGCGCTTCAAGAACATGGGCAGGAAATGCGGCGAGAAGCGCAACTGCTGCGGCGTCACGTCCACCCGGCCGCGGCCGCTTATGGCGAGTGTGTAGCCGCCGTCGCCGCGACGCGTGGCCGAGATCCTTGCCGTGTGCAGCGCATCCGGCAGACCTTCAGCACCCGGCGAGACGGACAGGATGGAGGAACGGATCGACGTCTGCGGAAAGCGGAAGCCGAACTGCCGGCAAAAAGAGGAGGCCCAGGCACCGCCGGCCAGGACGGCCAGCTTCGTCCGGATCGCTCCGCTTTCGGTGACCACGCCGCTCAGGCGACCGCCCTCGGTCTCGATACCGCGCGCGGCGCAGCTCTGGTGCACGGAGCCCCCCAGTTTGAAAATGGCACGAGCGACCGAGGGCGCGGCGCGCGACGGGTCGGCTGTGCCGTCGGTCGGCGAGAAGACACCGCCCTTCCAGGTCCGGCCCGTGGCGCGACCCCGCTCGCTGGCCTCAGCGCCGTCGAGCATCAGCGTGGTGACGCCGGCCGTCCTGGCGAAGTCACGCCAGCGCGCCCAGCCGGCCAGTTCCGCCTCGTCATTGCTGAGATAGAGCAGGCCGCAACGGCGAAAGCCGGTGTCCTCCCCGGTTTCCGTCGCGAAGCTGTCCCACAGATCGAGGCTGCGGGTCGCCATCGGCAGTTCGCGGCCGTCGCGGTTCTGCTGGCGGCACCATCCCCAGTTCCTGGAGGACTGCTCGGCGCCGATGCGCCCCTTTTCGACAAGAGCGACCTTCATGCCGCGTCTGGCCAGGTAGTAGGCCGCGAAGACGCCGACAATGCCGCCGCCGATCACCACCGCGTCCGCGGACTGTGGCAGTTCGCCAGATGTTTCGATTTGCTGCAGCGGCGCGCGCATGGTCCCTCTACCTTTGAAGCGCCAATCCTAACGCGTTGCGCAGGCAGCCGCTGCCGCAGTTGAGGCCGAAGCAGAATTTTATTCCGGCAGCCCGGTTGAAATCGGGAGTCACTGCGTTTCAATGCGGCATCGCTTGGATGGACAGGCCAGCGGGCTGTGGTAGTGTCAATGGCTACTAGCAAGGCAGCATTTTGTGCTGTGGCGCGCGTTCTGCGGAGACGGCCGTGAAACTGGATCGGATCGATATCAAGATCCTCTACGAGTTGCAGAAGAACGGCCGCATCACCAATGTGGAATTGGCCGATCTGGTGCATCTGTCGCCAAGCCCGTGCCTGATGCGGGTGAAGAAACTCCAGTCGGAAGGCTACATCGAGGGCTATTCCGCACAGGTCAATATCGGCAAGCTCGGCCAGACGCTGACCGTGTTCACCGAAATCACCTTGAAGAACCATCGCCAGGTGGACTTCGCCCGCTTTCTCGCCGTCGTCGAGAAGATCGACCAGGTCATCGAATGCCACCTCGTGTCGGGCGGCTACGACTATTTGATGAAATTCGTGACCGCCGGTATCGGCGAGTACCAGACGATCATGGAACGGCTGACCGACATGGATATCGGCATCGACAAGTATTTCAGCTTCGTGGTGCTGAAGTCTCCCATCGTCAAGGCGCACATGCCGCTGCCCAGCCTGTTTCCGAGGTGAGGCGGCTGCTTCCTGAAACGGTGGCCCTTTTGTCGATGTAGTCAGCGGTGGCCGTACTGGCTGACGAGTTCGGGGTCGCGGACGAGGCCGTCCAGCCAGGTCGGGTCAAGCTTCGGCACCGAGGAGAACAGAAGCTTGGAATAGGGGTGGGTGGGCGCCGTCACCTTGTCGGGCGTGATCTGTTCCACCCGCTGCCCGTTGTACATGACCATGATCTCGTCGCAGATGGCCTCGACGACGGAGAGGTCGTGGCTGATGAAGATGTAGGAAAGTCCCAGCTCGCGCTGCAGCTCCTTGAGCAGCTCGATCACGGCGGACGCCACCACCGTGTCGAGGGCCGAGGTGATTTCGTCGCAGATGATCAGCTTGGGGTTGGCCGCCAGCGCGCGTGCGAAATTCACGCGCTGCTTCTGGCCGCCAGAGAGCTCCGATGGGTGACGGTAGCGCAGGCCCCTTGGCAAGCGCACCATGTCGAGCAGCTCGTCCACGCGCTTCGCGCGCGCCTGCCTGTCGAGCCGGTGATAGAAGGCCAGCGGACGGGAGATGATGTCCTCCACCGGCTTGGCCGGATTGAGCGCAGTATCGGCATATTGGAACACGATCTGCATCTCGCGCAGCTGGTCCTGACTGCGTTTCCTGGCGGCGCGCTGCAGGTCCTTGCCGTCGAAGACGATGTCGCCGGTCGCAGCAGGATGGATGCCTGCGATAACGCGCGCCAGCGTCGATTTTCCACAGCCGGATTCGCCGATGACGCCGAGATTGCGCCCCTTCTCGACGACCAGGCTGACGGAATCGACCGCGCGGATGAGTGGCAGTCCGTCATCCCGAACCGGGCCGTAGCCGGCCGTGACATTGTCGATACGCAGCAGCTGCTTGGTCCCGGCATCTGCGTCCGCATGTGCTTGCCGCGGCTTCGGTTCGAAGGCGGCCAGCAGTTCGCGCGTATAGGGATGCTGGGCAGCCGAAAGGATTGCCGCAGTAGTGCCGGTCTCCTGCACTTCGCCGCCCTTCAGCACCACGATGCGGTCGGCGATCTGGGCCACGACCGCGAGGTCATGGGAAACATAGACACCCGCCACGCCGCCCGCCCGCATGACCGACTTGAATGCCTTCAGCACGTCGATCTGCGTCGTCACGTCGAGTGCCGTCGTCGGCTCGTCGAAGATGACCAGCTTGGGATCGCTAATGAGCGCCATGGCCGCCGACAGCCGCTGCAACTGCCCGCCCGAAACCTGGTGCGGATAACGGGTGCCGATCCCTTCCGGGTCGGGCAGCGACAACGCCCTGAACAGCTCCACCGCGCGCTGCCGCGCCTGTTCGGGCGGCATCAGCTTGTGGATCCGCGTGACCTCGATGACCTGCTCCATGATCGTGGAGGAAGGGTTGAACGAGGCGGCGGCACTTTGCGGGACATAGGCAATGTCGGTGCCGCGCAGCCTGGCGCGTTCCTTTTCGGAAAGGGTAGCCATGTTCTTGCCGCCAACATTGATCTCGCCGCTGGTGATCCGGCAGCCGGGCCGCGCATAGCCCATCAGCGAGAGCGCCACCGTGGTCTTGCCGGAGCCGCTTTCTCCGATCAGGGCGACGATCTCGCCGTAGGCGATGTCGAGGCTGACGCCCTTGATGATTTCGACAAGTCGTCCGGAGTCGGTTTTCGCCTCGATCCGCAGGTTCCTGACCTCGACGAGATTGCTCATGCGTCCCGGTCCCTGATCTTCTGCGGCAGGTTGTCGATCAGCAGGTTGACGCTGATGGTGAGGCTGGCGATTGCCAGCGACGGCACGATGACGGCGGGGGCCGCGAAAGGCAGGCCGCCGATGTTCTCGCGCACCAGCGCGCCCCAGTCGGCGAGCGGCGGCTGGAGACCGAGTCCCAGGAAGGACAGGCCGGAGAGCAAAAGCACGATGAAGACGAAGCGCAGGCCGAAGTCGGCCAGCACCGGGCGGATGATGTTGGGCAGGATTTCGGACCCGATGAGGTAGAGGGTGCTCTCGCCGCGGACACGGGCGACGGTGATGAAGTCCATGGTGTTGATGTTGACGGCGAGCGCGCGCGCGAAGCGGTAGGCGCCGGGGATATAGATGACGGCGAGCGTCACGATCAGCACCGGGATCGACGAGCCGACCGCGGCGACGACCACAAGGCCGAACAGCTTGCTGGGGATGGAGTTCATGGCGTCCAGGAAGCGGCTGAGGCAGGTGTCGAGCCAGCCACCGGTGACCGCCGCAATCATCCCCAGCACGACGCCCGAAAAACAGGCGATGGAGACGGCGGCGAGCGATATGCCGACGGTGTAGCGGGCGCCCATCAGAACTCGCGAGAGCATATCGCGCCCAAGATAGTCCGAGCCGAGCCACAGTCCCTGGCGCATCGGGCCGAAATAGTCGTCGTCGACTATGTCGCCGATCGAATGGGGAATCACGTAGGGCGCAAGGATCGCGACGAGCGTCCAAGCCAGGATGACCAGCGCGGCCACGACGCCCACGAGGCTGTAGCTGTGGCCCAGGAAGGACCGCCGAGAGGTTGTCACGCGCGCTGTCGTCATCTGAGCCTCGGGTTGGACATGATGGCGACGACGTCGGCGGCGGTGATGAGAAAGAGATAGCCGAGGCAGAAGATCATCGCGCAGCTCTGGATCAGCGGCAGGTCGCGGGTGGCGACCGCATCGACCATCAGCTTGGCGATGCCGGGATAGTTGAAGATCGTCTCGACGATGATGACGCCGCCGACCAGATAGGAAAGCGAAAGCGCTACCGCGTTGACGATCGGCCCAAGCGCATTAGGGAGCGCGTGCCTCAGGACCATGCGGCTGCGCGAGGCGCCTTTCAGAAGCGCCATCTCGACATAAGGCGTGGAGAGCGTCTCGATCACCGCGGCGCGGGTCATGCGGATCATCTGGGCGGAGATGACGAAGGTGAGCGTGATCACCGGCATTGCATAGATGCGCACGAGATCGGTCAGCGAATGCGCCTCGTTGACCGAGGACAGCGCCGGCAGCCATTTGAGATAAACGGCGAAGAGCAGGACCGCGAGGGTCGCGACCATGAATTCTGGCACGGAGATGACGCCGATCGACAGGATGGTGACCGTGCGGTCGTAGACGGAGCCGCGCAACATGGCGGCGGTGATGCCGAGCGTCAGCGCCAGTGGCACCGAGAGCAGCGTGGTGATGCCGGCGAGCTTCATGGTGTTGACCAGGCGCCCGCCGATTAGCGCCGCAACAGGCATCTCGTTGGCATAGGAGGTGCCGAGGTCACCATGGAGCAGGCCGAGAAGCCAGAGCAGGAAGCGCAGGATCGCCGGATCATTAAGATGCATAGCCTCACGCAGGCCGGCGACCGCTTCAGGAGTCGCCGCCTGGCCGAGTAGGATCGACGCGGTGTCGCCGGGTAGCATGCTGGTGGCGAAGAACACGGCGAACAGCACGATCAAAAGTGTGACGGCCGCGATCCCCAGCCGCTTCAGCACGAGGTTGAGAACCCCAGATGTCATGGAAGCGCTCCCTGCGGTTGTTCGGCCAAGCAATCTTGCGCAGTGAACTGCCGGGGGCTGGCTGACCGGCCCCCGGCAGGCGTCTCTCAGGCTTCAAGCCAGAGATATTCCGCCATTGCGTAGCCCATCATGCCACCGAGCGGGTTCGCCTCCAAACCCTTCACCTTACTGGAGAGGGCATCCACGTTGGAAATGTAGGCCGGGATGATGGTGCCGGCCTCCTCGGAGACCATAGCCTGCATCTGGCCGTAGATCTCCTTGCGCTTGGCCTGGTCGAGCGAGCCGCGCGCCTCGATGAGCATCTTGTCGAAACTCTCGGACTTGTACTGGCTTTCGTTCCACGGCGCGTTGGAAGCGTAGAGGAGCGAGAACAGGATGTCCGGCGTCGGGCGCGGATTGATGTTGCCGAAATGGATCGGCGCCTTGAGCCAGTAATTGTCCCAATAGCCGTCGGCCGGGACGCGCTGGACGTCGAGTTTCATGCCGATATCCGCGCCGGCGGCCTGGATGATCACCGCCATGTCGATCGACGAGGTCGCGGCGTCGGAAGCGATCACCGGGATGGACTGGCCGAGCAGGCCTGACTTCTGGAAGTGGAACTTCGCCTTGTCCGGGTCGAAAGCCTTCGGCTTGATGTCGGGATTGTGGAAGATGTTTGCCGGCGAGACAGGCTGGTCGTTGCCGATTTCGCCAAGGCCGCGCAATGCCGATTTGACGATCTGCTCGCGGTTGACGAGATACTTCATGCCGGCCACGAAATCGGCCTTGCTGCCCGGATCCATGTCGAGCCGGATGTTGAGGTCGGTATAGTTACCCGAGGTCGTCTTCGACAACTCGAAGCCCTGCTGGCCGCCGATGAGCTTCATCGCGCGCGGATTGATCGAAGCCGCAAAATTGATGTCGCCGGAAAGCAGGGCGTTGACGCGGGCACTGTCGTCGCTGATAGCGATGAATTCGAAAGAGTCGAGATAGGGCTTGCCCGACTTCCAGTAGTTCTTGTTCTTGGTGACCACCGACCGCACGCCCGGTTCGAAAGCCTCGAGCACGAAGGCTCCGGTGCCATTGCCCTTGGAGAAGTCGGTGGTGCCGTCCTGGACGATCATGAAGTGATGCAGCGCCAGGATGGTCGGGAGGTCGGCATTCGGGTCGGCGAGCGTGATTTCGACGGTCGACTTGTCTACCGCCTTGAAGCCGGTCATCTGCGCGGCGATCTTGGCGACCTTGGAGCCGACCGCTTTGTCGAGATGGCGCTTCAGCGAGTAGACGACGTCGTCGGCGGTAAGGTCCTTGCCGTCGTGGAAGGTGACGCCCTTGCGCAGCTTCACCGTCCAGGTCTTGGCGTCCTTGCTGTCGAAGCTCTCGGCCAGCTCCATCTGCGTGACGCCATCCTTGTCGAGGAAAGTCAGGCGGTTGTAGAGCGAGCAGCAGCGGACATAGTCGGTGGAGAGCGACGCCTTTGCAGGATCAAGCGTGTCGGCGGTCGATGACGACCAGCCGGCGGCTTTGAAGTTTCCGCCGGAAACCGGCTCAGCGGCGACGGCATTGGTGGCGCGGCCGAGCACCAGGCTGCCCGCGGCAACCGCGGCGCCGCCGGCCAACAGCATCTTGAGAAGTTCGCGGCGGTTCGCGCCCCGCCGAATGGCGTTTTCGACCATGGCATCGTCTGCGCTGGTCCAGTTCGTGATCTTGTCGGTCATGTTATTCCCCTTTCTGTTTGTTTGGTCGGGATGCTCGTCTTGTTGCGGCTTTCCGGGCTTGGGCTCAGGTTCGTTCCTTCAGGCTTTCCCGCACGGCCGACGCCAATGCGGCCATTGAGGTGAAGTGGTAGTCCGGGGCGGTGAAGCGCTCCGGCTCGATCGTGCCGCCATAGCCCTTCTGGGCGTGCCGGCGTTCGATCCAGCAGTTGGTCAGGCCAAGTGTCCGGGATATGCCGATGTCGTGATACTGGCTTTGCGCGACGTGCAGGATGTCGTCCTTGCGGTCACCCCGGGAGGCGACGAAATCAAAGACCTTCTGGAAGAACGCCGGATCCGGTTTCTCCGTTCTGGTATCGTCGGGGGTAAAGGTGGCGAAGAAGGGCCATCCCAACTGCTTCTCGAAATGATTGAGCGCCCAGCGCCGGGCATTGGTCATGGCAATCAGCTTGTGTGACTTCGCAAGCTCGGCCAACGCCGCCGCGCTGTCGGGAAAGCCTTGCCAGGTGCTGGCGGAGTCCCGCAGGCGGACGCCGTATTTCTCCTCGGCCGGCAGGCCGAGCCGCGGCGCGATGACCATGTAGACACGCACGAGATCGTCAGGGAACAGCCCTGCATCGGGCATGTAGCGGGCCTGCCGGTACAGGGCCAGCGCAGCTTCGCCATCGATGGAAACGCCAGCGTCACCGGCAATCCCGGCCAGGCAGGTGGTAATGCCGCCTTCGAAGTCGATCAGCGTGCCGACGACGTCGAAGGTCATGTATTTGAATTCGCTAAAGCCCCTGGCCAAGACTGGCTCTCCTCTGCGCGCGGCCGAATTGCATGGTGTTGAACAGAACAAAATTCCGTGCTGCCCGGAGCGTCGGCCTTTTCAAAAGCTCGGAAATTCGGGCCTTCTGGCCTTGTCTTAAGGACAGTCTGGCACTTCCCCCGCGCTGGATTCGCCGAAAAGGCGTGAGGGGGCGGCACAAAATTGCGAAATCGTCTGCCCCGGCGCTATTTCGAAACACGGGGTATTCGTCGCCCGTCATGCCAGGGCCTGGCGGACATCAGCATCGTCCAATGTTTGGTCGAGCGTCCGGCGCGTGCGCTCGATGATAGCATCGATGTCTTCGTCGGTGCAGCAGAGCGGGGGAGCGTAGCCGATAACCCCATTCGCAAAGGCACGGATGATGAGACCGTTGTCCCACGCCCTGTCGAAGACACGCCGCGCCGGCATGGCCGATGCGGGAAGCGGTGTCTTCCCCCTTTTGTCGACCACCAGTTCGATCGCGGCAAGCATGCCGCGACCACGCACGTCGCCCACCAGCGGGTGGTCTCTCAGGCCCTCCAGCGCCGCCATCAGGCGAGCGCCGGCCTTGATGCCGTTCTCCAGCAGGCCGTCTTCGTAGAGCTTCAACACCTCGAGCGCGACGGCGGCGCTGACGGGATGGGCGGAATAGGTATAGCCGTGGCCGACCGCAGAAGCGCCCGCGCCATCGGCGATGACGTTGTAGACATGATCGGCCATGAATACGGCGCCCATCGGAACATAGCCCGAGGTCAGCCCCTTCGCGGTCGTCATCAAGTCGGGAACGATGTCCTCGTCCGTGCAGGCGAAGAGAGGGCCCGTGCGGCCGAAGCCGGTGATCACCTCGTCGGCGATGAACAGGATGCCGTACTCCCGGCAGAGTTCGCGCATCGCCTTAATCCAGCCCTTCGGCGGGACGATCACACCACCCGACCCCTGGATCGGCTCGGCATAGAAGGCAGCGACCCGCTCCGGTCCGAGATCCTCGATCTTGGCCTTCAGCGCGGCGAGCGATGCGGCGATGATCGCGTTCGCGTCCTCGCCTACCGGGTTGCGATAGGGGTAGGGCGAGGGGATCTTGTGTTGCCATTCGAAGGGAATGCCGAAACCGGCGTGAAAGGCGGGCAGGGCGGTCAGGCCCGCGCCGACCACCGACGATCCGTGATAGCCTTGCTCGATGGAAATAAACTGGTCGCGTTTCGGCTCGCCCCTGGCATTCCAATAGTAGCGAACGAAACGGATCGTGCTGTCGACCGCGTCAGACCCGCCGAGCGTGAAATAGACGTGATTGAGGTCGCCTGGCGCGCGTTCGGCCAGTTCCGAGGCGAGCCGGATGGCCGGCTCCGAACCGAGGTCGAAATAGGCGGTGGCGTAGGGAAGCTCGCGCATCTGCCTAGCTGCCGCCTCGACGATGCTGTCGTGGCCGTAGCCGGCATTGACGCACCACAGCCCAGCGAAGCCGTCGACGAGTTGCTTGCCGGACGCATCGGTCACGGTCGCACCCTTCGCCGATTTCAAGACGCGCACGCCGAGCGCCTCATGGCCGCGGTATGAGGAGACCGGATGGATGAGATGGGCGCGGTCGAGATCGATCAGGGAATTGGCGAGCATTGTTGTCCTCCGCGCTAGCCGAGCGCCTGGTTGGCGAGGGCGTAAACTTTTGGCCTGGTCTGTTCCGCGCCCGTCTTGGGCGGACGGTCCATGGCCACGCCGCCGCCGGCATGGGTGAGGCCGATGTCTTCGAGCCAGCCGGCAATGCCGGTCCGGCTGTCGGTATCCACACGCAGAAAGGCGCCGGGGCGCGGCGCAGCGAAGAAGCTGATCAGGGCCCTGGCGTGCGCGGCACTTCCCGCGATGACCGGACCAATCACCTCGCCGCGTCCAAACGGGCGAATCGCGGCATAGGCTTCGATGGCGCCGTTGCGGCGGATAACCGCGAGTTGGCCGTGCTCGGCCAGCGCATCGATCAGGGCTTCGCGGTCGGCGCCATAGGCGTCGCGGTCCAGCGCCTTGATGTCCGACAGATCGTCGATGCGTGCGGCTTCCACGCCGTCGGGCGCGACGAGCTGTGCAACCGTGCCCTGATGCTGCAGGATCGTGCCGGAGGGCACAAAGCCCAGTTTCTGATAAAGAGGCATGCCGTCAGTCGTCGCGACGAGCCGCAGCGGACGGTCGCCGGCGAGGGCGAGAGCCTGATCCATAAGCCGGCGCCCGAGCCCCTTGCCACGCACGTTCCTGTCGACGATCACCATGTTGATCATGGCGCAATCCGCGCCGTAGGGCGTTACCAGGATGGTTCCGGTGACACGGCCCTCGTCGTCGAGCGCGACCGCGCCGCTTGAGAGCTGCAGCGCCATCTGCCAGTCCTGGGGGCGATGCGGCCACTTCTCCTGGCGAGAAAGCGCCACCGCTCCCTCGATATGGTCCGGCCCGAAGTCCTGGATTTCGATCTCGCCCTGCGGCATGAGGCATCCCTATCGTCTGCTGCCCAAGTCTCGGTCATCGGCGCGCCGCAGATCATCTGAAGGCTTTGGCTTCGACAGTATCTTTCGCCGTAGCGCGAGGCGTGCGCCGCATCTTGTGCTGGCACCCTCCACGGCGGACTTGCTTCACATCTCGCACGGCGCCGCTTCGGCACGGCAGATGCTACAGCGTGCCAAACCGGATGGTGGATACGGAACTTTCTGCTTTCGGGAGGGCGATTTCGGTCAGGTGGGTCGCCACCAGACGTCCTATGATGAAATACATCCCAGCGCGGATGTGCTTCCACCGGAGATCGACGGACATGGCTTCCTTCAGGCCCAAATACATCACCTTCGACTGCTACGGCACGTTGACCCATTTCCAGATGGCGGAAGCGGCGCGAGACCTCTACGGCAGCCGGCTCGACGAACCGCGCATGCAGGAGTTCATCAAGAACTTCGCGGCGTATCGGCTCGACGAGATCATGGGCGACTGGAAGCCCTATGCCGACGTCGTTCACAACGCGCTCGAGCGCTCCTGCAAGCGCAATGGCGTCGCCTTCAGCGCCGACGACGCCAGGATGGTCTATGAGCGTGTCCCGACCTGGGGACCGCACGCGGACGTCCCGGCCGGCCTGGCGAAGGTGGCCAAGGAGATTCCGCTGGTCATCCTGTCCAACGCCATGAACGCGCAGATCATGTCCAATGTCGAAAAGCTAGGCGCGCCGTTTCATGCCGTCTACACGGCCGAGCAGGCGCAGGCCTACAAGCCTCGCTTCCAAGCCTTCGAATACATGCTCGACATGCTGGGCTGCGGCACGGAGGACATCCTTCACTGCTCGTCTTCGTTCCGTTACGACCTGATGTCGGCGCACGATCTTGGCATAAAGAACAAGGTCTGGGTCAACCGGGGCCACGAGCCAGCCAACCCGTACTATGGCTATGTCGAGATATCAGACATTTCCGGTCTTCCAGGCGTGGTCGGTCTCTGAAACAGGCGGGTTGCCGATGAAGTTCGTCTCCTACTGGCACGACACGGCCCCTGTCTTTTCCGGCGGGGCGCAGGGCCCGGTCGAGGGGCACTACGATGCCGCCATCATCGGCGGCGGCTTCACCGGTCTCGCCGCGGCGCGCCAACTGGCGAAGGCCGGCGCCAAGGTGGCCGTGCTGGAGGCGGAGCGGGTGGGCTGGGGCGCATCCGGTCGCAATGGCGGGCACTTGAACAACGGCCTCGCCCACAGCTATCTCTCGGCCAAGGCGGAGCTCGGCAAGGAACGCGCAATTGCGCTCTATCGGGCACTCGACGACTCTGTCGATACCATTGAGGCGCTGGTCGCCGAAGAGGGCATCGACTGCAATTTCCGCCGCGCCGGCAAGCTGAAGCTCGCCTCCAAGCCGCTGCATTTCGAAGCGATCGTCCGCAACTTCGAAGCCCTCCATGCCGAAGTCGATCCGGATACGGAGCTGCTGTCGACGGCCGATCTCAAGTCCGAGATTGGCTCGCCCTTCCACGGCGCGATGCTGTCGAAGAAGAGCGCCATGATGCATATGGGCCGCTATGTGGCAGGCTTGGCCACGGCCGCCGCCCGCCACGGTGCGGTGATCCACGAGAACGCGGCGGTGAGCGAACGCAAGCAGGCCGGCGGCAGGCATGAGCTGATAACCTCCCGCGGGCGGATCAGCGCAGATAATGTGCTGGTGGCGACCGGCGCTTACACGACGCCGAATTTCGGCTATTTCCGCCGCAGGATCATCTCCGTCGGCAGCTTCATCATCGCTACAAGGCCGTTGAGCGACGCCGAGATCGCTGCGACCATGCCCGGCAACCGGACTTGCGTGACATCGATGAACATAGGCAACTACTTCCGGCTTTCGCCGGACAGGCGCCTGATCTTCGGCGGTCGCGCACGCTTCTCGGCGACATCGGACCAGCGCTCCGATGCCAGGAGCGGACAGATATTGCAGGCAGGCCTTGCGGCGATCTTCCCGCAACTGGCCAAGGTCGAGATCGACTATTGCTGGGGCGGGCTGGTCGACATGACCAAGGACCGTTTTCCGCGGGCCGGCTACCATGACGGTGTCTGGTACGCGATGGGCTATTCGGGCCACGGCGCGCAGCTTTCCACCCATCTCGGCATGATCCTGGCCGATGCCATGCTCGGCCGCGAAGACCGCAATCCGATGAAGGGGCTCGAGTGGCCTTCCATTCCCGGCTATTCCGGCAAGCCCTGGTTCCTGCCGATGGTCGGCCTCTACTACAAGGCGCTCGACCGGATTCAGTGATCGTCGATCCGGCCCGGTCGGGCTTCAGCCAATTGCCTCAGCTGAGCCCGCCCATGTGGAAGCTCTTCATCTCGAGATATTCCTCGATACCGGCCTGCGCCCCCTCGCGGYCGAGGCCTGACTGCTTGACGCCGCCGAAGGGGGCCACTTCCATCGAGACCGAGCCGGTGTTGAGTCCCACCATGCCGAACTCTAGCGCCTCGCCGACGCGCCAGGCGCGTTTCAGGTTTTCTGTGTAAAAGTAGGAAGCAAGCCCGTAGGGCGTGCCGTTGGCGAGCGCGATCGCTTCCTCTTCCGTCTCGAACCGGAAAAGCGGCGCGACCGGGCCGAACGTTTCCTCGCCGGCGAGCTGCATGTCTTTCGTGGCGCCGGTCAGCACCAGCGGCGCGACATATTGAGGGCCCTCCGGCAGCGCCGGCTTCTCGCTGATGATCACAGCACCTTTGGCGATCGCGTCGTCGACATGGCGGTTGATCTTCTCGACCGCCGCCATGTTGATCATCGGCCCGATGGTGACGCCAGGCTGCGTGCCGGGCCCCACCGTCATGGCGTTGACGCGGGCGGAAAGCTTTGCGGCGAAGGTTTCGTAGACAGTGGCCTGGACGAGAATGCGGTTGGCGCAGACGCAGGTCTGGCCGCCGTTGCGGAACTTCGAGACAAGCGCGCCCTCGACGGCGAGATCGAGATCGGCGTCGTCGAAGACGATGAGAGGCGCGTTGCCGCCGAGTTCGAGACTGAGCCGCTTAACGCTGTCCGCCGCGCCACGCATCAGCAGCGAACCGACCCGCGTCGAGCCGGTGAAGGAGATCTTGCGAACGGTCTCGTTCGCCATGATCTCGTTGCCGATTTCGGCCGGCATGCCGGTGACGATGTTGATGACGCCGGCGGGGATGCCCGCGCGTTCGGCCAGCACGCCGAGTGCCAGCGCCGAAAAGGGGGTGAATTCGGATGGCTTGATCACCACCGTGCAGCCGGCAGCCAGCGCCGGCGCGACCTTGCGGGTGATCATCGCGTTGGGGAAGTTCCACGGCGTGATGATGCCGCACACACCGACCGGCTCCTTCAGCACGATGATGCGCCTGTCTGGCGTCGGCGAGGGGATGGTGTGGCCGTTGATGCGGCGGGCTTCCTCGGCGAACCATTTGACGAAGGACGCGCCGTAGCGGATCTCGCCCTTGGCCTCGTCCAGCGGCTTGCCCTGTTCCGTCGTCAGGATCGCGCGAGATCGTCCAGATGCGCGAGCATCAGGCCATGCCAGGCTTCCAGCAGGGAAGCGCGCTCGGCGTTGGTCTTCTTCTTCCAGTTCCCATATGCGGTAGCCGCGGCCTCCACGGCCGCGCGGGTCTCCGGACCGGCCATGTCGGGCACCGTGCCGATCGCTGCCTGCGTTGCCGGGTCGACGACTTCGACCGTCCTCCCGGAGCCTGCAGCGACCCACTTACCGCCGATCAGGCCGGCATCACGGAAGAGACTTTTGTCTTTCAGATTTTTCATCGAAAACGACCTTGCAATCAGGGGAATGCCGCGACGATGGCGGCCGTGATGGTTTCCGTGGTGTCCTTGCCGGCAGTTGTTCCAACACCGCGCGCGGTCGTCGCCTCGATCGCCTTCATCACGCGGCTGGCCGCGGCCTTTTCGCCCAGATGGTCGAGCATCATTGCGCCGGACCAGATGGTGGCGATCGGATTGGCGATGCCGAGATGGGCGATGTCAGGCGCGGAGCCGTGCACCGGCTCGAACATGGATGGCGCCGAGCGATCGGGGTTGATGTTTGCGGAGGCCGCGTAGCCGAGCCCGCCCTGGATCGCTGCGCCGATATCGGTCAGGATGTCGCCGAAGAGGTTGGAGGCGACGACCACGTCGAGGCTCTCCGGCGTCATGATCATGCGCGCGGCGAGCGCGTCTACATGATAGCTGGTCACCTCGACGTCGGAGTACTCGGCGGCCAGCTTGCGGGTAATCTCGTCCCAGAACACCATCGAATATTTCTGCGCGTTGGATTTGGTGACGGAGGCGAGCTTGCCGCGCCGCGCCCGCGCCTGCTCGAAGCCGAAGCGCAGGATGCGCTCGACGCCGGCACGGGTGAAGATCGAGGTCTCCACGGCGACCTCGTCCAGCGTGCCTTGATGCACGCGCCCGCCGGCGCCCGAATATTCGCCTTCGGTGTTCTCGCGGATGCACAGGATGTCGAAGTTTTCCGCCCGCAGCGGTCCGGTGACGCCCGGCAGCAGGCGGTGCGGCCGGATGTTGGCGTACTGCACGAATGCCTTGCGGATCGGCAGCAGCAGGCCGTGCAGCGAAACGGAATCCGGCACCTCCGCCGGCCAGCCGACCGCGCCGAGAAGGATGGCGTCGAAGCCGCGCAAGGTCTCGATGCCGTCCTCGGGCATCATGCAGCCCGTCTGCTTGAAGAAGCGGCACGACCAAGGCAACTCGGTTCCCGCTACGGCAAAGCCAAAGTTCCTGGCCGCCGTTTCCAGCACTGTCCAAGCGGCGGCGGTCACATCGCGGCCGATGCCGTCACCAGGGATCAGGGCGATCGAGTAGGTCGTCATCGGCATCACTTCAAAGGCTGATCAGGACACTCTTGGTCCTGCGGTTGGCGAGATAGGCCTCGCGGCCAAGATCCTTGCCGATGCCGGACCGCTTGTAGCCCCCGGTTGGCAGGATATGGTCGCGCGAGCGGCTGTAGCGGTTGACCCAGACGGTGCCCGCTTCGAGCTTGCGCGCGAAGCGGATGGTGCGGGACAGGTCGGAGGTGAACAGGCCGGATGCCAGCCCGTAGGTCGGATGGCTGGACAGTGCCAGCGCCTCTTCCTCGGTCTCAAAGGTCTGGACGGTCAGGACCGGACCGAAGATCTCCTCGACGATTGCTGGATTGGCCTGGTCGACATCTGTGATCAGCGTCGGCTCGTAGAAATAGCCGAGGCTGTCCATCGCGGCGCCGCCGGTCAGGCATTGGCCGCCGGCTTCGACCGCGGCCCGCACGATGCCGTCGATACGCGCCCGCTGCCGTTCCGAGATAACAGGTGAATACTGCGTCGCCTGGTCCCAGGTCGGGCCGGGCCGCACCGCCTTAATCTTCTCCAGGATCGTGGCCGTCAGCCTGTCGGCCAAGCTCTTCTCGACGATCAGGCGCGTGCCGGCCACACAGGCCTGGCCGGCATTGAAGGTGACGCTGCCGGCGATCGCCGTCGCTGCCTTCTCCAGATCGGCATCGGCAAAGACGATCTGCGGGCTCTTGCCGCCGAGTTCCAGCGTCATCGGCTTGACCCCGGTGCGAGCGACGTTTTCCATGATGGCCGAACCGGCGCGGGTCGAGCCCGTGAAGCTGACCTTGGCGATCTCGGGATGGCCGGTCAGCGCCGTTCCAGTCGTCGGGCCGTCTCCCAGGACTACGTTTATGAGCCCTGCCGGTAAGCCTGCCCTCACGGCGAGTTGTGCCATGTAGACTGCGGAAAAGGGCGTCATTTCCGACGGCTTCAGCACGACCGCATTGCCCGCGGCCAGTGCCGGACCAAGCTTCCAGCCAGCCATCGAGATGGGGAAGTTCCACGGCGTGATCGCGCCGACCACGCCATAGGGCTCGCTCATGATCATGCCGAGACTGGCGTCGTCGGTCGGCACCAGCTCGCTGCCTTCCTTGTCGGCGAATTCGGCAAAGAAGCGGATCTGCTCGGCGGTTATGGCAATGTCGCCGGCGACGAGCTGGCCGACGGGCCGCGTCGAGCACAGCGCCTCGATTTTTGCCAGCGTTTCGGCTTCCGCGTCGATCAGGTCGGCCCAGGCCTGGAGCGCCCTGGTGCGCTCGCGCGGCCGAACGCCGCCCCAGTTGCTGGTCTTCAGCGCCGCCTTGGCGCCCGCTACCGCCCGGTCGACCATTTCGACGCCGGCCACGGGGCTGACGGCGTATGCCTTGCCATCCGACGGGCGGCGCATCTCGATCGCACCCTCGGCCGCGATCAGCCCCCCGTCGATAAAATGGCCGACGGGAAGGGAGACGGTATCCGGGTCGAAGCTCAGGCCCATGGGCGCCCACTCTCAGCTGTTCTGGAGGAGCCTAGCCCGCGCAACAGCGCAGCATGCACCGTTCGAAGATCGGTCGCGGATGATTGTTGCGTGCTGGCGATGAGGGACGGCAAAATCTGTTGCGGCGGCGCCGGCTCGCGCAGACCCACTACCCTACCGTGACGTAGATCTTGCGCACCGTTTCGATGGTCTTCCAGACACCGGTGAAGCCGGGCTTCATCACGAAGCTGTCGCCGGCGCGGTAGGTCACCGCCTCGCCGGCGTCGGGCGTGATCTCGATCGCGCCGGAGAGGATGTGGCAGAACTCGAAGGTCTCGCCCTTGATCGAGCGCGTCTCGCCTGGCGTCGCTTCCCAGACGCCAGTGTGGACGAGATCGCCCTTGGCGACGTCCTGCGCCCAGGTCTTGAAGGCGGGGTCGCCGGCTATCAGCCGTTCGGGCAACGCCTTGGACTGGCGTGGCGGGAAAGATGGGGCGGTGTCGACGGTCTTGAGCAGGGACAAATGATGGCCTTTCAGGTTGGATTTCAATAGCCGCGCGACCTGTCGACGAGCCCGATGGGATCGACCCCGGCGCGGTGGCGTCGGATGTTTTCGATGACGGCGCGTGCGGCGCTCGCGGGCTGGGTGACGCTGGCGACATGCGGGGTCAGTATGATGTTCGGATGCGACCAGAACGGATGGCCTGCGGGCAGCGGTTCGGGATCGGTGACGTCGATCATCGCCGCAGAAAGGTGGCCGCGGTCGAGCGCGGCGAGAAGCGCTTCGTGGTCGAGCTGCGGCCCCCGGCCGGTGTGGACGAGCGCCGCGCCCTTGGGCAGTTTCGCGAACAGGTCGGCATCGAGGAAACCGCGCGTGTCTTCGGTCAGCGGCAGCAGGCAGACCAGTATGTCGCTGGCCACGAGCACCTCCCCCAGCCCAAGTTCGCCATGATGACAGGTCACGCCTTCGATCTGCCGCGGCGAGCGGCTCCAGCCAGCGAGTGGAAAGCCGAATGCCTTAAGGCGGTCGAGGATGGCCTGGCCGAGTTGCCCGAGGCCGAGCACGCCGAGCCGGCGCGATCCGGCCTGCATCTGCAGGATATCGTGCCATTCGCCGGCGCGTTGCTGTGCCAGATAGGCGGGCAGGTTGCGATGCAGGGCGAGCACGGCCAGCGTCACATACTCCTGCATCATGCGCACTATGCCTTCCTCGACCGTGCGCACGATCTTCACCTGTTCCGGTAAGGTATCGAGGCGGAACTGGTCTACGCCGGCGCCAATGGAGAACAGGATCTCCAGGTTCCTGTAGCGCGCGAGGTCTTCTGGCGCGGTCCAGGTAATGAGATAGCGTACGGAGTCAGGATCGACTGTTGCGGCATCCATAGTGAAGGGGACGTCCGGTAGTTCCTCGGCGAAGGCATCGGCGAAGATCGCTCCGCGCCGCGCATCGGAATTGAACAGGAATGTCATTCCGGTTCCCCTTCAAGCCGCGCAGCGGGCGCCGAGCGCCTCGATCAATCGCTGGCAGGCGGCGAGTTCGCTGGTGAGAATGTACTCATCCGGCTTGTGGGCGCGATCGATGTCGCCGGGGCCGCAGATGATCGCATCGACCCCGGCAGCTTGGTAAAGTCCGGCCTCCGTGCCGTAGCTGACGGCGGCAAGCGGCGCTTCGCCGGTCAGATCGGCTAACAGTGCCGCCAGTGCCGCGTCCTGCGGCAGCGACAGCGCCGGATAGGCGCTCATCGGCGTCCACTCGACCCGAAAGCCTTCGGCCGCAAGGGCCTCGGCTCGCGCCTTGACCGACGTGAGCAGGCTGGCCGGGTCGACGCCTGGAATGGCGCGCGCCTCCAGGTCCAGCGTGCAGGTGCCGGGAATGATGTTGACCGACTGTCCGCCCGCCACCACGCCCGCTTGCAGCGAGGAGTAGGGCGGCTCGAAGGCAGGGTCGAACGGACCGTTCGCTAGCCGCTCGGCTTCGCTCACGGCCGTGCTCAGCGCACCGGCCATGGCGTGGATGGCGTTGAGGCCGAGATCGGGCCGCGAGGAATGGCCTGAGCGCCCGTTGATCGTCACGCGGCCGGCCGCCTTGCCCTTGTGGCCGCGCACGGCGCGCATGCCGCTCGGCTCGCCGACGATGACACCGAGCGGCTTCGCGCAAAGCTCGGGGAGGCGAGCGATCAAATGCGGCACGCCGCGGCATCCGACCTCCTCGTCATAGGAGAAGGCAAGATGAATTGGCCTGGCAAGGCCCAGTCCCGTCAGCGCTGGCACCGCCGCGAGCGCCGCGGCCAGAAACCCCTTCATGTCAGTTGTGCCGCGTCCGTAGAGTCGCGTGCCCTCTCGGCGCAGCGCGAAAGGAGCCGAACTCCATTGCGGCTCGCCGGCAGGAACGACGTCCATGTGGCCGGACAGGATGTAGCCAGGGACATCGCCGGGGCCGATCGTCGCGAACAGATTGGAACGGTCGCCTTCTGGCCCCGGGAGCACCGTGACCTGCGCCCCGTGCTCTACGAGATGGGCCTCTATCCAGCCGGCGATATCACCGTTCGGCTTGCCGGCGACCGATGGAAAGGCGACGAGACGGTCGAGGATGTCGAAGACGTCCATTCCAGCCCTCAAAGCATTTCGGGTCCACCGGGATCGATACCGTCGACCATACGCTGCTAGATTTCCGGAGAGGATGTGCGCGTTCTTTCGCGATTGCGTGCCGAAAGCGGAAATGTTTCAGTTGAATCTAGCGTTGGTGCGCGGCTTTCGAGCAAATCGTACCGGTCTGCTTGTTTAGCGTTGGTAGGGGCAGAGGGTGGCCGTCGGTGCGTCGCCCTCTGGTACGATAATCTTGCAGGGGCATGGAATTGAAGCCGTCCGGAAGCTTGAAAATCGATACGTTCTCGATGCGCGTCGGCGACATCGAAAGCGTCGAACTGGATCGCTTGCACGCACTCTCGCTCTCCGTGGGATGGCCGCATCGCGCCGAGGACTGGCAATTCCTGCGCGGATCGGGACAGGGGTTCGTGGCGCTCGATGAGATCGGCCGGGTCCTCGGCTCGGCCATGTGGTTCGCGCATGGTGTCGATTTCGCAACCGTGGGCATGGTCATCACCTCGCCGCGGCTCCAAACCCTGGGGGCGGGGCAATGGCTGATGAAGCGGGTCTTCGACAAGGTCGTCGGCCGTGATCTGCGCCTCAATGCAACGCGCGCGGCAAGGCGGCTCTATCTCTCGCTCGACTTCCAGCCGGAGAAGACCGTTTATCAATGCCAGGGCATCGCCCGCATGCCCACGACGGGTAGACCCGCAAATATTCGAGGCGATGTCCGGACTTTGGACGCAAGGGATATTCCCGCTGCGATCGCGCTCGACGCGGCAGGATTTGGCGTGAGGCGGACGGCGCTCGTCGAACAGCTTTTCGCCCACTCGGCGGGCTATGGTCTTTTCAAGAATGGCAGGCTGAACGCATTCGCACTCTGTCGGCCGTTCGGGCGGGGCCATGTCGTGGGGCCGGTTGTGGCGGAAAGCGACGCGGATGCCGTGGCGATCGTGCGGCCGCACGTGGCCGACCATTCGGGGGCCTTCCTGCGCATAGACACCCACATGGACAAAGGCGAGTTCGCCGCCTTTCTGTCGCACAGCGGAATGCCGGTTTTCGACACGGTTCTCACCATGTCGATGGGCAAACGCCTCGCCGATTTTGCAGTCGGCGGTGCATCTGCGCCAGTGACCTATGGCCTCGCCAGTCAAACTCTCGGGTAGTTTAGTCCAGGGCGCGTGCCGGCGCGGCGGTTCACGCCGGCACAATCGCGGCGCTAGCTGGGAGAACCGACATCGAGGCGAGACGGCTTTTTTTGCAACCATGCTGGACCAAACGCAGCAGGCCAAACTGGAAGTGGCATAGCCTTCCAAATTGCTTAAGGGGGCGTGGATCAATAGGGGTCATAGAATTAGCCGAGTTTCGATAGTGAAGCGTCGCGGAACCATACGAAACGATGCGGGAAGATTTCTGATTTTGGCCCACGAAAAATTAAATAAAATCAACGTTCTTGATACGTCCTCCGGGCCCACCAATACCTTTTCGAGATAAAGAGTATCAGCCTGGGTGGCAAAGGAGCAGAACATCAAGGTGAGCCGACGTGCGTGAGGATGTTGCTCTGTGCGGCTCCTTCGCCCAACGCCCCGTGAAAGTGCTACCTATTGTGACACCTATTGTGATACAAATCGAGACCAGAGGCAGAAAAAAGACAATAAAAACAATATCTTGTAGAAGATGTTGATCCCAGCCAGCGGTACCAATAAATTCAGTGGTTTGTCGCATGGGGTAGGGGCGTCCTTGCCCGCTTCATGTCACACCTATGTTGCAACTGGCTACCGTTGATTTCCAAGGGTTTCCTGCGACTATCGGCAAGTCCGTGCGACATCCCCAAAAACGGCGGCGGCGCCGGGGTGAGGTTGAGCAAGCCATGAGGCTGATCAGATCATTGGTGAGACGTGCGCCGGAATGGCTGCTGCTTCAGTAGTGGGAAAAGGCGCGGCGACGCCAAATCCTCAAGCGCTACCCCCCTTTTGGGGAGCCGGCGTGGGGTCAGCAGCCGACTTTTTTGAGATACTGATCGGATTGGTCCATGCCACTTGATATCGAAACTCGGTTTCTCTGCCTGGCGGATTTTGAACCCGCGGCGCGGGAGCTATTGCCGCACGCGGTTTATGAGTTCATTGCCGCCGGTGCTGGCGAAGAAATCACCAAGCGTGACAATGAAGCCGCATTCGACCGCATCAAGTTAAGGCCGCGCGTGCTTCGCGATGTGACAAGACTTGATACCGGGATCACGCTCTTCGGGCAAAGTCTGCCGCATCCGATCATCCTAGCCCCAATAGCATATCAGCGGCTGGCGCATCCGGAAGGCGAGGTGGCCGCGGCGCGCGGCGCCGGAGTGGCGGAAGCGGTGTTCACTCTGGGCACGACGGCGACGGCGGCGATCGAGGATTGCATGGCGGTGACCCAGTCTCCAGTCTGGTTCCTTCTCTATTGGCAAAGCGATAGCAGTTTCAATGGCGAACTCGTATCGCGCATGGCCGCACTGGGCGCAAAGGCGATCAGTGTGACGGTCGACATGCCAACACCAGGCGATCGCCGCAGGCAGTTCCGGGCAGGATTCAAAATTCCCGACAGCCTCGCAACGCCATACTTCAAGGACCGGAACACCGGCGTCCTCAAAGTTGGCACTGCGCAGCGGCGCGCCATGCCGACCTGGGCGGATATTGCCTGGCTGCGTTCTCTGACAACCCTGCCGCTTATCCTGAAGGGCATCCTCGATCCTGACGATGCCGAGCAGGCGATCGGAACCGGTGCCGATGCCATCGTCGTCTCGAACCACGGTTCGCGTAACCTCGACACCCTGCCGGCGACCATCGACGCCCTGCCCGCCATCGCGGATCGGGTGGCCGGGCGGATTCCCATCATCCTCGACGGCGGCGTGAGGCGTGGCACCGACGTTTTGAAGGCAATTGCCCTGGGGGCAAGCGCGGTCATGATTGGCCGCCCTTATGTCTACGCACTGGCAACGGATGGTGCCGAGGGCGTAGCCCATTGTGTCAACCTGCTTCGCCGGGACTTCGAGGTCGCAATGGCGCTTACCGGCCGGGCGCGGATCGGCGAGATCGACCGGTCGGTAATCTGGTGAAGCCGGACCTATTCCTTAGCGCTCTGATGGCGGCTGTGGTCCTGTCTCAAAGACGATTGACGAAGCACTCTGCCAGTTCCAGCAACCCCGCCGCACGCTCTGGAAACGGCCGGCGTCGAGTTCATCGCAGAGAGCGCCCTAGCATAGCGCCTCGTGCCCCTCAGATGTTCCTCTCGAAGGTATGAGCCACGATCGGATCTGGCGTCGATAGCTCAAATCCTTTAGCTGCCATAAAGGTCAGAACGATAGCCACAGCTATCGATGCAATCACGGTGGCGGTGCGAGCTATGATTCTCATGATCTCTACCCAAAGCTCCAGCAAATTCTCTCGGACGGGTAGGTCCGCCTTCTAAGGTCGGGATGCTCGCGGCGGATTGCAACTAACCCTTAGTCTAGGTCCAGCTTCGGCGCGCTTGGCAATGCGGTCGGAAGCGGCCCCGCGTTTCGCTATCCCTTCGGCAGCAGCACCGGCATTTCAGAAAAGCACAAGCTAATTTGTGCTCCGCTGGGCGGAGCCGCGCCGCTAGAGCCAGTGCTCCAAAAGAAAGGAGTGGACAACGCACCCAGGGCGGTTGCGATTGCCCTCGACCGGCGCAATCCTCACCTAGGGGAAGTGAGGAAGCATGAGCAGCTTGGGCTTGTGGGTCATACTCGCGACGGCGACCATGGCGATCCTTTACCTGTTGTCGTATGTCTCGATCACGATGTAGGGACATGGCCGGGGCGCGCTGCATTTGTTGACGGTCAGCGCCCCTTCTTCACCTTCGGCGTGATCTCCTCGATCCACACCTTGTTCTGGATAGGCAGCATCGAGGTAGCCGGTCGGAAGCGCACCACGGTAGACAGCTATCGCTCGCACCTTGATCTGCACATCGTGCCGTTCATCGGGGATCTCAAGGTTACAGCGTTGAACATCGCCGCTGCACGCTCGTTTGAGGATCAACTGCGCGCAGCGGTCGTTCTCAAGCGATGATCCGAAGGGTTCGCTCGCATGGGTGAACTCACTCGGGGTAGCCCCCAACGTCCTCCGGCCCCGGCTTGTTGAAAAGGATAAATGCCAAGGGATTGCCGGGCTCGGACATTGCATCGCTGCGCAGGCCCGATATCTCTCCAGCCACGCCGCTTGCGTACTCCGCAACCACTTCGCCGAAGCTATTGCGCTGGATGGCCACCTTCTGTCCGGCCTCGACCTTGTCGTTGAGCTTGACCAGATACTCGACCAACCCGCCCTCGGTTGCCAGGATCGGGAACGCACTGTTGCCGACAAAGACGTGCACGTCCTTGCCCGTGCGTCCCATCGGCCCGGCGACGATGCCGTGATGCTTGAGCACGTTCATCGTGCCTTCCACGAATAGCCCGATCATCTCGAGGTCCAGGTGGCGGGCAGCCCCGATCTCGGGGCAAAATGACGGGATGCCCGCGGCGTTAAACGCGTTATGGAGGACATTGGGATATGTTGGATTGTCGAAGATCTGGCCGATCGGATAGAGCTCCGCCATCGCCTTGATCTCGGGCACGTCCATCTCGGCAATATTGAATGCGGTGACCTCGAATCCGGTCGTTCCGGTATGGAAGTCGATCGCGAAGTCGGCGTTGGGCCGCAGCAGCCGGTTGAACACCAGCCCGGCGTGTCGGCTGGCCGCGGTGATGTCGTTCTCGTTGCCGGGCCACACCCGGTTCATGTCGATCAGGTCGAGGCCTCTGCCCGCGTTGGGCCATCTGCGCTGCATGCTTTCCAGGGCCGGGCGGGAGATGTCGGTGACCGCCATCACCGTGCCCGACATCTCAGCGGGGTCGAGCTGGTTCATCACGGTCTGGACCGTATGTATGGAACTCATCTCGTCGCCATGCACACCGCTGGTCAGGATGCCGCGCTTGCCCGACTTCGCCCCCTTGGCGACGGCCACGGACACATACCAGTGCTGTCCAGTGGGACTCTCCACGCCCTGGAAATACAGAAGGTGCTTCTTGCCGGGCTCCAAGTCGTTGACGTCGAGCGTGCTGACGACTTTCTTCCCCTGGATCACATCGCCGACATAAATCGTCGCCGATTGCGCACCCGCTGCCGGAGCGGACGAGGAAGTCGCCGAGTCCTCGGCGTTCGCGGCGCCGGCGTTGGCCGCCAAGGCGGCCGCGGCGCCGACCGTTGCAATGGATGCCATTATAAGGTCGCGGCGATCAATGCCCTTTACAGATTTGTCCGACATGATGGGGCCTTTTTGCAGAAAATCCCCCGCGACTTCAAAATACTGGTATGCCGCCCAACAAGCAAGCTTGCATGATTTCTGTGCGGTAGGAACAGGAGTAGTCCGGGCCGGTGCCAACGCTTCGGTGCTGCCAATCTTCAGCGTGGCCAGCCTTGTCGGCTCCGGCGCGGTGGTTGCGGCGGTCGCGGCTTTCGAGATCGTGTGCAATTGGGTGCTTGGGATCAAGGGCCGGCCCTTGGTCTCGCTGGCCATCGCGGCCAACATCCTCGCCTGCGCTCACAGGCTCGGCCTCGGGCGGCCCGACCGTCGCGCTCGAAGTTAGTCCCTTGACAATACGCTTTTCGGGGGAGTTGATTCTAGGGAAACCAAAGCAACGTCACGGAGAGTTCCATGCCTCGTCCCTTGTTTGCTTGCCTGGGTCTCGTTTTCAGTCTTGTCGTGCCCCTGGCTCTGCCGGCGCCCGCCCATGCCGTCACGATCAACATCAATATCGGCACCAGCCTCAACCACGGCCGAGCGATCACATGCCGAGAGGGCGAGAGACTGCTGCGCAGCCGTGGTTTTTGGAACGTCCGGCGAGTGGATTGCCGCGGGCGCCTTTTCACCTATCGGGCGCGCCGCGCCAACGGTCTGTTTGAAATCGGGTTGAACGCGCGCAATGGCCGTGTCGTAGATATGCACCGCATCAGGCGGTGACCTCGTCACGGATCCGGCTGCCGCGGCCGGCCGTTCGGACCGGCGAAACAATCGCATGAGGCGCCCGTCGCAAGCAGCGGTCACTTCCTGGCGCGCGCGGCAAGATGTTGCTTCAGTTGCGCTATCTGGTCGGCCGACCACCCCTGTGGGTCAGTCACGGCGAGCCACGCATTGACGTAGTGTTCGGGCGCAAAGACATGTCCGTAGCCCATCGGCGAGTTGGTCGACACGGCCATGTCGAGGGCGAGCTGCAGCATCGATACGATCGGGTACCACCGCAGCTCCGGCGAGACGTCCGGGCCGCGCGGCGCATTCATCCAGTCCGGACGGCGATAGAAATCGCTATAGGCGAAGAACGTCAGTGGATCGCTCGCATACTGGAGGTAGACGATGCGCAGCGGACCCCAGGGCGCGTCGCTCGGACCGGGGTCGCCGTTCTGGTTCATGAAACGGACGAAGGACCCGTCTCGGAATTGCGGCAGCCAGGCCGGTGACCCGGCATTGCGATGCTCCGTCACGCTGCGCCAGATTCTGCTCTTGAACGGCGGACCGCTCCACAGAGCCCCCTGGACAGGGTCACCAAGCATCCCGAAAAGCTCCATCGAACTCTCGGAATTCATCGCTCCCAAGCTCAGGCCATGCAGATAGAGTTTCGGCCGACTCTCGTGCGGGAGCGTCGTCCAGTATCCATAGACTGCAGCAAACAAAGCCTTTGCAGCCTCCGAGCCGTATTCCGGCTCGAGCAGCAGCGATAGCGGGCTCGACAGGTAGGAGTACTGCTGGGCCACGCTCGCCACGTCGCCGTGGTGGAGATACTCGACCGTATCCATCGCAGAGGGATCGACCCAGCCGGTGCCGGTGGGGGTGATGACGACGAGTACGGAGCGTTCGAAGGCGCCGACGCGTTTCAATTCATCGAGGGCGATTTGCGCCCTTTCCTCCGCCGTGTCGGCGGCACCGAGCCCGACATAGACCCGGATAGGTTCGAGCGCATCGGCGTGCGTGAACGCGCGTATCTCGGCGGCGGTGGGTCCTGTCGCGATGAATTCGCGTCCTGCCCTTCCAAGTTCTTTCCAGCGGACGAGGGAAGCCGAGCTGCCGGTCTTGAGCGGAGATTCAGGTTGCGGCCGGTCCGGCTCGATGAGGGCGTCAACCGCCGCGAAGGACGAATCGGCCAAGTGCAGCACGTAGCGGAAGAGCACGCCGTTTGCCATCGTCCAGAACAACAGTATCGCGACTGCGAAACCGATCACCTTCGAAACCCTGCTTGGGACGAAGCGGCCCGACCTTTCTGAAATCCAACGGGAGATGCCTTTGAAGAGCCTGGCAAGCGCGATGACCACCAGGAACGTAGCGATCGCGATGAAACAGACCTCAACCGGATGCGCGCTCGTCACGGGTTCGAGCTGCATCAGTCGACGGATCGAGTTCTGCCATTCTGCCGCCCACCACAGAAACAGTATGGTGATGACGGCGCAAGCGGCCGCGACAGCAATCTTGAGAGAGAGCAGAAGCCGCTCGCGCGGTTCCGGCAGTTCCATATAGGTCCATAGCCAGCGCCAGGCGACTCCGATGCCGTATCCGACGGCGAAACATGCCCCGGACAGCACGCCTTGGGTCAGGTAGGTGCGGGGAATGAGCGTCGGAGTAAGCGAGGCGACGAAGAACAGCGTGCCCAAAACGAGGCCGCCGGCGGAAAGCGAGCGCCAGAACCTTGTCACCCAGCTGCGCATACGCCCGTTTCGCTTCCCTTTGGGATGAATTGTCTCGGGATGAATACGAGAGGCATCATGGCTCGCTCTCGCGTTTAATAGAAGGACGCAGGTGCTGAAATTTCCATTTGCCTCGTCCGGCAAGGCGCAACATGTACTCGGTTGAGCGTCGACCTTTCGCGCCGACGCCACCACGACCGCCAGCGTGGTCGCCTGCGACGTCAGCTTTCAGGAAGCGGCAAAGCTGGCCTCTACGGTCGAGATGCGGCGTTAAGTTGCCCGTTCCAGCAGCCGGCTCAGGCGGCAAAATCTGACTCCATTGTCGACCTCAGCCCGGACAAGTACCAATTGCAGGGTCTTCAGGAAGGAAGAAGCTTCGCCGCTCGCAAGGGGTGAGTTCGCGAGGCACGGTGCGCCGTGCAAAGTCAATGAGGTCCTTGGGTGTCTGGAAGGCGCGAACGATGCGGACCCTTTCTTCGCCGGAAACAATTGCGACATGGGTGCCGTCGGAACTGAAAGTTGCGCGTGTAAAGCCCAGTAGAACGGTTGCTTCGTCGTGGCTGGCAAGGACGGCAATCTCGCGCCCCGATTGCGTCTCCCATAGCCGGACCGTGCGATCTTTCGAGGACGCGGTTACGACATACAAACCGCTGGGACTGAACTGGGCGCTGTCCACCGCGCCGCTGTGGCCCCTAAGAACGGCCCTTTCCTGTCCGCCAGAGACGCTCCAGATTCGGACGGTTCCATCACGCGAGCCGGTCAGCAGCGACTGACCGTCGGGACTGAAGGAGACCACCGTCACCTCGCCGGTATGTCCCACTAGCGTTCTGACGTTTGCTCCGTCCGAGGTCGACCAAATGCGAGCCGTGTGGTCGAGCGAGCCTGTGGCGACCAGTTGACCGTCCGGGCTGAAGACCGCTGCCGTGATGCGATCCTGATGCCCCACAAGGGCCCTGAGCTCGGTCCCACTAGTCGTCAGGAGGTGGCCCGCATTGTCTTCCCTGGCCGAGAGGACCAGACGTCCGTCGGGGCTAAGAATGGCCTGCGGCAGATTACTGCTTGTATTGATGACGGCCTGCTCGGTGCCGGTCGCCGCGTCCCACAGTTGTGCCGTACCGTCGATCGATGCGGAAACAAGCGATTTGCCATCGCGACCAAACTGGATCTGGATCAGTCCGCCATGGGATCGGAACTGGGCGGTCTCGAATCCCCCGGCCACATCCCAGATTCGGACCTGGCCCCCAAGAGATGCCATAGCGACGCGCCTTCCATCGGGACTGAACGTCGCGCGTTGAACGATCTCATGGGTATCGAGCCGGATTATCTCGCGCCCGCTTATAACATCCCAAAGATGCGCCGCGCTGTCGCCGCCACCGGTCAGCAGATGGACATTGTCGGGACTGAAGACCGCGAAAGTCGGCCTGTATTCATGTGAGAGCGCGGTCGTCAGGGCGCCGTCGACATCCCACAGCCGAGCGGTGCCATCGTGTGAAGCAGTGAGAAGAATGTTGCTGTCAACCGGGCTGAATTCCAGATGCTCGACCAAAGATTCATGACCGGCGATGGTCGTCACCAACGAGGCGCGTTCAGCGTCCCAGATGCGGATCGGCCCATTGATCGAGGCGGTCGCCAGGAAGCGGTCGTCCGGGGTGAAAGCACCGTTCATCTCCACATCGCGTTCATCTGTGTCGATGTCTGGCTTCAACCCCGAAACCTCCTGGCCGAGCAGGTCATCCAGCGTTCCCAACGCTCCATCCCAAATCCGGGCAGTGCCATCGAGGGATACCGTGGCGATTCGCTGACCCCCGTGACTGAAAATCACGCCGTTCAATTGCGTGTCGCTCTTGCTGCCGGCCAACTTTGCGATCTCCGTTCCTTTCGACAAATCGAAAAGGCTGGACGTGTCGCGGTGTGAATGCCAACCCCACGGGCCGGCCAGTATGCGGCTTCCGTCCGGGCTGAACGCCAGGCTGTAGGGCCAGGAGGTCACTCGGATTGACTGCGTCAGCGCGCCGTCTGCGGCATTCCAGATCGAAACAAAATGCTTGCCTGCCGTCGCGAAGCTGCGGCCGTCTGAACTGAAAGCAGCACGCGTATATGCGTCGCTTCTTACACCTAGCACTTTCTTTCCGGTCCGAGCATCCCAGAGCGTTGCATCGCTGTTCTCCCCCGCCGTCAGCACCCGGGTGCCATCCGGGCTGAAGATTGCCGTCGGATAATTGCCTACCGGCCGCAGGATGAAGAGCTGTTCTCCCGAGACGGCGTTCCAGAGGCGTGCAGTGCCGTCCCTCGCGGCCGTCAGGATACGGCTTCCGTCCGGGCTGAATTCAGCCCTCTCCAAGGCCTCTTCATGACCTTTCAGAACTTCAGTTTCGGCACCGCTGGAGATGTCCCAGACGCCTGCGGTTTTGTCGTAGGACGCGGTGACGATGCGATCGCCGGTCGGATTGAATGCCGCATACGTCACGCCGGCGCCATGCCGGAAGATTTTGATCTGTTGGTGCGCCAGCAGAGCCTTGTAGAGGGCTGCCTCCGCCTCGAAGAGATATGGCCGCTCGGACTGGTCTTTCGAGGGCAGTGCTTCAAGCGCCAACAGGATCGCAGCCTCGGTGTTGCCTCTTGCCGTGGACTGCTCCGAAAGGAACGAGAGCGAAAGAGACTGGTTGCGCAGCGCCTGGTCTCGTTGCCACCTTGCCTCCTCCTGCGCCCTGAAGGCGACCAGTGCGCCTGCGCCTGCCATGAGAGCGAGCATTATCGCCACAATCGCGGCATTGCGCGTACGTCCGGCTAGCCGGTTTGCCGCGGCAGCCGCGAGGCTCCGGCGCTCGGCCTCGCGCTCCAGGCGTTCGCGTTTTGCCTCTTGGGCGGCCTCGATCAGTGCCAGCTCTGCCTGCCGGTCCTTCTCCTCTCTCTGCTGATGGGCGCGCAAAGACGCCTCGATGTATTCAAGGACGTCATCGTCGACCTCCTCCCGTCTTGACAGCATCAGCTCTTCACCCTCTGCGAGACGTTTGCCGGACGGAAGGAGAAGCTCTCGATTCCTGTTCTCCAGGTGCCAACGGTGAGCGTCGGCCCTGAGGCGGTCGCGCGTCTCGAGGAAGTTCCGGTTTGCATTCACAATGTCACTGGCGCGCGGCCAACGGCTCAACAGTGCTTCATGTGCAACGCGGACGAAGACATGCCCTCCGGCGTCCTCGTCGCTGACGAGGAGCCGTGCGTCGATCAGGGCCGTGACGAGGGCCGATCGCGCGGGAGTGCCTGCAATTTCGGTGAATAGGGCCGGACGTGCCGTGACCGTTTCATCGCCAGGACTTGCCGTGGTGAGAGCGCGCAGCACCGCGGGTAAGGCCTCCTGGATGTTGGGCGCCAGCAAGTCCACGACTTCATCGGCGCGGCGCGCGATTGCGCCTTCGAGCCCGCCGAGCGCGCGATAATGCGCAAAGGTGAGAACTCGGCGCTCGCGGCCCGCCTGGTACAATGCGTCGAGCACAAACTCGAGAAGCGGCAATGATCCGGGATCGGCAGCTGCTGCCTCCTGCAGGACATCATCGAGCCGCCCCAACTCGGCACTCTCCTCAAAGCGGAGTCCGGCGACGCCCGCCGGTTCGCGGATGATCTGCCCGATCTCTGGGCCAGTCGGCGGCAGGAGTTCGTAGCTGGAGAGGCCGTCCTTGAGCGCTGAGAAACCCTGGACCTCTCCGCAGCGGTGAAAAAAGTCCGAACGGATCGCCGCTATCACCCAGACCAGTCCGCTCGCGGCCAGCACCGCCATGAAACGCACAAGGGCCTCGCGCGTCGCCGGCTGCCTCTCGGTCGTGAACAGCTCCTCCAGCTGATCGATGGCGACAAGCAATCTGATCTGCGAGCGGGCCGGCCCGGCGGCCTTGCCAAGTGCCTGTCGGACCATCGCCAGTGCCCGATCCGGCGTGCTCCTGCAGAGCCGAGCAAACTCCGCGGCTGTTACTTCGGAGGCCAGCTCCGGCACAGCAGTTTCGCGAAGCAGTGCCGCAGCCAGCACAGCGAATGCATCCGGTCCTTCGGAGAGGCGGATCAGGCAGCGGCGCCACAAGGATATGCCTGCTACGGCTCCAGGCTGTGTCAATGACGGCAGCAGGCCAGCGCGCAGGAGCGAAGACTTGCCGCAACCGCTCATTCCGTAAATGAGAAGGAATGCCGTGCCGCTAGCTGCCTGCCGCTCCAGTCTTGCAATGCAGGCGGCAATCGCCCGCGCTCGGCCGAAGAAGAGATCGGCATCTTCGAATTCGAAGGCATCGAGACCACGAAATGGTGACCTGACCGGTTCCTCCGCAGCAAGGGGTACGCGGAAGATGCGCAAGGCACGTGCGACGTCCTTCAGCTTGTGCTCGCCGAGATCGATGAATTCCAGCGAGAGCCGGTCTTGAGCCTGGGCCTGGACCGCTTCCGTGACGCAAATCCCGCCCGGTCGTGACAACGTTTGCAGATGAGCGGCGATCTCGACGGCCTCGCCCGCGAGGTGGTCGCCCTCGGCGACGACATAACCCAGGTGAACGCCGATGCGGAAGCGCAGGCGCTTTGCCTCGGGAACTTCGCGGTTCCGCCTATCGACCTCATGCTGGATCTCGCCCGCACACCGCATCGCCTCGACAGGGCCGGCAAACTCCGCGACCACGCTCTCTTCGGCGCTCCAGAACACACCGCCTGCATGTTGAACCAGCAGCCGATCGATGATCTGCTTGTATGCCCGGAAAGTTGCAGCGGAGATCGGCTCATCCATGCCTGTCAGCCGGCCCCCGGCGGCCACTTCGGCGGCCAGGATGGTGGCCATTCTCGGTGCGGCATTTGAGGGAAGGACCAGCCTGTATCCGCGCCTCGGAACCGTCTGCACGACGGCCTGCCGATTGTCGTTGAGCGCCGCACGGATCTCGTGAATGCATTGCACCAGGCTGTCGTCGGTCACGGCTATGCCGTTCCAGACTGCCTTCATCAGGTCGTCCTTGGTGATGACGCGATCAGCGTTCTCCAGAAGGTGACGAAGCACCGCGAAGGTCTGGTGGCGAAGTGCGATTGTCCTGTTGGACTTGTCGCGCAAGGTCTCGCTGCTCAGATCGGCGGTAATGCCGTTGAGTACGAACGTCGTGGGCGGCGAGCTATTCAAGCCGGTTCCCTCACGCACGAAGCCGCAGTCCAATTCTTCGATCTTAGCACGGTTCGCGCTGCGAAGAGTCATCGCCATCCAGACCGGCGGGGAGCGCAGATTTCGGCAAATGATCGGAAGCCGTTCGTGACCAAAGAGACGCCTCGGACCGACAATTGCATTGTCAGCGGGAGGCTCGCCATGGACTACTTGGTGCGGATTGCTCGATCTGCCGGAGCAAGACCGGTGCCACGGCTCACGGGCCTCTGCCTGCTCAGTCTGTTCTTCGCGATGGCGTCACAGGCTCACTCGACCGACCGTCGCGCAGACGACCTGACCGAAGTCGATCTGCAATTGATCCTTGCCGTGGACGTCTCGCCCTCGATGAGCAAGGTTGAGCAAAGAGTGCAACGCGACGGCTACGTCGATGCTTTCCGCCACACGGACATCGCCAGGGCAATCAAGTCGGGAGAGCGGGGCAGGATCGCAGTGCTTTATCTGGAGTGGGCCGGCCCACGTCAGCAAACAGTCATTGTGCCGTGGACAATTGTCGAAAGCCTCGACGATGTTCTGACTTTGGCAGACAGGCTTGCGGCGCTGCCGCTGACTGAAGGCCGCGGAACGTCGATTTCCGGCGCATTGTCGGCCGCGAATGATCAGTTCGCGAAGAGTGGCTTGCGCAGCCCGCGCAGGGTTATTGACGTATCCGGCGACGGACCCAACAATGCCGGAGCACTCCTTGACCCCATCCGGCAGGTTCTTCTTGCGGAAGGCGTGACGACCAACGGGCTGCCTATCGCAATGCCCCGCATTGGCGAGGCCGACGGGTTTGCGATGTACGACCGTTCCAACCTCCAATCCTATTTCGAGCGCTGTGTCATTGGCGGGCCAGACGCATTTACAATCGGCGTCACCGAGGCCGCTATGTTCGCGACTGCAGTTCGTCGAAAGCTGGTGCGTGAAATCTCCATGAACATGGGTCAGGTGATCCACGCCAGCTACACCGTGCGTTCAGACCGCACGGTCGATTGCAACGGGATCGCTCAGGTGCCGGGCCGGTAGCGATAGGCGATTGGGTGGCCGCGTTGCAAAGGGTGGGCAGCAACACGCACCGCTGCCTACAGTCAAATTGAATCTGCTTGCGGACCCAGGGCCACTGGCTTGCCATGCGGTGTATTCAGGTAGGCGTTTCGCCAATCCTGTTGGCGTCTGTCCACCTCGGCCCGTGGTGCGAACTGGCTCTTGTCCAATATCTGCTCCAGAGCGCTGAGAAAGGCCCCGTAATAGATCGCGTCGGGGTCAATGGCAGTATCGGCCGCCCGTAGATCGAGCTCGGCGCCCAGGGTCTGAGACCAATCCTCGGCTTCGATCTTTCCGTCGGCGATGAGCAGGTCGACCAGCGCAATGACCTGAGCGTGCCATTGCTCGGAGAAGACAGGTTCGCCATCGCGATGGCGCCGTGCGCGACGGGCAATCTCAGGCCGGCTCAAGATAGCTGTCCCACATGTCGATCTGCAGGCTGTCTGCGCTGTCGCCGGCTTCAGGCCAAAGATCCGACATGCGAAACCGCACGACGTATGTCTGCTCGCGCCGTATCGTGCCGACAGCTTTCTCGTCGGGCAAAGGCTGTGGTCCGTTCACGCTGTCGACAACCCCGGGCCGGCCGCGGACATACCCAGCCAGCCGCGTGTGCATTGTGGCGACGTCGCGCCGTGCCACAATCTTGTCGCCAGCCTTGAACCTTGCCTCTGTGGGCGGGACCTCGACCGCAGGCCTGGGCGACTCGTATTCGAAGGTTCGACTTGAGGCCATGCCATCGAAGAACTCCTGAACGCCCGCGACGCCTTCATCCACAGACGTGACCATCATGGCCAGAATCCACTTCTCGAAATAGTCGAGGCCGAGGTAGGCGTCCGGGGGAAGCCTTTCCAAGACGTGGCGATACCAATCGAGCGTCCAGCCCGTGCGATCCGTCGTCAACTTTTTCATCGACATCATGGCGATCGCCCATGTGCGCGCCTTCCATTCATCGGAAAACAGAGGCGAGTCATCTTCTGCGACGTTCGGGATCGGTCTGAACCCTTGTCTGCCGCCGAGGTCGTGAACCGTATCCATCACCCCTCCTCCTGCTTTGGCGACAGATCCCTCATCGTCCCGATCATTGCATTGCGCGTCACGAGGTCGGCGAGGTCCTCTTCGGTCCAGCCGTCCGTCCCTTCTGGGCGCTCCGGGACCACCATGTACCGCCGGTCTGAAGTCGAGTCCCACACCGTGACCTGAACCTTGTCCGGCAGGTCGGTTCCGAATTCGGCGAGAACGCCACGCGGATCGCGGACCACTCGCGCCCGGTACTCGGTCGACTTGTACCAAGATGGAGACATTCCCAAGATTCCAACTGGATAGCAGGAACACAAGGTACAGACGACAACGTTGTGGATCTCCGGCGTGTTGAACACTGCGACAAGGGGGTAATCCTTCCTGACGCTTGGGACGATTTCCGAAAACGCCTCAGCCGCATGTTTCGCCAGGCGTTCGGCGAACTTGGGATCAGTCCACGCCCGCGCGATGACCTTGGCTCCATTCATCGGACCTACGTTTTCCGAGTAGTCGTCGAGCCACTTGTCCACGGCGTCGGCCGCCAGAAAGCCTTTCTCGACCAGAACCGTCTCCAGTGCTCTCAGGCGAAGCGCCGGTTCAGGCGGAAGATGGCTGTGCAATTCCCGATGAAGTTTGGCAACCTTGTCGGAATCGTATGAACTCATTGATGCCCTCCCTGAGTATCATTCTTCGCACCGCGCTGGGTTGGATTTTTAGGGTTGCGTGGCTAACTCCCTGCCGACCATCAATGACCAGTTTATTGGAGCGGTGCACTCGAGTCATTGACTTTCTGACCTTACGTCAGCTTAGAGGTCGAAGCCGATGTCTTGCAGTCTTGAGGCCCCTGCATGCGGCGACCGGACCGGGCGCCCACTAGGGCACGCGCCAGGCGCGACACCATTGCGGTTCGACACTCCGATATGATCGGCCCTTGATATCGTGTAAAACGATCGAGGTCCTCAGTGCTTCCGGAATGAGACGATGCGCCCGGCCAAGATCCGACATTCGAGAAGTGATGGCGAGGATCGCGTACCGAGCGATGGGCATGAGCTCGCGCGATCTGGTGCTCGTGCCTGGCTTTCTCTCGCGATTGCATCGCAGGCAGCCCATGCTACCGGCGGCGAGGGCCTCGCGCCTGTCGTACGACTTGCCGCATCACTCAGGATCGGACCATCACCCGAGTTGTGAAGGAGGAACGTCCATGACCGGCGAAGCATTCTACCACGAAGGCAATCGCTCTCTGCAGGACCGCTTCGAGAGCCGGCGCATCGCTGACCGCCTGGCAGAGATGGCACGGACGGCCTTCACCGACGAGGATAAGGCGTTCATCGAGAATGCGATTTACTTCTTTCTTGCCACGGTCGACGCCGAGGGACGGCCAGATTGCTCGTTCAAGGGCGGCCCCGCCGGCTTCGTGCGTGTCATTGGGCCATCGGAGCTGGCGTTCCCGGATTATGACGGCAACGGCATGTTCAGGAGCCTCGGCAACCTCGACGTCAATCCGAACGTCGCGCTGTTGTTCATCGCCATGCACGGCACGCCGCGCCGCCTGCGCGTTAACGGCGCCGCCCGAATCGACCGAGACGATCCGCTAACAGGCAGGACGGTCGGCGCACAGATGATGGTACGCGTGGAGGCGCGCGTGATCTTCCCGAACTGTCCGCGCTACATCCCGACGATGCAGCTCAGCGAGCCGTCGCCCTTCACGCCCATGCCGGGCTGCGATCTGATCGAACCTGCCTGGAAGGGCTTCGACGCCTTCAAGGACGACATCCATCCGCGCCAGCCGACATGGAAAGGCTGATCGACGGCAATCACGCTGTCACCCCAAAACCCGCGAAGCGCCAAGATAGGCAGTGACGCGGCCCTCCAAGTCAACTCCATCTCGCGGCGCTAGCTGGGCTCAGCTTGGCCGACCCTGCTGCTCAGTATTTGAAGGATCGCATTTGCGCTGGGTCAAAGCTCGTCTCATCCATCGTGACTACAAGATGGTGATGGCAGTTGGCCGTTCGACCATGGAGACGATTCCAATGAAGCTGATGGCATCCCTGTCCTTGGCGACTTATCCAGACGCGAACTCCTCGAAAATCGCGGCGAACTCGGTCGCCCTCGTCAAGCAGATCGACGCATCGCTTGATGCTGTTGCCATCAATGTCGACATTCCCGACGTTTCGAACGCGCTATCGAGCTACCTGCTTGATCTTCCGAGCAAGATACGAGAGGTCGAGGCGACCAGCCGCACGTGCGGCAGTGTTCTGCTAGAGGCCATTACGCAAGAAGCGGCACATAGCGGTGTGACCCACACGACGCAGGGGCTGAGCGCACCACCGGCGCTGATGGGCGAGGTTGCCGCAAACCACTCCCGCTATTTCGATATCTGTCTGGTCGGCTGGGCGCCGGCCAACCAGACGGCGCGGATGATAGCCGAGGCAATATTGTTCAGTTCGGGTCGACCGACCCTGCTTCTTCCCGACTCCACTGACGTCGGGGTTCTTGGACATGTCGTTATCGCCTGGGACGGCAGCCGAGTCGCCGCCCGGGCCGTTGCCGACGCAAAGGCGTTTCTCGAACGTGCCTCGATGGTCACTGTTGTGACCGTGACTGATGAAAAACCGCTTCCGGGACAGGACATCGGCGAACGCCTTGCGCAGGGCCTGAGGACGCGTGGCCTGGTGGCCGAGGCCGCCTCTATTCAAGCGGGGAAACGTTCAATCGGAACTGCCCTACAGGAACACGCTCTCAAGGTCGGCGGCAACCTGCTTGTCATGGGCGGATACGGGCATTCCCGCGTCAGGGACTTCGTGCTCGGCGGAGCCACCGAGGGCATTCTCGCGGATATGCGCCTGCCCGTTCTCCTGTCGCATTAGGTCGTCGCGAGATGAGAGGCGAGGCGGATCCAGTCCTGCGCTTCCACGGCGCGGCCCATGGCGTCACCGGCTCATGTTATGAGATCGAGACGCCGCATTCGCGCATCCTCATCGACTGCGGCCTGTTCCAAGGTTCCAAGTCCGAGAGGGAACTGAACTATGGTGCGTTCCCGTTTCCACCGGACGCGATTGACGCTGTCATCCTGACCCATGCGCATATCGACCACAGTGGCCTTTTGCCGAAACTGGTCAAACAGGGCTTTTCCGGTCCGATCCATACGACCCGTGCCACCATTGATCTCTGCTCGGTCATGCTGCCGGACGCGGCGCATATCCAGGAGATGGAGGTCGAGCACCTGAACCGTCGCAATGCGCAGCGCGGGCGCCCGCCCGTCGAGCCGATCTACGGTCAGCAGGATGCCGCCGCGTGCATGACATTGTTTCGGGCTTCGGAATATGGCGAATGGACCACCGTCGCCGAAGGCGTTCGCACCCGCTTCTGGAACGCGGGCCACCTGCTTGGTTCGGCGTCGGTAGAGCTCGAGATCGACCGACATGATGTGCCGCTGAGCATCGTGTTTTCGGGCGACATCGGCCCAGGCCACAAGCTGCTTCAGACCGATCCCGAGGGGCCGGCCGACGTCGACTATCTGATCTGCGAATCGACTTATGGCGACCGGGACCGCCCGGACGTTTCGCCCGAACGGCGGCGATCTCAGCTCGGTGACGTCGTGCGCGGCGCCGCCAAGGCCGGCGGCCCCCTCATTATTCCGTCCTTCGCCGTCGAGAGGACGCAAGAACTGCTGATCGACCTGTATCTGCTCATGAAAGCCGGGGAGGTGCCATCAGCCCTGGTTTTTGTTGACTCGCCGCTGGCGACGCGCGCCAGCGCGATTTTCGACCGGCATGCCGACGAGATCGAACAGGGCAACGTGCTGCGCCAGGCCCTCGGTTCAAAAGAGTTGCGCTTCACCGAGACAGTGGAGCAAAGCAAGGCGATCAATCGCCTGAGTGGCTTCTTCGTGGTGATTGCAGCCAGTGGCATGTGCGACGCGGGGCGTATCCGCCATCATCTCAAGGCCAATCTCTGGCGCAGGAACGCCACGGTGATGATGGCCGGATATCAGGCCCAGGGGTCGCTCGGGAGGATCCTGCTAGACGGCGCGCAGCGCGTGCGCATCCAGGGTGAGGAAGTAGAGGTCAAGGCCCGTATCAGCCTGTTCGACCTTTATTCCGGACATGCCGATGCCAGTGAACTGGTCGCCTGGATCAGGGCCCGAACTCCTGTGAAGCAGCRGGTGTTCTTGACGCATGGAGAGGAGGCTGGACTCGGCGGCCTGCGTAGAAGGCTTGCAGGACTGATACCCGACGACAAGATCATCATCCCGAGGCTGGACGATGCTTTCCAATTGACTCCCGGTCGCAGTTTGCCGGTCGAGGTCAACGAGCCCCGCCGTTTGAAGCCGGAAAAGATTGCCCGCCTCGACTGGCACAATGACCTTTCAAAGCTTCTCCTGGACGTAAACGAGGCTGTTAGCGCCGCGACCGACGAACGGGGTCGAGCCGCAGTGATCAGGCGCATGCGCAGGGCGCTCGAGGACAAGGACGTGTAGGGGCCGGCCTTCTTGGTAACTGCTCCCCAGCAGCGGCGCCTTTGTCCTCATAGAGGCCGGGCTGCTCGAGCGGGCGCCGCGGGAAGGTGTGATTTCCCGACCTTGAAGCGGAAGAAGATCGCATCGTCTACGGCGAGCGATACCTTGAAGATCGTCACCATTTGACGATGCCGACGCCGGCGATATTGTGAACCGCATGACCGACCAGCCCAACCGCCCGGACGACTATCCCGATCGCCAGATCGATCGCCAGCAGGAAGCAGGCTTTGAGCGCAGAGTTCCCTTGCCCGCTGGCTACCGACAAGGTGTCATCTCCGCGATCACCGTGTTGCTCGGATTTTCGCTTCTGTTCCTGCGGTACTGGAATTTCGAAGTCGAGGGCGGATGGACGTTTGCCTCCATCCTGGCGACGCTGCTGCTGGCACTGGCCATCGTCCTTCAGTTCGTTGCGCTGTGGCGGTCGTTGCTCCCACGAGACGACGACGAGCCGGTTTATCAGGTCACGCTGCGCTGGTTCCTCGCCTCGATCATCGCGCTCCTTGCGGGTGTGCTCCTCGCCGGGCTGACGGCTTCGCACGTCTTCAATCTTTGATCGATTCCCGGCCGCTCGACTGTCCGCGTTGCGCAGATCAGCACGCTCGCATCTGGGAAGTCCTTGGGTCTTCTGAGATCTGGCGATAGCCCCGCCGCCCTCCAGCCTGGCGCCTATTTCGCCTCGGGCGGTTCCCCCCGAGCCCGAACTTCCCGTAGATCGGGCGGCCCTCGCTGCGGGTCGGCGCTTCGTGGCGGCGAGAGATGTTAAGCCTTGCGCAATCTTCGCGGTCTATCTTAACTTGCAGATTGTGAGGGAACATGAAACGCAAGCCGCTTCTGCTTTTTGCCTTCCCGTTTCTCATTCTTGCGATCCTGGCAGGGGAACGCATGGCAGCCTTCTTGCTGGGAATCTATCCAGCCAGCCCTACCGCATGGTGGGTATGGCTTGAACTGCGCCCCTTGTCGACGATGCTTTGGCAGCAGGTCAACGCCTATCTGGGTGGCTCGATGGCTGCCGACGCCGCCATCCTTGGCGCCGCATCGATCGTCTGCTGGATGGCGTGCCAGACCCGGAGGTCGGCCTTCTTCTTCCTAACGAACCACGTCGCCCTGCTCTTCGCCGGGCTGATGATCGCGGTCGGCAGCCACTCGGAAACGGCGAGCACGATCGCCGCCTTCACGACGCCCCGGGGTCTTCCGTTCGCGCTGGCGATGGATTTCACCTTGAAGAACAGCCTGGTGCTGCTTTTGGGCGCTGCGGCCTGTGTGTACTGCCACGTCGTCTTCCTCAACGAAGCGCGGGCGCGGTTTGAAGCCCGGACCTCCCGCATCATGGCCCTGCAGCGCGATCTCTGAGCAATCCCGCGATCTCTACAGCAATTCCGGGAAAAATGTGAAACGGGTTTCCGGGAAAAGCGCGTAGCGCGTTCCCTTGGGGAGTCGCGTCAGAACTAAAGAGTTGGAGCGGGCGGCATTCGCCACCAGTGCCCTGCCAAAATCCATACCCTACGAGGTCTAATTGATCCTCTTGTAATAGACCTTGCCGTCAGGCTGCTGGATGCGCTGGTAGTTGGAGCTTGGGGGAGGGGGCGACGCCGGTGCGGCCCTCTTCCTGGGCGTGATACTGGGTTCGCTCGCGCTCGCGCCTTCGAGAGCTTCGGGCGCTTCCGCCAGCGTGCTGGTGGTCATCTCCGGCGGCTCCACCGCACCCGGCGTGGCCTCGTCGCCGGCGATCGGCCTAGTCAGTGCCAGCTGGGCAACGTTGCTATTGATCTCGTTGAAGCTGCCTTGCAGTTGGCTGTCCAGTTTCTCGAACCGGCTCTGGAAGCCGTTGTTGACCGTGTCGAGCCGTGCCGCGATCCGCTGCTCGAACGCCCCGAGCTGCTCCAGCCGCGCTTCGACGAAACGCAAGTCGTTCATGCCGCGATAGAGATAGATCGCGGCCGCCATGTTGACCACGGTGAGGAGCAAGCCGCCGCTGGCGATGAGAATGCCGATCGTCTTTATCTTGCTCGGTTTCTCGATGGCGTCCTGTTCGCGCGGTTCCTGGTTTCCGATATCGATCGCCGGCATGTCCGGTTCGCTGAGCATCGTCATTGGACCACCACCTTCGCGCCGACCGCGACGCGCTTGAAAAGATCGATCACATCGGTGTTTGTAAGCCGAAAACATCCCGATGTCCCGTCGAACCCGACACCGGACGGATCATTGGTGCCGTGTATCCGGTAGAGTGTGTCGCGACCGTCACGAAGCAGGTAGAGCGCCCTTGCGCCAAGAGGATTGTAGGGCCCGGCGGGCACCATTTTCGGCAACTCCGGCTGGCGGGTCCGCATTTCCTGCGGCGGGCGCCACTCCGGCCATTCGGTCTTGGCCCCCACCTTGACGACGCCTGTCCAGCCAAACCCGTCGCGTCCGACGCTGATCTGGTAGCGTAGCGCCTGGCCTTGGCGGGTCACCAGGTAAAGCGCTTTCTCGTTCTTGCGGATGATGATCGTTCCTGGCTGCTCGGTGGTTGCGAAGGCAACCGTCTTGCGCAGGCTGGGGCCCATTGCCGGCAGCGGCGGCCGATCAGAAAGGCTCGATCTCGCCTGGGCGAAGTCTTGGACTGGTAGCGCCAACACCACGCCCAGCAGGCTGGCGTAGGCCAACCCCTGGGCGATCCGGTAGCTAGCGTGCAGCAGCGTCATCGAGCCGCTCTTTGAACATCCGCTTCAGGTCCTTGTTGAAGCGCGCCCGCCCATCGACTTCGGAAGGCAGGATCGCACGATTCAGGGCATCGGTCAGCAACGCATTGTCCAGCGCGACCGACTTGATGTGCGGTGCCTTGAAGATCTTCTCGAGCTCACTGCGCGAGAAGTGGTTGCCGAACCATTTGCGCTTGTGCTTGTTGGCGACCAGCGTGATGTTGACCGCATTGCCGCGCAGTTCGCGGATCTTCTTGTAGAGCCGTTTGCCTTGCCGCAGCGAAGCGACATTGAGTTCGAAGACGATGAAGATCTCGTCGCTGGTCGACAGCACGGAGTTATGCCAGGGCGTCTCGATGTTCGGCAGGTCGATGACGATGTCGTCGAAACGGTAGGCGACGAGGTCCAGCAGCCGGAACACGAAATCGCTGCCGTGCGGCTCGAAAGGCAGTTGCGGCCTTTCGAAGGCATACATGGTGAGGCCGGACGGGCGCGACAGCTTGATGACATCCATCAGTTCGACATCGAGCCGTTCCGGCTGGCCGATGATGCCGGCGAGGTCGAACTGGTTGAACAGGTTGAGATAGGCGCCGCAATTGGCGCTTTGGAAATCGAGATCGACCAGGCAGGTGGAAGCCGCGCGTTCGGCCGATTTCGAGGCCAGGTATTCGGCCGCCGACAAAGCGAGTGTCGTCCCACCGGCGCCGCCGCTGGCGCTGATGAAGGTGATGATCCGGCTTTTCGTTCCCTGGTTGCCGGTGTCGTGGAAGGTCACCGCGTTGAGCAGTTCCTTGGCATCGAGCGGCTTGTGCAGCCAGTCGGACGCGTTCATGCGCACCAGCACCCGCGTCTGCTCCGACGTCAATTCGCCGGAAACTGCGATCAGCGGCACGGTTGCCCACTTGGACCGCGCCTCGACGATACCTGCCTGGCCGAGCACCTCGCCATTGGCAAGGTCGAGGATGACGATGCCGGGACGCGTGTCGGCGGGCGGCCCCTTGAGGAAGTCGGCGGTCTCGGAAACCCTGACATCGTAGATCGCCAGCGCCTCGAGCCGCGTCGCCACCTCGCGCTTGAAGTTCGGATCCGACGAGAACAGCGCCACCTGCTTGCGCTTGGTCGGTGTAACCTTGGTGTTGATGGCATTCATGGCGTCCACGTGCTCTTCATGTCTTCGCCCGTGACCGTGCTCAGCATGGAGGGCATGGTGATGGTTCCGAATCCGAGCAATCCGGCCAGGAAAAAGAACTGAAAGGGATGGTCGGTGATGCTGACCGTAATGGTCGGCACCGGCCCCTCAGGGCGCGTCCAATATCCGAGTCCTGACGCCTGATATTGTATCCTGACCTCGGACTTCACCAAGGTTGGCAGGAACCTCTGCATTCCGGCCCGGTTGCCGTTGCCGCTGAAAATGAAATCAAAGGCGGCCTGGCTCGCATTCAGGTTCTGGCACGTAGCGCCTGCGCCACAAGTGCAAGAGACGGTTCCAGCGGCATTGGCCGTGCAGATATAGTTGTAGGTGTTTGCGGGCACCGCGGTACCGACTTTAGTGACATCGCTCTGCGTCAACGTCTCAAGCAAAAGCCCGCTGGCGACAGGTGCAGAGATCTCTGCCAGTCTTGCGCCGGCCTGCACCGCTTTGTTCCCGGCGTTCCACTGGAAAAAGGCGTAGCCGAAGTCGACAAAACCCAGCAGCAGCGTCAGCAGCAATGGCAGAGCGATGGCCATTTCGACCATCGTGGCGCCCGACTGCTCGGCGCGGAACCTTCGGTTTTCCATCACCATCCGAAGACGCGCTCCTGATGCGATACGTTGATGTTGAGGGTTCCAAGGCCCAGGTAATCCCAGAACACGATGCCGTTGTATGGCAACTCGGTGCTGACCTGCACGACGTTCACCGTGCCGGTGCTACTGAGATAAAGCACGTTGCCGCTGCCATCGACCGCTGGGGTGGAAACAGGCTTGGTGATCAAGACTTGACCCGGGGTCCATCCCGGAACTCTTGCGCTGCCGCCAGCGATCGCCCCATTTGCCGCAAGGTTTTGTGCCAGGCCCTGGCAAGTAACCCAATCGCCACTGCATCGCGCCATATAGCGCGCAGCATCTTCGACGCCTGCTTCAAGCAGGAGACGCGTGTTCAGAACGTTCGAGAACTCGAACACGCCGGCCGACAATAGCAATACGAGTGGTATAGTGATCGCGACTTCCACCAGGGCGGCGCCGCTTTCGTCGCCTTGGAACCGCCGGACGATTTTGCCGAACCTGGTCATGTCGCCCTACCGATACAGCTGGGCTTCATTGCGGAATGCTTTGTCTACAAGGGTGTTATTGGCAAACCCTCCATCGACGTCGACGATCTCCAGGCTGATCGGCTTCTCAGCACCAGTGCCGTCGTCATCATCGGCATTGTTCTGCTTTGAGACCGGGGTGTTGACGAACACACTGGCATAGCCATCCGGCTTTAACTGGGTGTGGCCATTGATCTTGGCCTGGTTCGCGATGCAGTCGACGATCGCCATGTTGAGCAGACGGCGATCAGGATCCGGCGTTGGGTTGTCACCCTTGAAGCAAGACGGCGTCCCGGTTTCCTTTGTCGGCGCCTGAGACTTGTCCCCGACGAGCCCGTGCGCAATCTCGTATTTATAGACGTCATATCTGGAAGCCGGGACAGTGGTGGTGCCGGTGGGGTTGGTGGCGGCAGGGACGTTGGGGTATGTCGTGCCGTGATTGATCGACCAATAACTGGACCAAAAGCCTTGCGTAGCAATCTGATCGGACATTCCTTTTGAGTCGACATAGTTTGCGCCGGGAGGGAGAGGCAGCGCCGTTCCATCCGTAACGGGGGTGTATTTGCTGCAGCCGTTCTTCTGGCCCTTGCGGACATTGCTGGCAGGCCGGTAGTTCCAGTCCTTGTTGTTTTTATTCAACGAGCCGCTGTAGAGATCGAACCGGGTATTCAGCCCAGCGTTGACCTGTCCCAAGGTGACGCCGGTTTTCGTGGTGAGCGCATCGCGGTTGTAGCAGGTGCCTGAGGTGCCCATCGCTATGGCATCACGCAGCGAACTCAGGTTGTTGTCGATCAGCCCGAAATTGCCAGGGCCTGGGTTCGAGTCCACCTTGAGAATACGAAACTCACGGCTATAGGTGTTGCCCGAGGCAAACGCCTGTTGGATCGTCTTGCTGGTCAACGGGTCGGCCGTCTCGAACGGGTTGCACATGAAGATCGGCACGGTTTCGCAGATCGACTGAACGAACCCGGCCACCGCCTGTGGCTGGATGTCCATGGTGTTGGCGCTGCCAATCATGCTTGCCGGAAAGATCGTCGCAAATGCGCCGGCACCATCCGCCAAACCGGACGCGTTCACCGTCACTAAGGAGAACTGCACCGCTTTCGGGTCGGTGCTTGACCAATCATGGCCAGTGGAGTCGACGCCATTAGCAGTCAAAGTGGTGTCATCGCTGGCGGGTATCCCGGTCAGGTATTTGATCGTGACATCGGCAAGAGCCAGTGTGTGATTGTCAGCCGTTGAAAATTTGGTTGTGTTGCTGAGGAGAGTAGTCGCCGCCCGGTTGGCTCGGTCAATCGAATCCGCCCTACCATCAAGCTCTGAAGCTGTCGCAAGCGCAAGCGCATCGATACCTTTCTGCAGATCGTTGTGAAGCCCGTTGAGCCTGGCCATATCGATGGCCAGCACGGAAAAACCGATCAGAACCGGAAACATTATCGCCACGAAGATCATCGCTACGCCGCGTTGATCGTTCCAGAACGCACGAATGGCCCCCAACATGACCTTACTCTCTCTCTCTCTCACCTTGCACCAGGGCCCCTCGCATGCCCGGCGCCTCCGCATCCTTCCGTTCAGTTCACTGCGTTGTCACACCCGAGTTGCCGACATTGACCGTGATAGGCGGCGGCGCCGGCGGCGGTGGTGGATGTTTGTAGTTCTCGCCAACATTGGCGGCGCGCGTGCCGTCACCTTCGATCTTGGTGTTCTTTGAAGCCGGGTTGAGCGTGTCGACCGTCTGCAGCAGCGTATTGAACTTCTGCGTGTCGCCGGCGGCCAAGGTCACCGAATCGTAGTTGTTCAGATAGTCCGCGGCGCAGCCCGACAGCGCGCCGGCGCACAGAACGAGGATCAGGGCGCTATTTCTTGACATAGAGCATCTTGTCCTTCGATTTGAAGTCGAGCATGTGGCCATAGGGGCCGGTGACGCCGTCGCCCGTTTCGTATTTGCGGATCATGTCTTTGTTCACCTCGAGTTGCCCGAGGATAAAGAACTCCGGGTCGTTGGCGGGCCGCGTCTTGTCGAACGGTGTCGCCAGTTGCTCGCCGGGCTTAACCGGCCGCACGACATGCGGCGTGACGATGACCACCAGTTCGGTTTCTTCCTTCTGGTTGCTCGAATTGCGGAACAGCGTCCCGATAACCGGCACCTGGCCGAGCCACGGCACCTGGTTCTGAAGCTTAGTGGTTTTGCTCGACAGAAGTCCGCCCACGGCGAAGCTCTGGCCATCGCGCAACTCGACCACGGTCGCCAGCTTGCGGTTGGTGAAGATCGGGTCGCCGGCAGTGGTGAAGCCGGTCAGGTCGCTAACCTCCGGCGCCAGCTTCATATGGATCTTGCCGTCGTCGAGCACGATCGGCGTGAACGTAAGGTTGACGCCGAATTGCTTGAAATCGATCTGGACTAGGCCATCCGTGCCGATGCTGCGGATTGGGACCTCGCCGCCGGCGTTGAAGCTGGCCGGCTCGCCGGAAAGCGTGGTGAGGTTGGGGTTAGCGAGCGTGCGCACCACGCCCTTGGCCTCCAGCGCCTCGATGTACAGGTCGACTTTGATGTTGTTGTCGATGACGCGCGTGAGGAGGGCTCCGAAGGGACTGGAGCCGGACAGGAGGCCACTGAGCAAACCGCCCGAGCCAAGCACCGTACCGTCTTTGTCGACGGCAGCAATTCCAGTTCCGGATTGAGTCGTGCCTCTGCTGTTGGTGGTTCTGATCGACACGCCGAGATCGCGGCCGGCGTTGCGCTTGGCTTCCAGCACGCGCACTTCCAAATTGACCTGCTGGCTGTCGTCGACGATGACGGAGTTGATGATGGCATCGGGGCCGTATTGCTGTGCCACCTCCATGATCGCCGCCAGCGTGGCGCCGTCCTTGACATGGCCGGCAAGTCTGACCCTGCCGTTGACCGAACCGACTTCGATGCGCGACTTTGGCGCCACCTGGCGGATCGCCTGCGCCATGTCGCTGACGTCGACGCCGACCTCGATCTGGATGACGCCGAGCGAACGCTTGTCCGTGGAGAAGAGATTGACCGTGGTGGTGCCGGCGCCCTTTCCGATGACGTAGAGGGTGCGGTCAGTCATCGGCTGGGCATCGGCGATCTTCTCGTCGCCGACGACGATGTCACCCAGATTGGCATTCACCTGGATCGTTACCGATTGCGACATCGGCAGGAAGATCTTGTGGACGCTGGGGTTCGACACATCGATGAAGCGGTCTGCAGCGTGAGCCGCGAGGCTCAACGACAGCAACGGACAGAGACAGGCTAGAACGAAGGCCGCCAGTGGTCCCCAGAACACGCGCATTTACGCTACCCCCTCGCCGGCTGATTCGGACTCCAGATATCCCAGTATGCCGGTGTTATTGTTGTCGTGGCACATCATATGTTTCGAGCTTTATACCTCGAAACACACCCACTGTCGCCCGCGCCGGTGGTTCCGGCTGCACATATTTGACGACTTCCTTGACAACTTCTTGCACCTGCGGCGCAGAAGCCACAGCCGGAGCCGGCTTCACCTTGCTCAGATCGTCGAGCTTGCTCCCCACCCTGTCCACGGCTTGGGTCAAACCGGCTATCTTGTCGTCGGCGCGTTTGCGCTCCTCCGCGGCCGCGGCTTCCGCCGCTGCCTTCCTGTCGAGCTCAGCTTGCCTTTTGGCGACATCGGCCGGCGTTTCGCCGGTCAAGTCGGAAAGCGTTATGCGTTCGGTCATCTCACCCCGGCTGGCCGCGGCTTGGCGAAGCGCCAGCGACAATTGGCCCGCCCCTGCCGCGAGAGTCAGTTTTTGCGCATCCTTGGTGCTGACCTCGAGCGTCACCGACTTCACCACCGTCGGATTGTCCTTGCTCTCGTCAGCCACCTGGTCGACGGCGAGCACCTTCATGCTCTGCAACAGCACGTCGACAAAACTCCTGTCCGCGCCATCGTCGCCGCGCGCCGTGCGCGTCAGCAAAACATCGACCCGGTCACCGGGGAAGACGAAGCCGGCGACGCCGAGCACGTCGTTGACGCGAATGGAAACGGCCTTCATCCCTTCGCCGAGCACCGCCGAAAGCGTGGCACGCTGGCCGGGGCCGGTGATCTTGCTGGAAAGAACGGGTTCGTTTGCGCTGATCGATTGCAGCGCCTGCCTTGTGCCTTCGCCGGCCAGGGCATCCTTTGTCGTCTTGAACGCGCCTGCCGGTATTGCGCCCGCCGGCCAGGGAATTTCGCGCAGCTTGTCGGCGCTGAGTGTGTCGCCGAACTTCAGCGGCATTGCCGCCACCACGACCGTATCGCGCTGGATACCATTCGACTGCGCCATCGCATTGCGCTGGCCGGCCAGCCAAATGTTGGCAAGTACTACCGCCAGCACGCCGAAGACGCCGGCGAGAACAATCATGATCAGAGTATTGGCACGCATCTTCCCACCCCAAATCGCCGCCCCAGGGCGATGCTAGTATTTCGTCTAGTATTTCGTGATGCAGAAAGCCTGGGTCGGGATCGAGCGATCCCGACCCAGCGGTCTATGGTTACGGCGTGCAATCGCCGCCGGCGCCGCCACCGGCCGTGACACCCTTGGTGTTGAGATTTTTGCAGAGGCCGGTGAACTGATCACCAACCCATCCCCCGATGGCAAGGATAGCGAGCAGCGACGCTGCAGCAATGATGCCGACAAGGATGGAATATTCGACCATGGCAGCGCCGTTTTCGTCGTCGCGGAACTGCCGGGTCATCGTCATGAGCTTCTTCATGCCAATTTCTCCCTTTGGAGGTTTGAACCCGACGAGACAGAGCCAAGGATGAAATCCATACCCAAGCATCCCCCGTCATCTCGATCCTTGTCCCACGAAAAAGCAGAGTCAAACAGATTAACAGTTCCTTAACCTTCCAATACCTGATTGGGGGGGAGGTTAGTTTTTACAAGAGCTTGATTCGATTAATTTTTCAATCGCCTTAACCATTCATTCACAATTTGGCCATACATCCGAATTCGGTATCGCTAAATTAGTCACTATGCATAATCCTTTATATATAAGGGTTTACGAGGAGCGTATCGACCCGACGTGGTTCATTGCAATCGTTCATGTTCCGTGAGGTGACAGGCCGGCACCGGGTCCTGACGTGTCGCCAAATAAAAACGATTTTTTTTAGCGCTTCTTGTTAACTATGTCGTAAGTAATGGCTGGTCGCGACCTCGCGCGCCGCTTGTGCCATGTGTGGTTAACAGTTAGTTTCCGTGTCACGAATTTAGCGGGGGCTAACGCATCGTGGTGGGCGGTTCGGCAATGGGTGGGGAGCAGGTGGTCATCCAGGTGTCGCATCATGGATGCGACGTGACTGCTGATTTGCCCCACGCCAGACCTACGGGATGTTCAGAGTATAAATCGGCTCAAGGCAGTGCGGCAATTTATCGGGGCCGTCAGCTCACTGCGTTTGTTTTGGCCTTGCTCGCAGGGCTCGCGGCTGCAGTCTTGATCTGGTACCCGTTTTCGACCGTAAGCGTGGAGCCGGTTCTTTGGTCTCGAACTGCGATCTCAGCAATGCCTATGGTCCTGCTGTGGGTCGCGCTCGGCGCGATGCGCTACCAACTTCGCAAAACTCCCTTTCGCTATCGCGACATGTTGAGCGATGTCACAGGCAGGCTCCAGAGTCTGATCGTGGTATTGAGCTTGATCACTCTCTTCTCGGTTGAAATTTTGTTGTTGTCCTATTTGGCAACCGCAACCAGCCGTCCTTTGATGGACGTATATCTGGCCGCGGGCGACGCTGCCCTGGGCTTCGATTGGGTGGCATATGTCGGGCGGCTGAATGAGCATCCTTGGATCGCGTCGGTACTTTCGTACGCCTATTTCAGCCTGAAGGTTCAGTTTCTGCTGTTGCCAGCCATCCTTGCCTTGACCGCCCGCACGGGCCGGCTAAAGGAATTCGCAGCGCATTTTGCGCTGGCCGGTTGTTTGACGTGCCTGATCATGATGGCGGTGCCGGCGGCGGGGACTTTCGATTTCTACCATCCTTCACCAGATCTTTTGAGTTCTTTTGGTCCCGGTGCCTCAGCGCGGCACCTTGAACAGCTCCACGCACTTCGGATGTTGAAGCCGTTTCTGATCCAAAATCCGGAGGGCCTTGTGACCTTCCCGTCGTTCCATTCTGCACTGGCTGCGATATTTGTCTATTCCGTGCGAGGCATTCGTTACGTGGCGCTCCCCATCTATCTGTTGAACGCCATGCTGATACTCGCCGCGCTGCCAGAAGGCGGTCACTACCTTATCGATATTCTTGCGGGATTCGCGGTCGCCGCCGTCTCGATTCAAACAGTCCATTTGATTGCCAAACTCAAGACTCCGCAACAAACGGGTTACGAAGATGCGCAATCGTCGGAGCAGCAGGCGTGATCATGACCTTACTTAACTATGGAATGAGCCGTCTTGCGAACTCCTTGTGGCCAGTCGATAGTATCCGTTCAACGGCATTGGGGACTTACGGAAGATGCTAGGTCGTTTCATCAAGGGACCGAGTGAGACGCGGGCGCCGCAGGAGCCGGCGCCCATAGCGCTGATGCCTGCCGTTCCGTCTCCAGCGACCGAGGTCGCCGAGGGCGCCGACGCTTTTCTGACGCTCAAGGTCGAGCTTCATCGCCACCTGATCGATCGGTTCAATCTGACCGCTCTTGAAAATGCATCCAAGGATGAGATCCTGAATGAGATCCGTCCGATCGTTCGCGAGTTCGTTCGAAATCGAAACGTGCCGCTGAATGCCCGCGAACTCGATCAGCTGACCAGCGACACGGCCGACGAGATGCTGGGGCTCGGACCGATCGAGCCGCTGCTCAAGGACGATTCCATTACCGATATTCTGATCAACACCCACAAGCGCGTCTTTATCGAGCGGCGTGGCCTGGTCGAAGAGACGGCAATCCGGTTTCGTGACGAGGCGCATCTGCTGCGCGTCATCAACAAGATCGTCTCCGCCATCGGCCGCCGGGTCGATGAATCGTCGCCGATGGTCGATGCGAGGCTGGAGGATGGCTCGCGCGTCAACATCGCCGTGCGGCCTATCTCGGTTGACGGCCCGCTGGTGTCGATCCGCAAATTCTCGAAGAATCCGTACTCGCTCGAACGCTTGATGGCGCTCAACTCGATCAAGCAGCCGATGATCGACCTGTTACGGATCGCCGTGCAGGCGCGCAAATCGATCCTGGTGTCAGGCGGCACCGGCAGCGGCAAGACGACCTTGCTCAATGCGCTGTCGAGCTACATTCCGTCCAGGGAACGCCTGATCACCATCGAGGATGCGGCGGAACTGCAATTGCAGCAGCCACATGTCGGCCGGCTGGAGACACGCCCGCCCAGTGTCGAAGGGAAAGGCGAGGTGCGGCAGCGCGAGCTGGTCAAGAATGCGCTGCGCATGCGTCCCGATCGCATCATCGTCGGCGAGGTGCGCGGCGAGGAAGCCTTCGACATGCTGCAGGCGATGAACACCGGCCACGAAGGCTCGATGACCACCATTCACGCCAACACCCCGCGCGATGGGATCTCGCGGCTGGAGCAGATGGTTGGCATGGCCGGGATGCCGATGACGCACGAGTCCATCCGGGCGCAAATTGCTTCGGCCATCGACATCATCGTGCAGACGCAAAGATTGTCGGACGGCGGCAGGCGCGTGACATCCATCTCGGAAATCACCGGAATGGAGGGCAATGTCGTGCAACTCCAGGAAATCTACCATTTCGTCCGGCGCGATGTCGCCGCCGACGGTACGATCATCGGCGAATTTCGCGCCACCGGTGTCAGGCCTAGATTTGCGGCGGAAGCGGCAACACTGGGGCACCATTTCGGCAAGGACGCCTTCAATCCGCAGGTTGCGCTCTGATGCCGTCCGGCCAGGCACTGCTCTATTTTATCTACGCACTCGCGGCGGCGTCGGTCATCCTCGCCGGCGAGGCCCTGTACCTTTCATTTTCCGGTCGCCGTGCCGCGGTCGGCGCCATCAATCGTCGGTTGAGGCGATTGTCTGACGAAGTTCCGGCAGAACGAACTTTGCAAAACCTGCTGCGCGAGCGGGGGCTGACGGAATCGGGGGACTTTCTTTTTGGGCTGGTCGCACTGAACAGGCTCTATACGCAATCCGGCATCACCGGAAACCCGCTGACGTTCGCCGGCATATTTATCTGTGCCGGGCTGGCATTGGCGCTGCTGCTGTCGTTCCTCCTGGGCTTGTCGGCAATAGTGGCATTCATTGTATTCATGATTGTCGGGTTTGCGTTGCCCGTGTTCATGCTTCGCCGCGCGCGCAGAAAACGAATCCTGAAGTTCGCGAAGCAACTGCCGAATGCGCTCGACATGATCGTGCGCTCGCTGCGCGCAGGGCATCCGGCCTCGGTGGCAATTGGCCTTGTGGCACGCGAGATGCCTGATCCCCTGGGAACGGAATTCGGCATCGTCTCCGACGAGATCACCTTTGGTTTGAGCATCGAACAGGCAGTGCGAAAACTGTCTCAGCGGGTCGGATTCGAGGGCCTTCACTTGCTTTCGATAGCGCTCTCCATTCAGTCCAAGACCGGTGGCAATCTTACTGAAATCCTCGCTAATCTGTCCTCGGTTCTGCGTGAGCGGCAGAAGTTGCGAATGAAGATCAGAGCGCTATCGTCCGAGGGACGGGTCTCGGCCTGGATCATCTCGCTGTTTCCAATAGTGATGTTCTTGATCCTTCTGCTCGTTGCTCCGTCATACTATGGTAAGGTTTGGCACGACCCGATGATTATACCTGTGTTTTTGGGCTTCGGCGTATGGGCTCTGTTGGGCGACTACATCATGTATAGAATGGTCAACTTCGATTTTTGAGGAGCGTGCGATCAACCTGTTTTCCAACGCCAACGACCTGAGCTTTCTGGTCTCCGTCGCTGTTTTCGTGGCTGCGGTGGCCCTTTTCCTGTTTGGCGCGCTTGTCTTCTTGCCGGCCCTGCAGACGCGAAAGCTCGTTGCGAAAAGCCTCATGGCCGAAGGTGCGGTTGATCCTCGCTCCCTCGCGGGTCAGGAACAGTTGGTCAAGATCGCGGCGCAACGGCCGGTCGACGCATACTTTCGAACCATGGAGAAGGAGCGCCAGGAGCCGAGTGCGCTTGAAGCAAAGCTCTTCCGCGCCGGCTTCTATCAAGCGAGCGCACCATTGATCTATACGCTGTCGCGACTCGGCGTGGTGTGTGTCGGATTTTTGGTTGCCTACGCACTTCTGCCGCGCGTGTTGCCACCGCATTTGCCTGGATTCGTCGGCCTTGCCGGCTCAGCCCTGCTAGGATTGGCGTGTATAGTGATACCGGCCATTCTGCTCGATCGCTTCGAGAATGCCCAGAAGGAAACCTACCGCCGTGGGTTCCCGGATTTCATGGATATGATGATCACCTGCGCCGACGCCGGCATGAGCCTGGAGGCAGCAGTCGAGCGAGTTGGCTCGGAGTTGGCTGGCACCCATAAATGGTTGGGCATCCAGCTTGCGATCATGAATCTCCAACTGCGGGCGGGAAAGCCCTTGCGCGAGGGGCTGCGTGAACTCGCGGACCGCATTGGGCTTGAAGAAGCAAGGTCGCTGGCCGTACTGTTCCGGCAATCGGAAGAACTGGGCACCAGTCTGACGGACGCGCTGCGCGTCTACAGCGAAGAGATGCGAGGCCAGAGGATTCTGACCGCGGAGGAAAAAGCCAACGCATTGCCCGTGAAAATGATGATTCCGTTGGGGCTGTGCATCTTTCCGGTCGTGTTGATGGTCATCATGCTGCCGGTCATCATCCGGATGAAGGGCCTTTTCTTCTAGTTAGGTGTATGCTTTGGTCCTAATGTGAGTCGGGGGACGCTCGAGGGGAACTGTATGAAACGGGTTATCGCTGTCGCAGCCTGTCTGTTGACGGTCGTCCTCGCTGGCTGCCAGACCGACCCCACCGACGGTGTGGTCCGCACCAACGAGCCGTCGAAGGGTGATGTGACGTCTTTCGGCGATGCTTTCGACGGGCTGAAGACGGTCGCCGATGTCGAATATCACGCTTCGGACCAGGCCGTGGCCGAAGCCAAGAACCAGTTCCGCGCGGAAAACTACGGCAATGCCGGCGCCTTGTTCTTCAAGGCGACGCAACTGTCCCCAAATGACGGCAATGCTTGGATGGGGTTGGCTGCCTGCAGCGACCGGATCCATCGTTTCGATCTCGCCGACCGGGCCTATGCCCGAGCCCTCAAGTTGGTTGGCCCGACGGCGGAATATTACAATAATGTCGGCTATTCCTACCTGCTGCGCGGCAAGCTGCAAAATGCACGCAGCAATTTCCTCAAGGCCTACGAACTGGCGCCCAACGATCCGACCGTCGCCAACAATCTGAAGCTGCTGTCGTCAAGCGTGCAGAATATCGAGCGCTAGCATGCTGCTGGTCGAATCGCTGCTGCTGAAAGCCCTCGCCATCCCTCTGCTGGCAAGGATTGGCTGGATCGATTTCACCACCCAGAAGATCGCAAATCGCGACGTGCTGCTGCTGCTTTGCCTGGGGGCGGGGAGCATGCTGTTGCTGTCGCTCCAATCCGGATCGTGGTTCGATATGGGGCTGAGCGCCCTGGCCGGCTTTGTTTTGTTCATCGCGCTGCTCCCGTTCTGGGCGCTGCGCAAGATCGGCGCCGGTGATGTTAAGTTGCTGGCCGTGGTGCCCTTCCTGATCGGCGGACGCGATTTCGCGGTGTTTTCAGTGCTGCTCCTGGTTCTCGCCCTCGCCACCGCGGCGATCGTGAAAAACCCGTTCATGCTGCCTGCGGGCGCTTTTCGGCTCGTTGTCCAGCATTTGGACCGCAAGGGCGTGGTGCCATTCGGAGTGCCGATCTCGATAGCCGCGATCTGTACGATAGCGTTCCTGATCTACAAAAGTTTGGTGCTGGCGACCAGCACTGGAATTCTGAATCAGCTTAACTGAACCTCGAGTTTAGATAGCCAGCAAAATGGCCGTATACCTCTATATTAGCTTGTGCTAACGTATAGAGGTCGCAGCCCAAAACACCCCAAACGACCCCCCGGTGCTGCGATTACCGAGCGCCGGCAAACATGCGCTCACGAGACTCTCCAGTTTGTCGGCGCTCGGTCCCCTCGGGGTGACGACGCGGGCGTTGCAGCAACGCTTTGCCCCGGATGGGTTCCGTTTGAAATTGTGACAGACAAAGATCCGTCATAGCGTGCCGCCGAGGCATATTAGTTCACGCTTGCATTGATATGCAAAAACTGAAACTGTTCGTTCGGGGTAGAAATCATGCAATGGGGCGAAAGACAACCGGGCCGATGCTTCCCGGAATCTTTCGAGGGCGAATGTATTTTCCACAGTTTCTGGTGGGAGCAACGGCGGCGTTGGCCGTCATCTTTGGCTGGATCTACAGCGTCACGGGCTCGTTTTGGGTCTCGTTCGCGTGGACAGTCATCAGCGCCGTGGTGCTGCAGGTGGGGTATTTCGCCTGCCTGCTCGTCATGATTTTCCGCCGCGTCGATGAAGCGACCGATGCCGATCGAGCGGTTCAGAAGAAGCCCGACGGAGCGTCTCCCGCCAAACACGACGGTATCTCCTTCTAAGGCAATCCCGGACGGAAAACCGTTTCACGCCTTCCTGGAATTGCTCCAACTCAGTCAAGTCTGTCGTGGCAAAGTCGGGCGGCACAATCACGGATTACTTCGCGATGTCTTCACCAAAGCTGTCTTTCATCGCGCGCAGGATAATGACGGCCGAGGCCGCTCCCGGGTCCATGTGCCCAAGGGATCGCTCTCCCAGCCGCGCCGCCCTTCCGCGGGCAGCGACCATGGATCGTGTCGAATTTGCGCCGGCTTCCGCGGCCTCCAGGATGCTGCTCCACATTTCCCGGCTTCCGGCAGCGCGGGCACGTGCACCGACGGCTGCTTCCGTTGCTGGGATCCAGGCATCCAGCATCGTCTTGTCGCCGCGCTGCCCTTTGCCGCGCTCCTTGATGCCGGTCGTCATGGCCTCGACGATCGCCGCCTGGTCGCCAGCCGAAAGGCGTTCATCTTGCTTGAGGGCTTGTGCTGCTCTTCGAAACGCCGTCGCATAGAGCGGTCCCGTGGAGGCGCCGACGGCATCGAGAAAGGCCGAAGCGGCAGCGGTGAAAACGTCCGACGCAAGCATGTGGTCGAGGTCGAGCTTGGCGAGCTCCGCGTTCACCGCCATGAAACCGAGCGACATGGTGATGCCATGGTCGGCATCGCCTATCGCGCCATCCAGATCCGAGAGGTGATCCTTCCCCGCCTCGATCGCAATGGAGATGCGATAAAACATCCTGCTCAGGCGTCGCGCCGCATTGTCCGACATCGTGTTCCTCCCAGTTCAAGCAGGATGCGACCCATCGTCGATCGGCGCATACTCGTATCTCAGCCGACGCGCAGGACAGCCGTATCGCAAGGGTGATGCAACAGGTCCGTCAACTCGTTGTCGAGGTGCAAGACCGTTATCGACGCACCGACCATGTCGAGCGATGTGCAATAATGCCCCACCCAGTTCGCCTCTATGGTGATGTCCTTGGCGCTCAATCGCTGCGCGACGCGCCTGAACAGGATGTAAAGCTCCATCAGCGGCGTGGCGCCGAATGAATTGATCAGCACCGCGACACGGTCGCCTGCTGCCGGCTTCATTTCCGAAAAGATGCGGTCCATGATCCGGTCCGTGATCGCGTCGGCGCTCATCATCCTTTCGCGGATGACGCCGGGCTCGCCATGGATGCCCATGCCGATCTCGATGTCGTCGGGACCGATCTCGAAATTGTGGCGACGGGTCTGCGGCATGGAGCAGGGCTCCAGCGCGACGCCCATGGTGAAAGTCCGTGCGTTGGCCTTGCGCGTCACGGCCTCGCAGGCGTCGAGCGACAAGCCCCGGTCGCAGGCGGCGCCGGCGATCTTGAACATGAAGAAGTTGCCGGCAACGCCGCGGCGGCCCTCCCTGTCCTCGATCGGCGACGAGGCGATGTCGTCGGTCGTCACCACCGTGCGGACCTCGATGTTTTTTTCCGCCGCGATTTCGGCCGCCATTTCGAAGTTCATCACGTCGCCGGCATAGTTGCCGTAGACGAACAGCACGCCTTGCCCGCCCGATGCGGCATTGGCGCACTGGAAGATCGTGCCGGGAGGCGGTGACGAAAAGATGTTGCCGACGGCCACGGCATCGGCGAGCCCTTTGCCGACGTAGCCGAGAAAGCAGGGCTCGTGCCCTGTGCCGCCGCCGATCACCAGCCCGACTTTCCCGGGCCTCGGCCCCGTGCGGGCAACGAGAGCACGATGCGAACCCTTGATCGGCTCGATATAAGCGGCGTGGGCCCTCACCACGCCGTCAAGCATCTCCTCCACGACATCGTCGGGGTCGTTGAGGAACTTCTTGATATGGGTGCGGAAGTTGCTGGGCAAAGCCACGGCGTTGTCGAGCCTTGGGCGCTGCGAGAGCTTCTGGTCGAGCTCCGTCACGCCATCGGCATTGAGGATGCCGCGGCCGGTGGCGGCGTCGGTGATGAGCACGTTGACGTAGCCGCCGCGCAGCGCGGCAAGGATTGCGGGGACCTTGTCGAAACCGCCGGCGACCGCAATGCGCAGGCCGATGGCCTTCAGCCTGTCGAGCGATATCCCGATCGTACGGTCGTCGAGCGGGCCGGCCACCGGATTGCCCTGTCCGTCGATGAAGCGGCCGGCGACGACACCCACGGCATCCTTGGCGAGGTACTGTTGAAGTGAGACCGATTCGAAGAAGCCGCTGGTGTGGATCGTCGAATTCGGGCGCAGGGAAGAGATGCCGAAAAGCGCCTTGTTGGCTTTGGCAAGCGCCTCGAACTGGCTTTCGATCAGCGTCTCGCGCAACAGCATGTCGCGAACCTCGGCCGTCGAAACGACCGCTGGCGCGGTGATGTTGATCAGCTTCCCATCCACGGCGCCGGCGATGGCGGCAGCGCACAGTTCCGGCGTATAGGGAAAACTCGCACGAGTGCCTCCGGTTGCCTGAACGACGGTGACGTCCTGGAGGCCAGGCACGGAGGCCTGCTCCCCGATTGCCAACACAGTTCGTCCCCAGGCAACGGCAAGCGTGTCACCGGATTTCAAAAGCTTGGCAAGCGCCTGCGCCGCAGCCCCGCCAAGACGATCGATCAGCGGGCGCGCATTGTCGTCGCTTGGCACGACCAGGCAGTCATGCAACCCGAAATGACGCTTGAGTTCCTGCGCGATCGAGAGCGAACTCAGCCGTGACGGCTCAAGCGAAATGTTGACGATCCCGCGGGCGCGGGCATCGGCCAGATAGCTGTTCACCGTCGCCCGCGAAATGCCCATGATGTCGGCGATATCGCCTTGCGTCATGCGATCTTCGTAGTAGAGCCAGCAGGCCCAGACGTAGGGGTCGTCACCGTAGCGCAACGGGATGGGTTCGGTGCCGGCCTCGCCGTTCTTCCGCGCCGATGATGCCTTGACGGTCATGCTGCCTGGTTTCCCCGAATCCAAAATCGGTCGCCAAGATGAGCGCAAACGGGCGAACTCTCAATCTTGCTCCGGATCATGCTCCAGAGCGATGGGGCTCTGGTTTTTGTTTGAGCATGATCTTGTCCGAAAACCGGATTCCACTTTTCGGAATCATGCTCCAGCTTGCTCCCGGCTGGAAGATCAGCCGGGAGCCATTGCTCGGGAGGAGCATTCTTCAAAATTCAACGCACCGCTGTCGCAGACAGCTGCAGTTTCTGCTTGGCGCCTAGCGCCAGGGCTTTCAGGATCAACGCGCAGGATGTGGCGCCGGCGTCGAGGACGCCGAGCGAGCGCTCACCCAGGCGGCTGGCGCGGCCGATCTTGGCCACAAGGTCCTTCGTGCCGTCGCGGCCTTTTTCGGCTGCGGCAACCAGGGCATCCAGCGCGTCCGGAAATGGCTTCCCGTCGGCGTTGGCGCTGTCGAAGGCGTCGATGGCCGGGACGAGCGTGTCGAGAAGCGTCTTGTCGCCAACCTTGGCCGACCCGATGGCCTGGATGCCGTCGAGACCATTGGTGAGCATCGTGCTGAAAGTCTTCGCATCGATTGACGATGAGTGTTCGATCGTCTCGGCGAATTGCGTGAACATGACGCCATAGAGCGGACCCATGGAACCACCGATCTCGGTCATCAGCACGGTGCCCAGCGTATCGAAGGCGGTGGCCAGCGACATGTCGTTGCCCCTGATCCTCTCCGCGGCCATGCCGAAGCCCTTGGCCATGTTGACGCCGTGGTCGCCGTCACCGATCTTGCCGTCGATCTCGCTCAGATAGGCCCGGTTTTCGATGATACGGTCCGCCACCGAAAGAACGATGTCGCCAGCGGAAGCGTTTTCAAAATGCTGCATTCGCCTGTCTCCTAGAACCTTGCGGGACAATCGACATGGACATCCAGCAGCCTTTTCAGTTCGGCGTCGAGCGCCATGACCGTGAGTGTGGCGCCGACCATTTCCAGCGACGTGAAATAGTTGCCGATATAGGTCTTGTGGATGCTCAGCCCGCGTCCGGTGATCTCCTGTTCGATCGTGTCGTTCAGGATGTAGAGTTCGTTGACCGGGGTTGCGCCGAGGCCGGACACCAGCACCGCAACTTCCGTTCCGGCTGCAAGGTCATGATCATCGAGGACGATCTTGACCATCTCCCGCGCTATCTCGGCGGCGGGCTTCAGCGGTTCGACCCGGACACCCGGTTCACCGTGATGACCGATGCCGACTTCCATCGTGCCCGGTTCGATCGAGAAGTTGGGGTGACCCACGGCGGGCAGCGTGCAAGGGCCAAGACCAACGCCAATCGAGCGGCAGTTGTCGATCGCCGTTTGCGCCGTCGCCCGCACGTCCGCGAGACCAGCACCTTCCGCGGCCTTGGCGCCCGCGCATTTCCACATGAAGATCTCGCCGGCAACGCCTCGGCGCTTGTCGCGTTCATCCGGCCCTGCCGAGCACACATCGTCGTTGGCAACGACGGTTGCGATGTCGATGCCTTCCTTGGCCGCGAGTTTGATCGCCATCTTCACATTCATGTTGTCGCCGGCGTAGTTGCCATAGAGGCAGACGACGCCCTTGCCGCCATCTGCCTCGCGCGCGGCGTCGAGGAAGCTCTTTGCCGTTGGTGACGAAAACAGCTCGCCGACCGCAACCGCATCCAGCATGTTGCGTCCCGTATAGCCGATGAAGGCAGGCTCGTGGCCGGAGCCACCCCCGGTGATCACGCCGACCTTGCCGCTGACCGGCGCATGACGGGCGACGATGACACGGGGATTGCCGCCAAGCCTGACGATATCGGCATGCGCCTTGACGAAGCCCTTGACCGTATCCTCGACGACCTCGTCGGGATTGTTGATAAACCGCTGCATTGTTGCTCCAATCCTGCGCCGCTCAGATTATGGTGTAGCCGCCGTCGACCAGAAGGTCGGCGCCGTTGATCATGTCGGCGCCGTTCGATGCCAGGAAGACCGCTGTGGCGGCTATTTCCTCCGGGAAGGCAAAGCGGCCGGTCGGGATGCGCTGCTTCAGCGCCTCGCCGCGCGGCCCGTCCCACGCCTTTCGGCCAAGGTCGGTCAGCACCACTGTCGGCGAAATCGTATTGACCGTGATGCCATGCTTGCCCCATTCGGCGGCAAGCGTCTTGGACAGGCCGATGACACCGAATTTCGAGGCACAGTAGGCGACGTGCTGGTCGATCGCGACGGTGCCGGCCTGCGAAGCCATGTTGATGATCTTGCCGCCGTTGCCGGCTTTGATCAGGACGCGTCCGGCGGCCTGGGAGACGAGGAACGTTCCCTTGAGATTGATGGCGATGGTCTTGTCCCAGGCATCGAGGCTGAGCTCCTCGGCCGGAGCAAGGATGGCGACGCCGGCGCTGTTGACGACGATGTCGATATGGCCGAAAGCCGCTTCCGCCGCAGCAAACACGGCCTCCACGGATTTCGGATCGGACACATCGCAGACGAAGAACTTGGCACCGTTGCCGAGTTCATCGGCCTTCGATCTCGCAACCGATTCATTGATGTCGATCACTCCGACTGCGGCACCCTTCGAGGCAAATGCCGATGCAATGGCGCTGCCGATGCCGGAGGCGCCGCCGGTGATCAGGGCGACTTTGCCGCCAAGTGAAAAATTGAGATCGACCTGTATTGAATCAGTCATGGTTCTCTTCCCGGCCTGTTGGAAAGTGGGGTGTGCAAGAGGGCACACCCCACGGCTGAATTACTTGCGTGTCGCAAGAAGCTTGTCGACGTTTTCCGCCGTCACCGGCGTCCACGGCACATTGTAGATCTTCTCCTTGCCGTCCTTCCACGGCATGTCCTTGTAGGTTGCCCAAATGTCGGATTGGGGTTTGTAGTCACCCTTCTTGGCATTGAAGATGGCGAGATCGAGCGCCCCTTGTGCCTGGGCACGTGCGTCCTGAAGGATCGACGTCATCTCGCCGTTCTTGACGGCGTGGAGCGCGTCGGTGATGCCGTCGATGCCGGCAATGGCAAAGCTCTTCGTATCAAGGCCGGCGGCCTTGATCGCCTCGATGGCGCCGAGGGCCATTTCGTCGTTTTGGCCAATCACGCCATTGATCTGCTTGGGGTGGGCGGTGAGCCAGTTTTCCATCAGCGTCTGGGCTTCAGCGCGCGACCAGTTCGCCGTCTGATCTTCGAGGATCTTGACATCCGGGCACTCGGCAAGCGCCTTCTTGTTGCCTTCGAGGCGAGAAATCTGCGCCGACTGACCGACCGGCCCCTCGAGAATGACGACGTTGCCCTTGCAGCCAATCTTGTCGAGCACGGTCTTGGCTTCCATGTAGCCCGAGATCGTGTCGTCGGACCCGACATAGGAGGCCAGGAGATCGGAATTGACGCGGGTGTTGGAGCCGACAACCGGGATGCCGGCATCGGCGGCCGACTGCACGGCGGCCGCGCCTGCATCGACGTCAATCGGTGCGAAGATGATCGCATTGTACTTCTGCGTGACCATTGTCTTGAACTGGTCCTGCTGCACCAGGGCATCATAGCGGCCGTCGAAAACCGTCAGTTCGACTTCACCGCTCTTGACGGCAGGGTGCTCCTGAAGCGCTGCTGCCCAAATTTGCATGAACTCCGCATTCAACCCGTAAGGTGCTGCGCCGATCTTGATCTTCTCCTGCGCCATGGCCGACGAGGCCAGCAGCGCGGTCGCGGACGCGAGCGCTATCATCAATGTTTTCATTTCGTACCTCCACTTTAAGTGAGCGACCGACATGGTTCGCCTATCAACGGACACGCGGTGTGCAGGTCCGATCCCGGAGGGGCTTTGGGTCCGATGCTCTAAGCCCCGTAGTTTCTCTTCTGATCAAGCATCACGGCGCCAACGATCAGGGCGCCCTTGAGAACTTGCTGGTAGTAGGATTGGATACCCATCAGATCGAGGCCGTTGTTCATGACGCCGATGATCAGCGCGCCAATCAGCGTGCCTGTCACCCGGCCCACCCCTCCTGAAAGACTGGTTCCCCCGATCACCACCGCGGCGATCGCGTCCAGCTCATAGGCAATACCGGCCTGGGGCAGTGCGGAGCCGGTGCGGGCGCTGAGCAGCATTCCGGCGAGGCCGGCAAGACCGCCGGAGACGACATAGACGACGAACTGTATGCGGGTAATGTTGATGCCAGAGGTCCTGGCAGCGTGGGGATTGCCGCCGACGGCATAGATGTAGCGGCCGAAACGGGTCCGGTTGAGGATCCACCAGGAGACGGCAAACACGACAGCCAGAATGACGACCGGGGCCGGTATGCCAAGGATGTCGCCTGTGCCAATCCAGCGAAACGCCGGCGTCAGCGCGGGAACAGGCCGGCCTCCGCCATAGATGAGGGTCAGTCCGCGTGCGGCCGACAGCATGCCCAGCGTTGCCACGAAGGCCGGCACCGAAAAGCGCGACACGATCGCACCAGATACGGCGCCGCAGGCAACGCCGACCAAAAGACCGATGCCGAGGCCGAAGACGACTGGATAGGGTGAACCGGAAATCCCGGCGGTCGCGGACGTGGTCACGAAACTGGCGCTAATGAGACCGGCAAGCGCGACCACGGAGCCGACCGAGAGGTCGATGCCGCGGGTCAGGATGACGAAGGTCATGCCGATGGCGAGGACACCATTGATCGACGTCTGCAGCAGCACGTTCGAGATGTTGCCGGCTGTCAAAAAGAACTCGTTGGAGATCGACAGAACCGCAACCAGGATCAGGAAGGCAAAGAAGATGCCGTATTCCTGAATCAGCAGCCGGCGCTGCTCCGAACCGAGCCAGCTTTTTGCGTTCTCGTTGTTTCCAACCGACATCATTGACTCCTCTGCCACCGGACGAACACCCTGTCCCTGCTCAGGTTGATAGGTGGACGAGTGATTGGGCATCCGTTTCCTCCCGTCTGTAGATCCCGGCGCTCTTGCCGGCGCGCATCACCATGATGCGGTCCGACATGCCGAGAACTTCGTCGATTTCCGACGAGATCATCACGACCGTGCCGCCGGCGGCGGCGAAGTCACTGATGATCCGATAGATCTCACGCTTGGCCCCGACATCGACGCCGCGGGTCGGTTCGTCCAAAAGCAGGACCTTCGGGTTGCGAAGGAACCATTTTGCCAGCACCACCTTCTGCTGGTTGCCGCCTGAAAGGCCGGAAACCGGCATCGTGTCGCGCGCCGCCTTGATCTGGAATTTTTCCCGCATGTCGCGGCTTGCTTGCGCCTCCCGCGGCCGATCCATGCTGAAGGCGGGGCTCATTTCCGGCAGGCTCGCCATGCAGATGTTGGCGCGCACGGAATCGGAGAGATTGAGGCCGGTCAGCTTGCGGTCTTCGGTGACCAGCGCCAGCCCGTGCGCCATGGCATCGGACGACTTGGAAATAGTGACCTCGGCACCGTCGAGCTTGATGCTTCCTGCCGAAGGCTTGTCGAGCCCGAAGAGGCAGTTGAAGATCTCGGTCCGTCCGGCCCCCATCAGGCCGTAAATGCCGAAGATCTCACCCTTTCGTGCGGTGAAAGAGATATCCTCGATCTTTTTCGGGCACGTGAGCGCGGTAACCTCGAGAACGGTTTCCAAGGTGGGCGTGTTGGTCTTGATGTATTCCTCGGACAGTTCGCGGCCGACGATCATGCGGATCAGGTTGTGCCGATCGATGTCTGCAAGCGCCCCGCTGCCGGCATAGGCGCCGTCACGGAAGACCGTGTAGGAATCGGCGATCTGGAAGATCTCCGACAGCCGGTGAGAAACGTAGACGATACCGCGGCCCTGGGCCTGCAGGCGGCGGATCGCGGCAAAGAGGTGCTGCGCCTCCCGCTCGCCGATCGCCGATGTCGGCTCATCCATGAAGATGACCTCGGCGTCGTGGCTGAGCGCCTTGGCGATCTCGACGAGTTGCATCTGCGCGACCGAGAGGTTCATCATGTATTGTGTGGCTCGAATATCGAATTCGAGATCGTCCAGCAGCTTTTGCGCGGACCTGTTCATCGCGCGGAAATCGATGCCTCCGAACCGCGCGGAAGGCTCGCGACCGAGGTAGATGTTCTCGGCAACCGTCATGTGAGGGACAGGGCTGAGTTCCTGTTCGATAATAGCGATGCCCGAGGCCAATGCGTCGGCCGGGCTTGCGAACTCCACATCCTTGCCGCGACGGCGGATTGAGCCGGCATCGCGCTTGAAGATACCCATCAGTATCTTGAGGAAGGTCGACTTGCCGGCGCCATTGCCGCCGCAGAGCGCGTGAACCGTGCCGGCGCGAAGTTGAAAGCGGCCCTCGCGCAAGGCTGCGACGCCACCAAAGGACTTCTTCAGCCCTTCCACCTCGAGCAAAAATTCCACGTCGGCTCTCCTCCCAAGGGCACTCGACACCCCTCCTTGGCGCGAGCTGATCGACACGAATGATCTCTGTTCTTGGCGTCGATTTTTACAATAGTCGATTAGCACTCGACAAATGTCAAGCTGCAGGCGAAACTATGAATGCCAACCGTTGGCCGCGGATGGAATGCACCCGCTGACGCCCAGGACCCAGGCGCCAGACGGCGCATCCGCGGCACAACTCAGAATCTGAAAGGAAGTGAGCCCATGAAGATCGCTATCGGCGCCGACAGTGCGGGAAAGCCGCTTCTGGATGTGATTGCGGCGCATCTGGCCGGAAAGACCGGCATAACGCTAACGGATTTCAGTCAGCCGGGCTTTTACGCCGACATAGCGCAGACGGTTGCTCGAAAGGTGCTTGAAGGTGAATTCGACCGCGGTTTGCTGTTTTGTGGAACCGGCATCGGTGTTTCGATTTCCGCCAACAAGGTGCCGGGCATACGCGCCGCACTGACCCACGATACCTACTCGGCCGAACGGGCCGCCAAGTCCAACAATGCTCAGATCATCACGATGGGCGCGCGTGTGATTGGCCCGGAACTGGCGAAGGCGATTGTCGACAAGTATCTGGCGTCCGACTTCGATCCCACCGGGCCTTCGGCCGAGAACGTCAAGGCGGTCGATCGTCTTGATGAGATCAAGCGCTAGAGAACGAAGGGCCGGGCGCGAATTCTCGTGGTTTGGGATCAGTAGGTGGCGCGGCCGCCGGAGAGATCGAATACCGACGCGGTGGTGAAGCTGTTCTCCTTCGAGACCAGCCAGGCGACCATGTTCGCCGCCTCGTCGACTTCCAGGAACCGCGCGCGCGGGATCTTGGCCAGCATGTAGTCGATATGCTCTTGTTTCAACTGTTCGAAGATCGGTGTGCGCGCCGCAGCCGGCGTGATGCAGTTGACCGCTATGTCGTAGCCGGCAAGCTCCTTGCCCAGTGACTTGGTCAGCCCGATGACGCCTGCCTTGGACGCCGAGTAGGCGGATGCGTTGGGGTTGCCTTCCTTGCCCGCGATCGAGGCGATGTTGACAATGCGGCCGTAGTTGCGCGCCTTCATGGCAGGCACGACAGCGCGGTTGACGTGAAAGGTTCCGTTGAGATTGATATCGATGACGCGCCGCCAGGCATCGAGCGGATACTCGTCGAGCGTGTGATTGGGCCCGGCTATCCCCGCCGAATTGACCAGGATCGAGACGGCCCCGCTCTCGTTTTCGGTGCGGGCGTGCGCCGCAAGCACCGCCTCGGCATCGGTGATGTCGACCAGGACGCCCTTGGCTGCGTCCCCGAGGCCGGCAACGGCCAACTCCAGCCCTGCCTTGTTCATGTCCCACAGGCTCACCCTTGCGCCCGATGCGACCATCCGCCGGGCAAAGGCCAGGCCCAGCCCTTGCGCTCCACCGGTAACGACGGCGACCTGTCCTTCAAGATCGATTTTGTTCATTGCGTTCAATCCCTGGCGATCGATATGCAACCACACGACGGCACGCCCGGTTTCGGCATGGAAATCGCCGACAGGGCACTGCTGAAATCCCTCGTCTAACGTGGCGGCCTGACGCTTGTTTTGTTCGGGCGGGCAGTATCGACATCTTCAGGCAGCCGAGCCCGACGTCAATGGTGTCGGCGAGGGCAGTTCCGTAAATGTGCTACGTGTTGTGATACAAATCTGCCGCGCGCTCTTCGGGTTGAGGCCGACGCCGCTGCCAGAAGGCAGTGTCCCACCGCGCGGCGGCGGCATAATGCACGCCGAGCGCGGAGGCGTAGTCGGCAAAGCCCTGCGAGGCGATCATCGCGTAGCGCGTGCGTGCGAGGTCGTCGCGTCCGTCGACCATGTCCGACGCGGCATAGGCGGCGAGGATCCCCGAGCGCAGCGCATGCACGATCCCTCGCGACGACAGCGGATCGGCGGCGAACAGGCTGTCGCCCGCCGCCACCCAGCGCTCACCCGCTGCCGGATCGACGGTGGCCGTTCCCGCCGATTTCACCAGCGTTGCGGTTTCACGCGCGCCAGGAGGCAGAAGCGGTGCGATCAGTCGTGTTGCCGCCAGTGCGCGGTACCAGGATTCCGGATCGCGCAGGCCGCTGCCCAGGTCAGGATCGGTCAGGCACGCCACCACCCGGCGTCCGCCGGGCAAGTCGGCGCTATACCACCAGCCCTCCGGGCGCGCCTCGATGACCATGCGGCCATCACCCGGCGCGCGGTCGAAGAAGCGGGTGTATGCGGCGAGGTGGCCATGCACCCGAAGCTTCGCGCCGAAGGATCGCGCCAGCCGCCAGCTGCGGCCGGTCGCCCAGATCACGGCGCCTGCGAAAATGTCCCCATCGGCGAGCTTGAGCCGCCAGCCCTGGTCCTCGCGCACCGCCGAACGCACCTCGCACCCAAGTCGCACTTGCGCGCCTGCCGCCGCTGCCGCCTGCACCATAAGCTGATCGAACCGTGCCCGGTCGAGTTGCCAGCCGGCGCCGTGGGCGGAGAATATGCTGTGCCGCTCGTCGAGCGCCTCGCCGGCCCATGCCGAAACGACCGCGCGGTTCTCCACGAAAGCCGCGGCAAGGAACGGCGTCCAGACGCCGAGCTGGCGTAGCAGCCCCTGTGCTACCGCCGCCAACATCTCACCCGATTTTATCAGCTCGTGCCGTCCCGCTTCGAACAGCACCACGCGCCGTCCGGGCGCGTGACGGCGCAGCGTCAGCGCTGCCGCGGCACCCGCAGGCCCGCCGCCGATGACGACGAAGTCAGCCTGCTCGCACGGCATAGAAGGATGCCACCACCCCTGCCGGGTTCGTGCTGCCGCCGTCGCCCGAATGCGGGATGGTGCGCACCACCGAGCCGACGATCGCGGGCACTTCCAGCCGGTCGGTGCTATCGGGCCAAACCGGCACAAGCCAGCCGATATAGTCGTAGATCCACTGCTCGCCGCCGACCACGCCCTTGCCCTGGAAGCGGACCTGCATCGGCGAACCGTAACCGAAGCTGCCGCGCAGATCGAGCGACCATCCCGGCCCGCCGATCGTTCCCGAAAGTTCAATCACGGAAACCTCCGCAATGGCCAGCGTGCCTTCGCCGAACAAAAGGTCGTTGGCCGCCTTGCTGAGATCGGGGTCGTTGTTGAAGCTGCGATAGGCCCAGTTGCCGACAAACGGATTGGTCACGGTCATTCTCCCGAATCCTCGACGCAGATGTATTTGATACCGGGCGAGGGCTGATCGAGCCCGCCCGCCGGATTGCGGACGATGAAGCCGAGCTTCGACCATTCGGTCACCATCTTGAGATCGCCGGCAAGCGTCTGCGGAATGCCGCGCGCCCAGTTGCGGAACTGAAAGTCCTTTCCGACGGGATAATAGGCCTGCATCGGCCGATGCGCCGGCCACCATAAGGTCTCCCACACGCGCCGCTCGCGCTCCATCAGCGTGTTGCCGACGCTGTCGGGATAAAGGACGTTCCATTCCTCGTAGGTGACGTCGATCGTCTGGGTGGAGCATTCGTTGAAATCGGCCTGCCATGGCAGCCCGCTGAGCTTGGTCAGGTCGCCGGGCTGCAATCCCACATCGAGGTTGCTGCCTTGTGACAGCGGGTCGGAGGCATAGGCGATATAGCCTTCCTCGCTGACGCCCGCTCCCCATCGGTTGGCGTTCTCCTGCGCCGCGGTCAGCGCAAAGCTGTACCATTCGGGGTCTGCTTTGATCCGGTAGGGCTCGCGCCAGATCGCCGGATTGCGGATGATCCACGTGACCTCACCGCCTGGGCAGAAGGCCCCGCCGAGTCCGTTCGACAGCACACCCTGGTCGAGACCGCGTCCGCCCTGCACGTTCCAGTCCTTGTAGGGCTGCCAGGGATCGATTACGGGGGCGAAACCTGCATCCACCTCGTCAATGAAGATGCCCGCCGCCCATTGCCGCAGCAGGAACAGTTGCGTGTCGGTCAGCCGCAGGAACTTGCTCACCGTCTTGTTGGTGATCGGATTGTCGCCGGCAAGCAGCGGCATCAGCGGCAGGTGATAGGTCCGCGTCGCCGGATTGGCGTCGAGCCGGAATAGGTTCTCCTCGCCTGGCTTGCGCAGCAGATCGAACAGATACTGCCGCGCGGAACGGCCGGGATCGGTCGTGGCATCCTTGGCCGCGGCAGCGAGCGCGCGCTCGAGCAACTGGCCGGAACGGTATTCGAACGCCAACCGGCGGAGCGCAGCCTCGATCGGCTCGTCCGGATCGGTGGTCCGGTCTGGTTCGCCGGGCTCCTGCCGCGACGAGGCCCGGGCGAGCGTCAGCATCCGTTTGCGCGGCGGCGCGGCGGCCGCGGCGATGCGCTCGATCACGCCGGTGATCTCAGCATCGAAGGCGCTGCGCGCCTCGGCATAGGCCGGCTCGGCCACGGTGTCGTTGTCGGCGAAGGTTTTTTGCCAGCGCGCGGCATAGCTGCGCGGCGCCTCGCCATCGTCGGGCGGGCAGACCGCGGCGGTGAAAGTCGCCGCTGCCGCCCTCAGCGTGGCGGCGGCATCGCCAACCACGGCATCGGCAGCCGCGCCCGGCGCCTGCGTTGCATCGAGTAGCATCAGGCTCGGTTCCACCGCTGCCTCGAGCAGCCGTCCGCCGACATGGTCGTCCTTCGCGCGGCCTTCCTTTTGCGCCAGCGCACGCGGTGCGATGCGTGGCGGGATGCACAGGCGATAGGGATCGAACGTGCCCCGGCTCGACTGGTTGTGCGGGAAGTTCGATTGCTGGAGGATGTTGGTGAAATAGGAGAATTCGTCGGCGCGGAAAATGATCGGCCAGATGTCGCGCCAGAACCAGGGGCGATAGGCCGGGTTCCACTCAACCGGTCCTGCCTGCCAGTGCAGCAAGGCCGCCGTGTCGGTCGGATCGATCTTCTGCGGCGCGTCAAACGTTCCCGCGGTGCCGTACATGTCGGTGCGATAGGCAAACTCGCGGATCGACATGTCCTCGACCACGTCCTCCAGCGTGATCATGTCGAGCACTTCCGGCGCGTAGCGCGGATACCCGACCAGCACCCAGGCGGGATACTCGACATCGATGTAGCGCAGCGCCTGGACGCGCTCCTCCATCATCACCAGCCGCGCCATCACCGGCCCGTCCGAGATGTCGTCGAACCAGCCGTCGCTGTTGGCGTAGGTCTCGATGCGCGGATGGCCAAACCCGCTGAGGAACGAGCCGCTGTTGCCGTGCCCGCCAAGCAGCAGCAGCCGTCCGCTGTCGTCGGTCATCATTTCGCCCAGCGTGTCGATGTCGCTTGGCACCATCCCGGTCGGCGGGAAGGTGACGGCATAGGCCGGGTTGGTGTCCCGCCCGAAGCTCGCCTTGCGCCGCGCGGTGCAGTCGACGGCTTGCGGGCCGGCGTCGATGATCAGATTCTGCCGTTCGACCGGATCGGTGATGCCAGCGTTGCGCAGCGGCGCGTCGGCGGCATAGCCGGCCTCGCCGCGCAGCCCGTCGAAGGTGAACCATGCCGCCTTCTTGTTGGCGAGCTGAACGCGCCACTGGATGTCGACCAGCTTGCCGCGATTGCCGCCGCCTTCGACATGGTCGCCGATCTTCAGCGGACTGCCCTGTGGGTTGGCCGCGTCATAAACGAAGATCTGGAAGCGCGCGGCCTGGCGCTTGATGCGGCCCTTGCTGTCCTTGAAGTGTTTGATCGGCGCATCGCCTTTCGCGGCATTGCCGTTGGCGTCGCATTCGATCGGCAACTGCGCCGGCTTTTCCGGCGAGATGCAGAAACCGTCGGGGCTGTCGCCGAGCCGCGCGATGCCGACGGCCGGGTGGATGCGATAGACTGTTGGGTCGGCCATTTGATTTCCCCTCGGTGCCTGCGCCGGCCGTGTCTTGTGTTTTCAATCGAGAAAGTTGAGCGAGACCCCGTCGAGCCGCAGCAACTCGCGGTCCTCCTCATAGGAGGCGCCGATCACGACCAGGCTTACTGTCAGGCTGGTGGCACCGGCCGCGATCAGCCGGCGTGCCGCGCGCGTCACATCGATGCGGTGGTTGCGCGGCGTGTTCATGCTGCGCTCGCGCAGATCGAACTTGCGGTTCTCCGCGGGTGGAATTTCGCAATGCCCGGGCCCGCCAAAACATTCCCCGTGGCCGAAGATCGCCGCGTAACCGGCATAGCCCGGCAGGTTGAGCGGCGTGCTGGCGTCGGCATCCGGCGTGTTGAGAAATACGCGGATGAAGCAGGAGCGCGGCAATTGCGGCACGCGGTGCAGCCGCACTTCCGCCGAGCGGAAGCTCTTGGTCGCTTCGTGCACTGCAATTGGCGCCGAGACGAAGCGTCCGACCGGACTGGTCAGCCCGACCGGCATGAGGCATCCGCCACGAACATATTCATAGCCGAAGCGGTTCATATCGAGCGTATCGCGCACCGCGTAGCTCCACGGCGTCAGCGCGGAATCGAGATCGGCGGGCAGGCCGTCGGGATGGTCCTGCTGCCAGCGCCACCAGAGCCGGTCGATATTGGCGTGCACCGGCCAGAAGATCGGGTCGTAGGACGCGGTCAGGTTCGAGAACATGTCGCCGAACTGCGGCTCGGAGTAGAGGTCGTCGCGCTGGTGGAACTTGCGCCCGGCAACGCGCACCGCGCTGTTGCGATCGGCGGGCGCGCTGGTCTTGAACGCCGGGTTCATGCCCCCGGTCCAGATGTGCATGGTGTTGTGCGGATTCTGGTCCAGGAAGCCGAAGCTGTCGACATAGAGGCTGCCACCGCCGAAGTCGCGGAAGGTGCGCAGGCTGAGGATCTCGTCGATGTCCTCCTGTGCCGGATAATGATAGTGGATGACGGTGTTGATCGTGCCTTTGCCGAACTGGCTGGAATAGCGCAGCGGATACCATAGCGAATTGGCCTCGAGCAGCGCGTCGATCAGCCGTTTGCGGTTTTCCCCTTCCACATAGTCCTTGCCGCAGGCGCCGCTGACCGCGTCAYAGGCCTGCGTCGGATTGGCCCACAGCTGTCCCACCAGCGTGCCGATCTTGGCCGGGAAACCGTGATCGCGCAGGAAGCGCACCGAGGCCTCCGTGAGGAAACCCTTGAACGCATCGGGGAGGATGGCGCCGTTGGCCGGATCCTCCGGCTTGTAGCGCGTAGCCGGGAAATCCCACCACGGCATGGTCACATCCGGGCAGAAATCCTGCAAAGCCTGTTCGAATTCATAGAGATACACGCGATGCCACGGCAGGAAACGTTCCCAGCCATGCTGACAGTGGTTCTGGTGGATCAAGGCCAGATTGTTGTAGCTGCGTTTGTCGCCGACCCATTTGTTGAGCTTGTAGAGCTCACGAAAGGCATAGCGCAGCCGCTCCTTTTGCGCGTCGTCCAGCACATCGACGTCCATGCGCTGCCGCAGCTCGCCCTTGGCGTAGCGCCATGCCGCCGGATCGGACGCCGCGCTGAAGACCGGGCCGGCAATCCCCTTGACCTCGACGCGCGCCTCGGTCGCCACGCTCACCTCGCTGGCGAGTGCAATCGAACGGATCAACGCGCCGGGGCAGCCCTCTTCGATCCACGTCTCGATCCGGTCTATGTCTTCATCGGCGACCGGCTCGCCGCCCCAGGGCAGGCGGGGGAACTGCTTGCCGTCGAACGGCGGCAGTCCGCGCAAGCCCCGGATCAGCGCCGAGCGCGCGCCGCGGCCCTTGGCATCGCTCGTGCCGCAACAGGAAGTCGAGAGCGGCGCGATCAGCGGCATCCCGTGCAGCTGCAGTGCCAGGAACTCCGGCAGCGTCAGTCCCGTTAGGCTGCCGGGTCCCCCGGTGCCGCCGGCCGTGGCGAGGATCGCCTCCACGTCGCTCCAGGTGAACGGCGCGGCGGGCATTGGCTGCGCCTTATTTGTGGCCATCGTGGCTGTCCATCTGCATCTGCATCGCGCCGCTCTGGGTGATGTCGCCCACCTGATCAGGCAGCACCACGGCAACGTTCTGCATCATGCCCTGGTCCTCATGATCGAGGATGTGGCAGTGCAGCACGTACTCGCCGATGTAGCGCTCGTAACGGGTACGGACCTTGATCGTGTAGATGCCCGAGAAGCCGGCCGGCAAGGATTGCGGGATCAGGCTCTTGATCCACAGCGTATCCTTCCACACGCCCTTGAGCCCGGCATATTGCGGATCGTAGGGCTCACCGCCGGCATCGTCTATTGCGCCCGGTGCGCTGACGTCCTTGCCGTTGGGATCGATGATCGAGACGATCTGGAACGGATTGACGTGGATGTGGAACGGATGGCTGACGAAGTGTGACTGCAGCGTCCATTCCTGCGCCTTGCCCAGCGGCAGCGAGCGGTCGATGCGGGTCGGGTCGTAGGGCTTGACGTCGGCCGTGTTGAGCGTGTTCCCGACCTCGAACTTGGTGTTCGGCCCCGTCGTGTCGATGAAGAAGGTCAGCTCCTGCGTGCCGTTGCCCTTCACCTCGTCGTCGGTGACGTCGGGATGCGGCGTGAAGCTGGTGAATTTCATTCCGGCCTTGAGATCGGCCACCACCGTCGCTTTGACATTCGCGGGCATGTTGGCCTCGGCCAGGCCAATCAGTTTGCGGTTGACGTAGGTTTCCACATTGTCGACCGGCGTTCCCGGCGCGACGTCGACCAGCGCGAGCAGTTGCGGTCCGACATCGAGCCCGTTGACCACCCCCGATTTGGGTGCCGAGGAGTCGATCACGCAGTAGCGTCCGGCTTCTGGAAAGACGACCAGCGCGTCAAAGCGATAGCCGGGCTGGAAGGTTGCAAGCTTGGTCGGCTGCGCCGCCGCCATCGTCAGCCCGTCGGCCGCGACCAGCGTATAGGGCACGGGTGTGGTGCTGCACGTATCCTTGATGAACGCCGCGTTGGTGTCGGCATTGAGCAGCGTTTTCACTCCGGGCTTGAGCTTGCCGTCAAGTACCTTGAAAAATTGTAGGCTGATCGTGTCGCGGACGCCGGCATGGACCATCCGCCAGCGCTCGATCTGGCCCTGCGTCGCCTTCAAGGGGTCGTTCGGATTGAACACCCTGCCATTGAGCGAGGTATAGCGCCCCGATGCCGGCCAGGTGCCCGGCCCGAACTGGTCATAGCCCTCGATGCCGCCGACATCGCCCGGATCGCAGAAATAATGACCGTTGATGTCCTGCTTGATCGGGCCGAGTTCTCCGGGCTTGGCCGCCGGCGCGCGGCAGGCATATTGGATCTGCTGCATCACCAGCACCCGCTCGGGGATCGCCGAGGTTGGGATCAGCGTATCGATGTCGCCATGGGTTGTCGGGGTCGGCAAGCGGTTGCCGCGGATGATCAGCGCACCGGCCATACCGCTCGACACCTGCAGCGCCGTCGAGCCGTGGCGATGGGTGTGATACCAGAACGTGCCGGAAGGATGGTCCGACGGGATGTTGTATTCGTAGGTGAACTGCGTTTGCGGGTTGATCGACAGCAGCACGTTGTCGCTGTTGCCCGACGGGCTTACCCACAGCCCGTGAGTATGCAGATTGGTGCCGTTGAAGCAGTGGGGGATGTCGGGCATCTGGCCGCCGGGCATGCAGCCGGGGTCGCCGGGCTGCGGCCCTGCCGGCAACTGATTGTCGAGGGTGACGCGCACCGTGTCGCCCGGAACGGCCTCGATCGTCGGCGAGACATAAGGAGCCTTGGGATCGACGCCCTTGCCGGTGTAGCCGCGCAAATGGACCTTGTCGTAGCCGCCCGTGGACGGGTTGTAGATCTGGTTGTCGATATACTCGATCTTGAGATTGAGCAGGCGGTCGCCACCCACCGGCAGCGTATTTCCGGGCAGTGGCGCAGCAGGTGCGAGCTCCGTCAGGGCAGGCTTGGCGATCGGCGCGCGGTCATCTTGCAGCACCGGTGGATTGAGGATCTCGGCCGCCGCGGGCAGCACCGCGATTGGTACCAGGCTGCTGCCGAAAAAACCCAAGAGAAATCGCGCACGCGCCATCGATCCACCAAGCGACATGGGGCCTCCCTCATACTGGCTGTAGACTTCGATCCGTAAGCATAGTGCGCCCGATCCGGAAATCTGTCTAGCTTGCAAAGCCATAAATCTAAAATTTACTTCCAACAAAATTGTGATGGCGCACTTAAGAACTTGCTTATACGACTAACGGTCAGTTTATTTCAATATTGCTCTATTTTTAATCAGTTTAGGTGCTGATCGACGGCGGACCATGACCGCGAGGATCACAGCGTCTGCAATGTCACCGTGGGGGCGGCAGTCACCACCTTGGGGAGGCCGCTCAGGACGGAGCCGCTGCCAAAATAGGCCACGAACAGCACCGAGGTTCCCCAGTTGAACTCGAAGCTGTAGCTGTTGCCGCCGGCCGTCGCGTAGTAACCGGCCGGGGCCGGTGTCGGGTGGCCGGGCCCGGTATCGCCGTACTGCGAATTCAGCGCGATCGCATAGGCATTGTTGCCTTTGGTGTCCTGCGGGCCGCCGATGAAAGCGAACAGGCAAAGACCGGCCGAATTCGCCTGGAAGCCCAGCTGCATGTACTGCGGCAGCGTGACCGCTTTCAGCGTGGTGTCGACAGCGACCGGGACGGCGTCGCCGGTGGTCGGCAAAGGCGTTGGCGCCGCGCCGCCCATGCCCGGCCCATAGGCCGCGATCCAGATTGGCGTGTTGGTGTTCACGCTGACATTGGTGATGTTCAGATTGTTGGCTTGCCAATTGTTGATCAGGATGGTGGGCTGCAAGGCCAGCCCCGGCGCCAGCAGGAATTGCGGCTGGCTGCTGCCGCTGGTCAGCGCCAGCTTGCCGGCATTGTTCATCTCGGAAGCATTCTGGAAAGCCAGGATCATCGACCCGTTGGGGGTCTGCGGCATCGCCACGCTGTCGCGCACGGCAAGCTCCACCGGGGAGCCATCCCAATTGTCCGTCGCCAGGGATTGACCCAGAATGTTGAAGTCCGAAGGTGGCATGGCTTCCGTCTCAGAGAGCAGCCAAGATGGCGGAAAGGCGGACCGGTGCGGAGGTCTACAGGGATTGCAGCAGGGTCGTCACCGGCGTTGCGGTCTGCGGCGAGAGATTGACCACGTAGACTATCGCCGCCCCCCAACTGAAGGACATCGTGTATCTGTTGCCGGCCGCCGTGGCGTAAAACCCGTCCGGCGGAGTGTTCCCGGTCGGCGGTCCGGTGTCGCCGCTCGGGGCGTTGAGCGCAATCACATAGGCATTGTTGCCCGACTGGTCAGGCGGTCCACCGACCACCGCGACCACCTGCTGATTGCCGGTGCTCGAGCTGAATTCAAGCTGCATCCAGTTCGGTGTCGTTATCCCTTGCACCGCCTGGCGCATCGCCAGCTGGACAGGTGTGCCGCTCACGAGCTGGCCAGGCTGCATGCCGGGAATGCCGGGGCCGAAGGCCTGCACGAAGATGGGGGTCGCGGCATTGAGGCTGGTGTTGGTGAGGGTCAGGTTGTTGGCCTGCCAGTTCGCCGTCAGCACGCTGATCATCCGTGCCAGAGCCGGGACCCGAACGTTCGTTGGCGCGCTGCTGCCAGAGGTGAAGGTAAGCCTGCCCTCGTTGTTCTGCTGTGACTGGTTGAAGTAGCCGACGATGAGGGAGCCGTTGGGCGTCTGCGGCATGGTCACGCTGCCACGGACCGCCAGTGTCTGCGGCATGCCGTTCCAGGTCGCGTTGACCGTGCCCGCTGCGATGAAGTCGTGCATGTCCAGGATGTCCTCTTTGCACCGGCGTTGTCACGGGAGCCGGCGGCTTGCGCTTCCGGCTCCCGCGCTTCGATCACAGAGACAGCAGTTCCGCAGTCAGCGAGGAAGCCGTCGAAGGCGACATGTTCGCCACGTAGACGACCGAGGAACCCCAGTTGAATTCGAAGGAGTAGTTGTTGCCGCCCGTCGTCGCGTAATAGCCTTGTGGCGCCGCCGTGCCGGTGCCCGGGCCGGTGTTGCCGGACGGCGAGTTCAGCGCGACAGCGTAGGCGTTGTTGCCTGACGCATCCTGCGGACCGCCGACAACGGCGACGATGATCAACTGGCCGGTATTCGTCCCGAGGGTCAGCTGCATCCAGTTCGGGGTCGACGTTCCCTGGGCGATGCCGCCTGGCTTGAGCGTCAGCGCGGTGTTGATGGCTAGCGCAACCGGCTTCTGGCCGGGCAGTCCAGGACCGAAGGCCTCGATCCAGATCGGCGTCGCGGTCGCGACGCTGACATTGGTGACGGAGAGATTGTTTGCCTGCCAGTTGTTGACGAGGATGTTCGGCTGGGAAAGCAACGCCGGAGCTGTCAGGAACGACGGTGTCGAACTGCCCGAGGTCAGCGCCAGCTTGCCGGCATTGTTCAGGGAGGCGGTGTTCTGATAGGCGAAGATCATCGATCCGTTGGTCGTCTGCGGCATCGCCGCGCTGTCGTGGTAGGCCAGCGTCAGCGGCGAGCCATCCCAGTTTGGGTTAGATGCGTTTGCACCGAGAATGTCGAATTTTGCGGTCGTTGCCATAATTTCCCTCGCGGTTTGCGGGTTTCGGACTGTCGTTCTTGCAGGCGAATTCCAGAGCGGCGGACTTGAAGCCGAAGCGTGCCGTCGCTCGATCGTTTTGTTTCAACATCGGATGCTTCCAAAACCTGTTGCCGGCTTGGGGCCCCGATGGTCTGGTTTCGAAACGGCTCCTCCTTCCACTCGTGTCTGCGTGACGCCGCCGCGATGCCCGCCTTGAGGCGGTCAGCTCGCGTCGATGTCCGTCAGTTTCAGTTGCAGGTTGCTGAAGCGCAGCACCGGCGTATTGACGCCGCTGAGTGCTGCGTAAAGCGTGATGTCGAAGACCAGCCTCGCGCCTGCCGGCATTGCGTTGGCGCCAAAGACGATGCTGTTTTTGGAGGCCCAGCCGGCGATCGCCGCCGCGAAAAGCGCGGCGAAATCGCCGAGCTCCGCCGGCTGTTGCCCGTCGATCTCGAAGGACCGCGCCAGCACGATCGGAACAAGCGGACTGATCGAGGCGCTGTCGAACGCGCCGCCGGCAACGGCGGGGAACGGGAACTGGTAGGAGCAGGCGACCTTGACCCGCCTTGTGGTTCCGCTGGTCACGTTGGCGGCCGCATGCGCCGCAAGCAGCGATTGTTCGTGCACCGGGTCCGCCAAAAGGTCGGCCATGATCGTGTAGATGCGCTGGCAAAGGCTTGACGGCGATGTCGGACAGGCAGCACCTGAACCCTGGCCGGGCAGCGTCGCCACATCGATCGGCGTCGCATTGTCGATGAACGGCGTGACCGGCTGGCTCGGCCTGACCTGCGGCGTCATGTAGACGAATTCGGGCACCACCTGCCACGCGGTGTTGTTCGAGGCTTCAAGCGTGATCAGGTTGCGCTCGATCTGCACCGAGGCGAGCGCATTCTCGGCCGCCAGCACGTTGAGTGCATCGACCTCGATCGTGTGCGCCACGCCGAAATTGCCGGGCGCGGCGTTGTCGACCTCGAACAGCAGGCCGTCCGGCGGCGACGGCTGGACCGGATGCTGGTTGGGGTACGGCGTCAGGGTCGACGGGTCGAGTGCGGTGACGGTCAGCGCGACATTGGAGAAGCTGGATTCGCCTTGAGCGGCCGGCCACTGCAAATCGATCTGCCGCGTCGTCCCGTCCGGCTGCAGCGTGTCTGTGACGACGTAGCTGTCGGTGACGCTGATCAGACCCTGACCGAGGGCCATGTTCAGGCTCGGATTCCAGTCCTTGTTGGCCGTCACCTCGCCAATGGCGGTGGCGAAGGCGGCCACCGCATCGGGCCAGGCTGGATCGGCCGGGTTGCGCAGCACCGGGCTGATGGCACCGTAGACGGCCGAGGTGCGCGCCAATGCCGTGAACAGGTCGTAGGGCGGGCCTGCGCTGGGGGCAGGGTTGGCGGAGTTCGGCGGGTTGTCCGGCGCCGCGCTGAGGTTGGTGTTGTAGGTGACGGCGGTGTTGATCTGGTCCTGCGCGACGAGAAACGCCTGATAGGTGTAGAGATAGCTCCAGTCGGCGCCGTCGGCGATTGGATTGCCCGAACCCGACGTTGGCGTGTAGCCCGACCAGGTCTGGCTGACCAGCGTCGGCGGCGTCGGGTACTGACGGTACACCACCGGGATTTTGGTCAGCGCGCCGGCAGGTCCGACATGCGGCACGCCCTTTGGATAGGGATCGACGAGCTGCAGCCAGATCGATGGACGCGCTTCGTCGGGTGCGCCCGCCGGCGCCAGGAAGAACTGCAGGTTGGTGATGGCGAAACGCAGATCGAACGGCACCACTGCGGCAGCGGCCGCGTCGGGATCGCCGTAGAGGAAGGTGAGGGGGCTTGCTCCCGTGCTGCTGATGCCGACATGGGCGGTCGAGAGCCCGGCATTCTGGCGCGTGGCGGAGAAGGTGCCGGCGCCTGAACCGCTGGCGGCGGTGGCGATCGTGAAGGTGGTGTCACCGGTGACGGTGACGCCGTAGACGCCATTCGCCGGCAATTGCCCCGAACTGGCCTGGAATATCATCAGCACCCTGCTGCCGTCGGTCAGGCCGTGCGGATTGTTTGTCGTCGCCGACAGGCTGAGACCGCTCCAGCTGTAGTTTCCGGCGAGCATGGCTTCGATCTGGCCGAAGAGCTCGATATTGCCATCGGCGGCAGCCGAGACCGACTGGTTCCAGGTCACGTCGTATTGGACGATGGTGTCGACGAAATAGGCCGTCATCAGCGCCGCGCGCATCTGCTGCTCGAACACATCCTTCGCGATGGCAAGTGCTGCGGTCGTGCCGGTGAACGGCGATTGCGGGCCAAACAGCCAGTCCACTTCGTATTGCGCGTATTTCTGCGCCAGCGCCTCGCGGCCGAGCGCCATCGCGTCGTAGGCGTCGGGGGCGACCTCGAAGGCCTTGGCCGCCGAGGCCGGTGACAGCACCTCGTCGACCGCCTGGAAGAAGATGCGGTTGAGCTGATCGAGGTCGGTGTCGATGAACAGCTGTTGCGCCGGCAGCGCCGGCAGCTTGGACGACAGCTGCGGCATCGAAACACTGGCGCTGTTCAGCACGTTGTCGAGCGGCTTGGGCGACAGGAAGCGCGGTCCGGCACCGGCGGCACCGATCGAGATGTCGAGCAGCGATGCCGCTGCTGCCCACAGCGATTGCGAGCCGGCGCGTGCCCCACCGGAGCCGTCATGGGCAAGTTTCAATGACTTGAGCCGCTTGCGCGCCAGTGCCGTGCTGGACTGGGCCGTGCTCGACAGTTTCTGCTGTGGCGATGCGTCGGCCCCATTCATGCCGATGGCGAGCTTCTGCGCCGGGAAGGCGCCGACGAAAGCGGCGGCGAATTGCGACATGTTGCTGGCGCCGCCGGTCGCCGGAACAAATCCGGTCGCGACGTTCTGCGCCGACGGCACCATGATCGTACCGAACTGGTCCTTCAGATAGGGCGAGATCAAATTGGCATCGCGGGTGATGCCGAACAGCACGACGATCTCGAACAGAGGCGGCAAGGCCCCGGGGCCGCTGACGGGCATCGAAATGGTCACCGCGCCGGGGAAGTTGGTGCTGAGCCCGGCCAGCCAGTTGACGAGGTCGGCAACCATGCCGGTCACCTTGCTGGTGTCTGCAGCACCCACCGGGAAATTGACAAGGCTGCTGCCATCCGCCTGCAGGGCAAGACTGGTCTCGACATAGAACGAGATGCCTGGACCGCTGATCTGGTCCTCGATGGTGCGGAAATTGGCCAGGGCTGCCGCCTTCTGGTCCGCCGACATGCCGCTGAAGGCCGCCTGGCTCGGCGTCAGGACGATCTCGATGGTGTTCGGCGTCGAGCCGTTGAAACCATAGGTCGGCAGGATCCCCGGCCATTGGTCGACCGGCACGATCGGATCGAAATAGAGGTTGGTGTCGCTGTAGCTGGCCGGCGTTGGCAACTGGTTGCCGAAGGCGTCGTTGACGAAGAAGTCCAGCGTGAACTTGTCGTTGATCGAAGCGTAGCGGTCGGGCGTGGTGGAGCCGGCATTGGCGGTGGCGACGTTGTACAGCGGCGCGAACACCCGGTACGTGCCGGTGGTGCCGGACTGGTCGGGCTTTTGCGGCTGGATCGGCGCCGACAAATTGCTCAGCGTGAAGCCTGTCGTCGCCTGTATCTGGTAGGTGACGAGACTGTAGAGCGAGTTGAGCGACGCTTTTGCGTCACCCGCCGCGACCAGTGCTTCATGCAATTCGCGGTCGTCGGTGATGCCCGAGGTGCGCAGCGCCTCGATGACTTTGCCGCGCGAATGGGAGTTCGCCGCGCCAAGCTGCCCGGTCTTGACCAGGGCGGGGGGCGTCTTCAACTGCATGACGCTCTCGGAGCGCGTCAGCTCGACACCGAAGGTACCGGCCGCGACCTTGACGTAGCGTGCCTCGAGCGCCGGGTCGGCGGTCTCGGCATAGTAGACGAGGCCGCTTTGCGTGCCGGCAAGCACGACGGCGTTGTAATAGGGCTGGATGGCGAGCGGCGAGCCACTCTGGTTGGTTCCGCTGCCGGCCTTGTAGGTCACCAGCATCGTCACCTGCGCGACGCCCTTGACGAACAGCGCGGTTGGCAGCGCGTTGCCGGTCTTGTCGTCAAAGCGCAGATAGTAACCCTGCGCATTGGTGACCGTCGCCTGCTGGATGATCTGCAGGAAACCGTAGCCGCCATCCGCTGTGATGTCGGTGCTGGCGCCGACGGACACACCCGCCGGCAGACCGAGCGCGAAGGCCATCAGCCCTTGCGGCGGCTGCGACACCGTTGTGGTGTTGGTGCGCAGCGCGAAGACGGCATTTGGATCGACCACTGCCGAGACGAGGCCGGGCGCACCGGCGGCCGTCTGGAACAGGATCTGGATCGCGTCGACCGGCCGGTCACCGCCCCTGAGATCGTCGAGGATCCGGCCGAGCAGCGCCTCGTCCGACTGGCTGGCGCCGGACAGTGCGTAGACGTCGGCAAGCATGCTGCCTTGCGTGGCGCCCGGAATCTGCTTGACCGTCAGCGTGATGCTGGTGGCAAAGGTGATGTCCCCGGCGGGCAGCGGCGTGCCGTCCGGCAGATAGGCCCCTTGCGCCTGGCGGGATTTTACCAGGACGGGGATCGCTGCCGTTCCTTCATTTACCTGCAATTTCTCCAGGCTTGGCGCGAATGGCCGCAGGCTGAGCGCCGTCGCGCTTGGCGGCGTCCAGGCGATGGCGTTCTCCAGCGCGAAAGATTGCGGCCCGGTCGAGCTGAGCGCGATTGGTGTCGGGCTGGTTGGCGCCGTTATCGACGCCTCGGTGAAGGCGAGATAGGGGCTGAGGACGTCTTGGGTGAGCGAGAACGAGGCGTTGACGGCAAGCCAGTCCTGCGTCTTGTCGGGATTGCTCAGCGTGATGCTATAGCTGTTGTTCTTGGCGAAGCCGCCGGCCGGAAATTCCTGCCACAGAAGCGCGAACAGCGGGTCCGTGCTGGTCGACACCGCCCCGCCCGGCACGGTGAGACCGGCGGTGTAAGGCAGACGCACGCCGCCACGCAACGCGCTCGACATCTGCCCCGCGAGGCCCTGGAAGCGCGTTTGCGCACCGGGTGTCGGTGCGGCCACCGCCGCCATGAACAGCTTGTCGAGCGGTGACGAGGTCAGCCCCGCATCCTGCATCGTCACCAGCAGCTCGTGCACCGCGCCACGGATCAGTCCCTTGAAATAATCGAGGAATATCTCCTGCGACAACGGCGTGGTGCCGCCGCTGTCGTTGACCGAGGTCGGGTTCGAGGTCTGGTTGACGAAGAGCTGGTTGAAATAGGTGTCGACCGTCTGCAGATAGGTCTGCGAGACGAGGTTCTGCGCCAGGAACTGGTAGGACAGATCCTGTGCGTTGCCATTGCCGTCGGTGCGTCCGGTGGTCGCCATGTTGAGGAACGGCGGCATCGGGAACACGCAAGCCTTGGCTTTGCCGGTCGGTGCGGCAAGCGTGGCGGAGAAATTGGCGAGCTGGCTAAGCAAGGTCGGATAGTCGATCCAGCCGGTGAGCGCGTCCGGCTCGCTGTCGATGTCCTTCAAACCGGGCGTGCCGCTGCTGGAATCGAATTCGAGCAGCACCACGGAGTTGTAGGCCGGCAGGTTCAGCGCGTGCATGAGCGCGAAGGTGGCGAGCTGCGTCGTCACCGCCTCGAACGGCTTGAAATCGGCATAGGTCGGGTTCTGCGACGGGTTGTCGTCATACTGTATGCCGAGCGAGGTCACGACCCACGGCGTGCCCTTGCTGGTCGCATCGGGGAACACCACGGTCAGTTCCGGCAGGAACAGGATAGGCAGGTCCTTCGGCAGGTTGGGGCAAAGCCCGACAGTCGCCGCTACACCCGCAAGGAGCCGCTGCTTCAGCCGCGCGAACGTTTCGATCTGGGCCTGCTGCGACGAACCGGCAAGCTGCCATTCGAAGCGGAACGAGGCATTGAAGCTAAAGCTGATGGAAATGGAGAAGAGGAAGAGGTTGATCTCCACCGTGACGCTGACGCTGACGCTCGCCTCGATGTAGAGCAGGATCGAGCCGCCACCGCCGCCCGGCACACTGGGTGGCTCCAGCGCCAGGATGATGCCGATGCTGGCCTCGAGGCGGACGTTGACGCTGGCCTTGATGATGACGAAGTCGAGCGAGCCGTAGAGCTCGCCGATGATGCCGAACTGGCCTTGCAGCGACAGCGCGTCCGGTTTCTTGGCGAGGTCTCCGCCACCGCTGGTGAGATAACCGGCCGCACCCTGGATGATGCCGAAGAAGGTGACGCTCACCCCCGCCTTCAGCGGCCCGGCGGTGAAGTCCTTGCCGACGCCCAGCCGCGCGGCAAAGCCGAAGGCCAGGATGCTCTGGTAGGTGCCCTTGAACACGTCGGGGTCGGTGGCCGAACTCAGGCTGGCTATGTAGAAGCCGCCCGATCCGGTCACCGGAATAGGTCCGGCCTGCGCCTGCACCTGGAAGCAGACGCTCCAGTTGTCGCCGTCGGGGAAGCCGAGGTCGACCTTCCAGTCGCCATTCGTGTAGACGTCGACGCTCAGTGTCGGCAACGTCAGCGAGGCCGCGCCAACCTGGAAGGTGCGCAAGCTGTCGGGCAGGCTGAAGATGGCGGCGAATTTGCCGATCGTGTCGGAGATCTTGGTGTAGACGACCTCGAACTCCGCACCCTTGCCGGCACCGCCGGTCAGCTTGAGCAGCAGTGCGTAGAACGGCGTCACGTCGTAGAAGACGAAGCCGACCTCAAGCACTTTCAGCAGCGTGAAGTCGGTGACAATGATCCACTTGCCTTCGGGATGGTAGATATCGGCAAATTTCTTGTTCTTGAGGGCATCCCAGAAGTCGCCCTGCATGAACTTCAGGAAAGCATCGAAATTGGCGGGCGGCTTGGTCGGGTCCGGGCCGACCCGCTGGCCGACACCGAGATAGACGAGCTCGAAGACATCGCTGACAGCGCCCACCTTGGCGGGCACAGGCGCCGCCAGCAGCTTTTGCGCATCGTCGCCACCCCCGCCGCCGCCATCCTTGCCCAAATTGTAAGCACCGATCCAGCCAATCTGGTCGGCGCCTTCGGTCGGCGCGAACAGGCCGATGCTGATCGTCCCGTCCGGCGGCAGGCGCTGGCCCAGAATCTCGATGAAGCAATTGTGCATGCCGAGCACCAGCATCTTGGGATCGGCATCGGTGGCGTATTCGAGGTTGAACTGTTCGATCGAGATGGTCAGCACGCCCTCGATCTTGATTTCCAGCTTGCCGTCGACTTGCGGAAGCTGGATGCCGAAGGCCAGCCCACCGCCGTCCTCGGGGCTCAGCCAGCCGATGAGGACGCTGAATTTGAAGGCCGAAAGCGAACCGACCAGCCCGCCCATCGAGCCGAGATCGAGATCGAAGATCAGCGCATAGTTGAAATTGTCCTGCAGCGTGACGCCGTTTTCCGCCAGGCCAGGCAGCGAACCGAGCGAATAATAGTTCAGGCTCTCGATCGTCTGATCGGCCGTGCCCGAATAGAGGAATGACTTGAGCTTGAACGGGATCAGGTCGAGCAGGCTGTCGGCGCCGCTGCGCTTCTCGGTGGCGCCGAGGTCGAGCCGCAGGTCACCCGGCGAAAAGCTGAGCGACGGCGTGCTTGTCGACGGCTGTCCCTGGGCCGGGATCGTCAGGTCGAAGCCGACGTCGATGCCGAGATTGGAAAAGGCCAGCTTCTCGAACGCAAACAGGTCGAGCACCTGGAATTCGTTGAACTCGATGTCGCCCCAGATGGCGAAATGGGCGCTGATGTGGGTGGTGTCGGCTTTTGGCGGCGTCGCCGCGGTTTCGTCGTCGAACGAGAATTGCAGTTTCGTCAGCGTGATCTGCTTGAGATATTTGTTGTTGGACTTGCCGTTCTCGTCGGTGAAGTTGAAGACGAAATCGCCCTGGGCGACGAACGAATAGACGCCCTGTCCGGAACTCTTGTCGTCGCCGCTGGTGCCGTGCGCCTGGTAGGAGCCCATGATGGCGATGACATTGGCGTCATCGCCGGCATTGGCGGCCGGGCTCAGCGCGGCATCGAGATTGACGCCGGTCTTGAACAGATTGTTGATGGTGAGATTGACCTCGCAGGCGAAGCTGCGCAGCTCGGAATTGGTGAACAAAGCGCGCAGATATTCGACCTCGAAGCCATAGTCGATGTCGATATTGCTATCGGCGGCCGCTGCCGACTTGCTCGCCGCCTTTTCATAGTCGACCAGCGCAAAGGTCGCGCTCTGCGCCAGCGTCGGCACGGCCTGCGACGGGTCGGTGTTGTTGATGGCAATGCCGACATGATGGACACGAAAGCCGGCTATGCCTGGATCCGTCATGCCGCCGAGCACTGCGCGCACCGCCGTCGGCAATTCATCGAGCTGCATGTTGCAGTTGACGGCGAGGATGCCGTTGAAGGTCGGGTCGGTGACCGTCTGGTAGAAATTCCAGTACAGCGAGGTGGTGTCGGGCTGCGTGCCGCCATTCGGGAACACCGCGGCCTTCGCCTCGGTGATCAGCTTTTGCAGATAGGCCTGGGTGGCGGCGGCGGTGAACGTCTTGTTGAAGATGTCGGCCTGCGACCACAGCCTGGTGTCGGCGACCAGAGCTTCGATCGTCTCGCCCGGATAGAATTTCATCATGAAGATCGGCGGCGTGCCGTCGGGCGCGGCCAGCTTGCCCGGCGAAAGGTCGAACGTCCAGTCGCCGATCTCCAGTTTGTCGCCTGAAAAGTCGAACAGGGCCTGCCCGGAGCCAAGCGGGTCGGGGTTGGCGGGGTTTTCGCTGACCACCGTGAAGATCTGGTTCTGCTGCACGGCCTTGCAGATCGACGGACCCATGGCTTCGAATTCGAGGATGCCGGCCGCACTCGTCGCCATCTGCAACCCGGTCCATGCCAATGGCGTGCCGGCAAGTTCGGCCAGCATGCCTTGCGGCGTCATCGCTAGCGTCGTCGGTCCGGCGGCGGCAGCGTTTGCCGCCGCGCCTTGCTTCGGCGCCGGTATGAAGCCGCTGGCGCGCCTCGGGTTGAGCGCCCGCGATTCCATGTCGAGATAGGCGGCGGCATTGAGGTTCGGGTCGGTCGAGAAATCGAGTCCCGCATAGGGCACCAACGGTATGGCTGGCGTGCTTGCGGCTTTCGCGCTCCATGAGGCGACCTTGAAAGCGTCGAGGACATAGACGGTGAGGCCGGAAGCGGGTTCAGCGCCGGCAAGCATTGTGGCCGTGTTGGTCCGCTGATTGTAGAGCGGAGCGCGCTCGGGCTGCGAGACATAGCTGCCGTCCTGGACGATGAGCTGTGCCCACGAAGTCGTCGCGGTGGCATCGAGAAAAGCCGGGCTGGTCGGCGAATCCTGCGCTGGCGCAATGCGATAGGCCGGCTGCGCCGGTACGAATTCGAGCTTGTCTGGTGCCGAGCCGATGGTGACGGTCACGAACTCGGTGCCGGTGACGCCGCACAGCATCTGCACCGTTTCGGAGCTTGCGCCCGCGGCCAGGTTGGCGCCGGCATCGAGCGCCAGGCCGAACTGTCCAGCCGGCGTCAGGTAATAATATCGCTGCTCGCTCGGCGATTGTTGCGGACGGCCGGCGAAAACGAGACGGCTCACCGTGCTGATATCGCCGGTGTTGATGGTGCTGAGGGCAAAGGGCTTGCCGTTGGTGGTGACGAAAGTCGAGCCGAGCAGCGGGTCGGTGAACTGGAAGAAGCTGCGCGTCGCGTCGAGCGGGCCGAGCACGTCCAGCGTGACGTTGAAGCCGAACGGTGTTGTCGAGCCGGCGACGCCGCGGAAAACCGGATAGCTCAAGGCGCCGACCAGTCCGCCGCCGGTTGGCGGGTTGAAATACATCATGCCGGCCTCGAACTGGACGAGGTCGGTGGTCGCCAGTTCAAACGCGGCGCTTGCCGTACCAGCGAGCGGTCCGCTGACCGCCAAGCTCGCGAATGGCGCGGCCGACTGGAATGTCACCGTGGCGCCGGCTGGCGGCGTCGCCGTCAACAGCAGCGCCGCCGGCGGCTGGCTGTTGGCGATCTGCAAGCTGTTGGAGGCGTCGTCGAACAGCACCGTCGTGGACAGCGTGAACAGGTCGGGCTGAACCTGGAACGTCACGCTCTGCCGGAATGCCAGCGAGAAGGACTCCCCCACCGTCGGCGACGAGGTGCCTTGCCCGGTGACCGAGACCAGGATCGGCGCGATGCTGAGCGGCTCGGGAAACCAGCCGATCTGGGTTCCGGGACTGTCGGCGAAGGCTTTGCGGATGCCTATCTCGAAAGCGTTCCAGTCGCGTGTCGCCGAAGGGACGAAGAACGCGATGTAACCAAGCTGACCGGGGTCGACCCAGCTCTGGGCGGTCAGATCGAATGTCGGGTCGGCGCGTGACTTGTCCTGGAACAGAAAGGCGACACGTGCGCCGGCTAATGAGTCCGCCAGATAAAGACCGCTCGCATCGCGTTTGAAAGCGATCATGCCCACCTCCCATGCACTCTACGGCGCAATCCGGCCATCTCCTGCCGCCGCTTTGAGCTGGGCGGAAGGACTTGGTGAAGCGCTTATATTACCAAGACGTAAAGTATAATTGTAAGACGAAGAAAGTGATTTGTAAAAGACTATATTTGGGTGGATTTCAAAATGAAATAAATTTTATCTATATTGTGACCCGGCTAACTCATCGGCCTGAATGGGTTCTGTTTTGGTATCGAGCGTCGAAGTAATACGCACCTCAACAGAATCAATCACTTAGTATGACGGGTGGAATCATCTTATGTCGATGGCGGTCGCGTGCGTAGCCGCCAAAGCTATGCCCTGACCGGCGCGACGCGCTTCACGGGGCGGCTAGTAATTTGTCCTAGTCCGAAAAACTCGCTGGGGAACATCGCCGCAATCAGGGCGGCAAAATCTTTCCGCCCCTCTATGTCAAAGTTTATAGACGGCAAATTTTAGCCTGCTCTAATAGAGCTCCATGCTGTCCTTGGGGGGGGCGGGCAGGCAAGCATGGGGCCGTCGTTCGTGGAAAAACGACGGCCTTTTCCTTTCGACGGCTACCTGGCTTCGGGGTTTTGTCGGCGCGCAAAATGTTCATAGGTGATTTGCCAGGGGTCGCTCTCGGAATCTCTTTCCTCGCCGATCCAATGGAAGCTGTCGGCGGTGATCTCAGTGAAACGCCATCGGGTTTTCAAACCGAGCGAGTCATTGCCGAGCTGGACGATGTCCTTCCCCTCGGCCCGACCGACCTGGCGCGAGTGATCCTGGTTGAGCGGGTCGTTCCATAGGATGTGCCAGCCATCGATCCCAGGATCGAAGATGCGCAATGTCGTGCCATAAATCGTTGACGGCGCAGGCCGCTTGGGCCTGATCCAAACGTCCTGGATCGCGCGGCCTCCAAGCACCCAGCCAAAATGGCATTCTCCATTCCATTTCTGCATTGTGCCGTCGTCGAGGTGGTGGACCGTATCCACTTCCCAACTTCCAACAGCCATCCATACAGGGCCATGTCCTTCGCCCAGTCGGCTGGGGGACCTTCGGATCCGAGAGCGGTGAGAAACGGAGAAATCGTCATCGTCCTACTGCCTTTCGTTTCCAACTAGACGAACCAAACCGCCAGCGTAGCCCCGCACGTCCATTGTCGTGCTGCAAGAGCGCCGCCTAGTGGAATTTTGCGATGGAGGCCCGTGTCGGCGTCGGAACATTGCCGCCACAACCTGAAGCGTTGCGGTGTCCAGGGCTTGGGGAAAATTGCTAAAGTTCCGCTATGAATGAGATCGTTTGCGAACGCGATGGCGAGCGGACCCGCATGCGCATCCTTCGCGATATCCGCGCAGGATAGGCCATTTGGCTTAATTGCGAGATTGCTAATATGCCTATAGCCTGATCGTCGCTGGTCCCTCGAAGCCCCAGCACGGCCGGCACGGCCCAGCGCCACCCCGAAGGCTGCAACCGTGCCGGCCTACAACGTCGCTGCAGTTCTCCACTTCGATCAATTCTAGTGTGTTGGCGCGTGCCAGCGACGACAGGTGCTAAGCAATCTTGCGTTTCGGCGAGCCGCTCTTTGTAGGCGGCCCCAACCCTTCCTGTTTGAGGCTCTTTTTCAGCACCTCGGCCAGGTTGATGACGTTCTCTTTCGGCTTCGGCGCGGGCTTCGGCGGCTGCTTGCCCCTGCGTTTCGCGTCGATCATGGCAATCAGCGCATCTTCGTAGGTGTCCTCGAACTTCGAAGGATCGAAAGTCGTCACCTTCTTGTCGATGAGCATGCCGGCGATTTCGAGCAGTTCGGGATCATATTTCTGCGTCTTCAAGCCATCGAGCACGCTGTCCTGCGAGACCATTTCATTGTGGTTGCGCAGCTCGGTCATCACCATGCCCTTGCCATAGGGCTGGATCAGAACCTCGCGGCCGCGCTGATACAGCACGACGCAGGATCGTGCAGCGACGCCCTTGTTCTTCATGGCATCGCGGATCACGCCATAGGCCTCCACAGCGGCGCCATCGGCCGGAATCAGATAGTAGGGTTTCTCCAGATAGCGCGTATCGATCTCGTCAATCGACACGAACTCGCCGACCTCGAGCGTATGCTTCGACGTCAGCTTGAGCGCCTTGATGTCGTCGGGCTCGATCTGGAGGAACTCATCCTTTTCGACCTCGAAACCCTTCACCTGGTCTTCCGCGTCGACCGGCTTTCCAGTGTCCTCGTCGGCGTAGACGCTTTTGACCGGGAGTCCGTCCTTGCGGTTCAATATCCTGAAATGAACCTTCGACGCCTCGCTGGTGGCGCCGACGATCTTCACGCCGCAGGACACCGAACCAACCTTCAAAAAACCCTTCCAGGCAGCACGCGGGGCGACCATTTTGCTCATCCTGTTTCCAGTCAGGGCAAACGGGTTTCCGTGCAAATCGTTCCTACGGTTTGCCGCCATCCGTTTCCGCTACGCTCGGGATCGGCAAATCCGACGAACCCGCGGAGTGCGATCCGTTGGCAAGGGCGACGGCAGGCTTCCCTGACAGGTGCGCAACACCTATCTCTAATCAACGAGCAAAGCGGGCGGCAGAAATTGGCGCAACGATCTGGAAGTGCTGATCTCCCACTGCATGGCGGTCGCGTGCCCAAATGGCTCGGTGATCGCATGACGCGCCTTGGCGCGGTGATGTGCGAGGCGATCATCCATCACTGTGGTCGCACTGAATTGCTGCGCCGCCTGGCTCACCCCTTTTGGTTCCAGTCTTTCGGCGCGGTGATGGGGATGGACTGGCATTCTTCCGGCATCACGACAAGTGTTGTCGGCGCCCTGAAACGCGGCCTGTCTCCACTCTCCGGCGAACTCGGTATCCATGTCTGTGGCGGACGTGGCGCCCATTCGCGCAAGACTCCGCACGAACTGACATTGATCGGCGAGCGCGTCGGTTTCGACGGGGCGGGCCTGGCCAAGGCCAGTCGGCTGGTCGCCAAGGTCGATAGCGCCGCCGTTCAGGACGGCTTCGACCTCTACCTTCATGGCTTCATCGTTACCGACGATGGCGACTGGGTCGTGGTGCAACAAGGCATGAACGGCGACAGCAAGGTGGCGCGTCGCTACCACTGGCTGTCCGAGGGGCTGACGAGCTTCGTCGAGCAGCCGCATGCCGCGATCGAAGGCGCCAATCAGGGCGAGATCGTCAATCTGACCGACCGGCGCGCCGATGCTTCGCGTCACGGCCAACTGGAGCTGCTGCGGGATCTGGGTCCCGATCGCATCGTGAAAGAGTTTGCCCTGCTGGAGCACGGCTCGCCACCCGCTCCCGCGCAGCCCCTGCTGCCGCATCTGATCATGCCGGCCCATCATGACGTCCGCGAAAGCGACGTCGTCATGCGCCGCCTGCACGGCAATATCGCTGCCGCCGTCGAGCGCGGGCCTGCCGATTTCCCGGAGCTGCTCTTGGTGCCAGGCGTCGGTGCCCGCACCGTGCGTGCGCTGGCGATGGTGGCCGAGGTCGTGCATGGAGCGCCATGCCGGTTCTCGGACCCCGGCCGGTTCTCGCTGGCGCATGGCGGTAAGGACAGGCACCCGTTCCCCGTGCCGCTGAAAGTCTATGACGAGACGATCGGCGTGCTGAAATCGGCCATTCACAAGGCCAAGCTCGGCCGCACCGAGGAGATCGATGCATTGAGACGGCTGGACGACCAGTCACGCCAGGTCGAGCGCTATGTCACCGGTCCCAGCCTGAAGGAAATCGTGGCAGGCGAGTTCGACCAGTCGCACATGCTGGGCGGACGCAGTGTTTTTGGATGGGAGCCACCGCCGCAAGCGCAGCCGGCTCGATCCGGCACTGAGGAATGACGTCAGCCGAAGGCCCTATCCCTCGGCCCTGAAATTCTTTGCGAAGGCTCCAACAAATGCCGGAGCCTTCGCGTTTTACGAGATTTCAATAGAAGCGGATCCAGTAGGATTGGCGGAAACATCTCCGGCGCGCCAGCGGCCTCGACGCCAGTAGCGACGGCAAACCACGCGCCATCCACGCCGCGGCCTCCATACACGCTGCCGCCTCCATCGATAGTACTGCACGGGTTCGACGTCATTCTGGCTATCAGGACCCGGCTCCACAAGGTCGTCTACCGGCTTGTCCAGCTCATCGAGAATGCCGTTCCCCCGTGCTCGGGGTGCCAGCCACCGCCCTAACCGGGCGAGCTACCGCGACCACGGCCGCAGCGCTCGCGAGGCGCCTAGATGCCGAGCTAAATCTGTTTAAAAACCCGAAGTCGGTGTTGGTCGAGGTTCGCGGTGGCAAGAAACTTGCCAGTTTGGCGATGAAGACTTCAGCGCCGCGCCCGCCAAAAGCGGTCGCGCCGGGGGTCGTCAGATGTCGGCGACTCCCGGTAAAGGCCAAACCGATCTACATGGCTCTACTTCACGCCGATGCCGGCAGTCAGGCCGCCATCGATTTTGTAGTCCGCTCCGGTGCAGAACCCGGCTTTGGCCGAACACAGAAAGGCGATGAGTTCCGCCACTTCCTCCGGCTCGCCGATGCGCCCGATGGGATGCGCTTCGCCGAAGCGCTTGTAGGCGGCCTCGACATCGGCATCGGTGCCGTTTTCGCCGCGTGCCGCTTTTTCCAAGATCGGGGTGCGGATCGAGCCGGGGCTCACGGAGTTGACGCGGATGCCCTGGCGTGCGTAGTCGAGCGCCAGCGAGCGCGTCAGCGTATGGATCGCTCCCTTGGTCGTCGCATAGGCGGCGACATTCTGCTGGCAAGCGTGACCCTGCACCGAGGCCACGTTGATGATGGCGCCGCCGCCCCGCCGGATCATTTCCGGAATGCCGAAATGCGCGGTCAGGTAGATCGAGCCGACATTGACCGACATTGCCTTGTTCCAGGTCTCGAAATCGGTGCTGGTAGCTGTTCCGTATGGATGGACCGCCGCCGAATTGACGATGATGTCGAGGCCGCCGAACCGCTCGACGCCGGCCGCGACCGCATCGCGAACCTGATCCGGCACAGAGACGTCGGTGTCTATGACCAGCACGCCTGGCCCGGAGCTTTCCAGTTGCGCTTGCATCGCCGCGTTGGCCGCGCGGTCGATGCCACAGGCGATGATCGCGGCACCACCTGCCGCCAGGCGTATAGCGCTTGCGAGGCCAATCCCGGTCGTACCCGTCACCAGAGCGACCTTGCCGTCGAAATCCTTCATTGCGGGTACTCCGTTATTTGCTGTCCAAGGTGGCTCTTAATGCATGTCGCCCAAAAGTGGCCCCGGTTTTGGGGCAACGACATCCATAAAAACAGGGACCTAAAGCGCGTCGCCTGAATCCGCTCAAACGCGACGCGCTTTGGTTTGACACTCATTGCGGTCCAACAATAGGTTGCCGTCCTCGCAGAAGGAAAGCCGTAATGGAACAATGCTGGCGCTGGTATGGACCGAACGACCCGGTGACGCTCGATCATGTCAGGCAGGCGGGCGCGACGGGCATCGTTTCGGCCCTGCACGACATCTATGACGGGCGCGCCTGGCCGCTCGAGAACATTCTGGAGCGCAAGCAGATCATCGAGGCGGCAGGGCTGACCTGGTCGGTCGTCGAGAGCATTCCCGTCCACAATTCCTTCAAGATCGGTGCGCCGGAGCGCGAGCGCTACGCAGGCTACTATCGCGACACGATCCGCGCCCTTGCCAAGGCCGGCATCACAACGGTCTGTTACAATTTCATGCCCGTGGTCGATTGGACCCGCACCGATCTGGCCTATCGGCTTCCGACGACGGGCTACGCCCTGCGTTTCGATGCGATCGATTTCGCGGCCTACGACCTGTTCGTGCTGAAACGCAGGAATGCCGAGGCCAGCTACAGCGCCGCCCGCATTGCCGAGGCGGAAACGCGACTAAGGGAATTGAGCGACGAGCAGATCGACAGGATCGAGCGCAATTTGATCGCCGGCCTGCCGGCAACAGAGCGCAGCTACGACCGTGACAGTTTTCGCGAGGCCCTGGCGGACTACGATGCGATCGGTCCGAAGGAATTGCGCGACAACCTTGCCTGGTTCCTGCGCGAGATCATTCCGGTGGCCGAGCAGGAGGGGGTGCGCATGTGCATCCATCCTGACGATCCGCCCTTCTCGCTCTATGGCCTGCCGCGCATCGTTTCGACCGCCGCGGATGCGCGTTTTATTCTCAACGCCGTCGACAGCCCCGCCAATGGCCTGACATTCTGCACCGGCTCCTATGGGACGCGCGCCGACAACGACATCGTCGCCATGGTCAAGGAATTCGCCGACCGCATCCATTTCGCCCATCTGCGCAACATCACCATCGAGGAGGATGGCTCGTTCTATGAGGCCGAGCATCTAGAGGGTGGCACCGACATGGCGCATGTCATCCTCGCACTGATGCAGGAAGAGGCGCGCCGCAGCAGGGAAGGCCGCGCCGACTGGCGCATCCCGATGCGCCCCGATCACGGCCACCTGCTTGCCGACGATATCGGCAAGACCAGGATCAATCCCGGCTACTCGCTGATCGGCCGGCTGAAAGGCCTCGCCGAACTGCGCGGCATCATGCGCGCCGTGGAGACGTTCGGGCTGGCTTGAAGTCATCAGGCAGGCGGCGTGAGGAGGATCCAGGCGCAACGGCCAACCTGCCGGGCCTTCAGTTCATGCGGAAGTCCGCATAAACGTCTCCGATCTATGTCTCGTCGCAACATGCATGAAACATCCGTTGGGATATTATTTTGCCCTCGGGAAACATTATGCAGCGCTGACTTTCTTCCGTTGGCGTCGAGATTGGGGTGCCCATTGCTTTGATCGGCTGCCCCTGCGTGGCACCTTGGATGCACGTCCACGCCTCGAGTGCTTGCCGATGGTCGCTTCTACTTCTCCTCGGCAAGGGCGGAGAAAAGAAGGAACCTGCATGCCCAGAATTGTGCCGGTACTCGATCTGAGCCGTCTCGAACAAGGAGCGTCCGAGCACCGCACCTTTCTCCTGGATCTGCGCACGGCGGCCCGCGACGTCGGCTTCTTCTATCTCAGCGGCCACGGAATTTCGGCGTCAGAGACTGATGAAGTGCTCGATGCCTCGCGCCGGTTCTTCGCCTTGCCGGAGACCGACAAGCTGGCGATCGAAATGGTCAAGTCCTCGCAGTTTCGCGGCTACACGCGCGCCGGCGGTGAACTGACCAAGGGCGCTGCCGACTGGCGTGAACAACTCGACATCGGCGTCGAGCGCCAGCCCATCCCGCAAGGGCCGGGAATTGCGCCTTGGACACGGCTGCAAGGACCGAACCAATGGCCCTCGGCATTGCCCGATCTCAAGCCGGCGCTGCTGGCATGGCAGGCCAGGGCTACGGCGGTGGCGATCCGGCTGCTGAAAGCCTTCGCGCTGTCGCTCGATCAGCCCGAGGACGCCTTCGACGCGATCTACAGGGACTCGCCCAACCATCGCATGAAGATCGTGCGCTACCCTGGACGTAACGCGACGGATGGCGACCAGGGTGTCGGCGCGCACAAGGATGGCGGCTTCCTGACGCTGTTGCTGCAGGACGACAACAAGGGGCTGCAGGTTGAATATGACGGCAGCTGGGTGAATGTGGACCCGCTCCCCGGAACGCTTGTCGTCAACATTGGTGAACTGCTCGAACTGGCGTCGAATGGGTATCTGCGCGCCACCGTTCACCGCGTCGTGACCCCGCCTGCCGGCGTCGAGCGGATTTCCGTTCCCTTCTTCTTCAGCGCGCGGCTGGATGCGACCATACCGCTGCTGAATTTGCCCGAGGAACTGGCGGCCGAGGCACGCGGACCGGCAAGCGACCCGGACAACCCGTTGTTCCGCGATGTCGGCACCAATGTTCTGAAAAGCCGTCTGCGTTCGCATCCTGACGTGGCGCGCCGCCACTATGCCGATCTTCTCCAGACCGGAGCGGAGCGCCCGTGAAGCCCAAAGCATGTCGTCCAAAAGTGGCCCCGGTTTTAGGCGGACGACATGCATAACAAAGCCTCGATGCCGAACAGATTTTCGCCGTTTTGCGTGTTCTTTGGAACGTCATTCGTCGCCAAGTCGCGGAAATAAGCTCAGAAAGGCAAAATCGTTCGGCGGTCTCCTCCCATTCCGCTGAGCGGTGTTCCCCTCTGAAGGTTTGAACCTTCTTTTGGCCGGGCCGCATTTGAGCCCGGCCATTTTTTGTGCTGCGGTCATGGATCGCAAAACGGAATTGCTGCAAAAACCCGGCGCGGCGCAACGGAATACCTTCCCGGGTTGGGCGGACCGGCCGATCCTAAAGATCAGGATTCGAGCGATGGCGCTCGACCATATTGATTGGTCGGAACGATTTTCATGACACAGAAACAATTGCGGCTTGGCGCTTTCATGCGCCCCGTCAGCCTGCACACAGGCGCCTGGCGCTATCCGGGCGCCTATCCCGACGCCAATTTTAATTTCGCGCATCTGAAGCGCTTCGCCCAGACCTTGGAGGCGGCGAAGTTCGACGCCTTCTTCATGGCCGACCATCTGGCCGTTCTCAACATGCCGATCGAGGCGCTGCGGCGCAGCCACACGGTTACGTCGTTCGAGCCGTTCACGCTGCTGTCGGCGCTGGCGGCCGTCACCGATCATATCGGGCTGGTCGCAACCGCATCGACGACGTTCGACGCGCCCTACCACATCGCCCGCCGCTTCGCTTCGCTGGACCATATCAGCGGCGGCCGCGCCGGCTGGAACATCGTCACCACATCCAATCCCGATGCAGCGCTCAACTTCGGTCTCGACGAACATGTCGAGCATGACGAGCGTTACCGGCGGGCGCGGGAATTCTATGATGTCGTGACCGGCCTGTGGGACAGCTTCGCTGACGATGCCTTCATCCGCGACGCTGAAAGCGGTCTCTATTTCGATCCTTCCAGATTGCGTGTGCTCGATCACAAGGGCGAGCATCTCTCGGTGCGCGGGCCGCTCAACATCGCCCGTCCAATCCAGGGCTGGCCGGTCATCGTCCAGGCCGGCGCGTCGGAGGCTGGGCGGCAACTGGCGGCAGAGACGGCGGAAGTCATTTTCGCTGCGCATGCCGATCTCGCCGCCGGGCAGCGTTTCTTCGCCGACGTCAAAAGCCGTGCGGAGAAACTCGGCCGCTCGCGCGACGACATCAAGATCCTGCCCGGCGCCTTTGTCGTCGTCGGTGACAGTGTCGAGGATGCGCAGTCCAAGCGGGCGAAGCTCGACAGCCTCGTCTATTACGAGAGCGGCATTGCCTCGCTGTCGATCGCGATCGGGCATGACGCGTCCGGTTTTGATCCGGACGCGGCCTTGCCCGAAATCCCCGAAACCAATGCCAGCAAGAGCGGCCGAGAGCGTGTCATCGAACTGGCGCGCAAGGAGAACCTGACCGTCAGGCAGCTTGCCCAGAGGCTGGGTGGCTATTCCGGCCTTGCTTTCGTCGGTACACCTCAAACGATCGCAGACGAAATGGAGGAATGGCTGGTCACCGAGGGCTCCGACGGGTTCAACATCATGTTTCCCTATCTGCCCGCCGGGCTCGACGACTTTGTCGAGAAGGTCGTGCCCGAACTGCAGAGTAGGGGGATCTTCAGGCGGCAGTACGAGGGAACGACATTGCGCGAGAATCTTGGCCTGAAGCGGCCGCCCAACCGGTTTTTCGAGTAGAGTGTCCTTGACAGCGAGGTCGTCCCCAAATGTCAGCCCAGACAAACACCCGCATCGTGCTTGCAGCGCGACCGCAAGGCCGGCCGAAGCCAGGCGATTTTCGTATCGAGACGGTTGAAATTGTCGAGCCGGCGGAGAACGAACTCCTCCTGCAGATCCTCTATCTGTCGCTTGATCCCTATATGCGCGGGCGGATGAACGACGCCAAATCCTATGCCAAGCCGGTCGAGATCGACGGCGTGATGGAAGGCGGTACCGTTGCGCGTGTCGTCAGATCCCGCCACGCCGGCTTCGCTGAAGGCGATGTCGTCCTGTCGCACTCGGGATGGCAGAGCTTTGCACTGTCCGACGGCGTCGGGCTGCGCAAGCTCGAACCCGCGGCGGCGCCCGTCACCACGGCACTCGGCGTTCTCGGCATGCCGGGCTTCACCGCCTATGCCGGCCTGCTCACGATTGGACAGCCAAAGCCTGGCGAGACGGTCGTCGTGGCGGCGGCCAGCGGCGCGGTCGGGTCAGCCGTTGGACAGATCGCCCGCATCAAGGGCGCGCGTGCCGTTGGCATTGCCGGCGGCGCTGACAAATGCGCTTTCGTGCGGCAGGAGCTCGGCTTCGATGCGGTCGTCGATCACCGTGCCGATGATTTTGCCGCGCAGCTGAAGGCGGCCTGCCCTGATGGCATCGACATCTATTTCGAGAATGTCGGCGGCCCTGTCTGGGATGCGGTGTTCCCCCTGTTGAACGATTTTGCCCGCGTGCCGGTCTGCGGGTTGATCGCGCAATACAATGTCATCGCGGAGTCCGGCATCGATCGGCTGCCGACGCTGATGCAGCAGGTACTCCACCGAAGCCTGACGATCAGGGGGTTCATTCAGCGTGAATTCGTCGACCAGCGCCCGGCTTTCTACCGCGACATGGCCGACTGGATAGCATCCGGCCGCGTTCGCTACCGGGAAGATATCGTGGATGGCATAGAGAACGCTCCGCGAGCCTTCCTTGGCCTTCTCGAGGGTAAGAATTTCGGCAACCTCATCGTGCGGGTCGCCGGAAGTCCCTGAGGGCTTTGCCCAAGAGGATTCCCGCATTCGAATCCAGAAATGGTCGCCGCTCGTTCCTTGCCCCGCATGGAGACTCTAATTGTTGGGGCTCCAATCGAGCTCGACGTTCTTGAAAGAACCGTCCAATAGTCGAGCGCTTTCAACTGCTCGACGCCATCCAGCACCATGCTGCCTGCGACATAGACGATGACCGCAAGGCCGAGCCAGCCGATCCAGCGATGCCTGGCCAGCAGCGCCGCCACCAGCGTCGAGGCGACCGCCATCAGAACCACCGACAGGATGAGGCCGAAGACCAGCGCATCCATGTCGTCGCTGGCAGCACCGGCCACGGCGAGCACATTGTCCAACGACATCGAAACGTCGGCGACGACGATCTGCACGATCGCTGTGCGCAGCGCCTTGGCCGGTCGTGTCGCCGTAAGGAAAGCCACGGTCGGATCGGCGTCTGCACCGTCCGCGTCATCGGCATCGCCGGCGGATCGCAATTCCCCGAACATGTTCCAGCAGACCCAGAACAACAGCAGACCGCCGACCAGCATGATACCCGGGATCGCCAGCAACTGCACGGTCACCACGGCAAAGACGATGCGGATGACAGCCGCTGCGGCGATGCCGGCGATGATCGCCTTCTGCCGCAGCGCCTTTGCCAGGCCCGCGGCCGCCATGCCGATCACCACGACATTGTCGCCCGACAGAACGAGATTGATGGTGATGACTTCCAGATAGGCTGTGATCGTCGCCTGATCGATCCCAAGGGACATCCGGTAAGCTTCCCTGTCGTTCGCAGTTTTCCGTGCCCTAGGCAAGACTCAGCAAGACGAGTGGATCCTACCATGCATATGGGGCTTCGCTTCCGGCAAGATAGGGGTGGCCCGTTGCTACCGCACCTCGTCCTGCGGCGGCGTCAATGGCGGCATGAACTCCAGCACATTATCGGCTTGGAGGCAGCGGCGGCATTCGCTGCGCCGTTCTCGATGCGCATGATCCGGTCGTGTCTCGGTTTGAAGGCTCGCTGGTCGCGATCCGAGCCGAACTCCTATATACTTACCGCAAAGCATGGGGAGATCTCATTCCATATGCCGTCCAGACTGCCCGGATGCGCCGAGGCCGGGACCGCGCGGATGGTATAGAGAGCGCTTGCCAAGAAATAACGGAGGTGTGGGCAATGGCTGAAGATGTGCCCGATCAACCAATTCGCCGCGAACTCCTGCTTGGAAGCTGGCGAATGACGTCTTGGATGACGAGAGACGTTTCGACCGAGGAGCGGCAGCCAGCTCTGGGTCAGGAACCTGATGGCATCGTCATCTATACACCTGAGCGCGTCATTTTCTTTATCCTTAGGAACAATCGCAATCGGCCGCAGCGTTTGCCGCCATCCGACGAAGAGAAGATTGCGTTGTTCGACTCGATGTTCGCCTATTCGGGCAGCTATACGGTTGAGTCAGATCGCGTTGTCCATCATGTCGACATGAGCTGGAATGAAGCATGGAGTGGCACGGAACAGGTGCGGTTCTGCAAAGTCGACGAACATACGCTGACTTACACCTCGCCCCCCACCCAGAATCCGTTCGACGGGCGCGAGATTATTCACGAAGTGACCTATGTGCGAGAGAAATGACCCTGGGTCGATCTGCCTCTCAGGTCTCGGCATCGACCGCATCGCAAGATTTCAAACTGAGACACTACCTGATGGCGAGCAGAGTCGACATTGCGTGAGGATGTCACTATATACCGGCGGCTTCGACCCGCGCGCCTCAGGGCAGCGCCGCCGAAGCGACTGTAAATGTGTTACGGATTGCGCCATCTATTGTGACGAAATCGGCTAGGAAACCGGAAAAAAGCAAATAGAAACAGTGGCGCAAAGCTGGGCGTGATCCCAGCCAACGGTACCGACCCCTCAGAAACAGAATGCTCTTGACCCCTCGATTTCCTTTGACGCTGTGGACCTTGGACAAGATCGGCTTGCCGGTTGGCGACGACTCGGTTCGTATGGGAGCATGCATCCTTTGCGGGGTGTCGGCGTTTATGATTACCAACCGGCTTTGCCGCCAGGGAACAGCAGTATGAGTGAACACGCGATCGAGTTCTTGCGGGGATGGATAGGCGAAAAGGTCCACTGCCAGTCATCCCACGCCAGGATCGACAAGCAGGCCGAGACTCTGGCCAAGGAATGCGCTGCCAAGGCGGCAGAGGTCGGCATCCCTCTGGAGGATATCCAGGAAGAGGTCGGCGACATTCAGGAACTGATTGCCTCCCGGCTCGAGGAAGCGGCCGAGGCCGACGAGAACCAGCAGGCCCCCAGCAAAGCCGCGGAATAGCCGCTTAGAGCAATTCCAGGAAAACTGTCTGAAACGCGGGCTATTCGGCCCGCGTCTTCGTATCAGTCATCCCCTCCGCCAAATTTCTCTTTCAGCCACACTTTCGGTAACGCCGGCACGAAATTGCCGTCGCGCCCGCTCATGTCGTCATTGGCGACCAAGGCGTTGAGGATCGATTCCTCCACGCTCTGGATCACCGCGTCGAAAAACGGATCGATGTCGGTGTCGGGAACAAAATCGGCGCTGGCGATGCGGCCGGATGGTGCCAGCGCCGCGCTCGCATTGGCGGTTGAGAAGGCGATAAAGATGTCGCCTGAACTGTGATAGCCGAAGCCGCCGGTCATGGCGACGCCAAGCGGCACACGGCGGGCCAGCCGCTTCATCTGATGCGGCAGGAATGGCGCGTCGGTGGCGATGACGGCGATGATCGAGCCCTTTTCGGCACGCGGTGTGCCTTGCCGGATCGCCGGCTCGGCAAGTTCTGGCCCGGCGCGCAGGCCGCGAACCGTAAAATTGTGCCGCTTGCCGAAATTCGACTGCACGAAGGCGCCGACAGTGTAGGCACGGCCTTGCCATTCGACGATGCGCGATGCGGTCCCGGATCCGGCCTTGAAGCCGAAGGTGATCATGCCGGTGCCGCCGCCGACGCTGCCTTCCTCGATCGGTCCGCGGGCCGCACCGTCAAGTGCCTGCGCAACATGCTCTGATGTCAAATGGTGGCCGTTGATGTCGTTGAGGAAGCCGTCAAAGGTCTCCGCCGCCACCGGCAGGCCCCAGGCGCTGTCGAGTGCCGCCGGCAGCACGCTTTGCATCCAGCGCAGCGTGCCGTCGCGTGAAACACCGCAGGAATGCGTGTTGGTGACGGTGATCGGAAAGTTGAATGCGCCGGTTTCCTCGACGATGTGCGAGCCGGTCAGTTCGCCATTGCCGTTCTGGCTGAAGATGCCGGCAAAGACCGGCGTGGCAAGATCGGCGCGCGGCCGGGGCAGGATCGCGGTGACGCCGGTACGCACCGGTCCCTGGCCGACGACGAGCGCGCCATCGCCTGAAATCAGCGTCGTGTACCCGACCGCAACGCCCGGCACATCGGTGATCGCGTTGAACGGACCGGGTGTGCCGTCGAAACCGATGCCGAAACGCCGCGCGCGCGGCTTGCCGGAAGGCGTTGCCAGATGGTTCAGATTGTCGGTCATGATCTCAGAACAGCGATCCCTGATTGCCGGGCTCTTTGGCCTTTGCCGCCGGCTTGGCCACGGCTTTCGGTCTTGCCGTGCCGCTGGTGGCAATCGCATCGGCGGTGCCGTCGGCGAACTCAAGCGAAAGCGCCATTCCCGACGCCACTTCGGCCGCATGTTTGATCACTGCCCCATCGGCGTCCTTCACCAGGGCGAAGCCGCGCGCCAGGACGGCCTTGTGCGAAAGCGTGGTCAACAGGCGATCGGCCTGGCTCAATTGTCCGCGCAGGCGCTCGAGCCGGACGGAGATCACCCGATCCTGTCGCCGCGCCAGTGCTGCCAGCGTGTCCCCTTGCAGCTTCTGGCGCCGCGCGATCGGGGCCGGCGAAAGCCGCGTCGCGGTGCGCGAAAATCGTGCGCGACGCTCTCGCACGATGGCAAAAAATGCCGCTTGCGCGCGGGCGAGATCGCGGCCGGTCAGCGTGCGGGCTTCATTCATGCGCCGCGACAGCGTGGCCGGCGTCAGCCTTTGGCCTTGAAGGCGCGCCCGCTTGCGGTCGACGCTGACGGACAGCGCCCGGCCAAGGCGGCTTGTCGCCTCGTCTAAGCGTCGGCGCGGCAGCGCCAGCAATTGATCGGGCGAGGGCAGAGCGCGGGCGGCCGCACGGGCGGCTTGCCGCTTGCGCTCGAAATTGCGCAAGACCGCCGCCTTGAGCCGCGCGCCAAGGCTGGCAAGCGTCGCTTCGAGGTCGGCCTTCACCGGCACCGCAATTTCGGCCGCACCTGTCGGTGTCGGGGCCCGGCGATCCGCGACGAGGTCGATCAGCGTCCAGTCGGTCTCGTGGCCGACAGCCGAGATCACCGGAATGGCGGAGGCGGCAACGGCACGCGCCAGCGCCTCGTCGTTGAAGCCCCAAAGGTCTTCGAGGCTGCCGCCGCCGCGTGCCACGATCAGCAGATCGGGGCGCTGGATGGCACCGTCCCAGGCCAGCGCGTTGAAGCCGTTGACCGCGGCGGTCACTTCCGCGCCCGCCGTCTCACCCTGCACGCGCACCGGCCAGACCAGCACATGCAATGGAAACCGGTCCTTGATGCGATGAATGATGTCGCGGATGACGGAACCTGTCGGCGAGGTGACGACGCCGATGACGCGCGGCATGAACGGCAGCAACCGCTTGCGGCCGGGGTCGAACAGGCCCTCGGCCTGCAGCCGGCGCTTTCGCTCTTCCAGCAGCGCCATCAGGGCGCCGGCGCCGGCTGGCTCCAGATTGTCGATGACGATCTGGTAGTTGGATTTGCCGGGATAGGTGGTGAGCTTGCCGGTGGCGATCACCTCCATCCCCTCCTCGGGGCGGAATTTCAGCCGGCTCATCGTCCCCTTCCACACCACGGCATCGAGCCGCGCGCGGTCGTCCTTCAGCGCAAAATAGGCATGACCGGACGAATGCGGCCCGCGATAGCCGGATATTTCGCCTCGCACCCGCACATTGCCGAACACGTCCTCGACCGTGCGCTTCAGCGCGCCGGAAATCTCGCTCACCGTGTATTCGGTGGCGTTCGTGCGTGATTCGGATGCTGCCTCGCTCATTGGCCGATTGGGGAACGGTTGAACGCTCGCGTCAAGGCGCCTGTGACGGACCACACGTCATAACGTGATCTTAAGCCTGCTTTGATTGAGTTGCATCCAACGAAGCTGGCCAAGGACGCATGAGCGCAAGCGGACATCGCAGCCCATTGACGTATCAGGTCACGCTGACCGTGCTGGCGCTTGCCGCTTTTGCGCTGGTCATGGTCGTCGGATTTGGCTTCTACGCGGCCGTGCAGACCGATCGTGCCTCACTTGAGCGACAAAAGATATTCTTCGCCAACGGTTTGCAGGATCAGATCGCTACCGTGGAGCGCGAGCAGGAAAGTATCTCGGTTTGGGACGATTCCATTCTCAATGCCAAGGCCGGCAACCAGGAATGGATGGTTGAGAACATCAGCGTCTGGATGTACACCTACTACGGTCACAACCGTGTCTATGTGCTGGACGAGGCAAACCGGCCGATCCACGCCATGCAGGAAGGCAAGGTGATGCCGCTGGGCGTCTACGGCGCGGATGAGCCTGCTTTGCGGCCCACCATCGAAAAGCTGCGCCAGCTGATCGCTCAACCGCCGCAACAGAACGCATCCGGCGGCCCGACCAAAATGGTCGCCGAGGACCTCGTGTCGCTTGGGGGCAAGCCGGCGATCCTCAGCATCGCACCGCTGGTGCCGAGTTCGGACCGCGTCACCCAGGCGCCGGGCAGCGAATATCTGCATGTCTCGATCGAGTTCATCAACGACGCTGTCATCGGCAAGATCGCCGAAAAATATCTGCTCGATGGCGCGCACCTGCTGCTGTTGTCGCAACCGGTCAGCTCCGCCGCCATTCCGGTGATGAATTCACGCGGTGTCATTCTCGGCTACATCGGTTGGGATCAGGAGCGCCCCGGTCTGACGCTGGTGCGCAAGGCGGGCCCGGCATTGGTCGCCGGCGTGCTGTTTGCCGCGGGTGCATTGATCTTTCTCCTGCGGCGCCTGCGGCGGACATCGCTGGCGCTGCAGACCAGTCAGGCGCAGGCGCAGTATCTCGCCTTTCACGATACGCTGACGGGCCTCCCCAACCGGGCTCTCTTCGAGGACCGGTTGCGACGGGCCTTGCTCACGACCGGGCGCGATACGGCAAGGATAGCGCTGTTTTATCTCGATATCGATCGTTTCAAGCATGTCAACGACACGCTCGGCCATCCCGCCGGCGACGAGCTTGTGCGCCAGACGGCAACCAGGCTGCAGCAGACAATCCGGGAAATCGACACGGTGGCGCGGCTCGGCGGCGACGAGTTCGCGCTCATTCTGGTCGATGTTCGCGACATCAGGGCGGCCGAGGATGTTTCGGAACGGCTGCTGCGGAAGATGCAGGAGCCGTTCTGGCTGATGGACGATCAGGTCTTCGTCAGTGCCAGCATCGGCATTGCCCTGGCGTCGGGTCCGCAAGTCGATGCTGACGACCTGCTGCGCAAGGCCGATATCGCGCTTTACGAGGCCAAGAAGAATGGCCGCGGTCGCCATCAGATCTTCGCCGGCGACATGGACGACCTCCTGCTGCACAAGCGCAAGGTCGAGAACGAGCTCCGCAGCGCCCTTGCTGGCGGGACCGGGATAAAACTGGCCTATCAGCCGATTTTCGCCGCGGATGGCAGGACGATCGCCGGCGCCGAAGCGCTGATCCGCTGGGCGCATGAGATCCATGGCGCGTTGCCGCCGCAACAGTTCATCGCCATTGCCGAGGAACGCGGCATGATCGGCGAGCTCGGCAAATGGGTGCTGGGCGAGGCCTGCCGGTTCGCCGTCGGCACGCAATTGCCCTGGGTTGCCGTCAACGTCTCGCCGCTGCAACTGCGCGACGCCGGGTTCGCCGACGAGGTTGCGTTGATCCTTGCCGAGACCGGGCTGGCGCCGTCGCGGTTGCAACTTGAGATCACCGAAAGTGTGCTTCTGGAAAACAACGACACCACCAGGACGGTACTGGCGGCCTTGCGCCAAACCGGCATCGGGGTCGCGCTCGATGATTTCGGCACCGGCTATTCTTCGCTGAACTACCTGCGCCGCCATGCCATCGACAAGCTCAAGATCGACCGTTCCTTCGTGCGCCTTCTCGACAATGATCGAAACTCCACCGCGATCGTCAAGGCGTTGGTCGACCTTGCCATCGCTCTCGACGTCGAGGTCACCGCGGAGGGGGTCGAGACCGAGGAGCAAAAGGCCCTGCTCGTCGGCATGGGCTGCCATCAGTTGCAGGGCTATCTGCTGTCACCGCCGCTGGAGCCGGCCCAGATGCTGGCCCTGGCAGGCCCTTCGCCCGGCGAGGGCAGATCGGCTTCGGCCCTTGGTTGATCTTCCTGTCAGGGAGGATCTGGCCTACCAGCCCGGCAGGATCTGGTTCGGCTTCGTCCTCTTCATCTTGGCATAGGCGAGGGCGGCGAAGTCGAATGTCCCGGTCTCTTCGCCGATCGGCACGGAAATATTGTCCAGGCTTTCCGAAATGTGGCGGGCAAGCGCATCGACGATCTCCGGCCGCGACGTCTGCCCGCGCATGATGCCGATACGGCAATCGGGCAGGGCGCCAAAGCCGTCGGCTTCACCTAGCACCCGCATGCCGGGCCTGAGCGCGCATTCCGGCAACACCGAGATCGCCAGGCCAGAAAGTACGGCGGCGGTGATGACAGTTGCCGAGAAGCTGGTGAACAAGATGCGATAGTCCCGGTGCTGCTGGTCTAGCACGTCGACGGCGGCGCGCCGCCAGATGCAATTCGGCCGGCCGAAGGCCATCGGCAGCGTCGGCTGCTCGTGCGTCGCATGGTTGGCCGAGGTGACCCACAGCAGCGGCTCGCGCCGCACCACTTCCGACTGGCCGCGTACATCATTGTGCGTCACCAGTGCCAGGTCGAGATTGCCGCGCTTGATATGCTCGACCAGCCCTGGCGTCGGCTCGCAGATGACGGTCAGTTCGACGCGCGGATTGGAGCGCGTGAAGCGCGCCATGATCTCGGGCAGGAAACGGTCGGCATAGTCGTCCGGCGTGCCGATGCGGATCGTGCCTTCGAGCCGCCGGTCGTCGAAGGCGGCCAGTGTTTCGCGGTTGAGATAGAGCAGCTGCCGCGCATAGGAGAGCAGCTTGTCGCCCTCCTCGGTCAGCCTGTTGGTACGCCCGTCCTTTTCGAACAGCGGCTTGCCGATCCGCTCTTCCAGCCGGCGCATCTGCATCGATACTGCCGACTGTGTCCGGTGCACCTCTTCGGCCGCCCGCGTAAAGCTGCCGGTGTCGGCAATCGAGATGAAGGTCTGCAACTGATCGAGATCGAGTGGCGCTTTCATCGGTCCAATCCATCACTAGTGTTGATGCCTAGGATTAGAAACATTCGTTGGATTAATCAATCGGTCGATGGCAAATTGTCATTGTCCACATGAAGGCATGTGAATCGAAGCCGAAACGGTCGCTGTCGTCAGCGCCGATGGCAGGGCTTTGTCCGTTCGAGTCTGAAGGAGACCGACATGACCACGTTTGATTTCGCCACCGAGACCTCGCGCATTACCTCGCGTCCGGCCGTTGCGACGCGCGTGGCAAACACCGCCTCCAACGTTTACCGCGCCTGGAAAAACCGCCGCGCCTTCTATCGCCTTGGCGAGATGTCGGATTCCGAACTCGCCGATATCGGCCTGACGCGCGCCGATCTCCATGTCGCCATCGACATACCGTTTGGCCGCGATCCGACGAAGATCTTGCGCGAAATCGCCAGCGATCGCGTCGAAACGATCGAGCATTTCGCCCGCAAGGGGGCCTGATCGCCTGGCTTGGTTGCTATCGCACCGGTTGCCGTGAACCTTTTTAAGGTTCGACGCGACTGACGAGTATGCAGGCCCCCACTCCCTGCCGGATCCCCGCCGGCCCGCCTGCACGCTGGCCCGGTCCTCCCAGGACCGGGCTTTTCTTTTGAAGTGCCGATCGGTGCTACCGCCGATCCATGTCCCGCTTGAACTGGTCGAAGATCGTTTCCACGCCCTTCTGGTACTCGTCACGCTGCTGGGCGCCGGTCTCGAACATCTTGCCGAACAGGTCGTCGAACGGGTTCCTCGGCCGGCCGCTCGGATTGGTCTGCGGCTGCGGCGCCTGCCGCTGCGGTGGTGCCTGTGGCTGTTGCGGTGCGGGCTGTCCGCCCCCGCCGAAGCCGCCACCACCTTGCCGCAGCATCTCCTCGAAGATCTTGCCGAGTGGGTTGTCGCCATAGGGGCTCTGGGTCTGCTGCGGTTGCGATTGCTGCGGCTGCGGCGCTCCACCGCCGAACATGTCCTGCAGCACCTTGCCGAGCGGATTGTCGCCATAGGGATTGGGTGCCTGCTGCGGATGGCTTTGCGGCTGCGGGGCACCGCCGCCGAACATGTCCTGCAAAACCTTGCCGAGCGGGTTGTCCATCGGATTCTGCGGCTGCGGTGCCTGGCGCGGCTGTGGAGCGGGGGCTTGCATGCCGCTTTGCCGCATCATCTGCTCGATGATCTCGCCGAGCGGATTGTTGCCGCCGCCAAGGCCGCCGGCCGCCTGCATCTGATTTGTCGTCTGCTTGAACAGCCCGCCCATGACCATTGAGGCGATGGTCGGCAGCATCTGCTGCAGGATCTGCTGGCTGACGCCGCTGGCTTGCGCTGCCTGGCTAGCCACGGCCCGCGACAGGTCCTTCGAGCCGAACAGGTGCCCCAAAATGCCGTTGCCCTCATCGACGCCTTGCGGCGAGAAGGCTCGGGTCGCGTCCTCGAAATACCTGGCGTGCTGGCCGCTCGCCATCGCCGTCATGAAGGCGCCGAGCCCATAGGGATCGGCCGTGTTGCGCTGCAGCCCCTGCGAAAAGGCCGGCAGCAGAGCGGCAACGGCTGCCTGTGTCTGCTGCATCGAAAGCCCGTATTGCTGGGCAAGGGCCTGCATGCCGTTGCCGTTCTGGGCCTGGGCCAGCATATCGAACAAGGTAGGCATCGGCTTTCTCCTCCGGGAAATCCTAGGGTGGAGAGCCTAATTCGTTTCGATGGCCGATTGAAGCGGCTTTTGCCAATCAATCGGCCGCGCCTGCACTCGCAGGGTTAGTAGGCGTATTCCATGAAGACCGGCTCGATCGAGCCGCCCCAGCGCGTGTGGTAGGCGGAGAGCATCTCCTCGGCGCTGGTGGTGCCGCGTGCGACCACTTCATCGAGCGTGTTGAGGAACGAGGTCTCGTCATAGCCGTCGCGGTTCTTGCGGCCGCGGTTCTTCAAGCCCATGCGCGAGATGACCATCACGTCGCGGGCGATCTCGCGCAGCGTGGTGTTGCGGAAGGGCGCGGAAATGCCTTGTTCCGGCACCGCGTTGCGCATCGCTAGCACTTCGTCATATGTCCAGCTTGAGGTCAGTGCCTCGGCGGCGTCGAGCGCTGCCTCGTCATAGAGCAATCCGACCCAGAAAGCCGGCAACGCGCAGATGCGCCGCCACGGCCCGCCATCGGCGCCGCGCATCTCGAGGAAACGCTTCAGCCGCACGTCCGGGAACAGCGTCGACAGATGGTTCGCCCAGTCGCCCATCGTCGGCAGCCCGTCCGGCACTTCATTGCGCGCGGCGCCGGCCATGAACTGTCGGAAGGTGATGTGCGTCATGTCGTGATAGTGGCCGTCGCGGATGACGAAATACATCGGCACGTCGAGCGCCCATTCGACATAGTCGGCGAAACCGAAATCGGGCGAGAAGCAGAATTCGAGCAGGCCCGAGCGCTGGTTGTCGGTGTCGCGCCAGATGTCGCCGCGCCAGCTCTGCAATCCGTTCGGCCGGCTCTCGGTGAACGGCGAATTGGCGAACAATGCCGTCGACAGTGGCTGCAGCTTCAGCGACACCTGCATCTTGCGGCGCATGTCGGCCTCGCTCTCGAAGTCGAGGTTCACCTGGATCGTGCAGGTGCGGTACATCATGTCGAGACCCTTGGTGCCGACCTTGGGCATGTAGCGCGTCATGATCTCATAGCGCGACTTCGGCATTTTCGGCGTCTCGGCCAGCGACCATTTCGGGCTGCCGCCGAGGCCGAGAAAGCGGATGCCCATCGGCTCGGCGATCTCGCGCACCTGTGCCAGATGCGCATTGCCCTCGCGGCAGGTCTGGTGGATCGTCTCCAGCGGCGCGCCGGACAGCTCGAACTGGCCACCCGGCTCTAGCGAAATCGCACCCTGGCCGGTCGGTTCGACCAGGCCGATGATGCGGCCGTCATCGATGATCGGATCCCAGCCGAGTTTCTGTTGCATGCCTTCGAGGATGGCGCGGATGCCGCGCTCGCCGCCATAGGGCACAGGCGCGTTGCCGTCGACATAGAACGGGAATTTCTCGTGCTCGGTGCCGATGCGCCACTTGTCGCGCGGCTTGTTGCCTTCGGCCAGATGCTCGACGAGTTCATCGACGCCTTCGATCGGGCGGAAATCGGTTGTGTCGCGCGCCATGATAGAGCCCTCCGCACATAATCCCGAAAATCGGCTTTCGATTTTCGGAAAGGATCACGTGCCCCTTCAAGTGTTACAGCGTCCTTTGCGCGTCCGAAAGGACACGCTGAGTTGTAGGACGGTCGGACGACCGCCGGCGCTAGATGGACGAAATGTCAGTAGTCGATCAAGCAAAAAATCCTGAGCCACAGGTCAACAGGAATTGAACGATACTGCGCTCTCCGTCCCTTGCAAGGAATGAAGTCTCACCAGTCTCCGACGGTTGCCTGGATCACCGAAAGTGCTGCCACCGCCGCCGTATCGGCGCGCAGGATACGCGGTCCGAGCGGAATGGCCGTGACGAAGGGCAGGGCGCGCAGCATCTTGCGCTCGTCATCGGAGAAGCCGCCCTCCGGCCCGACCAGCAGCCCGAGCTTCTTTTCCTTGACCGCCTGCAGAGCCGGCAGCGGATTGTTGGTCGAGGCGTCCTCGTCGCAGAAGATCAGCCGCCGCTCTCTGTCCCAGCCGGTCAGCAGGCGGTCGAACTTTTCGGCTTCGCGCACCTCCGGCACCGCCAGGATGCCGCACTGTTCGGCGGCCTCGACGACATTGGCGCGCAGGCGATCGATGGAAGGTTTTGCCACTTGTGTGTGCTGGGTGATGACCGGCTGCAGGACACCGGCGCCCATTTCGACCGCCTTCTGCACGAGATAGTCAAGCCGCCCCTGCTTCAGAGGCGCAAAGCAGTAGATGAGATCGGGCAGCGGCGGCTGCGGCCGTTGCAGCGCCAGCACCTTCAGCCGCACCGCCCTTTTTGTCTTCGCCGCGATTGCCACTGACCATTCACCGTCACGACCGTTGAACACCAGGATTTCAGCACCTTCGCCAAGCCGCAGCACATGCAGCAGATAGTGGCTTTGCTGCTGACCGGCATCGAACTCGATCTCGGGCCGCAGATCGTCGGGCACGAACAGGCGTTGCATCTTGTAATTGGCGCGCATCGCCGAGAAATGAGCGAGCCGCCCGCCGGCGTCAAGCCTCGGCGGTCGGATGCCACACCGGCCGAAAGCCGTGCTGCAGGACGGCGAGCGCCGTGGCCGGCGTCAGCAGCGCAAGCGCCTTGCCTTCGAGCAAGCTGAAATCGCCGGGTGGGCCATATCCGGCAAAAGACCAGCGCAGCGCCTTGCCGCCGCGCAAGGCATAGGCGGTGCCGCCATCAGCAAGCATCGCACCGTCGGGAAGACCCGTAAGTTCCTCAAGGGCCAGCATCGGTGCCTTGCCACCGGACGCCAGCCGCTCCTTGTGCAGCCGCTTGTCGACTTGCGGCGCGCGTGGCTCGGCAATGCCGAAGGCATGGCCGAAGCGGCCGACGAAATCCTTGGCCCGTTCGCGCTGGCAAAAGAAGCAGGGCCGATGCCCGGCCGCCAGCGCCGTTACCTCGTCGAGGAAGAACAGCTCGGTCCAACCCGCTTTGCCGCCCAACTGGTCGTCGCTCTTCCGGTTGCGCCCCATCGGCTCGCGCCACACGTCGCGGAATTGGCACACGCAGATGATCCAGGCCGGAAGCGCCCAGCGCTTTTTCAGCAGCGTCTTTGTCTCGGGATCGTGGATGATGCCGCGATTGCCGGTGAACAGCCCGCGCTCGGGCACGGCGTGGATGGCGCCGAACGGATCGACCCGGTTCTGCAGTGGCATAGTTTTCTCCCGCAACACGCATCTTGGCTGCAATGCTGGCGGCATGATATCGCTCCTCGCATCATTTTCATGTCAGCAGGGTTTTGCGATGCGGGTGCTGGTGGTCCAGAACTACGACAATACCGGTCTTGGCCAGGTAGGCGCGGCTCTGGCGGAAGCGGGCGCCGACCTCGATCTGCGTTTGCCCTACAAGGGCGATCCCCTGCCGGATGATGCTGGCGGGCACGATGCCATGGTGGTGCTCGGCGGAGGCCAGAATGCGCTGGACGACGACGATTATCCCTATTTCCCGGCTCTGCTCGAATTGACCCGCGATTTCGCCGACAAGGACCGTGCCGTGCTCGGCATCTGCCTCGGCAGCCAGCTCGTTGCCCGTGCCTTCGGTGGCGAGAACCGCATCGGTGGCGCCAACGAGTTCGGCTGGCACGGCGTGTCGCTGACGCCGGACGCCAAGGGCGATCCGGTGCTGGGCACGTTGCCGGAGAAATTCCCGATCTTCCAGTGGCACGACGACACGTTCGTGCTGCCGGAAAACGCCGTGCGGCTCGCCGGCAATGATGTCGCCGAGAACCAGGCGTTTCGCGTCGGCCGTGCCGTCTACGGCTTCCAGTTCCATTTCGAGGCCGACCGGCCGATGGTGCAGGACTGGAGCACGTCCTTTGCGCCGACCATCGCAGCGCGCCATCCCGACTGGGCTGGCAAGCTCGATGGCGAAATGGCCCGCAACGGGCCTGATGCCGACGCTGCCGGCCTGGCCATTGCCCGCGCCTGGGTGGCGACGATCTGAGCGTCCTCCCTCGGCACCCTGCCACGTGACATAATTGGCACGCGGCGGTGAAACCGCCTGGGGAAAACCCCTTTCATCCTTGGCTTGTGTCCGCCCGTCATCCTAGAAGGCGCCCGCTCTGCATCGGCTGTGCAACCGCGATGAACCTTTGGTGTGACCCGCGCGACACACCGTCGATACAGAGTGCGCCTAGAAGCGCGAAATCGTCGAAACTTTGAACCGAATTCTCCGTTTCAACGCATTGGTAACCGCCTGGTGCACAGATGCAGCAAGCTCAACAAGAGATGACGTCCGTGAAAGCAGCGCTTCTGTCCTTTGCCATGTTGTCCGCCATCGTGCTGTGCGGCCTCGGCATCTATTCCGCCGACGCAGCCAACAACCACAACGCCGTCGACGGCTACGGCGTCACCGCCTCGCTTCGCTGAAAGCCGGAGCGTTTTCGCGTCCCTGGACGCGCCGCGCTCAAGCTCCCTTCGTCGTCCCAGCCTCCTTGATCGTGATCGTCAGGATACGTTTGTCCGGGCCGTCGACGACGAGCGCGCTGAGCATGCCTGATTGCCAGGCAAGCGTGTCGACATTGACCCGGTTGGCCATCACTTCCGCCTCCGGCACCGGCGTGTGCCCGTGCACCACGATCTTCGGGAACAGGCCCTGATAATTGTGGAAGATGTCGCGGATCCACATCAGGTCCTGCGGGTTTTGCCTTGCCAGCGCGATGCCCGGCCTGATGCCCGCATGGCAGAAGAAGAAATCCCCGAGCGTCAGCGAAAGCCGCAGCGATCGCAAGAAATCGATATGGGTTTGCGGCACCGCCTCGACCAGGGATTCATGTCCTTTGCGCACGGCGGCCTCGGCTTTGCCGAACCACATGCTGGTGCCTTCACTGATCGCCACGCCGTAGGACAGCGCCGTCTGGATGCCGCCGAAACGGATGAAAAGCCCTTCCGGGTCGGGCTTCTTGAGAAAGTCGAGAAAGCCGACGTCGTGGTTGCCGGCCAGCATCACATGGCGCGGGTCGCGCTCTCGCGCCTCGATCAGGAAGTCGATGACGCCTTTGGAGTCCGGTCCACGGTCGACATAGTCGCCAAGATGGATGACGCGCCAGTCGGCAGCCGCATCCCGCTCGATCTCATCCTCGATCCGCTGATGCATGGCGGCCAGCAGGTCGAGCCGGCCATGCACGTCGCCGATCGCATAAAGACGCACACCTTCCGGCCCATGCGCGTCGAGAAAATGGATGCCGGGTTCTGCCAACTCTGCGCCGTCTCCGTGGTCAGGCTGTCACGGACTTAGCGCCGGAGCTGGTCCTTGCCCATGTCGGTGACCAGACGCTTTCCGCACAGAGCCAGCGTGATGTCCATCTCCTTGCGGATGATTTCCAATGCCTTGGTAACTCCTTCCTTGCCGAGTGCACCCAGGCCGTAAAGAAATGGCCGGCCGATATAGGTGCCCTTGGCGCCGAGGCAGAGCGCCTTCAGCACGTCTTGGCCGGAGCGGATGCCGCCATCCATGTGCACTTCGATCGTGTCGCCGACCGCGTCGGCAATCTCCTCCAGCGCCATGATCGAAGACGACGCGCCATCGAGTTGCCGCCCACCATGGTTGGAGACGATGATGGCGTCGGCGCCGGTCTTGGCCGCCATCAGCGCATCTTCCTTGTCGAGAATGCCCTTGAGGATCAGCTTGCCGCCCCAGCGTTCCTTGATCCAGGCGACATCCTTCCATGACAGATGCGGATCGAACTGCTCCGTCGTCCAGGAGGACAACGAGGCGACGTCGCCGACGCCCTTGGCGTGGCCGACAATATTGCGGAAGGTGCGGCGCTTGGTGCCGGCCATGCCCATCCACCAGCGCGGGCGAATGGCGATGTCGGCGATGTTGGCCAGCGTCATCCTGGGCGGCGCCGAAAGTCCGTTGCGGACATCCTTGTGGCGTTGTCCGAGGATCTGCAGGTCGAGCGTGAGCACCAGCGCCGAGCACTTCGCCGCCTTTGCCCGGTCGATCAGGTCGAGCACGAAATCCTTGTCGCGCAGCACATAGAGCTGGAACCAGAATGGCTTGCTGGTCACCGAGGCGACGTCCTCGATCGAGCAGATGCTCATCGTCGACAGGGTAAATGGCACGCCGAACTCCTCGGCCGCCTGCGCCGCCAGCATCTCGCCATCGGCATGCTGCATGCCGGTCAGGCCGGTCGGCGCCAGCGCCACCGGCATTGTCACCTTTTCGCCGATCATGGTCGATTCCAGCGAGCGGTTGCTCATGTCGACCAGCACGCGCTGGCGGAATTTGATCTTGGCGAAATCCTCCTCGTTGGCCCGGTAGGTGCTTTCTGTCCAGGCGCCGGAATCGGCGTATTCGAAGAACATTTTTGGTACGCGCCGGCGCGCGAGGTCCTTGAGATCGGCGATGGTGAGGAGTTGGCTCATGAGGGTCCCCGCTTATCAGTCCTGGAAGCGTCTGCGTGTGGTTTCATCTGGCCCCTTCAGAACGTTGCCTGAGCCTGAGCCGCGAGACGCGTTGCCAGTCGCCGCTGCGCTCGGCCTCGGCCATCGACCGCTCCACATAGATCATGTGGTCCATCGCCGCTTGCCGCGCGGCCGCAGGGTCACCGGCCTTCACCGCGGCATGGATAGCCCGGTGCTGGGCAAGCAGCGCGTCGCGCGCGCCGGGCACGGTGAACACCAGCAGCCGGTTCTGGAACACGCCTTCCGACAGCAGCCGGTAGCAGGAGCGCAGCGTGTGCAAGAGCAGGATGTTGTGCGCGCACTCGCAGATCGCGTGGTGGAACTCGACATCGATTTCGGCTTCGTCGTCGAAATCGCCGGTCCGGTGCGCTTCGTCCATGCGCGCCATGATGCGGTCGAGCAGCGCCAGATCCTCCGGCGTGGCGCGTCGCGCCGCATACTCGGCCGCGACGCCCTCGATCTCGCGGCGGTATTCCAGGTAGTCGGCCACCGCCTTGCGATGCATCGAGATCAGGTCGGCCACCGGCTTGGTGAACAGCTGGCCGATGATGTCGGCGACATGCGTGCCGCCGCCGGCCTTGGTCGTCAAAAGGCCGCGCCCTTCGAGCGCCTTGAGAGCATCGCGCAGGATCGGCCGCGACACGTCGAACTGGCGTGCGAGCTCGCGCTCGCCAGGCAACCGGTCGCCAGTGCGCAGCACGCCTTCCAGGATGAGGCTCTCGATCTGCTGCACCACCTCGTCGGCGGTGCGCGAATGCTCGATCCTGGAAAAAATGTCGCTCAACAGAATGCCTGGAAGGTGAACCGCTGTCGTGCAGGATAAAGCCTGCGTCGCCAACTGGTCAAATTATTTATCCAATTGGTCGAAGCGGGTCGATTTTGACGCCTGACGCCATATCGTCTTCGGCTAAACTTTGCTGTTTGCGTCATCTGGCCATTGGCCCTAGAGGGACGCAATGTAAGAGGGTCTAGAGAACCCCGGGGGACAAGCCGTGTCAGACGACCCGTCCAATCTCGAGTTCCAGCCGCGCTCCAAGGGCAGCGTCATGGGTTTTCCCGCGCATGAGGGCCGGCCCGGTGCGCTTGGCGAGGTCCATGCCCGGCCGCATCCGCTGATCGACAAGCCGCGTGTCCTGGTGCAACTCGCCTTCATGACCGAGGGCGGATCCGGTGTCGACCATGCGGTGCTGTCCGAACTATCGCGGCGTCTGGGCATTGCCGCGCCCGACCGCCAGGCCCGCCACCACGCCATGAAGTGGGGCAAGGGCTCGCTGCGCTGGGAGCGGCACACGGAATTCTCGACCTACCTGTGGGAAGGCCCGCTCTCCGAAAGCGGCAGGGCGCTGGAGGACTCGCCGTTCGGCAACGGGTTTTCCCCGCCGGGAACCGTCATCTCGGGGATCAGGCTCGAAATCCGCAAGTGGACGCAAGCGAGTGAGCGGCTGATCGCCGGCTTCGACCCGACCAGCCTGTGCTATTCGCTGGTCGAACGCGGCAACGCCGCCATCGTCACCGATTTCCGCCAGGATGGCGACGGCATGACCCGCATGTTGGTGCTCGACCGCGGCCTGACGCCGGCGCGAACCGGGGCGCTGTCTCAACGGCTGATCGACATCGAAACCTACCGAACGCTGGCCATGCTTGGCCTGCCATTGGCGCTCACCCTGTCCGGCCGCGCCCGCCGCATCGAGGACAGGCTGGCGCAGACCACGCTGGAAATGAAGGTCGCCGAAACCCGCGACAGCCAGACGCTGCTGGCCGACCTGACCGAGCTTGCCGCCGAGTTGGAAGCGGACGCCGCGTCGAGCCTCTACCGTTTCGGCGCCAGCCGCGCCTATGACGGCATCGTCGTCGAGCGGTTGGAGGCGCTCGAGGAAGAAGCCGTGCCCGGCTACGACACCTGGGGTGGGTTCCTGCAGCGCCGCGTCGCACCGGCCATGCGCACCTGCCGTTCGGTCGAGGAGCGCCAGGCCAATCTGTCGCGCAAGCTGACCCGCGCCACGACGCTGCTGCGCACCTGGGTCGATGTCGAGGTCGAGAAGCAGAACCGCGACCTGCTGGCGTCGATGAACAATCGCGCCCGCCTGCAACTGCGCCTGCAGCAGACCGTCGAAGGCCTCTCTGTCGCCGCCGTCTCCTATTATGTGGTCGGCCTCGTCGGCTATGTCGCCAAGGGCGCCTCGATCTTCGGCCATGCCTTCGCGCCGGAGGTCGTCACCGCCGCCTCGGTACCCGTCGCCATTCTGCTGGTGTGGTGGGGCGTGCGCCGCGTGCGCCGGATGCATTCCGAACCCGGCAAGCCGGCGGGCGAATAGGGCTGTACCCGCAGCGGCAGATTGCCGCTGCGGAAGCCTGTCCGGCGGTGACTTTGGACTTTCCGCCAAAGCGGGATTTGCAACCGCCGCGCTTCACTGGTAAAAGATTTTGACCAGTCAAGCAAAACGAGGCTGCAGATGTCCGGCCTGGCCATGCCGAAACCAGACGACGCCACGATGCGCCGGCGCGACGAGATCGTCGCCGACATGCGCATCATCGTCCCGGGCGAGGGCGTCGTCGACGCCGCCAATTCCATGCGGGCCTTCGAGAGCGATGGCCTGACAGCCTATCGGCAGCTGCCGCTGGTCGTCGTGCTGCCACAGACGGTGGCGCAGGTTTCCCGCCTGCTGAAATACTGCAACGACCGCAACATCCGCGTCGTGCCGCGCGGCTCCGGCACCTCGCTGTCTGGCGGCGCATTGCCGCTCGAGGACGCGGTGCTGCTGGTCATGAGCCGCTTCAACCGCATCCTGGCCATCGATTTCCCCAACCGCGTCGTCGTCGCCCAGCCGGGCGTCACCAATCTCGGCATCACCACCGCCGTCGAGCAGGAGGGCTTCTACTACGCCCCCGATCCATCCTCCCAGATCGCCTGCTCGATCGGCGGCAATGTCGCAGAAAATTCCGGCGGCGTGCACTGCCTGAAATACGGCCTCACCGCCAACAATGTGCTCGGCATCGAGATGGTGCTGATGAATGGCGAGGTGGTGCAGCTCGGCGGCAGTCACCTCGATGCGGAAGGTTACGACCTACTCGGTGTCATGACCGGTTCGGAAGGTCTGCTCGGCGTCGTCACCGAGGTCACCGTGCGCATCCTGAAAAAGCCGGAGACCGCACGCGCCCTGCTGATCGGCTTTCCGACCAGCGAGCAGGGCGGCCAGTGCGTCGCCGACATCATCGGCGCCGGCATCATTCCGGGCGGCATGGAAATGATGGACCGGCCGGCGATCCATGCCGCGGAAGATTTCGTCCATGCCGGCTATCCCCTGGATGTCGAGGCGCTGCTGATCGTCGAACTCGACGGGCCGAGTGTCGAGGTCGATCACCTGATCGGCCTTGTCGAAGCTATCGCCTACAAGAACGGTTCGACCACCTGCCGCATCTCGCAGTCGGAGCAGGAGCGGTTGAGCTTCTGGGCCGGCCGCAAGGCGGCCTTTCCGGCGGTTGGCCGCATCTCGCCCGACTATTACTGCATGGATGGCACCATCCCGCGCAAGGAACTGCCGCGCGTGCTGGCCGGCATGCGCGAGCTGTCGGAGACATACGGTCTCGGCGTCGCCAATGTCTTTCACGCCGGCGACGGCAATCTGCATCCGCTGATCCTTTACGACGCCAATGTGCCCGGCGAACTCGAGAAGGCCGAAAGCTTCGGCGCCGACATATTGCGGCTCTGCGTCAAGGTCGGCGGCGTGCTTACCGGCGAACACGGCGTTGGCGTCGAGAAGCGCGACCTGATGCCGGAGATGTTCAACCAGATCGACCTCGACCAGCAGATGCGGGTCAAATGCGCTTTCGACCCCAACCATCTTTTGAATCCCGGCAAGGTCTTCCCGCAGCTTCGCCGCTGCGCCGAACTCGGCCGCATGCACATTTCCGGCGGCAAGCTGCCGTTTCCGGACATTCCGAGGTTTTGAGTTGAGATGGCAAAGAAGCCAACCGCGCCAGCTTTCCCATTGTCCAAGATCATTAAGGATCGCCTTGCCGATAGGCGGCTACATGGCAGTTGGAGACACGAAACTGACCCAAACCCGATTGTTTCACCGCCTTCTTTGCGCCGTATGGGTGCTCTGCTGTGGGTATTCGTGGATCGTTACGGTGAAGAGGGGATGGCGGTCGGAAGCTCTCGCTGTCCACCATATACGCGTGACCTGCAATCCTTGGTGCACCTCGGCTTGCTGACGTTGAAGCGGGAGTTTCCTGGAAGAAATGTGCTCAGAATCTCCGCTTCTGGTCGAACTAGATTGGGCCAACTAGAGGTGTCAGAGGCCGACAAACTTTGGGTTCTGCGTGCGATCGGCGAAGGCGCATTACGATGAAAGAGCAGGAACAGTACATCGTTTCGAGGTTTTGAGCAGAGATGCTGGTGCTTGAACATGCCCCTCTGTCGAAAGGGGCGAGCCCGAGTGAGGTCTGAATTGCTGTTCAAACAATCCTCGCTGGACAAGATCGCGCGCAAGGAAGTGACGCTCGCGTTCCGCCGCTGGAAGCGGCCGACAGTCAAGGCCGGCGGGCGGGTGAGGACGGCGTCGGGCGTCGTGCTGATCGGCGATATTGCGATCGTGGACATGTCCGCACTGACGGAAAAGGACGCAGCGGCCGGCTTTCCGGCACTCGGAGCTCTTCAGGAGATGCTGGGCTCCCATGACGGCACCCCGGTCTACCGCATCGAACTCAACGGTATCGAACCCGACGAACGCGTTGCCTTGCGTGGCGAGGCCTCGCTTTCCGATGCGGATTGGCACGCCCTGACCGCACGATTTGCGCGCCGGGACAAGACGGCACCGGGTTACTTCCCGTCGATCCTGCGGACGATCGGCGCCCACCCGGAAGTGCGGGCGGCTGAGCTGGCTGCGATGGCCGGCGTCGAACCGCTGAAATTCAAGCAGGATGTCCGCAAGCTCAAGGAACTCGGCCTCACCGAGAGCCTCGAGGTCGGTTACCGGCTGTCGCCAAGGGGCGAAGCCGTGCTCGAAAAGCTCCGGGAGCACAGGCTTTGACGTCTTTTACCCCGACCACATCGGACGAAGTCCTGTCCACCGTCGCCTGGGCGGCGGCGGAGGAGTCGCCGCTCGAAATCCTTGGCCATGGTTCCAAGCGCGGCATTGGTCGTCCGCAACAGTGCGAACACACGCTCGACCTGTCCAAGCTCACAGGCGTTACGCTCTATGAACCGGCCGAACTGGTGCTGTCGGCCAAGGCCGGCACGCCGCTGGCCGACATCGAAACACTGCTGGCGGAAAACGCCCAGCAGCTTGCCTTCGAGCCGATGGACTACGGCCCGCTGCTTGGTGGCGAGCCCGGCAAGGGCACAATCGGCGGCGTGCTTGCCGCGAACCTTTCCGGCCCGCGCCGGTTGAAGGCGGGCGCGGCGCGCGATCATATCCTGGGCATCAATGCCGTTTCCGGCCGTGGCGAGGCATTCAAGTCCGGCGGCCGCGTGGTCAAGAACGTCACCGGCTACGATCTGTCAAAACTGATGGCCAACAGTTGGGGCACGCTGGCCGTGTTCACGGATGTCACCTTCAAGGTGCTGCCCGCCGCCGAGACCGAGGTGACGCTCGCCGTCCGTGGCCTGCTCGACGATGCCGCCGCCACCGCCATGGCGCTGGCGCTCGGCTCCAGCGCCGAAGTGTCGAGCGCTGCCCATCTGCCGGAGCGTATCGCCGCGCGCGTCGCCGGCGGCACGCTTGGCAGCGAGGCCGCGACGTTGCTGCGCGTCGAAGGTTTTGGCCCTTCCGTCGCCTATCGCATCGCCGCTCTGAAAACGCTGCTCGGCAAGGCTGGACCGCTGGAGGAGATTTCCGGCGAGGCTTCACGGCTGATCTGGCGAGATGTGCGCGATTGCAGGCCCTTCGCCGACGGCACCGAGAAGCCGGTCTGGCGTGTGTCGATGACGCCGGGAGAGGGCCACCAGATGGTTCTGACGCTGCGCATGCAGGCCGCTGTCAGCGCGTTCTATGATTGGCAGGGCGGGCTGGTGTGGTTGCGCATGGAAGAGGGCGAACCGGAAGCCGCTTTGCTGCGTGGGCTGTTGAGAAAACATGGCGGCGGCCATGCGACGCTGGTGCGCGCCGCCCCTTCCCATCGCGCCGCCCTGCCGGTTTTCGAGCCGCAGGCGCCGACGCTGGCCGCACTTAGCGCGCGGCTGAAGCAGGAATTCGACCCAAGAAACATCCTCAATCCCGGCCGCATGGCCTAGGACTAGATCGCGATGCAGACCAATTTTTCGCTTGCCCAGCTTGCCGATCCGCATGTCGCGGAATCGGAGAAGATCCTGCGCAAATGCGTGCATTGTGGCTTCTGCACCGCCACCTGCCCGACCTATGTCACGCTCGGCAACGAGCTCGATTCGCCGCGCGGGCGCATCTACCTGATCAAGGACATGCTGGAGAACGGCCGTCCCGCCGACAGGGAGATCGTCACCCATATCGACCGCTGCCTGTCCTGCCTTGCCTGCATGACCACTTGTCCCTCGGGCGTCAACTACATGCATCTGGTCGACCATGCCCGTGCTCACATCCAGGAGACCTACAAGCGGCCGCTGCTCGACCGCCTGACCCGCGCCATGCTTGCCTTCGTGCTGCCCTATCCCGCACGCTTTCGCGCAGCACTCAGGCTGGCGAGGCTGGGCAAGCCGTTCATTGGCCTGTTCGGGAAGGTCCAAGCGCTGAAGCCGCTTGGAGCGATGCTCAAGCTCGCGCCGGCATCGATCCCCAAAACGTCACCGATGGCCTCACCGGGTATCCACGCCGGGCAAGGGGCCAAAAAAGGCCGCGTCGCCATCCTCACCGGCTGCGCGCAATCGGTGCTTGATCCCGCCATCAACGAGACGACGATCTCGCTGCTGACGCGGCTCGGCGTCGAGGTCGTGGTGCCGCCAGGCGAGGGCTGCTGCGGCGCGTTGGTCCATCACATGGGCCGTGAGCAGGCTGCGCTTGCCTCTGCGAGGCAAAATGTCGACGCCTGGACGCGCGCCATCGAACAGAGCGGGCTCGATGCCATCGTCATCACCGCATCCGGCTGCGGTACGACGATCAAGGACTATGGCTTCATGCTGCGTCTCGATCCGGCCTATGTCGACAAGGCCGCGCGGGTGTCGGCGCTGGCCAAGGACATCACCGAGTATCTCTCAGGCATCGACCTGCCCGACCCGGTGCGCAAGCCGGGCACGGTCGTTGCCTATCATTCGGCCTGTTCGATGCAGCACGGCCAGAAGATCACCCGCCAGCCGAAGGAATTGCTGACCAAGGCCGGATTCATCGTGCGCGAGCCGCGCGAGGGCCATCTGTGCTGCGGTTCGGCCGGCACCTACAACATCCTGCAATCCGAGATTTCGGCCAAGCTGCGCGACCGCAAGGTGAAAAACATCGAGGCCACGGGGGCCTCGATCGTCGCCACCGGCAACATCGGTTGCATCACGCAGATCGCGTCCGCGGCGAAGATGCCGGTGGTGCACACGATCAAGCTGCTCGACTGGGCCTATGGCGGGCCGAAGCCGGAAGGCGTTGCGGAAGACAGCCTGATCGCCGCCGAGTAGGCCTCGTGGCCCGTCTCGGTGCTTACTCGGCCGCCAGCCTGTCGGCCGTGCCGTATGTCGCTTCATAGAGCGCGCGCTGCCGGCTGAGCGCCACCATCGTGTTGCGCAGCAGGATCGCCACCGTGATCGGGCCGACGCCGCCCGGCACCGGCGTGATCCAGGAGGCGACCTCGCGCACGCTTTCGGTGTCGACGTCGCCGACGATACGGCTGGAGCCGTCAGGCCCGATCTCCGAATTGATGCCGATGTCGATGACCGCCGCACCCGGCTTGACCATGTCGGCCTTGATCAGCCGCGGCTTGCCGACGGCGACGAACAGCGCATCGGCGCGACGCGCATGCGCGGCAACCGATCGCGTCATGTGATGGCAGACCGTCACCGTCGCACCTTCGCTCATCAGCAGGAAGGCGATCGGCTTGCCGACAATTTCGGAATGGCCGACGATGACGACTTCCAGCCCCTTGAGGTCGAGGCCGGTCTCCTTCAGCAGCTCGACCGAGGCGGCCGCGGTGCAGGGCGCGAGGTCGAGCTGGTTGTAGACGATGTTGCCGATCGAAGCCGGATGCATGCCCTCGACATCCTTGAGCGGATGCACCGCCGCCTGCAGCGTCCGGACCGGGATATGTGCCGGCACCGGCCGCTGGATGATGATGCCGGTGACGCGCGGATCGGCGTTCAGTCCGTGGATGGCCGCTTCCAGTTCGCCTGATGTGATGGTGGCGGGAAAGCGCCGTTCCTCGAAATCGATGCCGGCCAGTTGCGCCTTGGCGCGCTGGTTGCGCACGTAGACATCCACCGCCGCGGTATCGCCGACGGTGATCGAGATCAGCTTGGGCGGAAACCCCTCGGCTTTGGCGATCGCTGCATCCTCGCGCACGGCGGCAATGATGCGCTGGGCAACCGGGCCGCCCTTGAGATAGCGGCTGTCGTCGGACAGGGACATGGGTGAACTCTTTTGCTCGGTTGCCGCCGACATAGCAAAAGAACATCGCCAAGGGCAGCGCGAAAGCGAACCGTCATGCTTTTTGCGCGACGTGCCCCCCAAGGCATAGTCTCGCTGACCCTCAGGCTCCGGTCGAAACGGAAAGGGCAGCGCGGTTTCCCGTGCTGCCCTTCCTGACTGGCCGCATCCCCATACGGCCCGTCCCCCGTATCTTCAGACTGGCCGCCAAAAGCGAGGTGCTTTGCCGGCCAAGTGATTCGCCGCCGAAACTATATCACCTCGACCGTGGTTCCGACATTGACCCGTTCATAGAGGTCGACGACGTCCTCGTTGCGCATGCGGATGCAACCTGACGACACCGCGCCGCCGATTGTCCATGGCTGGTTGGTGCCGTGGATGCGATATTCGGTCGTGCCGATATAGAGCGCGCGTGCGCCGAGCGGGTTCTCCAGGCCGCCGGCCAGGTAGGTCGGCAGGTAGCGGCCCTTGGCGGCCTCGCGCTTGATCATCTGCGCCGGTGGGCGCCAGTCCGGCCACTCGCGCTTGTTGGTGATCTTGTGCGTGCCCGACCATTCGAAGCCGGGTTTGCCGGTGCCGACGCCGTAGCGCCGTGCCTTACCGTTCTTCTCGACCAGAAAGAGGAAATTCTGGGTCGTATCGATGACGATCGTGCCTGGCTTCTGCGGGCCGTCATAGGCGACTTCCTGCGGCAGGTAGATCGGGTTGATCTGCGGACGCATGACCATCCGCTTGGAAGGCGGCTGCACGGCCGCCGTCTGCACCCGGTCGGGCAGCCCCGGCTGCGCGTAGCGCAGGCGCGGCTGCTGCACGACCTGGCGGTTCTGGCGAACGATGCCGGGCGCATGGCCAAGCTGCAGCACCCAGGGGGCGGAAAGGTCGGGGCTCACCATCACCGGCGGCCTGTCGGCATAGCGGTCGCCGGCGGTTGAGGGCGTGACGCCCGAGGCAAACAGAGCCACGGCACCGAGCACGGGAAACAGAACTGTCTTCATCGGAACGCACCTTGATCGTCTGACACAACCGGGTGGAAAACGCTCCCCGGTTTGGCGATCATTGGCGCGCAAGCAGCAACCGAAACATGAATCGGAATGCGTAAAATGCGCTGTTGTCAGTAAACCTTTTGGTGTGGTTACCGCTGGGTTCAGGAATCTGGTAAAGCCGCAGTAAATGCAGCGCAAAGGCGTGTTAACGGACGGATTTTTGGCTATGGAAAAAGAAAACACCGGCCTGCTCGCCGGCCCCGACGGTGTCGCGCGTTGCTTCTGGCACGGCAATCTGCCCGACTATCTGCATTACCACGATCATGAATGGGGCCGGCCGGTGGCGGACGACCGCAGGCTGTTCGAAAAGATCTGCCTGGAGGGTTTCCAGTCGGGCCTGTCGTGGCTCACCATCCTGCGCAAGCGGGAGAATTTTCGCGAGGCCTTCGCCAATTTCGAATTCGACAAGGTCGCCGCCTTCACCGACAAGGATGTCGAGCGCCTGCTTGGCAATGCCGGCATCATCCGTCATCGCGGCAAGATCGTCTCGACCATCAACAACGCCAAGCGCGCCCGCGAAATGGCCGATGAATTCGGCTCGCTGGCGGCCTGGTTCTGGAAGTTCGAACCCGGCAAGGACGAGCGTCCCGAAATCGTCGACCTCGCCCATCTGCGCGCCAACCCGACCACGGCCGTCTCGGTTCGGATATCGAAGGAACTGAAGAAGCGCGGCTGGAGCTTTGTCGGCCCGACCACGGTCTACGCCTTCATGCAGGCCATGGGCCTAGTCAACGACCATCTCGAGGGCTGTGTCTGCCGCAAGCAAGTCGAGAAAGAGCGAAAGGCTTTCAAGCGACCGAAGTAATCCCTTCTCCCCGTTCACGGGGAGAAGGTGCCGGTAGGCGGATGAGGGGCGGCGCGAGGTTTGTCAATTCGTGCTGGTCCGCCGACGTGCACCCCCTTGTGGCTGCTATCGTTGCAGCCACCGGTACTGATTCCGCCCAAATCTCAGGTGCCGTTGGCACTGGCCAGGAAAAGCCCGGCGACAATCGCCACCACCGTGGCCACGGTCGGGTAGATCACCAGCAGGCCGGTCATCAATGCGTCGCGCATGGATGGTCCCTCGCCGGTGTCGGCCGGTATCTCGAACGGACCGGCGGCCTGGCTGACGATTTTCTGGGCGTGGATGTCGGCTGGACGCAGGCGCGCGGGCAAGTCGCCTGCGCTGCCGTCGATGGCATGGAATCTCGCTGTGCTGGTCATGGCCCGAACCCCTTCGTGTCGGCGCGACTTATCGGCTGCGATTGTGTCGGCACGATGCCGCACCCATGGCGGGAATGTTTCATTTTCGGTGCGTTTTTGTTTCGGGGGCGGTTCGCCTCTGCCTTCTCCCGGCAGGGAGAGGCAAGGCGGCAAACCCTTGCCGCACAAAGCTGCATCGGTTAGGACACGCGCGCTGCGGAAATAGGAAATTTCCTATCGCACAGCGCCACGAAACACCGAGTACCCATTCCATGGCCGACAAATCGGAAAAGACGAAAGCGCGGCTGCCGCGCGGTTTTGCCGACCGCAGCGCCGAAGACATCCGCGCCGTCGAGAAGATGATGGCGACGATCCGCTCGGTCTATGAGCTCTATGGTTTCGAACCGGCCGACCAGCCGCTGATCGAATACACCGATGCGCTGGGAAAGTTCCTGCCCGACCAGGACCGGCCGAACGAAGGCGTGTTCTCCTTCCAGGACGATGACGACCAGTGGCTGTCGCTGCGCTACGACCTGACTGCGCCGACGGCGCGTTTTGTCGCCGAGAATTACGAGCGGCTGCCCAAGCCGTATCGCAGCTACCGCTCCGGCTGGGTGTTCCGCAACGAGAAGCCAGGCCCCGGCCGCTTCCGCCAGTTCATGCAGTTCGACGCCGACACGATCGGCACGCCGGGCGTGGCGGCGGACGCCGAGATGGCGATGATGATGGCCGACGTGATGGAAGCGCTCGGCATCAAGCGCGGCGACTACGTCATCCGCGTCAACAACCGCAAGGTGCTGGACGGCGTGCTGGAGGCGATCGGCCTTGGCGGCGACGACAATGCCGGCCGCCGGCTGACGGTGCTGCGGGCGATCGACAAGCTGGACAAGCTAGGGCCCGAAGGCGTGAGACTTCTGCTTGGGCCGGGGCGCTGGGATGGCGGCAAGGAAGGCGAGGGCGACTTCGCCAAGGGTGCCGGGTTGAATGACGGACAAGCCGAGGCAGTTCTTCGCGCGACAGCGAGGAACGCACAGGCTGGCCAGGATTCCACCGTCAGCACGAATGCGGTCTACCAGGAAGGCGTTGGCGAGCTCTCGACGATCGAAGCTCTGGTCCGGGCGGCGGGATACGCCGAAGACCGCATCGCCATGGACCGTTCCGTCGTGCGCGGCCTAGAATACTACACCGGCCCAGTCTTCGAGGCCGAACTGCTGGCCGAGATTCCCAATGAGGACGGCCAGATCGTCCGCTTCGGCTCAGTCGGTGGCGGCGGCCGCTATGATGGCCTCGTCTCGCGCTTTCGCGGCGAGCCGGTACCGGCGACCGGTTTCTCCATTGGCGTCTCCCGGCTGATGACCGCGCTGAAGAACCTCGGCAAGCTCGACAGCGCTGATGTGATCGCGCCGGTCGTCGTGCTGGTCATGGACAAGGACACCGACAGCCTCGGCCGCTACCAGAAGATGGTGGCGGCGCTGCGGGCTGCCGGCATCCGTTCCGAAATGTATCTCGGCGGCGCCGGCATGAAGGCGCAGCTCAAATATGCCGACCGGCGCGGCTGCCCGGTCGCAATCATCCAGGGCGGCGACGAGCGCGCCAAGGGCGAGCTGCAGATCAAGGATCTGATCGAAGGCGCCCGCATGTCGGCCGAGATCACAGACAACGCCGAATGGCGCGCCGCCCGCCCGGCGCAGGTGACGGTGGCGGAAAGCGAACTGGTCACCGAGGTGAAAAAGATCTTGGCGGCACAGGCCGCCGATCGCGCCAAAGGTGGCGCTTGAACACCCCCCTCTGGCCTGCCGGCCATCTCCCCCGCAAGGGGGGAGATTGGATGTCGCGAACGCTTTCGCCAATCTTCAACGTTGGAAAAAAGGCGCGGGGCTTGCAACTGCCGATCTCCACCCTTGCGGGGGAGATGGCCGGCAGGCCAGAGGGGGGCGCCTCGCGCCCATCCGATCAATGACCTCCCGCTACCCCGCCATATCAGCCGACATCATCAATCTCTTCGTCAAGCGCAACACGCATGCGGTCGAGGTTGCGGTGCTGCAGCCGGCCGATCCGTTCCTCGACATGGCCGGTGAAGACTTGCGCCGGCGTATCTTTCTCACCGAAAGCGAAACCGGTCAGGCGCTGTGCCTGCGGCCGGAATTCACCATTCCGGTCTGTCTCGACCACATAAGATCGCAGGCGGGCACGCCGCGCCGCTATTCCTATCTGGGCGAGGTGTTCCGCCAGCGCCGCGAAGGCGGTAACGAGTTCTTTCAGGCCGGCATCGAGGATTTGGGCGATCGCGACACCGCCGAAGCCGATGCCCGTTCGCTGGCCGACGCACATGCGCTGCTTGCCCTGGTGCTGCCCGGCCAGGCGCTGGCGATCACGCTCGGCGACCAGACCATTTTCGAGGCGGTGCTGGCCGCCCTTGGGCTGCCGCGCGGCTGGCGCATGCGTCTTGCCCGCGCCTTCGGCTCGGCGCCGATGCTGCAGGCGGCGCTCGCCGATCTCGCCAACCCTCCGCGCAACGGCCAGCTCTCCGGTCCAGTCGCCGCGCTCGTCCTCGACGGCGATCTGGAAGGTCTTTCCGCGCATATCGTCAATGGCATGGAAGAGGCCGGCCTGTCGGCTTCCGCCGGCCGATCGCCGGCCGACATTGCACGGCGGCTGATCGAGAAAGCCGAGTTGCGCAGCGTGCGGCTGTCCAACGAGGCCTTCGCGGCGCTGAAGAGTTTTCTGGCGATCGACGTGCCGCTGGATGGCGCGGCCCAGGCGTTGGCGACCTTCGCCGGCGGCGCCGGGCTCTCGCTGGGCGCCGCGCTGGAGAATTTCGCCGCCCGCGCCAAGGCGATCGAAGCGCATGGCTTGCCGACGGGAAGGATCCGCTACGACGCCGCCTTCGGCCGTCCGCTCGACTATTACACCGGCCTGGTCTTCGAAATCGCGGCGCAAGATGGCGAACGGCCGCTGGTCGGTGGCGGTCGCTACGACCGGCTGCTGACGCTGCTTGGCGCCAAGACGCCGATCCCCGGCGTCGGCTTTTCTGTCTGGCTCGATCGCATCGACGCATTGCGGGAGACGGCGCCATGATCACCCTGGCAATCCCGTCGAAAGGCCGGCTCAAGGAGCAGGCGCTGGAGGTACTGGCCAAGGCTGGGCTCGCCGTCAGCCTGCCTGGCGACGAGCGCTCCTATCGCGCCCGCATCGAAGGCTCGGAAGGCATCGAAGTCGCCTTCCTGTCGGCTTCCGAGATTGCTGGCGAGATCGGCCAGGGCGCGGTCGATCTCGGCATCACCGGTGAAGACCTGGTGCGCGAGAACCTTGCCGACTGGGAAACCCGCGCCGAAATCGTCGCCCGTCTCGGCTTCGGCAATGCCGATGTCGTGGTCGCCGTGCCCGACATCTGGCTCGACGTCGACACCATGGCCGATCTTGACGACGTTGCCGCCGATTTCCGCCAGCGCCATGGCCGGCGGCTCAGGATCGCCACCAAATACTGGCGGCTGACGCAGCAGTTCTTCTCGCTAAAACACGGCATCCAGGTCTATCGCATCGTCGAGAGCCTCGGTGCGACCGAAGGGGCGCCGGCGGCGGGCCTGGCCGATGTCATCGTCGACATCACCACCACCGGCTCCACGCTGCGCGCAAATCATCTCAAGGTGCTCGGCGACGGCCTCGTCCTGCGCTCGCAGGCCTGTCTGGTGGCGTCAAAAAAGACGCGCGCAGCGGCGGATGAGGAGCTGCTGCGCGATGTGGCCGCGAAGATGACGGCCATCGTCAGCTGAGGATGCCCTCCAGTACCATCGACGGGATTTCCACCATCCCGGCGGGCTGATAGGCTCGACCCGTCCTGGGAGGAGACAGCGATGCCGATCAATCTCGACGAGCTGAAGAATGCCACCAATTTGCGCGCGCGTGGATCGCGCAATGGCGATGTCTTCGTGGCACCCGTCGACGGCACAGCGCATGTTTCCGGCGAGCGCTCGACGCCGCTGCTCAACAAGACCATTCCCGCGCTGTTTTCCGACACCGCCAGCAAATACGCCACGCTCGATGCCGCGGTCTTCGTCGACCAGGACAAGCGCTTCACCTGGAGCGAACTGTCGGACACGGTCGATGCGCTGGCCGCCGGCTTCCTGGCGCTGGGCCTTGAAAAGGGCGATCGCGTCGGCATCTGGTCGCCCAACCGATGGGAATGGCTAGTGACGCAATTCGCCACCGCGCGCATCGGCTTGATTCTGGTCAACATCAATCCGGCCTACCGGCTGACCGAGCTCGACTATGCCTTGAACAAGGTCGGCTGCAAGGCGCTTGTGACAGCGGTCAAGTTCAAGACCTCCGACTATCTCGGCATGATCGAGACGCTGGCGCCGGAGATCGCGACCGCCACACCCGGCAAGCTCAAGGCAAAGCAACTGCCGGCGCTGAAGATCGTCATCCGCATGGGTGAGGACAACTCACCCGGCATGTTCAATTTCGCTGATGTGCTGGCCATGGCCGGGCGCGACGAGCATGACAGCCTCGACCGAATCTCGGAGGGGCTGAAGCCCGGCGACGCCATCAACATCCAGTTCACGTCAGGTACGACAGGGGCACCCAAGGGCGCGACGCTGACCCACAACAACATCGTCAACAACGGCAATTTCGTCACCTCGGCGATTAAGCTGACCGTCGACGACCGGCTGTGCATCCCGGTGCCGCTCTATCACTGCTTCGGCATGTCGATGGGCACCATGGGCTGCGTGTCGAAGGGCGCGACCATGGTTTTCCCGGGCGAGGGGTTCGATGCCGGCGCCACGCTGAAAGCGGTGGCAAATGAGCGCTGCACCGGACTCTATGGCGTGCCGACCATGTTCGTAGCACTCCTCGATCATCCGGACTTCCAGTCCTTCGATCTCTCCAGCCTGCGCACCGGCATCATGGCCGGCTCGCCATGCCCGATCGAGGTGATGAAGAAAGTGGTGTCGCTGATGCATATGTCAGAAGTGACGATCGCCTACGGCATGACCGAGACCAGTCCGGTGTCGTTCCAGAGCGGCGTCGACGACCCGCTGGAAAAGCGCGTCTCGACGGTCGGTCGCATCCACCCCCATGTCGAGGTCAAGGCAGTCGATTCCGACGGCGCCACCGTCGCCGTCGGCGCGCCGGGCGAGCTATGCACGCGCGGCTATTCGGTGATGAAGGGCTATTGGGGCGACGACGACAAGACCCGCGAAGCGATCGACACCGATGGCTGGATGCATACCGGCGATCTCGCCACCATCGACGCCGAGGGCTATTGCAACATTGTCGGCCGGGTCAAGGACATGGTCATCCGCGGTGGCGAGAACGTCTATCCGCGTGAGGTCGAGGAATTCCTCTACCGCCATCCCAAGGTCAGGGAAGTGCAGGTGTTCGGCATTCCAGACCCAAAATATGGCGAGGAGCTGTGCGCCTGGATCGTGCTCAAGCCAGGCCAGATCGCCACTGAACAGGAGATCAAGACCTTCTGCGCCGGCCAGATCGCCCATTACAAGATCCCGCGCCACATTCGCTTCCGCACTGAATTGCCGATGACGGTGACCGGCAAACCGCAGAAGTTTCTGATGCGCGAGGCGATGGTCAAGGAACTGGGGCTGGTGACGCAGAAGACGGCGTAAGGGGAGCAGCGCTTCGATTTGTCGGTGCACTGAATGCAGCCAAGGATCGCGGATCCTGCGGCATCGTTTGGTGACGTTGTTTGTGAGGGGTCGAATGGGGGCCCTGCCGGATATTGGCGACGGTGCTCCCATGGGTTTTCCGCAAGTTTTGCAAACGCATAGGGGCCTGAATGCGTGGTTTCGGACGATCGGTGATCTCTTATGCGATGCCCTTGGCCGCCTTGATGATGGCTGTCGCAGTCAGGGCAAGCGGGCTGTCGGTGGATGAAGGTTCGCTGGGCGTCAGGATCCTTGTCGGAGGGCTTTCGAGTGCGATTATGTTCACCACCATTTTCGTGGTGCTCGACCATGCAGAGGCGGTGGCTCGGCGTGTAGGAGAACCCTACGGCACATTGGTGCTGACTTTTGCCGTGACGGCAATCGAAGTGTCGATCATCGTTTCCATGATGCTGCATGGAGAGAACAACCCCACGCTTGCACGTGAGTCCGTCTTTTCAACGATGATGATTACATCTACCGGCGTTGTCGGCATGTGTCTCGCGCTTGGCGGCTGGCGTCATCGCAAGCAGGCAATTGTTCGACAAGGAACCAGCGCATATTTGGCGGTTCTGGCCGCGCTGACCGTCATGACGCTTATTCTGCCAACCTACACACAAACTACGGGCCCTGGCACATTTTCAGCTGCTCAACTGGGCTTCGTAGCCGTGCTTTCAGTGCTGCTGTACGCAAGTTTTGTGTTCGCGCAGACTGTCCGGCACCGAGACGACTTCGTCCAAGGACAGGAACACGACGTTTCGATGCGGACCGCCCCTCACGAAAGCGTCGCTGTCAGTACTTTGCTCCTGTTGATCGGGCTGATTGGAATTGTCATGCTCGCCGAGCAAGTCGCCGCAGGTGTTGAAGATACGCTCGTTGCCTACCAGGTGACCCAGTCCGACAGTATTGTGGGAGCATTGATCGCCGGGTTGGTTTTGATGCCGGAGGCCATTTCGGCGGTTCGCGCTTCACTTCACAATGAGCTGCAACGCGGCTTGAATGTTGCGATGGGTTCCGCATGCGCTACAATTGGCTTGACAATACCGGCTGTCGCAGCCGCCAGCCTGCTGACGGGGAGAGGTTTAACCCTTGGGCTTCCATCGACTGACGCAGTACTTCTAGTTCTAGCACTCTTCATATGCAACGTAAGTTTTAGTACCGAAAGAACAACGTTTCTGACTGGCATGGTCCATATCGTGGTATTTTTTACGTATATATTTCTTATATTTATACCATGACCGGTTTGCGCCCAGATCCGCGGTTGGCTGTGATTTAGGAATTCGGAATCGGAGGCCGCGCGCTGATGTTGGACAATTACGAGGTGGACGAGTTTGGCGTGATCAACCAGATCGACTTCACCCCGATCAAATACGACAAGCAATACATCTCCTATTACGAGGACCTGAGTGACCGGACCATCAAGCTCGGATATCAGCGACTTGGCTGGGTGCTTGGAATCACCGGCGAGATTCCCGGGTCCGTGCTGGAGATTGGATACGGCACGGGCACATTCGTCGAGGCCGCGAAAATAACCGGAGTCTCCGACTGCGCCGGCTGCGACATCGCCAGGTTTCCGCTGCCCAAGGGCGTCCGCTTTGTCGATTGGGATGAGGCGCTCGCCAGCTCGTGGGATCTCGTCGCCATGTTCGACGTGCTGGAGCACATCCCGGATCTGGGTTTCCTCGCCCGCCTTCAGGCCCGCTATCTGGCCGTCGCCGTCCCTTATAGCCGCTGCCGCGAGCTCGGGGCCGACGGCGACGCGTGGTTCCAGACGTGGCGCATGCGTCTCCCCAACGAGCACCTGCACCACTTCGACCGTGACTCGCTGGTGGCACTCCTCGCACACAACGGCTTCCAGTGCGTGACACTGAACTGCTTCGAGGACGGAATCAGACTGCGGCCCGGCGAAGCAGGTCCGAATATTCTGTCCGGCTTCTTTAGAAAGCTATAGGCCGGTTTCCCAGCGCGCTCGACCAAGCGAGCGAAAACAGGCGAGTGAGGTATGGCCTTGTCGTTGGGACGCGGCAGGGTCGGCAAAAAAAGGCGCGGGCCACGGCCCGCGCCTTTTTCGTATTCAAGCTTCCAAACCTCAGTCCTTCTCGAAGACGCGCGCCTTGGCGACGACGCCGGCAATGGCGCCGCCGATCAACGGTGCAACGATGAACAGCCAGAGCTGGCCGATCGCCGCACTGCCGGAAAACAGCGCCGGGCCGATCGAGCGGGCCGGATTGAGCGACGTACCGGTGACCGGGATGATGGCGAAGTGCAACCCTGCCAGCGTCAGGCCGATGACCAGCCCGGCGAACGCCGTCGAGTGCTTTTCAGCGGTGACACCGAGGATCACGGTGACGAAGGTGAAAGTGCCGATCAGTTCCCACAGGAACGCCGAGCTGACGCCCCATTTCGCCACGTCCCAACCATTGGCGCCAAAGCCGCCGGTGTGTCCGCCGGCCTGGCCGGAGACGATGATCCACAATGCCAGCGAGGCCAGGATGGCGCCGATGATCTGCGCAATCCAGTAGGGGATGACGTCCTTGGCCGGCAGCCGGCCGGCAAGGAAGACACCCAGCGTCACCGCCGGATTGAGATGCGCACCTGAAATCGGGCCGATCGCATAGGCCGCCGCAATGAGACCGATGCCGAATGCCAGTCCGATGCCTTCCTGGCCGAGCGGCAGCGCACCGCCGAAGCCGCCCGTCACCACCGAAGCCGTACCGATGAACACCAACAGAAATGTGCCTAGAACTTCCGCCAGATAAGTCTTCATTGCCATCTCCTCGTAGCGATCCGCCGGTCCACGTTTTCCGTGTCGCGAATCATGGCGGCGAGAGTATTCCCAACCGAAAAACTAGGAAAGCAGAGCGGTTGCGCCAGATCGCGTACTTGCAGGTGCCAGTTACGAACATTAGAAACCTGTCATCTATTGAATGATCTGTTGTTTCTGGCCAAGGACATTTACTGGTCGGGCGATCAGCCTGCCTCGGTCAAGACAACCTCGTCGGCATGAGACGGAAGCGGGGTTCAATCCAGTCGCGAAAGGCTCTAAGAGCAGGCCCGGAGATCATGTGCTCGATTTGATGGAATGACGAATGCGACTGGGCGGACGGCTGGCTGCGGCCATCGAAGTGCTGGAAGACATCGGCCGGCGTCACCGGCCGGTTGCGGACGCGCTGAAGGATTGGGGCCTGTCGCACCGCTTCGCCGGCGGCGGCGACCGCGCGGCGATCGGCAACATCGTCTATGACGGCTTGCGCCGAAAGCGTTCCGCCGGATGGCTGTTGGGGGAAGACACGCCGCGCGCTATCGGCTTCGGCGCGCTGTTGCTCGAATGGGGCCAGACGGCGCAGTCGCTGAACGATGCGCTCGACGGTGACAAATTCGCGCCGCCGTTGCTGACTGCCACCGAGCTTCAGGCCATTTCCGAACGCCGGCTCGCCGATGCACCGGCCGCGGTGCGGGCCGACATACCCGATTGGTGCGTGCCGCTTTTCGAGAAAACCTTCGGTGACACCTGGGCTGATGAGGGGGCGGCGCTGGCGACGCGCCCGCCGCTCGACATCAGAGTCAACACGTTGCAGGCCAACCGTGACAAGGTGCTGGCCGAGCTGACGGGAACCGGCGCCAAACCTGCCGCCATCGCCCCGCAAGGCATCCGCATCCCGCCGATCGATGGCGACGGCAGGCACCCCAACGTGCAGGCCGAGCCGGCTTTCCAGAAAGGCTGGTTCGAGGTCCAGGACGAAGGCTCGCAGGTCGCGGCCGCCCTTGCCGGCGCCGAGGCCGGCATGCAGGTGCTCGATTTCTGCGCCGGCGCCGGCGGCAAGACACTGGCGCTGTCGGCTGCAATGGACAATCGGGGCCAGATATTCGCCCACGACGCCGAAAAGGCGCGGCTGGCGCCGATCTTCGACCGCATCCGTCGCTCGGAAAACCGCAATGTGCAGGTCGTCACCAAGCCGGCCGAACTCGCTCCGCTCGGCAACCATATGGACATCGTGCTGGTCGACGCGCCTTGTACCGGCAGCGGCACCTGGCGGCGCCGTCCCGATGCCAAATGGCGACTGACGCAAAGACAGCTCGACGCCCGCAAGGGCGAACAGTCAGCGATCCTCGAAGCCGCCAAAGCCTACGTCAAGTCAGGCGGCTTGCTGGTCTACATCACCTGCTCGGTGTTCGACGAGGAGAATGGCGAGCAGGTCGCGGCATTCCGGCATCGCAACAGCGGCTTTGTCCCGGTCGATCATCGCGCGCTCTGGGACAGCCGTTTTCCCGGCCATAAGACGGCCGTGCGGATCGGTCCGGCCGGCGACGTCTCGCTGTCGCCGGCGTTGAGCGGCACGGATGGGTTTTACTTCTGTGCGTTGCGCAAGGCGAATTGACGCTGCCGTTGACAGGCGGCGATAGCGCCCCAGTTGCAGATGCCGGGCGTCTGGCCGCGATCAAGGGATAGGATACTTGCAAAGATATCTGTCGCTTCTGCTTTTCGTCATTGTGGTGCTCGGCGGGGGCCTGCTGATCGGTTATGCGACGCTGCCGGGTGCCTGGTATGCATCGCTCACCAAGCCGCCCTTCAATCCACCCAACTGGGTTTTTGCACCTGCCTGGACACTCCTCTATCTCCTGATCGGCGTGGCCGGCTGGCGGACATGGCTGCAAGCGTCGTCGGGAGCCGCGATGAAAATCTGGGCCGTCCAGCTGGTGCTGAACTTCCTATGGTCGCCGACCTTCTTCGGAGCCAAGATGATGGGGCTCGCGCTTGTTGTGATCGCGCTTCTTCTCGCCAGCATTGGGCTGTTCATCGCCACGGCCTGGAACCGCGACCGGACATCCGCATGGCTGTTCGCGCCATATGCGGCATGGGTTGCGTTTGCCACCTTGCTCAACGCATCGCTTCTCTGGTTGAATTAAGATCGGTTTGCTGCAGTGCAGCAAAAGCATTTGCCTGCCGCCCATGCCTCTGCAATAAGCTTATCCGCATAAAGAAAGGCAGCGGCCATGGCAGCAAAGATCGTACCCGCCCCGGACTATGAGGATCGCGTCAGAACCTCCTTTGCGCGCCAGCAGGCCATGGCCACGATCGGCGCCGAACTGACGCTGGTGACGCCGGGCATCATCGAGATCGAGATGCCTTATTCGGCGGCACTGACCCAGCAGCACGGTTTCCTGCATGCCGGCGTCATTTCGACAGCGCTGGACTCGGCCTGTGGCTATGCCGCGTTCTCGCTGATGCCGGAAAACTCCGGCGTGCTGACCATCGAATTCAAGGTCAATCTGCTGGCGCCGGGCAGGGGCGAACGCTTCCTGTTCCGCGGTTCGGTGACAAAACCCGGCCGCACCATCATCGTCGCCGACGGCCAGGCCTATGCCTTTGCCGCCGACGGCGAGGCCAAGCTGATCGCCACCATGACCGGAACGATGATGACGGTGGTCGGGCGTGATGGCATCGAAGGCTGATCCGATGGGTAAGATTGTACGGCTTGGCGGCAAGGGCGTCCTCTTCGTGATGGCTGCCGAGGCCGAGTATGGCCCGCACCTTAAGCGGCTGTTCACGCCGCTGATGACCGGCGTTGGACCGGTCGAGGCCGGCGTCAAGCTGGGCGCCGAACTCTCCTTGCTGAAGTCTCGGAAGACCCTGCCGGACCTCGTCGTATCGCTCGGCTCGGCCGGCAGCCGGACTCTGGAGCAGACGGAAATCTACCAGGCCGTGTCGGTCGGCTACCGCGACATCGACGCCTCGCCGCTCGGCTTCGAAAAGGGCGCGACGCCTTTCCTTGACCTGCCGGTGACCGTGCCGCTGCCGTTCAGGATACCCGACCTGAGGGAGGCAACGCTGTCCACCGGTGGCGCGATCGTCACCGGCGCCGCCTATGACGCAATTGCCGCCGACATGGTCGACATGGAGACTTTCGCTTGCCTGCGCGCCTGCCAGCTGTTCGACATCCCGCTGATCGGGCTGCGCGGCATTTCCGACGGCGCGGCGGATCTGCGGCACGTCGGCGACTGGACCGAATATCTACACGTCATCGACGAGAAACTGGCCGCAGCGGTCGGGCGGCTGGAACAGGCGATCGGCGATGGCTTGCTGAGCGCCTGACCGGAAATAGCATCAAGCCGCCAGGCTCTCCGGATCGCCGAAATCGATGCGCGAAATGCGCCCGCGCACGGCGCCGCTCGCATCGACATAGTCGATCGCTCCTGGCGTATGATCGAGTTTCCAGGAGCCGGTGGGGCCATCTTTCCATTCGACCTTGTAGCCGTGGTCGAGCAGCATCCAGATCCCATGGAAAAGGGTACCATCCGGTAGCAGCATATGCGCCCGGTTCTCGTTTTCGTAGTGGATGAAGGCGTCCTTGCCGCCCATGTCGATGACATGCGTGGTGCCAACCATGATAACGGCCAGCATGTTCCTGTCGAGAATTGTCATGGTCCCTGTCCGTGCTTGAGTTCGAAAGAGCCTCGACGGGATGTTTATCGTCAAGTATCTTGACTATATGGGGTTTGGAGAAAATGGTCAAGGAGCTTGACGAAAAAATCGACACCCTGCCCGATCACGTCGGCTGGCGCCTTTGGCAGGCAAGCCGCGCCTGGCAGACCGAATTCGCCGCCGCGATGCGCGCCGCCGGTCACGGCTGGTTCACCGAAGCACGCGCCGGACTGCTTGGTCACATCACCAGGAACGGCATGCGCCAGTCGGCGTTGATCGAACGCTCGGCAATCTCCAAGCAGGCGATCCAGCAACTGCTCGACGGCCTCGAGGCGGAGGGGATCGTCGAGCGTCTGCCCGATCCGCAAGATGGCCGCGGCAAGATGGTGCGTTACACCAGCAAGGGGCTGGATGCCTTGCGCGACGGCGATCGGGTCAAGATGGAGATCGAGCGGCGCTATGTCAGTCGCATTGGCGAGGAGCGGTTCACGGCGCTGATGGGCGCTTTGCGAGCACTTGCGGCCGGACAGGCTGCGGCGAAGGATGAAGACACTGGCGCTGAAGGTGAAGTCGTGGAATCGAAGTGACAGCAAGGCCCCGCAACCCATTGCGTCGACTCATTTCTTTCTCTAAACGCTCGCCATGAAAACAGCCAATCATCCCGACACCGTCCTGATTGTCGATTTCGGCAGCCAGTTTACGCAGCTCATCGCCCGCCGCATCCGCGAGGCCGGCGTGTTTTCCGAGATCGTGCCGTTCCAGTCGGCCGAGGCGGCGTTCGAGCGCATCAATCCGAAAGCCGTGATCCTGTCCGGCGGCCCCGCCTCGACGTCGGACATCGGCAGCCCGCGCGCCCCGCAGATCGTCTTCGATGCCGGCGTGCCGGTGCTCGGCATCTGCTATGGCCAGATGGCGATGTGCGTGCAGATGGGCGGCGTCGCCGAGAGCTCCGATCATCGCGAATTCGGCCGCGCCTTTGTCGAGATCGAGAAGGACAGTCCGCTGTTCGAGGGCCTGTGGGCGCCCGGCCAGCGCCACCAGGTATGGATGAGCCATGGTGACCGCGTCATCTCCTTGCCCAAGGGCTTCGAAGTGTTCGGCAAGTCCGAAGGCTCGCCCTTCGCCATCTTCGGCAATGTCGAGCGCAAGATGTACGGCATCATGTTCCACCCCGAGGTGGTGCACACCCCGGACGGCGCAAGGCTGCTGCGCAACTTCGTCCACAACATCGCCGGCATCGAGGGCGACTGGACTATGCGCGCCTACCGCGAACACGCGGTCGAGGCGATCCGCAAGCAGGTCGGCAAGGGCAAGGTCATCTGCGCGCTGTCGGGCGGTGTCGATTCCTCGGTCGCCGCACTTCTGATCCACGAAGCGGTCGGCGACCAGCTGACCTGCATCCTCGTCGACCACGGGCTGATGCGCAAGGACGAGGCGGCAGGCGTGGTGGCGATGTTCCGCCAGCACTACAATCTGCCGCTGATCCTGGTCGATGCCGCGGACAAGTTCATCTCGGCGCTGGAAGGCGAAACCGATCCCGAGAAGAAGCGCAAGACCATCGGCCGGCTGTTCATCGAGGTGTTCGAGGAGGAGGCGAAGAAACTCGGCGGCGCCGACTTCCTGGCGCAAGGCACGCTCTATCCCGACGTCATCGAAAGCGTCTCCTTCACCGGCGGCCCGTCGGTGACCATCAAGTCGCACCACAATGTCGGCGGCCTGCCCGCGCGCATGAACATGCAGTTGGTCGAGCCGCTGCGCGAACTGTTCAAGGACGAGGTGAGGGCGCTCGGCAAGGAGCTCGGCCTGCCCGAAAGCTTCATCGGCCGGCATCCGTTCCCAGGCCCTGGCCTTGCCATCCGCTGCCCAGGCGGCATTACCCGCGAGAAGCTGGAGATCCTGCGCGAGGCCGACGCCATCTATCTCGACGAGATACGCAAGGCCGGCCTCTATGACGCCATCTGGCAGGCCTTCGCCGTGCTGCTGCCGGTGCAGACTGTCGGCGTGATGGGCGATGGCCGCACCTACGAGTTCGTCTGCGCGCTGCGCGCCGTCACCTCTGTCGATGGCATGACGGCGGATTTCTACCACTACGACATGGCGTTCCTGGGTGCCGCCGCCACCCGCATCATCAACGAAGTCCGCGGCATCAACCGTGTCGTCTACGACGTCACCTCAAAGCCGCCCGGCACAATCGAGTGGGAGTGAGGGGTACAAACGGCGCCGTTAGCGTAGTTTCGGTGACGACTTTCGCTGCCGAAAATTGTTTTCGTGTCCGTAGCTCACTTCAGCTGAACTGGCATTCTCCATCTCCGATCTGGCAAGTCCGATCTGCGCCCAAAGAGTTTTCAAAAAGGGAGAGGGCTACAGCGTAGAACGGCGTGCGCAAAGGCGGGTCTGCTTCGCGCCTCAGGCCGGTTGCGACGGCCGACTTGCCCGCTAACTTAAAGTAGACATTGCGTGTGCCGAGATCGAGGCGCATTGCCGGACGTTCGGTTGCGGCGGCGTTCGGTTTTTGGCTCCGCCGCTTCACCCGATGTCGGCAACGACGGTTCCCGAGACGGGATCGGTCACGYCGAGGTCGCCGCCGAGATCCTCCAGCATGCCGCGCATCGTATCCAGCAAACCGATCATCTGCGGTCGTGCCGCCGCTAGGCTGTCCATGTCGTTCCATTCACCGACGACGCAGAAGGTCCGGTCTCCGGTCTTGACGAGTGCGCCCTTGCAAAAGCCCTTGACGTCGAGGGTCGCCTTCTTGTGCGCATCACCTTAACGGCGTGCCTCGAGGACCATATTGAACGGTGTCTCGGTGGCGCGGCGGAACCGCTTGAACCCGCCGCCGGATACGACCTTGCGCAGCCTTGCCTCGCCGGCCTGTGCGCCGAGCCCCAGCCCAACCTCCTGCGACAGCGAGGCAGGCGTGCAGATGAAGGTCGAGGCGGCGTAGTAGATGCGGCCGACCGGATTCAGGTTCGCCGAAAGCTGGTCGTTGGCGAAGGGCTCGACGATCATCCAAGTGCCGTCCGGCTTCAGTGCCTTGTGCACATGTTTGGCCGCGCCTTCCGGATCGCCCATGTCGTGCAGGCAGTCGAAGAAGGCGACAAGATCATAGGTGCCGGGGAAATCCTTGGCCGGCGCCACCTCGAAGCTGGTGTTGCCGGCAACGCCGGCCTCCTTCGCCGCGGCCCGGGCGCGCTCGATCGACGGGGCGTGATAGTCGAAGCCGGTGAAGCGCGAGTTCGGGAAGGCCTTGGCCATCAGCACGGTCGAGGCGCCGTGGCCGCATCCGACATCGGCGACGTCTATGCCGCGCTCCAGCTTCTCGACGACACCGTCGAGCGCCGGCAGCCAGGAGCCGATCAGATTGGCGTTGTAGCCCGGCCGGAAGAAACGTTCGGTGCCGCGGAACAGGCAAGCGCTGTGATCGTGCCAGCCGAGCCCCTTGCCGGAGCGGAAGGCCTGCCTGACCTTCTCCTCATCAAGCCACAGCGTCGAGACCACCTCAAACGCGCCGGCCATGAAGGCCGGGCTGTCCTCGTTGACGAAGACCTGCTCCTGCTCGGGGCTGAGGTAGAAGCTGTCGCCGGCCTCGTCATATTCGACATAGCCGGCTGCCGCCTGCGCCGAGAGCCATTCGCGGACCAGCCGTTCCTGCGTGCCGGTCCTGTTGGCGAGTTGGCCGGCGGTCATCTTGCCGCCCTCGCTCATGGCCGAGAACAGGCCAAGCCTGTCTCCCAGCAGTACCGCCGCTCCGGTGGTGATGGCGCCGAGATCGTCGACCATCTTTCCCAGCAGCGCTTCCAGTTTTTCCTGATTGGGCTGATTGTCCTTGTTGCGCTCCAGCATCGGCTTTCTCCTCCAGCTCGATCCCAAACACTAGCCACGGGCGACAAGCCTGCTCCCGTCACCAGGATGGCCTCGCCGTAACAGTCCATTGTTCGCCCCGTGGCGACCGACTGTTACAACTTCACAGCAACGTGATCGCTGCCTGAAAATTCTCAGCGAGAGCAGGACCTCAAATCGTCGGTGCATCAGAGCAAACCTGCTAGCTCAGGAACCGCGGTCGGCGTGTGGCGTCCGGACCAGTAAGCTGAACAGTGCTTCTCTCACGCCGATTTCAAGACATGGGCGTCGTCGAAGTCCGCGAGCTTCGGATAAGCGATAGTGGGGGCATGCGCGAGGCTGAGGACGCGTTCACGGTAACGATCGAGGCAGATCCGGCGTTCGCCGTCGCTGACGCGCGCTGGTGCGTGCACAAGGAACGGTTCGATCACCGTGAAGCCGACAAAGTAGAGCATGCCGTGGTTGATCGGGAACAGGATTGCGTCGATCGGGCCGTTCAGTCCTCGGCTCGAATAGATCGGCGGCGGTCCGCCGATTGTGACGGAACACATCGCGCGCTTTCCCGCGAAGACGCCGCGATCATACCATTTGCCGCCACCATAGATCCTGCCGCCCGACGCGAACACTCGGTCAACCCAGCCCTTGAGGATCGCCGGCAGCCCGAACCATCAGAGCGGAAACTGCAGGATCAAGACGTCGCACCAGAAAAGCTTGTCCATCTCCGCCTGGATGTCTGGAGCAAATCCGTCGTGGGCGGCCGCATTCGCCTCCTCAGCCTGCTGGCGGTAGTAGGTCGCGTCGCGCACGGTCGTGAAGTTGCGGCGATCTGATACTGGATTGAAGCCCATGGCGTAGAGATCGGAAACAACGACCTCGTGTCCCGCCGCAGACAACGCCCCCTGCGCCGCGCTGGTCAGGGCGCCATTGAAGCTGTTGGGCTCGGGGTGGGCGTGAACGATGAAGACGCGCACCGTGCTGTTCCCACTCGATCGAAATGTTCATTTTCTCGATGCCGAAAAGGTCCGCTCGGCGATATGGTCAAGCGAGAAGACGCCAGCCCCGCGCGTCAGCACAAGCAGCAGCAGCGACGCCCACAGCAGGTGCTCTGCCCAGTTTTCCGGATAAACGAAGATCTGGATGACAGACACGACGCCGAGCAGCATCAGCGCTGCAAGGCGCGAAAACAGCCCCAGGAAAATCAACACCGAGCCCGTGAGTTCTGCGGCCGTCGCGAGCGGCGCCGCGATCGACGGATCGATGAACGGCAGATTGTATTCATTGGCAAACAGTTGCAGCGTGACCGGCCAGGATGCCAGTTTCGACTGCGCGGATTGCCAGAAGACATGTCCGACCGCGACACGGGCCGCAAGCTGGATCAGCGAAAATGGAATGCGTTCGGGCAGCTTGATGATGCGCCGGCAGAGGCCGACCAAGCCGCTCGGGCTGGTCGAGGGATGATCTGAAATTGCGGTCATGACTGTCTCCATCAGTTTGAGAGGGAATGCACTGTGATGCGCACGTTTGTGACAAGCCCGTCAGCGAACAGACGCACGAGCGCGGACACGAGTTCGAAGTTCGGTTCGAGCGCAAGCGCGCGGCTTGCACCATGTTCGAGGCCGAGGCCGTGCTTGAGAGAATGCCGGAAGGCGAAGTCTGCTCGGTCGAGGAGAATTAGGCGGACGCTGTTCCCGGTCCGCCACAACGCCACGCGTTCGGGACGTCTCGCCCAGGTGCAATGCCGATCGACTGTTGTGCCCCGCTGGTGCGCCGTCCACACCGATAGAATCGACCAGTGTGAAACGATCAGCCTCAGCGATGGCTGCAGCAGGATATCGGGTGAAGGTCCCAGGTCGATTTTGTCATAGTCCGCAAGGCTGCGGGCTGGCAGCGAAGCCGTATCGAGTGCCTCGGCGATGGCCCATTCGAGCCGCGCCGTTTCGGCGACGATCGGCATGTCGGACAGCGTGTCGATCGTCTTCAGGAAGCGCGGGAAGCCGGCGCCGTAGCGCGACAGCCGCGTCTCCACCGGCGGATGGCGTCGGATGAATTCGCTCGCCACGAAACGGAAGAAGCGTTCGTCGACCAGGCGCACGGTGACGGGAAAGACCGCCATCAACACCGCAGTGAGCGAACTGCGCGTGTTGTTCTGGTAGATGCGCAGGCGGGCCAATGGATCGGCCTTGCCGGCGGTCAGCATTTTCGCGGAGACCATTGGTTCGATGGCAAGCACCGAGCGCGCCATGGTGGTCTGCAGGTTTTCAAGCGGCAACATCGTATCCTCCTTCCATTGGCGTCAACGCTACCGGTATGGTTGCTCCGGCCTTGGCGGCAGCGAATGCCGCCAGCACCGGCATGCTGGTCCCCACGCTTTCGAAGCGGGTGAGGGACATCGGTCGGGGTTTGGCTGTTTCAGCGTGTCTCGCAGCCTGCTTGCGGTTGAACATGATCGAAGCGGTGAGCATGTCGGCCCACATGGCTTCGCCAAGCAGTACATCGAGAACCGGGACATCGGTGTCCCATTCGATCAGGGTGGGGCGCGGTCCGAGCCGGCCTATGACATGCTGGTAAAGGCTCCAGACGACCGGCGGCACACGCGAGCCATGATCGTCGATGAGCACGGTGTCGGCCCCGACCTGGTTCGTCGCGTGGCCGGCGAGATGGATCTCGCCGATGGCATCGGTCGGCAGCGCGTCGATGAAGGCTCTGGCATCATATTGCAAATTGTGCGCCGAGACCTGGACGTTGTTGACGTCCAGCAGCAGACCGCAACCGGTCCGCGCCACGAGTTCGGCCAGGAATTCAGCCTCGTTCATAGAGGAGTCGGCAAAGGCGACATAGGCGGACAGATTTTCGATCAGCACCTGACGCTTCAGCGTATCCTGGACGGTCGCGACATTGCGCGCCACGATCGCCAGCGCCTCTTCATCATAGCGTAGCGGCAGCAGATCGTTGAGATAGGCGCCGTCGGCGACGCTCCAGGCGAGGTGCTCGGAAACAAGATCGGGCTGGAAGCGCTCGCAGACCTTGCGCAACCGCTCGAGATGATGGCGATCCAATCCTCGCGCGCTGCCCAGCGACAGGCCGACACCATGTACCGACAACGGATAGGTCTGGCGCAACTGTTCCAGCGCCTCGACGCCGGCGCCGTCTCCCATGTAATTCTCGGCATGAACCTCGAGCCAGCCAGCGGAAGGCCTGCGGGTCAGCATTTCACCGATGTGAGGGGAGCGAAGACCGATGCCCGCTGATGCGGGGATCGGGAGGGGCTGCAACGCACGGGACATCGGTCTGCTCCTTTCAAGGGGTTGGCGTGAAGTCTGGATGGTTCAGGCTTTCGGCTTGTCGCTGCCGCCGGCAATCTTGGCGCAGCTGCCGGCGGGCACGTAGAGCCATGAATCCGGCTGGTTGTCGGCGGTGGCCGTGCCGGCGCAGGAATGCGTCGCGGTCTGACAGTCGTTCTGGCCGGCCTTGACGACGCCGTAGCATTTCTCGAAGGCGAAGCCGGGCTTGGCAGCGGGGCCGCTATAGGCCGCCGTCGCGGCGAGCGAAGTGGCGGCAGCGAGGGCCGATCCGATGAGGGTCTTGGTGTTGATCACAGTCGTGTCTCCTGGTTGCGTTTCGAGGGAAAGACTGGCCTTGCGGCCTGTCTGCAAGCAGTGTCCCCGATCAGGCCCCTGAGCTGAAATGCTGTCTCGGCATGGATTTGATACGCGGCCACTATGTTGAGAGGCCGCACGCAAAAAGCCCTCCGGCGGGGGCACCGGAGGGCTTGGCACCTGCATTCGGGAGCGGCCGAAACAGGCGCGGCCAGGCGGGAGGGAGGCGCCTAGATCTATTAGGTTCCGCGGTCGAAGGCCGGGTGGTCCTCCGCCACGGAAAGATCGGCCAAAAGCCAGTCCCCGGCACGTTCGCGTCCTCGGTCACGCATGTCGGTCAGTTCACCCCAGTCGGTCCAGGGCCTTGTGAACAGTGCTGCGCCGGCGCGGTATTGGCTGTCGAAGATGACGTGGGTTGCGGCGGGCTTCATCGCACAATGGCTGGCGGCGAGGCGGCGATCCGCGCACGGCGTCGTGAACAGTGCCGGCTTGCCGGTGACCACCAGCCGATGATCGGTGTCTAGCTGCAGGGCCCGCAAAGCCGAAAGGTCGCCGTCGCCCCAATAGCTGTCACCGTCGATCTCGACCGGCGGGAAGAGGAACGGGATCGTGGCGGCCGCAAGGATCGCGTCGATCGACAACTGATCGCCGGCGAAGATCTTCACCGCATCGGTGCGGGCATTGAAGGCCAGGATGCTCAATTGCAGCGGGCGGTCCTTGTTGCGGATTACCGCAATATCGATCGATTGTTCCAGGATCGATCTCAGGGGGCTTGCGGCATCGGCGGCAAAAATCGATGCGTGGCTGACGCGTCGCCAGAAGTTGGTGAGCGCCGTCCGCGCGCCGCGCCGGCCGCCCAAGGCCAGGCCATAGGCCAGAACGGCGGCCTCCATTGCACCGAAGCCGGACGCGGTGATGTTGCCGATGGAAAGGCTGGGGTCGTCAAGCAAGCGGTCGAGGACGCCCCAGACGAAGGCGCCGTGCGCGTCGCTTGCCAGGACAATGTCCACGACCCCCCGGTCATCGACTGCAGGTCTTGCAAAGACGGCTTGGTCGGTTTCGGTTCCGGTCTGGATATGCATGTTTCAGTCTCCATCCCCAAAACGCCAGACTGGGCGTTTGATGGAAAGACTGCCGCAACTCCTTCCGCTTGCGAAATGCCAAGGTGGCATGAACTCCATAGGCAGATTGCATTGGTTGCCATCACGCGCGCGCCGCAAGATTTAGTCGGCAAGCGAAGATTCCGGGATTTTGCCCTGGACCAGCATCGAGACGGCCGCCGGAGAGCGTTCAGCACACAAGGAGCAAATCATGAGAATACGAATCGCGTACCTGGGGCGATTGCCCTCGCTCCGATTGCCGGAGCGACTTCGGCTGACGCCTTCGGCGACCTGTCGGCCGCCTTCTACACAGACGCCGCGATGAAGACGATGAAAATCGGATGCCGAGTTCAAAGCAGCCTGGCACGCTATGTCGACGGACAAGCAGGGCGCCATGAAGAAGGAATGCAACGACGCAGCGACGAGCAAGCCTCATGCAGAATTCTGCGTCAAGGTGCATCTGCTCGGCGGCAACAGCTGAACGTCACGCTGCTTCCAGATCAGACCCGAGCGCGATGGCGTTCAAGCTGTTCGCCATCGTCTCCTATGTCCCAGCAAAGCTACAAAGGCGCCAACCTGCGTCACCCCATGACGATATGCTATGAACTTCATAGCGGCGGTGCATTGGAACGAGGATGTCGTTTGCGGCAAGGTTCGGTTTAGCAAAAAAGGACCATACGCAACGGGGACAATCGGCATGGACATTCATCACATCCGCTATTTCCTCGCCGTGTGCGAGACACGAAATTTCACACGGGCCGGCGAAAAGTGCAACGTTACCCAGCCAGCGTTGTCGCGCGCCATCCAGCAGCTGGAAGACGAGGTCGGCGGCCTGCTGTTCCGCCGCGAGCGAAACCTGACTCACCTGACCGACCTGGGCGCGCTGCTGCGACCCCGGTTTCAACAGATCCTCGACGAACTGACGGGAGTGCGACAGGAGGCGTCGAGATTCTTGTGCCTGGAAAATGCCAACCTCAAGGTTGGCGTCATGTGCACCATCGGACCGCGCCGCTTCACCGGCCTGCTGGCCGATTTCAACAGGCGTCAGCAGGGCATTCAGCTGCAGCTGGTGGAAGGTGTGCCGACCTCGCTTTCACAACTGCTCGAGTCCGGCGAAATCGACGTCGCCATCATGGCGTCCAGCAACAGTTTTCCGGAACGGTTCGATGTCACGCCGCTTTATCGCGAGCGCTTCGTCCTGGCTTTTCCAAACGGCCATCGGTTGGCCCGCAACGACAATGTCGCCATCTCCGAACTCGACGGCGAGAATTATCTGCGGCGACTGAACTGCGAGTATCGCGATCACCTCGCCGGCCTGTGCAATGACCGTGGCGTGAAACTCAGGATTTCCTATGCGAGCGAACGCGAGGACTGGATCCAGAACATGGTTTCAGGCGGCCTCGGGATCTGCTTCATTCCGGAGTTCAGCGCGGTGATCCCTGGCTTGCAGGTCAGGCCGGTCATCGACCCCGAGGTCTGGCGGGAAGTGTCTTTGGTAGTCGTGGCGGGGCGCAGGTTTTCGCCGGCGGCATCTGCCTTCGTCAACAGCGTCAAGGCGCATGGCTGGCCTGAGAGCGCCCTCGCTCAAACGATCCGCACCGCTGCCTGAAGCAAATCAAATAAATTCCAGCGCCGCACGACAGGACCTGTCGTGCGCCTTTCGTTCGTCGTGATGTCCGACCATAGTTTTCGGGTATCGAATTGAGAGCCAGTCAGCATTTCTCTTTGTTCGCCGCACCCATCACTCTCCATTCCATGCCCCGCCTCCCGCGTTTGGGCACCGACAAAGGAGAAATACTAGATGGCTACCAAGAAACTCAACTTTGCGTTGGCAATCGGCTTGCTGTCCGCAGCCGCTGCATTTTCCGCTGCGCCGGCCTTCGCCGGGGACTGCCCTGCCGGCCAGGCCGCCACGACCGACATCCAGGAACACCCCAGCAAACCGGTCGGCGTGACCGACACGGTTCTCTCGGCGATCGATCTCAGCAGCAAGGGCGAAGCGTGGAAAGGCAATATGCTGCGCCTGCGCAAGCTCGTCGTTCAGCCGGGCGGTGTCGTGCCGTGGCATGAGCACAATGTCCGCCCCGCCAACATTCTGATCGTCGAAGGCTCGATCACCGAATATCGCAGCACCTGCAAGGTCGGCATCGAACATCCGGCTGGCGACGTGACAGCCGAATTCGGCCAGCTCGCCCATTGGTGGAAGAACAACGGCAAGGTTCCCGCAGTGCTCTATTCCGCCGACGTCCTGCCTCCTGCGATGCACGACGACCACATGATGTGAGCCGCCCATCGCGGTGAACAGATCCCGGAATCAGCGACGGAAGCGCGTCCTCAGGCGGTCCGCCCGGGGACGTGCGGCCACGGAGTCCTGTCATGACTACCACTGAACACACCGAACCGACGCGGCTCCGCATGGTTGCCGCAGACAGCTGGCGCTTCGGCCTGATTGCCCTGATCGCGTTTCTCACGCTTGTCGATCTGTTCGCCACTCAGGCCATCCTGCCTTCGCTGGTGATAAAATTCGGCGTCAGCCGCGCGACAATGGGTTTTGCCGTCAACGCCAGCACGTTCGGCATGGCTGTGGCCGGGATCGCCGTGGCGCTTTTCGGCAGAAACCTCGATCGGCGCAACGGAATCTGGATCAGCCTTGCGGTGCTGGCAATCCCGACGACGTTGCTTTCGCAGACCGACAGCATCGTGGTCTTCGCCACGCTGCGTGTCGTCCAGGGATTGTGCATGTCGACCGCGTTCACGCTGACGATGGCCTATCTCGCCGAACACTTTTCATCGAGGCAAACGACCAGTGCTCTTGCTGCCTATGTGACCGGCAATGTCGCCAGCAATTTTTTCGGACGGCTGATGTCGGCCGCCGTGGCCGACACGTTTGGCATCTCCACCAACTTCCTCACGTTCGCCGCGCTCAATCTGATTGGCGCGGCCCTTGTCTGGCTCACCCTGCAGAAGACATCGGCAATGATGCGCGCTGACGCCAAGAACGAGCCTGCCCGCACCGCATGGAAGGGCCCGTTGATGAACGTCGAGTTGCGTGCCTGCTTCACCATCGGCTTCCTGATCCTCTTCGTCTTCATAGGCACCTTCACCTATGTGAACTTCCAGCTCGTCGCCGCGCCGCTGTCGCTGTCGCCCATGGCGCTGGGGCTGGTTTATTTCGTCTTCCTGCCCTCGATGCTGACGACACCACTCGCAGGGCGGGTTGCTGCCGGGCTCGGGCCAGGGATCGGGATCGGCGCAACGCTTGCATTGGCCATCCTGGGTTTGCTTCTACTTCTGGTGAGCAGCCTGCCGGTGGTGCTTGCGGGAATGGCGCTGGTCGCCATAGGCACCTTCCTGGCGCAGGCTATCGCCACCGGGCATGTCAGCCGGACCGCGTCGCGCGACCGCGCCGCCGCGAGCGGCATCTACCTAGCCTCCTACTATGCGGGCGGGCTCGCTGGCAGCTTCGTCATCGGACAGGTCTACGACCGCGTCGGCTGGACCGCCTGTGTGGCCGTGCTTGCCGCGGTCCTCGCCGGGGCAATTGCGGTCGCGCGAGCATTGAAGACGCCAACCGGCTGACGATCGCAAGTCGTCGATCGCGAAGCGCTCTCAGATATTGGACAAAGATATCAACGTAGTAGCCAAGATTCATGCAACCTGGAAAACAAAGGAGACTGACATGACCAACTACCTGAAAACCATGATTGCCGGGGGCGCCATGCTGATGGCGCTCATTCTCCCGGTCGCCGCCTCGGACGGTGTCGTCACCGTGAAGAGCGACTATTCCGTCGCCGAAACCGTCGCCCGCATCAAGAAGGACGTTCTCAAGAAGGGCATCAAGTTCTTCGGCGTCATCGACCAGGCAAGGCTTGGCAAGAATGCCGGCAACGACGTCAAGCCGTCGCGGCTGGTGATGTTCGGCAATCCGGCTCTCGGCACGACCTTCATCACCTCCAATCCCGAGGCCGGTCTCGACTGGCCCGTTCGCGTCCTGGTCTACCAGACCGCGGACGGAACGGTTTACGCCGCCTACAGCGATTTCGACTGGATCGCCAAGCGGCATGGCATCACCGACCGCGAGGCGCAGTTCAAGATGGCGACCGAAGTCATCCAGTCCGTGACCTCGACGATCAAGAAGAACTGAGTACGGATGATGTGCCGTAGATCCGCTGCCGGTGCATGCGACGCAGCCTGCTGCTCGCGACGAGGTTATTCAGCGGCGGACAACGCCTTTGCCCGCTCGCCGAACCACCGCTTCTGCGTGGCCTCGCGCACCAGCGCGCCAACTGCCGGCGAATGCCTGCGGCCGCGCACGGTGACGAGATTGACCTCGCGCCAGAATTCCGGCTCGGTGATCGGCAAGGGCACCACGCCCGGGTGCTTGGCGGTGTGTTCGGGCATGAAACCGAAGCCAAGCCCGGCAGCGATCATTGCCAGTGTCCAATCGTCACGATCGCTCCAGTAGACAGGGCTGACGGTGACGCCCTGTTCGGAGAGAATGGCATCGGCATAGCCGGCAAACTCGCAATTGTTGCGGTGGATATAGCTTTCATTGCTCATATCCTTCACCCGCACGCTTCGCTGGTTGGCGAGGCGATGGTTCAGATGGACGGCCATCACCATCTGCTCCTGAAAGAGTGGTAGCGAGTGCACGTCCTCGTCGGGCACGTTCGAAGGCAAGGCGTAGATGGCGGCCTCGAGATCGCCTTCGAGCAGCCGTCGCCGCAAGCTCTTGGCGTCTGAATCGCAAAGGTGAAGCTCGACGCCGGGGTGATGCGACCGGACGGCAGCGATGAGCTCAATGATTTCGTCTGGCGCAATCGTGCTCATGATGCCGACCTTGAGCGGCGTCTTCTTCAGATGCACATATTGCTCGGCAATCTGCTTTGCCTGGCGGGAGTTCTCGAAGACACCCTCGAGATAGGTCTCCACCATGCGACCGAGCTCGGTGAGATGGGTGAAGCGGCGCTCGCGGTGGAAAAGCGCCCCGCCGAATTCATCCTCGAGCAGCTTGATTGCGCGCGACAGCGCCGGCTGCGTGACGTTGCACTGCTCGGCAGCCCTGGTGAAATTCAGCTCCTTGGCAACGGCCAAGAAATATCTGACCTGGCTGATCTCCACGGCAACTCCCCTCGGCGGGCGGGCATATACCGCACGACCCGTGTTGCGGCGCGATCTTACTAGCTGCCCCTACGTCAAACAACCCGGCCTGGAGATCTACATCGTCGCGGCAGCGATCAGACCGTCGGCTATCGAATCCATGTCTCAACGGCATTTCCGTCGCCTTCGGCTGCTGGCCATACTTGATCCAGAATTTCAAACCGGGGCGCGTGCAGGCCCGTTGCCCGCAGCCATTGCTCGATGGTTTTGCTGCGGCTCCAACAGAAGGAAACGACGATGCTCAAAGGAAAGACGGCGCTGATAACAGGCTCGACCAGCGGCATCGGCCAAGGCATTGCCGAAGCCTTCGCGGCAAAGGGCTGCAACATCGTTCTCAATGGCTTCGGCGATGCGGATGAGATCGAACGCTTGCGGGCGAAGCTGGCCGCCGACTACGAGGTCACCGTTCGTTACGACAATGCGGACATGAGCAAGGGGGGCGCAATCACCGCCATGATGGACAAGGCCATCGCGGAGTTCGGGGCGATCGACATCCTGGTCAACAATGCCGGCATCCAGCATGTGGCGCCGATCGACGACTTCCCGATCGAGAAATGGGAGGCGGTCGTGGCGATCGATCTGATGTCGTCATTCTACACAATCCGGCGCGCCCTGCAGGCGATGAAGGAGCGCAAATGGGGTCGCATCATCAACGTTGCGTCCGCCCATGCGCTTGTCGCTTCGCCATACAAATCCGCCTATGTCGCCGCCAAACACGGCGTCGCCGGCCTGACCAAGACGGTAGCGCTGGAAGTGGCCGAGCAGGGCATCACGGTCAATGCGGTTTGCCCCGGCTACGTGCTCACGCCACTGGTCGAAAAGCAGATACCGGACACGGCCAAGGCGCGCGGGATCACCGAACAGCAAGTCATCAAGGATGTGCTTTTGGCCGCACAGCCGACCAAGCAGTTCGTAACGGTCGAGCAGGTTGCGTCGCTCTGTCTTTTCTTGGCCTCCGACGATGCGGCCTCGATCACCGGCGCGATCTTGCCGATCGAAGGCGGCTGGACCGCCCACTGAAACCGGCAACGAGGAGCGCAAAGCCCATGAACAAGATCACCCGGAACCCCTCAACGTCGGAACCCGTGCCGGAGGCCGTTCGTATGGCTGACGGTTCGGTCAAGCGACAGACCGTATTGGTGCTGCAGGGCGGCGGCGCTCTCGGCGCCTATCAGGCCGGCGTCTACCAGGCGCTCGTCGAGGGCGGGGTCGAACCCGATTGGGTCATAGGCACCTCGATCGGCGCCATCAATGCGGCGCTGATCGCCGGAAACGAGCCGCAGGACCGCCTGCCTAGGCTGCGCGAGTTCTGGGACGGCGTCAGCCGCAGCAGCCCGCTCGACGAGTTCTTCCGGATGATGGTTCCGAGCAACATCTTTGCCAATATGGGCACGGTGATGCGCGGCATACCGGGGTTTTTCGAACCGAACCCAAGCGCCATGTTCGGGGTCAATCGCGAAGTGGGGGTGGAGAATGCTTCCTACTACACCACCGATCCACTCAAGCAGACGCTGGATAGCCTGATCGACTTCGAATGCCTCAACCGCCGCCATACGCGGCTGACAGTCGGCGCGGTCAACGTCAACACCAGCGAGCTCAAGTATTTCGATAGCAGTCTGATGCCGTTGTCGGTGGCGCACATCATGGCGTCGGGCGCCCTGCCGCCGGCCTTTCCGGCAGTCTGCATCGACGGCGAGCCCTATTGGGATGGCGGCATCTATTCGAACACGCCAATCGAAGTCGTGCTGGACGAGCGTCCGCGGCGCGACGCGCTGATCTTCGCCGTCAACATGTGGCAGCCGCGCGCGACGGAGCCGAAATCGATCTGGCAGGTCATGGGACGGCAGAAGGATCTCCAATACGCCAGCCGCGGCAGAAGCCACGTTGCCCGTCAGGAGCAACTGCATCGTCTGCGCCACGTCGTGCGCGAAATGGGAAAGCTGGTACCCGAGGAGCGGCGCGACGATCCGATGTTCAAGGAACTGGCCTCCTATGGCTGCCCTTCGGTGATGCATCTCGTTCGGCTGCTTTCGCCGCGCCTCGACGGCGAGGACCACACCAAGGACATCGACTTCACGCGCACAGGAATCCACACGCGCTGGCAGGCGGGATACGAACATGGCCAGCGCGTCCTCTCGGAAAAGCCTTGGGAATGCGAGGTCGACATGCTGCAGGGCATCGTGATCCACGAATCGCAGGAATGACGGACCAGCGCCTCGGAACCGATGGAGAATACCGATGCAGATCATCACCCCCGGCATGCGGCTGATCCCCGAGGCGGTGCTTGCCAACAATGCCGCCCTTTTCCGTACCATTCCGGAGACGCCTTCCCATGCGGATACGTCGCTGCATCGCGTGGTTATCGTCGGCGGCGGTGCGGGCGGACTGGAGCTGGCGACGCGTCTTGGTCGCAAGTTCGGCAAGCGGCGGCTTTCCGTCACGCTGGTCGACCGCAACCGCACCCATATCTGGAAGCCCCTGCTGCATGAAGTGGCATCCGGCGCGCTGAACGCGTCGCACGATGCTGTCGAATACATCGCCCATGCCAGCCGGCACGGCTACCGATATCGCATCGGCGAGGTCGTTGGCATCGACCGTGCCAAACGCCAGGTCTTTGTCGCTCCCAGCTTTGATGACGATGGCAGGCAGATCATCCCGCCGCGTCTTCTGGGCTATGACACGCTGGTGCTGGCCGTCGGCAGCGTCAGCAACGATTTCGGCACGCCGGGCGCCGCGCGTCACGCCATTTCGCTGGATACGGCGGAGCAGGCTGCCCGTTTCAACAAGCGCATGATAGACGCGTGCCTGCGCGCCAACGCGCAATACGAGCAGCTTTCGCCCGGTCAGCTTCATTGCGTCATCGTCGGCGCCGGGGCCACTGGCGTTGAACTTGCCGCGGAACTGCACAAGTCGATGCGGGAGATTGCATCGCACAATCTCGACAACATCGATTTCGAGAGATTGATCCGCATCACCATCGTCGAAGCCGGGCCGCGGATCCTTCCGGCCCTGCCGGAGCACATAGCACGCGCTTCGGCACGTCTGCTGGTCAAGCTCGGCGTGCAGATACGGTGCGGCATCAGGGTGAGCGAGGTGACGGAGGACGGCATCAAGCTTGGCGAGAAATTGTTTGTGGCGGCCGAACTCGTCGTCTGGTCCGCTGGGATCAAGGCCCCGGATTTCCTGAACGAGCTTGATGGCCTCGAAACGGACCGCATCAACCGGCTGGTCGTGGATGAGACACTGCAAGCCAGAGGGGACGAGAACGTTTTCGCGATCGGAGATTGCGCGAACTGCGTCCTGCCAGGCGACGGCAATGCCCTGCCGCCACGAGCTCAGACAGCGCACCAGCAGGCAGATCATTTTGTGAAAGTCGTTTCAGCGCGCCTTGCGGGGCAGGCTGCGCCGGCATTCCACTACCGTGACTACGGCTCCCTCGTTTCGCTCGCCGATTACGGTTCGTTCGGCAGCCTGATTGGCGGGCTGAGGATCGAAGGTCTGCTCGCCCGGCTGATGTATCGCTCTCTCCACAAGCTGCATCTCCAGGCGGTGCATGGCCTTGTGAAGACCACCCTGGACTCGATCAGCGAGATGTTTGCGAGGCGCACCCGGCCTCGCATCAAGCTCCATTGAACACGTGCAGGTGGCGACTTGGAAAAGTATGGTGGTCGTGATCCCGGCCTTCTCGTCGGATACCAGGAACACGATGTCATACTGTAACGAATTGAGGACGAGCCACGAACAGAATGCGAACCCAACTTGCCTCGATGCATCTTGGGCATCGAAACGATGCAAGGAAAGCATGACCCCGCCCGACGAGCTCCAATGATAGGGTGCACGCAATCCATGAAAGTGCAGAAATGGCCGACGACGACCAGGCAATGACATTTGAACAGTCCGTCCAGGCTGCCATAGAACTTGATGCACCCCTGAACGAGCGGCTGGCGGTGATTGCCGCCGCGGTGCGCCGCCTGGACGCGAATTTCGCCGATGCGGTGGATCGCTTGGTGGAGCGCCTGGAGAAACAAGGGGCAGGCGCAGTGGCGCCGATGCCAGGCGATATCATGCCGGCGTTCCTGCTTCCTGACGACGATGGCAAGCTGGTCAGTCTGGCCGACGTGCTGCAAAGGGGGCCAGCGGTGATCACCTTTCAGCGCGGGCATTGGTGCCCCTATTGCCGTTTGAACGCGATTGGCATCGTCGAAGCCCAGCCCGAGATTGCCACCCTGGGCGGCCAGATCGTGGTGATCATGCCCGAGCGGCGCAAATTCGCGAAGGCGATGAAGACTGCCGTCGGCGCGACGTTTCCCTTCCTGACCGACATGGACAATGGCTACGCCCTGTCTCTCAATCTTGCGATCTGGGTCGGGGCGGAGATGGAGCGGCTGATGGGGCTAGGCCTCGATCTCCCCAACTATCAGGGCAACAGCAGCTGGTTCCTGCCAATCCCTGCAACCTTCATCATTGGAACCGACGGGATCATCACCGATCGCTTCGTCGATCCCGACTATCGTCGGCGGATGGACATCGACGATCTGATCGCGGCGCTCAGGCGGGCTCGCTGACGCCAAAAGATGACCAGTCCGTCGACCGCAACAGGTTGAGCAGCGTCGTGGCCACGGGCGAACGATGCCGACCAGCGACCGCGTAGACGGCGACGACCCGAGAGATTTCCAAATCCCGCAGCTTGAGCCTGCGGATATTTGGCGTCCGCGGTGCCGTCACGGAGACGAAGCCCACGCCGGCGTTGGCCTCCAGCAATGCCAGCAAATCGTGGTCGGTCTCGACTTCATGCGCAGTGCGAGGCGTCAGGCCTTTCGCGGAAAGGCAGCGGGACAGTTCCTCGCTGGTTTCCCAATCGATGCGGCTGAGCACAGGTTCCGCCGCCAGTTGGCTCAGCGCGACATCGGCCTCGTTGCGGCGGGCAAGTGGGTGATCGGAGTTCACGACGAGCTCTATGCCCTCCTGGAAGAGCGGCCAGGTGTCGAGCCGATCCCAGGCCTGCCCCAACGGACCGGCAACGGCTAGCTCAACCTCACCGTTCTTGAGAGCCTCAACGACAGCGCTCGGCGAGCCCCGGTTGATCTTGAGATGGACTCCGGGATAGGCGCGAAAAAGCTCCGTAAACGGCGATACCAGCAGCGCAATGTTGACGCTGTTGGAAATGGTGACGTTAAGAGGCGCCACGTCGCTGCTTTGCACAGCCTTGGCGAGTGATTTTGCGGAAGTGGCAGCGTCGTAGCACTGTTGCAACAGAGGCAGCATACGCCTGCCGAGTTCGGTCAGGTGAGAGTGCTGGCGCTCGCGCCGGAGAAGCTCGCCCCCCAACTCCTCTTCGAGCGTCTTGATCGCTCGAGTCAGCGCGGGTTGGGTAACGTTGCACTCTTCGGCTGCTCTGGTGAAATTAAGCGTGCTGGACAGGGCAAGGAAATAGCGGACTTGCTGCATCTCCATGAATCTTCGCCCCCTCAGCGAAATGATCTATCAGCGACTGCGCATGTTTGCAGGCTAACGCATTGCAGCCGTTCCGGCAAAGTGTGGCAACGTCGCTAGGCGGGACGCTATGCAGTATGGCTTAGTCAATGTTTGCTGTGGGCCGGATCAAGTCGATGATCGCGATCGTCATCGTCCCACATCCAGCCTTTGGCCTAACAGATCCGATTGGGCACAAGCGCAGTTCCATGAAAAAGGATCACTTCAAGCGGCGCCTCAGATTTTTTCGGCACCAATGCCTTGACCTCGCAGGCATGGATGCCTGCACGTCCGTCAGTGCGTTTCGTGGTAGGGGCTCAATTTCACATAGCGATACATGGACGGCGCGGCTTCGCCATTCATCTTTTGGAACGCAGATTTCGACGGCAACCCGCCGATCCTTAGTGCGGATAGGCAAACAGAAATCGCTTCATCTAGTATGCGTTCCCCTTCCTAATTATAGAAATGGAGAGTACGGTTTAAGAAGCCATCCGGGGGGGTGAAATGCGCTTCAGGCAACTGATTGCAGCTCTTGTTCTAGTACTTTCCCAACCTTTTGGCGCACTGGCCGATGAGTTTGCCGCCGTAACGCACCCGAGCTTCTCAGCCGTAGAGCCGCGGCTGGTTTATGGGCTGATCACCTACGATTTTGCGTTTACTGGAAAGGACGGCGCTGCAAGAAGTCAATCGGCTTCGGCGTTCCTGCAATCGTTGATAAAGTCGAGGTTCCAAAACAAGTCGGGAAACTACATCGTAAGTCTCGATGTGGCGATTGGCGACAAGATCATTGCCACCGAGCCGATCATGTCGGCAACGTGGGAAGAGAGCAAATTCCTCTTCGTCACGACATCCGAGAAGTCGAACATCGTCATCAACAGGAACGGTATCCTCATCGACGACATCGTCGTGGATTCTGAGACAAATACAATCTCGTTCTCGATGAAGGTCAGATATAGTTCCAATACGTCGGTGGACATGTCGTTGCTGACCGAGCTGTCGCAACTGTCTAGAACCGCCTCTCTGGCCGGTTTGTCGCCGGGTGTTCAGGCGGTTTCGGATGCCTATGCTCCGTTCGCGACCATCCTCAGCAAGCTCCTGAGCAAATATACCGACGTCTCGATCGTCGACAACACAACGGGCGCGTTCACGTTGCTGGATGACGGATTTCCCAATCAGCTGCGATATAACGGGACCAACTTCAAGGTTAACATCTACCTGAAGACGCTGAACTCGCAACTGCCGACGAACTTTTCGCCTGAAGGGTTCAAGATCTCCAATTTCGGCCTGCCGCTGACTGAGGTGAAGAGCGGTGTTGGGGCAGCACGGGCACCAGTGATCGATCTGATAACGGCAGGAACCGACAGGGTTGCCGGATTTGTAAAGGCGATCACGGACGGCGCGCCGCTTGGATCCCCCAAGCCCGCATCCGAGACGGAAATCCACGACAGTTGCGTCGCCCTCAAGAACAAACTCAACAAATTTGTCACCTCAAGGGATGCGGCATTGGTCTACTGGTCCTTCCTTCGAAGCTTCCATGCGGCGCTGGTGCAATACAAGGATGGCGTAAGCTGCGGCAGGGGCGATTTGGTTGAAGACCTGAGCGCACTGAATTTGCCGCTCAGCGCAAGCGACTGGCCGGCACAATAGGCTTCGAATAACGGGCTGCCTTGCCCAGGTCTTTGTGGATTTCTCTGGAGCGAAACGATGTTCACAGTAGGCAAGCGGCATTGCCGGGCGCTTTTGGTGGCGTTGCTTCTCTTGGTGTGTCCTCGCGTCGTATTCGCAGAGGAGCCGGGCGTGTTCGCGCTCCTTGTTGGCATAAACAGCTACGCAAAGACGCCAGGCTCCGCCTACAACGCATCGGACCTTCATGGAACCGCAAACGACGTTGCCCTCGTTAAGGACCTGCTGACCGGCACCTACGGCGTTCCCGACGACGGCGATCATTACCGGGTTTTGCTGGACGCCCAGGCGACCCACGCCGGCATTCGAGAGGCATTTGCGGAGCAATTGATCGAGAAGGCAAAAGCGCATCCGGATGCGACGTTCCTGTTTTACTTCAGCGGTCACGGCTCCCTGGCCATCGATGACAATGGCGACGAGGGCGATGGCTATGATGAGACCATCGTTGCACAGGACAGCCGTGGTCCGGGTGGCACCGACATACGCGACGATGAAATCGAGGCCTGGCTGACCCAGCTCAAGCAATACTCCCATAACATCGTGCTGATCTTTGACAGCTGCCACTCAGGCACGATTTCAAAAGAGCCCACACTTGCTGCCCGCATGGCGCCGCTAGACGGTAGACTGCTGAAGGATGCGCCTGCTGAGCGTCACGGCAAGGATGCGTCGATCGCGGATTCAGGCCGCTCATACTCGATCATCGAAGGGTCCCGGGCCGATGAAGTGTCCAACGAGGATCTTGTCGGTACCGCATCGGGTTCGCAGTATCATGGGCTGCTGACCTACTATCTGGTCCAGACGCTCAAGCGATCTCCACAGCTGACCTATCGCGAAGCAGTGATGCAAACCGAGAGGTATGTCCAAAAACGTGCGCCATCCCAGCATCCACAGGCGGAAGGAGACTTCGACAGGGTGGTTTTGGGCGGAATAGGAACCCGCCAGCCCCCCTTCATTTCGATCACAAATGTGACGCAGGACCAGATTTCGGTCGCAGTTGGCCAGGCGCAGGGGATTCAACCAGGAGCAATCCTGGCCGTGTATTCCAGCAAGGCAACCAAGCTCGTCGGTGAGGACGGCAAGATCGCGAACGCGGTCGTGATTTCGTCCGACATCGCGACTTCGGTTGCCAAACTGGTCAAAGCCCCGAACGAGCCTGTGACCACTGCGTCGAAAGTTCGAATCGTCTCGCCCTATTCCGTTGAGCAAAAGATTGCGGTGGCTATTGCCGATCCACCTCCAGAGCTGGGCATCGCTGCGGCGGTCCTGCCGATAAAGGCAGCGCTCGCTGATCGACTACGCGACAATGCGCTGGTGCGGCCGGTGCAGGATTTAGGCCAGGCGACGATGGTGATCGCCATGGGGTGCCTGAACGGTGGCAAGCTTATTCCGATGGAGGAACGCAAAACGCTCAGCCCCGGCTGCGACAAGGTCTACTATATCACGCCGCGAGACCAGGTTGGGGCCATGCATGGCTACACGGTTTCGGCAAAGGACGACGGTGCCGCTGTCGATGGCATTACGGGCGCGCTCGAGAAGATAGCCCGACAGGAAAACCTGCGCGCGCTGACGAACAGCGTTTCCCCGCTGGCAGGTGCGGTCACGGTTTCTCTTGTCCGTGTGACAGTTAAGACCGAGAACGGCAAGCCAAGCGTGGAGGGCGAGGCTCCGGTGGTGTCATCGGGCATAGAGCCGATGAAGCAGGGAGAATATTTTCGCTTCAGCCTCACAAATACAGGATCACAAGATCTCTACTATTCAATTATCGGATTGGGGAGCAGCGGATCTGTGTATGTCTTGGGAGATGGCGGATCAGGGGACAAATTGCAGGCTGGCGTCACGATCAGCACAAAACCGCCACTGAAGGTCGGGCCGCCCGCCGGCCTTGAATCCTACCTGGTGCTTGCGACGACTTCGCCAGTCAACGTCCATTTCCTCGAGCAGCAGGGCATAGATCCCAGAGATGCCGGCCCCCTTGGCTGGCTTCTCGCTGGGCTCTCTAATCCTGGTTTCAGGGACTCCGCCCAGGTTCCGGATTTTGATCTGAATTCCTGGGCAACCATGCGGATGGATATTGAAATTCAACCTTAACTCGGCAAGTCGGAGAAGGACAGACAATGACAGTTTTCAAGAAAGCACAATCGGACAGGCAAGGGTTCAAGCATAAGCCTTGGTCGCAGGCTGTTCTTCTGGCGTTATGCGTGACAACAGTCTCGATCGCGCACGTCCAAGCCGGTCAGGCGGTGAAAACCCTCAAGGACAAACATGCGCCGGGCATCCTCCTGGAAGACACCAAGGATGTACTGCCGCAGGGTGTGGAATTGCGCAAGGTATACCGGCCCGGCATTGAATTGACCAAGAAATGGGAAGGGTGGGTCCCCAAGCGCTATAATGATGCCGTTGGTTACTGCACCGTCGGTTACGGCCATCTCCTGAAGAAGAAGAACTGCGACGGTACGGGCAACGAAGTGGAGTTCCTGAAAGGCATCTCGAAAAAGCGCGGTGAAGACCTGCTTATCGAGGACATGTCGAAGGCCCAGATCACTGTGCAGCTGGCCGTGCCAAAAGATATCGACGACGGCGCCTATGCCGCGCTTGTCGATTTTACCTTCAATGTTGGCGGCAACAACTTCAAGACCTCGACCCTTCTCGCGGTCGTCAAGAAAAAGCAGTTTGATCGCGTCCCCGAACAGCTCCTCAGATGGACACGTGCGGCAGGCGTCGAACTGGTAGGATTGAAGAACCGCCGCAAAGACGAGATCAAGGTGTTCTTTGATGGAAAGCCGGTTCCGAAGCCGGCGCCCATACCGGGTGAGGATCTGTCGCCTCTCAATATCGATGTTGTTGCCGAAAAGACGGCAAACTAGGATGCATCATTCCACATCCGTGCCGACTCTGGAGGCAGTACCGCGCAACGGGTTATAGCGAGAGCATCGGCGCCCCTACGCTGCGACGCGTCGCGCGGCGTAGGGCGTGTCGATCTTCGAAGGCAAGCGACGACTGTCACCGACCCAGTTGCGAAGAGAGTTCGCGGCAGGCCGCGACAGCTTTCAATGAGGGCTGCGCATGAGACCACACCGGGTAATTTTCGAGGTCCTGTACTTTTTCCTGATTTGTTCGGTGTTGTGCGGCGCCGCCTTTGCACAGGACATTGGTAGTCGCGGCCCAGACAATTTCGCTGCCCTGGTGCCCAACCTGCGGCCGCAGGAGGCTTCGTTCGTGACGTTCTCACCCAATGGCAAGCTGCTGGCCACAGGTGGCGGGTATGGTGAGCCGGCAGCAAGGCTCTGGGACGCGGACACCGGACGTTTTTTGCGCGTTATTGACGGCAGCAACAGCAGCGCTTCGATCGGAGTGCACGTCAGTGCTTTTGGCTTCTCCGACGACGGGCTGACCGCTGTGACAGGAGACGATGAGGGGCGGCTTCTGTTGTGGGACCTGAAGGGCGGTCGAGTGCTGCAGGAATACGCGACGCAACACCAGGCGATCTATTCGATTGCGATCTCGACTGATGGAAAAGAGGTGGCCCTCGTCGAGGAGGGCGGCATTGAGATATTTGACATTGCGGTCGCAAAGCCGATCTTTTACCGCAAGACGCCCGACATAAGTTACGGCAAGATCGAACGCCATGGAACTGGATGGGCGGCCATATCATGGAGCCCCGGCAGGGTCCTGTTCCTTGACCCCAGGCGCGGCAACGACACAGAGGTTGATCTGGGGGATGACACCACCAGCGTGTCGTTCTCGGACAGTGTCGGCAAGATACTGGTAACCACGTCCCAGGACGTGTCGATCAGGGACCAGAGCAACCACGTCCTGGCCAGAGTTCCGGTTCGAAAGAACGTGCCGACGGAATCCGCAATGTCTTCCGATGGGCACTACGTGGCCCTCGGATACCGCATGGGCCTTGTTGAATTCCTGGACGCGAGCACGCTTAGGCTTCTGCGCACCGTTCCCGTCGACGGCGACCTCGATTCACTCAATTTCTCGCCTGCGCAACCATCGCTTCTGGCGGTCGGGCTGCGATCGAACGGCTCTCCGATTTTTTTGCTGAGCGCCGGTTCCGACAAGGGCGACGAGATCGTCGGCGCATCGATCGATCCAATTGGGTCTGCGGCGTTCCGGCCCTCCAGAAACCACCTGATACTCGCTCCCGTGGCAGGCCCGGTTGCGCTATGGCGCGACGACGATGGCCGAGGCGTGTTCGAGAACCTGGGCAATGGGCCGATATATTCGGGATCCATCGCCTTGTCCTCGGACGGTCAACTCCTGGTTGTCGATTCAAAAAGCGATACGCGTCTCTGGAGCGTCGACTCAAAAATTGGTTCACCCCTTCAAAAAGGTAATCTGGACCATCACGGTGGATGCAACGGGGCTCAAGTGTTCCTTCCCAATACCCATCAACTGGTGACGACCGACAGCGCGGGGCGCGTGTTGATATGGGATCTGGACTCTCGTGCTCGGCTTATGCTGGACGAGAGTGCCGCCGACAGACGCCGTTGTATCGCCGTCTCCACCGACGGAGCCATGATCGCAGTCTCGGACGAAACCAAGGCAACGATCTCGCTCTGGGATGCAGGAAACCGAAAGCGGATCAGAAATCTCGCTGGCTTGTCGAGCAACATCGGAGGCGTGGCGTTTTCACCGGATGGTTCGAAGATTGCGGTGGTCAGTCCTGCAGAAGGTTTCAGCCTGTTGGACATACGCACGGGGGAGAAGCTCAAGAGCGTGGATATCCCGTTGCTGGGATTGACGTTTCTGCCGGACGGCAGGCGACTTGCATTCGGCAAGGATGACGGCGAGATCGCAATTTTCGACTATGTCGCCGGCAAGGTCGAGCGATCCTTCTTTGGCCACGTCGCGAGGATTTCTTCACTGAACGTGTCCGGCGACGGAACGCTGCTGGTTTCGGCAAGTGACGATGGCTCCGCGAAAATATGGGACATTCCAAGCGGCAAGCTGATGCAGACGATCGTCTTTGGCCGTGAGGGTACCTGCCGGAGCGACGTGGAGGGCAGCCACGCAGGCAATGGGCAGGCGGATCGTTCGGTCCCGACATCTTGTTGGATGAGCTTTGACGCTGACGGGCGATTTGATTCATCGGCCCTGGAGTCCATGCCGCTGGTCAGCTGGGTGGTCAGCGATGATCCCTTCAAGGCCCTTCTGCCCGAGATATTCATGCGGGATTATTACGAGCCGAACCTGCTTGGCCGGCTGCTGGCGTGCCATGGGGCTGAGGTGAACGGAAAGAATGCGAACGCGTGCGCCGACGCGTTCAAGCCGGTACGGCCGCTGGCCTCGCTGAATCGGATCCAGCCGGATGTACGGATTGTGAGTGTGAAGGCGGGGCCGACACCTGGTGTTGCCCTGGTGGAGGTTGAGGCATCGGGCAAGGAAGATGCCTCACAGCCGAATGGCAAGACGAGCACCGGGATTTACGACGTACGGCTGTTCCGTGAAGGGCAACTGGTGGGCCAGTGGCCCGAGCCGAAGGACAATGCGGCGGTGGTCGGCGAAGATCTTGGTGCGTGGCGCAGCGCTTCGCGCGTGGCGATGACGCCGGGAAAGATCCTGGCGAGGCACGTCTTCCCGGTCCGGCTTGCAGGCGGTGACAAGGGCAAGAAGGTGACGTTCACGGCCTATGGGTTCAACGAGGACCGGGTGAAGAGCGCGACAGCTACCGACGACAGCTACACGGTGCCGCAGGACATAGCCGTTCCGGCGAAGCCGCGGGCCTATGTGGTGACGGTCGGAGTGAACGAGTACGAGAACGAAGCGCTGCGGCTGAACTTCGCGGTGGCCGACGCCAGGGCGATCGAGACGGCGCTGCGGGGAATCAAGGGCTACGACGTGGTGCCGGTGCTGCTGACCACCGACTACGCGCGCACGGAAGGGGATAAACAGATCCCCGCGGTCGACCACGCCAGCAAGGCCGACATCCAGGCGGTGCTGTATCTTCTGGCGGGCAAGGGGGAGGTGGAACGGTCGCGGCTGCGGCAGGAGATCGGCCCGGTCATCGACCATCTGGCGAAGGCGACGCCGGACGATGTTGTGATCCTTGCCTTCTCCGGTCATGGCCACAACGAGCAGGGCCGCTTCTACATCCTGCCGTCGGATTCGGGCAACGACCTGACGAAGCTGGACAGAATGATCTCGAGCGAGGAACTGACGGCGTGGCTGCGCGATGTCGATGCCGGCGAGATGGTGATGATCGTCGACGCCTGTCACTCCGCGGCGGGGGTGCCGGAAGGCTTCAAGCCTGGTCCGATGGGCGATCACGGGCTTGGTCAACTGGCCTATGACAAGGGCATGCGCATCCTTGCGGCCACCCAGGCCGACGACGTTGCCCTGGAGAGCGGTTCACTCGGCCAGGGGCTGCTGACCTATGCGCTCAAGGAGGGGTTGACGACCGGAACCAGCACGCACAAGCTTGCCGACACAGACGGCGATGGCACGGTCACCATGAAGGAATGGCTGACCTATGCCGAAACCCGGGTGCCCGGCCTCTACCAGGATGTGCTCGCCGGCAAGATCGAGAAGACCAAGGACTCCAGCCCCGATGCCAATCTTCTCGAAGACACCACCCGACACGCCCAGACGCCGGCACTGTTTGATTTTGTGAGAGCGACCGCGCAAGACCCTGTGATTGCAGCCCGCTGAGGATGGTGCGGGAAAGAGCCTCTTCGCTCCCTCGAAAGACATATGGCGGCCGAGCGCAGATTCCCTTTCGACCCCATCATTTCAAAACGAATGCACGACCCAACGACGCAGGCTATATTGCCCCTCGGGCCGACGTCATCGAAGGGGAGGGCATGACATGCAGGCAATGCCGATAGCGCATCAAGCCGCGCAACCCGTGGTCGGGCCCGTATCCTCCTTGACCGGCTATCCGACCGCCGTCCTGTGCTGGCTGCTTTCGGCTGGGGTCTATATCGCGGCCAAATGGGTGGCGCCCGAAATGCCGCCCTGGGGCCTGTGCTTCTGGCGGCTGACGCTCGCTTGCGCAATCCTGCTGCCGATTGTGCACCATCATCACGACGCGATGATCGGGCTTTTGCGAACTCGCGCCGTGGAGGTCGTCGCCGTGGGGACGATCGGCCTCACGCTGTGCCAGGGTATGATCTACCATGGCCTCAACGACACTGACGCCACCACGGCCGGCATCATCATGGCGCTTTCGCCTGTCATGACGATGGTGCTCGCCCGTTTCGTGCTCGGCGAGCCGCTCGGCCTCTGGAAGTCGCTTGGCGCGCTGGTTGCACTCGCCGGGATGATTTTCATCGTTGCCCACGGGAACCTGACGGCGCTGCTGCAACTCAAGTTCAACGCCGGCGAATTGTGGATCGTCGGCAGCGCGTTCTGCTGGGGCCTTTACACCGTGCTTTTGCGCCGTGCCAAATTCGGCATCGAACTCCTGCCGATGGTCGTGCTGCTGCTCGGCGCCGGTGCGCTGGTCGCATTGCCTTTCCATTTGTGGGAATTGTTCAACGACGAACGCTCCGCCTTGGACGTCCACAGCATTCTCGCGCTCGCCTATCTGGCAGGTCCGGGCGGCGCCTTGATGTACTATCTCTACAACAAAAGCGTGGAAACGCTCGGCGCGAGCCGGGCGAGCATGTTGCTCTATCTGCAGACGGTGTTCGTCGCCATACTCGCCTATCTGCTGCTCGGCGAGGACTTGCACGATTACGATCTGGTCGGTGCGGCCCTCATCGTCGCCGGCATCGTACTCGCCACCGTCGTCAAACCCAGGCCGGCTCAACCACGCGTGGCGTAGCAATCTTGCGCGTGACGGCGAGGAACTGGCCTGGAGCTTGTGGAAGGGGAAGAGTCGCGACTGTTCGAGTCTTTCGGCATAGATTTAATTGCCAGGTCCCTTGGAAAACGGCCCCTTGCCATGCCTAATCTGGCAGGCCCGCCAGACGCCAGCCATCAACAAACGGCTGCGCAGTGCTCATGCTCCTAAAGGGCAAGTTCGCTGCCAACTCGCCGATCGCCCAATCTGGATTGCCAGCTAGAAAAAGACCGGCTTCCTCCTGTGCCTCAGGCAGGCGGCCGGCGAGGGCAAGCGCGGCAATCAGGTGCTCCCTCGAACCGGTCCCGTAGGTTTCTTCCCGGCTCAAGGACACAACCGCTTCTTCGTAGTGACCGGTGGAAATCTGCGCCATTCCCACGATCCAGAAATACCAACCGGGTGGATGAGGATTTAGACGGAGCGCCTCTGCACAAGCTATCAGCGCCGCTTGCGGCTTGCCTAGGTAGATTTGAAGCTCACCAATCCATGCAACTGCATCTGCATTGTTGGGATTTATCCGAATGGCAGCATCGAACTGAGATTTTGCTTCATCCCAATTGCGCTCAAAAAGCTGAACGCAGCCCAGGATCCTGCGAGCGTTGGAATCGCCGGGATCGATTTCCATGGCTCGTTGCGCATGCATCAAAGCATTTCCGCGATTGGGTATCTGTGGTTCTCCCCAATCAACCCAGCCAAATAGCAGTGCAAGCGCAAGATTGCTGTGCGCTTCGCAATAGTTTGGATCGAGTGCAACGGCACGTTCCAAAGCTGAACGCGCCTCGCTGTTGTTTGATCTGGAAATACTCCATTTGCCTCGCGACCTGACACAAAGATCATAGGCTTCCAGATTTGACGGTCGGGAATGGGCAACAATATTCTTGTCACCAAGCTTACCAGAAATCGCTTCAACGACGCGTCGCGTGACCTCGTCCTGAACGTCGAAGATGTCGGCGATATCGCGATCGAAGCGCTCGGCCCACACGTGATTGCCGCCTTCGGCCGCATTGATTAGCTGCACATTGACACGCAACCGCTTGTTGGATCGCCGTGCGCTGCCCTCAAGAATATATTTGACGCCCAGATCGCGAGCGATCTGACGGACGTCGGTGGGCTTGCCCTTGTAGGCGAAGGTGGAGTTGCGGGCGATGACGAAGAATCCGGACACGTTCGACAAATCGGTGATGATGTCCTCTGTCAGCCCGTCGGTGAAGAATTCCTGTTCGGCATCGCCACTCATGTTGACGAAGGGCAGCACGGCAATCGAAGGCTTGTCGGGCAGCGCGAGCGGGTGCGAAGATTTCTCTGGCACGAGGGCGTCCGCCGGTGCCGCGGGCTTGGTCTTGGCGGGAACGCCGACCTGCAGCGAATAGACCCGGATCGGCTCGGCGATGTTCTTCAACTGAACCGCGCCGCGATCGTAGATTGCGATATCGAGCCTTGACTTTACCTGCCAATAGGCTTGCTCGGAAAGACAGATATTGCCGGGCTCGCATATGCCTTCAAGGCGCGCGGCGATATTGACGCCATCGCCCATCAGGTCGCCATCGCGTTCTTGCACAACGTCGCCCAAGTGAATGCCGATCCGGAACTCGATGCGGCGATCATCCGGAACCCCGGCATTGCGCTCAAGCATGGCGTTCTGCACTTCGATCGCGCAGCGCACTGCTTCCACCACGCTGCTGAACTCGACGAGGCTCCCGTCGCCTGTGCGCTTGACGACGCGACCACGATGAACAGCGATGGTGGGATCGATGAGATCGCTGCGCAGCGCCCGCAACCGTGCCAAGATGCGATCTTCATCTGCGCCGGCTAACCGGCTGTAGCCGACCACATCCGAGACCAGGATCGCTGCAATTTTGCGGGCCTCACTCATGTCGTGCTCCCTCCATCCAGTCTGGCATTACTGCCGAGCCAAAGGAAGATAGCTCCGAGCCATTGGTCGGATGGTCCGCGTGACCGTTTGCTCGCCGGGGTGGCACGGCGCACGGAGCGGCGCTATGCAGTTGGTGAGTATAGTTGCTAAACCCAGCGATCGAACGAGGGGACGGTGTCGGTGCGACCGCGACGTTTCTGCGCAGTGCGGTCCCACGGGCAAATCGACAACGCATTCCCGCACACGTCTCGCAGTAAAGTTGGTATGCATACGCGAGGGAGAGGGTAACAGATGAAACATATTCTTGGCCTGCCGTCCGACTCGACGCCGACGCTCCTGTTTCCGAAGACGTGATGCAAAAGCAATGTCAGATCTCATGTCTTCTCAAGATGTGACCGGCTCATCCCGCCCCGCGGGCTGGGGCTTGGCCGCAAAGCTGTTTACAACCCTCGTCCTTCTTGGCGCGACCGCGGTCCTGGTGACCGGGGTGCTCGGTTACTTCCGCGCCCGCGACGCCCTCGAAAAAGCAGTCTTCGACCAACTCACGGCCGCCCGTCAGACCAAGGCGCGCCAGGTTGAAACCTACTTCCGCACAATCCAGGCGGAGCTGCGCCTGCTTGCCACTTCCAAGATGGTGGTCGATGCAACACGCGAGTTCCGGATCGCGGTCGACCAACTCGACCGGGCAGGCGCGCCGCCTGACCTGCGGCAGAAGGTCGGCGTTTGGTACGCTGAGAACTTCATCCCCGGAATGACGCGCACCCTAGGCAGGGAACCAGCCCTGTCGGACTACCTGCCGGTCGGTGGTGCCCCCTACTATCTGCAGTATCACTACATTGTGGATAATCCCAACTCGCCGGAGCGGCGCAAGCTTCTCGACGACGCCGGCGACGGAAGCGAATACACCAGGCTGCATGCCATATATCATCCGTTGATGCGCGCTGCGGCGACCACGGTCGGCTTTTTCGATCTCATGATTGCCGATCCCAAATCAGGTCGCCTGATCTATACGGTCGAGAAGGAGGTGGATTTCACCACGTCTCTTCAATTGGGTCCGTACCGTCGCACCAACGTCGCGGCCGCCGTCGCCCGCTGCTCGCAGATCGCAGATCCGTCAGCCATCTGCCTCGAAGATTTCTCCTCTTATGCGCCATCTGGCGGCGCACCGATCGCCTTTATGGCAGCACCGGTGATTGCCCAGGGCGTCGTCATCGGCGCGCTGGTCGCGCAACTGTCGAATGATGAGATCGACAACGTTGTCACTGGTAACCGCCGCTGGCGGCAGGAAGGGTTCGGCGACACGGGTGAGGCCTATCTCGTCGGACCCGATTATCTGGCGCGCTCAGGCTCGCGGGTGTTCTACGAGAACCGGGAAAACTACTTCGCCGACCTCAAATTCGCCGGCGCTTCGGACGAGGAGATCGCCGCCATTCAGCGCTACGGGACACCAGTGCTGCATCAGCGCGCCGACACCAAGGCCACCCGTGCCGCGCTCGCCGGTGTCGAGGGCACGGGCGAGATCATCGGATACCGTGGCGTCCCGACGCTCGCTTCATGGGGACCGCTCGCGATTTCCGGTGTCAAGTGGGCTCTCGTCGCAAAGATCGACAGCGCCGAGGCCTTCGCACCGATTGCGGAACTCCGCCGGGATCTGCTGCTTGTCGGGGGACTGGCGCTGCTCGTGGTGGCCGCCATCGCCGCCTGGCTTTCGCGCGCGCTGCTCGGACCGCTCCGCGATCTCACTGCCGGGGTGAAACGCTTCTCTGCTGGCGACTATGCGACCAGCGTCCCGGTCCGCACGCGCGACGAGATTGGCGAACTCTGCTCGGCCTTCAATGGCATGGTTGAGGATCTGCACAAGAAGAATCTCGTGATAGAGAACAAGAACCGCGAGAACGAGCAGCTGCTGCTCAACGTCCTGCCGGCACCGATCGCCAATCGGCTGCGCGCTGGCGAGGAGAGGATCGCCGACGGCTTCGCCGAGGTCACGGTCGCCTTCGCAGACCTGGTCGGGTTCACGGCACTGACATCGGAAATGCCGCCGCACGATGTCGTGATGTTTCTCAACGGACTCTTCACGCGTTTCGACGTTGCCGCCAATGATCTCGGCATCGAAAAGATCAAGACGGTGGGCGACTCCTATATGGCGGTGTGCGGCCTACCCGTACCGGTAGCCAACCACGCCGAGCGCATGGTCCGCATGGCCATCCGCATGGTCCACATTACTCGCGAGCACGCGATGGAACACAAGGTCTCGATGAAGCTCAGGGTTGGCGTCAACAGCGGGCCAGTGGTCGCCGGCGTCATTGGGAAGAGTAAGTACATCTATGATTTATGGGGTGACACAGTGAACTTGGCGAGCCGCATGGAGTCTGCCGGAGTTCCCGACTCTGTTCAGGTGACGCGCCCCGTCTACGAACAGCTCAAGGACCAATTCGTCTTCGAGCCGCGCGGCGCTATCGAAGTCAAAGGCAAGGGAAAAGTGGAAGCCTGGGTATTGAGATTTTAGGCGCTGGGGGCACCTCCGATGCCGGCTTGCACTCCACCTATACGCCGTCAATGGCTTCGCCGCGGGCGCGACTGGCCGCCTTCATGCGGTTCGAAGGTCTCGACGAAGCGCATCGGGCCGAAAAGATCGACGCCCTCTATGTGCTCTTCCGATGTCCTGGATCCGGATATCGCACCGCCTTCGCGGATCGCTCAGAACAGATACGACGCCGGGGACGGACCAGGTCCCGTCTCCGCGGGCCTTGTATTGCTCCACGAGACAAACGGAGCGCTGGCCACGAAACACGACATATGAAGCGATGAGTCCAAATTATCGGGTTCCGGCCCAAATGAGGCGTCAACCGCACGTGCGAAGGACCCAGCGCGTACCGTCCGAATAGAGACCAATCAAGGAAATTGGCGGGGTATCGATTCGCCAGTATGAAGTTAGCGGTGCCCCCAATATGTGGATCATGGCTGTCCGCACCACCGCCGGGTGAGTAACCGCTATCAGTTGTCCGCCTGCCGACAGCATTGAATCGAGGAACCCTGCAGTTCGGGTGGCCACTTCCGTCAGCGCTTCACCGCCTCCGGGACTATAGGCGGGATCGGCTCGCCATGCGGCAAGCGAACCGGGCTGCGCGGCTTCAATCTCATCTGGCGTCTTGCCCTCCCAGGCGCCGTAGTTCTGGTCTCGCAAGCTGTCGTGGACCGTTGCGCGGAGCCCCATGAAATGGGCTGTTTGCTGGGCGCGTAGCGATGGAGCCACCAACACGCGGTTCGTGTTCGAAAGCTGCTGACCAAGCGCGCGAGCGAGCTCAACCGAGCGCTTTTCCAGTGTCTCGTCAAACAGCGGGAACCCCGCTTTGCGCATTCTCTGCGTGATGCCGCTGCAAACCAGCGTCAGGCGTGTCGCTCTCATACCGCGCGTCCGCGTTTCGGTTCGATGATAGCTGTCTTCGCGGCCAAAGCCTGCAGCAACCAACCTAACAGGTAATAATCGTTTTCCTTACAGCCGCCGCGACGGAATATTTCGGGTCGACAAAATTGCCCAGCCGCACGATGCCGCATTGGCTCAGCAGCATGTAGGCGTCCCACTTGTCGAAGCCGAACTCAGCGACCATCCAGCGGATCAGTTCGCGGTAAGCGATGCGTGTTGCATCCTCAAGGGGTCTGGCACTGCCGATCGCCATAATGAGATCGGCGGTCTCGAGCCGAGGCCAATCGATTGTCCAGCCCTTGATCAAGTCGACACGGATGGTGACGGTCGCCGAATACTCGACCGCCACGCCGCAAACTTCGCCGTCGCCTTGGCAGGCATGCGCATCACCTATGAACACGCGCGCGCCGGGCGAGCGAACGGGCAGGTAGGTGACACTGCCAGGTCCCATATCCGGCAGGTCCATGTTGCCGCCGTGGTTGTCGGGCGTCAGCGAGTTGATGGAATCGATCTCTGGTGAGCAGCTCAGCGTCCCGATATGAGGCTTGTAAGGGAGCGTGACCCGATCGCTCCAGTAAACATGCTCCTCGTCGAGGTTGATCTTGCGGACCACCTCGGGCAGCGGCTCGTTGAGCATGGCCGTGTACGTCGTACCGGTCAGGGCACCGAACTCCTCGATCATGCAGCACGTGCCGCGCGGGTTCTGGCCGCGTGGCACCATCGACTCGATATAGACCGCAACGGTGTCGCCTTTTTCCGCCCCTTCGACCATGATCGGTCCGTTCTGAGGATTGAGAAACGGCATTCGCAAGAGTTGCGAAGGCTTGTCGGTTTCGTGCCTGATGGCGCCCTCGAAGGCGTCACGGGTTTCGACGACGATCCTGTCGCCGGGAGAAATTTTGAGGACCGGCTCGGAATATGGTCCCATCGTATAGTGAAATTTCCCCTGCTTTTCCTCAGTCAGGTGGTGCGTGTTTCGTGCCTCGCCGCGCCCGACCCCGCGCGTTGCCATGATCGATCCCTCGACCCATGGATGCGTGAATGGCAAGGGTGGCTTTGCGGTCTGCGTATTCATCTTTTTCTCCTCCAAAAGACAAAGCCGCGCGAGCGCCGCTTTCGCTGGCGTTCGCACGGCGCTGTGCGTATTCAATTTCGATATTGAGGCTCAGCCGTGCCGCCTATTTGCGGGCGGCGGATCTGCTGATTTCGGGAATTGTCGACAAAAAGCTGTCTGCTTGTGCTTCGAGTTCGTGGCAGCATGCTTCGACGGAGATGCGCCGGCGCATACTCTCGTCCCGAATTAGGTGAAATGCCGCGTCGTCATCGATGCCCAACACACTCATGATGCGCAGGATCGTGTGAACCACCAGCGGGCGGCATCGCAGCCGTTCGCGCAGGTCGGCGACCTCGCGCTGAAGGTCGGTACGGTCATTATGGTTGTGGAACGCCGTGACCAGTGCCTGAAACACACCTTTCGAACCTATGGGCGTAATGAGGTAGGCGCTTGGATTCTGGCTGATGGCCCACGCAAGCCGGCCCGGCGTTTCCGAGCCGATGATGGCGATCAGCGGGATCGGCGCCTGCGACCACGGGAACATGCCGTCGAACCCGTTGTCGACGTCGAAGAACACGATATCGACAGGGCCAAAATCCTTGGCTCGCGGCGGCCATTGGCATATGGCTTCGATGTTGAACCTGCGGAGCTGGCTCAACAGGGCGTCCACGTTGCTATCCGCCCTGTGGATGATCAGCGCCGTTTTGTTGCTGAAGTTTGGGATCACTTGCTTGGTCACGACACGACTCTCAGCTTCAGTTGCTGCCGGTCACCTGGCGGCTGATCCTGGTCGCGAGAATCCAGCATGAAAGCCGCCCCTTTCAACGAAGCCAGAAACGGATCGGGCTTGATAGGCTTTTGCGCGGCCGCGACGATAGTGAACTCCGCGCCGGCGCTCGATACGCCGATGCGCGGCGTCAGGTAACAATGGTTGTTTTCCGTGTCGATGCGGATCCGTCCTTGCGGTGCATCGTAAACACAGTCGCCGAGTACGGCGAGTATGTCGGATGCTTTCGTCGAGGCTGCAGACCGAAGCGCGAGTGCAAGCATGTGAACGGAATTGTACGAAGCTTCGGCGTCTGCCGAGGTCACCTTCTGCTGGCCGAAACGCGTTCTGTAATTTTCGACAAAGGCATGATTTTGCAGGTTGTCCAGCGACTGGAAGTAGACACTGGAGGTAATGTGGCCGAGCGCTGCGGGATCGCCGATCGTGCGAAGTTCCGGTTCGGAGAGCGTGCAACTGGCGATGGGAATGGAAACGTCGCCTGGAGATTGGGTTCCTAGTCCAGCTTCACGAAAAGTACGCAAGAATGCGTAGCTGGATTCGCCGATAAGCGTGTTGAACACGAAATCGGGCCGTAGGAGACGGATTTCCTCAACGAGCCCGGTAACCTCGGTCGATCCGACAGCCAGGTAGCGCTCAGCGAGCACCTCGCCGCCAAAATTCTCGGCGATTTCGCGCATGACGCGATTGCTTTCCCAAGGCCAAATATAGTCCGAGCCGCAACAATAGACGCGAGCGCCGAACCTTGAGGCCATATATTGTGCCAGGGGCACTATGTGCTGGTTCGGCGACGCACCAAGATAGACGACATTGTCGCTGCTTTCGAAGCCTTCGTAGTGCGAGGGATACCAAAGCAGCGCATCGTATTTCTCAACGACAGGCACGATCGCCTTGCGGCTGGAAGAGGTGTAGCAGCCGACGATGTGTGCAACATCGGAGTTGATGATGAGATCCCGGCAGATCGAAGCGTATTCAGCCGTTTCGCCTCCAGGATTTCGAACAAGCGGTGCCAGCTCGAAATCGAAGTCCGGCGATCTGTTGACTTCCTCGACGGCGAGCAGCGTTCCATTGAGCATCGCCTCGCCGACCGTGGCGTATGGCCCGGTCGTGGAAAACAGCACGCCGACCGGGATTTTCGCTTTTTCGCCCAAAATAGCTCAGCCCCAAAAAAATAAGCCCTGAGGCCTTGGAAGGCGTCAGGGCTTCGTTGCCGCGAAGGATCGTCCTGATCCCTCAATTTTTAGTTCAAACCGGCTAGCCGGCAAATCCAATCAAATCGTCCGTCAGATCGGCAAAAATGTCAAATTCTATTTCCGACGGTTTGTCACGGCGCTACGGGCATCACTTAAGTATCTGTTTTGTTTTACAAAACTCAGGTGATTTGTTGATTTTGCAGAATTCGCATGAATAACGGTTGACAAAGAAAAATTCCTCAGCGACGCTAAATAGGAACAAAAAGCGAGCGCCCAAAAGAGGCGCAGCATGAACAGATAAAGCTCGTGAAAATGCGAGCTTATGGCGATGAGGCCCGCTCACCGGTGACGGTGGCGGGCCTTTTTAGTTCTGAAAAAAGACAATGGGGAACCCGGCAATGAAACCTGTCATAGCAACGGCTCTGAGCGTTGGCGTCCTCGGCGCGATCTGCACCTGGGCGTTTCTTTCCATCGGCACAATTCTGGTCTGGGCGGCTTTTGTCGCCTGGGCCTGCTTCTTCCAGTCGGGCGGCGACGAAGCCGCGCTCAAGAGCACGATCGTCTCGAATATCTTCGGCTGTTTCATGGGCTGGCTAGGCGCTGTCATGATCCTCGGCCTGCCTTTCGGCAACTTTGTTGGGCCCCAAATCTGGCCTGCCATCGTGGTGTTCATCACGGTTGTGATCTACATCCTGGCATCGCAGGTTCCGGCCCTGGCTTCCGTGCCGGGCACGACGTTCGGCTATGCCTGCACATTCGCGTTCCTGCTGCAGACGCCTGACCGGCTCGCTTTGGCGAAACTGCTCTCGGCGTCTTTCGAGAACTCGCTGGTGGTGGTTCCGGTATCGATGATCGGCGGCGCCCTGTTCGGTTTCGCATCGGCCAAGCTCGCCGCCGCCTTGACCAAGCCGGCGCTGGCCGTCGCCTGACCGCAAGCTGCCATCCCAGACGGAAATCTTCGAACAATATCAGTGAGGTAAGTCATGAAAAACAACAGTCACACTCATGCTAACGTGCTGATCCCCGAGGTCGGCCTGCGCGTCAAAGCGCTGGAATCTCTGCTCGCCGAGAAGAAGGCGATAGATCCTGCGACCCTCGATCTGATCGTCGAAACCTTCGAGACGCAGATGGGACCCAAGAACGGTGCGAAGGTCGTCGCCAAGGCATGGACCGATCCGCAATACAGGAACTGGCTGCTGGAGGACGGCACCGCCGCCATCAAGAGCCTTGGTTATATCGGCGTGCAGGGCGAGAACATGGTTGTCCTTGAGAACACGCCAAAGGTGCACAACGTCGTCGTCTGTACGCTCTGCTCCTGCTATCCTTGGCCGACGCTCGGCTTGCCTCCCATCTGGTTCAAGTCGGCGCCCTACCGGGCACGGGTGGTGATCGAACCGCGAAGCGTCCTCAAGGAATTCGGGCTCGATATCGCCGATGATGTCGAGGTGCGGGTCTGGGACAGCACGGCCGAGCTCCGCTACCTGGTGCTGCCGATGCGTCCAGCAGGCACTGAAAGCCTGACCGAACAGGAATTGGCCGCTCTCGTTACCCGCGATTCCATGATCGGAACCGGCGTAGCGCAATCACCTTCGCACTAGGCTCTGGCAAAAGGATCAGACCATGAATGGAATTCATGACGTTGGCGGCAAGCACGGCTTCGGTCCGGTGYTGGTTGAACAGAACGAACCCTATTTCCACGAGGAATGGGAGGGGCGGATGCTATCGATGATGATCGCGTGCTTCGCAGCCGGCATCTACAACGTGGACCAGTTCCGGCATCCGATCGAGAAGATGGATCCGCGCCATTATCTGATGTCGAGCTACTACGAGAAGTGGCTCTGCACCGTCGAACAGAACTGCATCGATGCCGGCATCGTTACCCGCGAGGAAGTCGATGCCCGCCATGCCCAGCTCATGAAAGGAAAAGCAGCATGAACATGCTCACCCCCGATATGGTGCCGACAGTTCTGGCCACAGGCGATCCGGCCCGCGTCGATGCAAACATCCCGCCGAAGTTCAAGGCCGGCGATCGGGTAACGGTCGTCAATTTGAACCAGGTCGCGCACAACCGGCTGCCTGCCTATATCAGGGGCAAGGCCGGAACCGTTACTTTCGATCACGGCGTGTTCGTGTTCCCGGACACCAGCGCCCACCGGAATGGCCCCAAGCCACAGCACGTCTACACAGTGGTCTTCACAGCTCGCGAGTTGTGGGGCGACGCCGGCCATCCGCAGGACCGGATGTATGTCGACGCCTGGGACGATTACCTCGAGAGCGCGGACTAGCGCGCTTTCCAGCTTCTCATCCACTCCGGCTTGAAGAGGATCTTTCCATGGACCAGAATAGCAGTTTCGATCAGCTTCCCGGCCTTCCACGCAATGAAGGCGGACCGCTCTTTGCCGAGCCTTGGCAACTCACCGCGTTCGGGATCGTTCTCGCACTTCACCGCAACGGCTATTTTCAGTGGCGGGAATGGGTGAACTACATCAGCGCCGAAATCGAACTCGGCAAGACCTATGGCCTCGACCCGGAAAACCACAACGGGATCTACTATCATCAATGGCTTGCCGCGCTCGAGAAACTGGTGACCGACAAGAAGCTGTCAAGCTTCGATGAGCTGATGGCGCGCAAGGAACAATGGCGTCACGCTGACGAACACCGCAGCTTTGGCGAACCGCTCAGCCTTGACGGACATGATCATGGTCATTCTCACCACCACCATCATCATCACGATCATTCTCATGACCACGATCACAGTTGCCGCGCGCCAGCGACCCGGCTGGCGTGAACCACAAGCCGGCAGCAGCGCCGCAACCGCAGAGTGGGGGCGGACGAACATTTCGTTGCCAAGTCATTCCAACAAACACCGTTCTGGAGAACTTCCATGTCCGAAATCGCTCTTAAACCCGTTGCCCTGCCGGCACCCATTCCGGTTCGCGAGCTTCTGCCCTGGGCCATCTTTGGCGGGCTGATGCTGATGCTGGCGATCTATTTCATCGGTGCCGAAGAGGGCGCGACGTCGCTGATCCGTGGCATGTACGTCCACGAATTCGTCCACGACGGCCGCCATCTGCTCGGCTTTCCCTGCCACTAGCCAAGGAACACTGACATGGTTGGGAGTCTTTTGGTGCGGGGCATGCTGGTTGGCATCATAGCCGGCCTGCTTGCATTCGGTTTCGCCCGTGCGTTCGGCGAGCCGCAGGTCGATCACGCGATCGCTTTCGAGGAACAGCAGGCGCAGGCCGCAGGCGAGGCGCCGGAGCCCGAACTCGTCAGTCGCTCTACCCAGGCCGGTATCGGCCTGCTCACTGGCATTCTCGTCTATGGCGCATCCATAGGCGGGCTTTTCGCGCTGGTCTTCTCCTATGTCCAGGGACGGGTCAGTGGCTTTGGACCGCGCGGCACGGCAGCACTAATCGCGCTGGCCGGATTCGTCGCGATCATCCTGGTGCCGCAGTTCAAATATCCGGCCAACCCACCTTCCGTGGGTGATCCCGAAACGATCCAGGCGCGCACCCAGCTCTTCTTTGTACTGCTGACCGTGTCGATCTTGGCGGCAGTGGCCTCGATCGGCCTCGCCAGACACTTGGCATCACGATACGGAACCTGGAATGCCTGGATAGCGGCGGGGGGTGCCTATTTTCTCGTGATGTCTCTTGCCGAATATGCGCTGCCGCCGATCAATGAAGTTCCGGAGCAGTTTTCTGCCACTGTACTGTGGAATTTCCGCTTTGCCTCACTCGGTATCCAGACGGTTCTTTGGACTGCGATCGGCGTGCTTTTCGGAGTGGTCGCCAAGCGCAGGCTGGTCGAGCGTCGCGACGGTCGACCGGTGGCAAGCGTGGCGGTCCGCTAGGCCATTCCGGGATGCCGCGGAGCATCCGGGTGTCCACGCGCGCCGCGGCATGGTGTTTCTGTCTTTTGCTGCTCTCGATGATTGCGGAATCGGCGCAGGCGCATCGCCAGAAGTCAGACCTGGACAGATCAGGTCTTCAAATCCCAGCTTTAACTCACGGCCAAATGGCCGTGATCGCCAACTATCGCAGCGAAGTTCTTGATCTGGCGGCCAACCAAGATCGTACGGATCAAAAGTTTCGCAGGCTGCTGAATTTCGCCAATCTGCAGTATGCCGCCTGTCTTTGGGGACTGATGCCCGGCAGCATTGTAGATGAAACAAGCCCCTTCAATGAATGCAGCCATGCCTATCTGTCCGCGATGCAGGCAGCGCTGACGCATCTGCGCGAGATGTCGGCAGATAAACCGGCCGTCGAGGCGCTGATATCACGGATCGACGCAGACATGGTGCGGAACCGCGCGTCGTTCGTCATGTGTCAGTTCAGCGGCGAGACCTTCAATACGGCGTCGCTGGTCATCCCGATCTGGGGGAACATCCTCTGGCACCTGCCCAGCCTGATTGCGGTAGGCATCATCTTTTTGGCGGCGATGGCAGGTGTCCTGTTTCCAATTCGCACCTTGCGGCAACGGGTTGGGAAAACCGAGCGGCACCCCATTCCCCGGGGACGTCTGAACACCGAAACCTGAAAAGTGGATAACGCGGCAGCCAGTCGAGCGCTCGCTGCCGGCCAACGCGAGGTGTTGTCCGCTTCGCACTCGCAATGACCCAAATGCCTTTGTCCTATCCACCATTCATGATCAGTCGGTTCGCGCTGTAGATGGCTCAGCTAGATTCCGACTACCAGTGCCCCGCCGCTGAGACCCGCACCCGCTGCCGCCAGGAGAATTTTCTCGCCCGGCCGGAACGGTTCCGTGCGATGGGCGAGCGACAGTGAGAGCGGGATCGTCGCGGCGGAGGAGTTGCCGTAGTCGGCGATTGTCTTGACGATTGCTTGATCTGCAATGCCGAGGCTCCTCCCGACCGCGTCGAAAATGCGGGCATTGGCCTGGTGCGGCACGAACCGGCCGACATCCTGTGGTCGCACCCCGGCAGCGGCAAGCGCGTTTATCGAGCAATCGGTCATCATCTCGACAGCCTTGGCGAACACTTCGCGGCCGTCGGTCATCGTCATGCGGGTTTGCCCGAGGTCGAGGTCGCCATGGAACGGGATGTTGCTTCCGCCCGCCGGGATCTGGATCAGCCCGTAGCGTGAGCCGTCCGAATCCACCGAGGCACCGAGAATGCCCCGATCAGGGTCCTCGCACGGACCGATCACCAGGGCGCCGGCGGCATCGGCGAAAAGGACCGAGCTTGCGCGCTCGGCCGGATTGATGCGACGGCTGAGGATGTTGGCGGCAATCACAAGGGTCGCCTTGCCATGCAGGCGGGTGAAGCCGTCCGCGAACATCAGCGCATAGATGAAGCCGGCGCAGGCGCCGGTCAGATCGATCGCACCTGCTCGTCCAAGTCCCAGCTTGTGCGCGACGAGGGGTGCGCTGGGCGGCAGAAGGTGGTCGGGCGTCGAGGTGGCAAGCAACAGGAGACCGATGTCGCTGCGATCAATAGCGGCGTTCGCCAGCGCCATGTCGCCTGCACGCACAGCAAGGCCGGACAGCGTGTCTTCATCTGTCGCCCAGAAGCGCGAACGAATTCCGGTGCGCCGCTCGATCCAGCCTGGCTCGAGCCCGAGACGATCTTCAATCTCCGGATTCTCGACCTTGCGCGCCGGCGCATGATGGCCAAACCCGAGAATGCGCGACGACCGGCTCATGGCCCCGAACCGAAGCGTTCGCTGGCCTCCTCGATGGCGTCATAGAGACCGTCCAGTTCCTCGCTGGTGATGCAATAGGGCGGCAGAAGATAGAGGACATTGCCAAGCGGACGCACGAGCAGGCCGCGCTCGAGGAAAAAAGCGCGCAGTTTTGGCCCGATCTCGGCCAGATAGCCGGCGGAGCCGGTGCGCAGATCGAGAGCCGTGATCGTCCCGGTCGCCCGGCTGTCGGTGAAGCGAGGGTTATCACGAAAGCGTTGAAGCCCGGCGGCCTGCTTTGCACTCAGGGCCGCGACCCGCTCGGCTACCGGCTCGTCGCGCCAGATCTCGACATTGGCGAGTGCGGCCGCGCAGGCAATCGGATTGGCGGTGTAGGAACTCGAGTGGAAGAAGGTCTTCTTGCGGTCGTCGGAAAAATGGGCCCGGAAGATGGCGTCGGTGGCAAGCGTCGCCGCCAGCGGGATGGCGCCTCCGGTCAAGCCCTTCGAGGTGCACAGGATGTCCGGAGAGATGGATGCCTGCTCGCAGGCGAACATGGTTCCGGTGCGGCCCCAGCCGGTCATAACCTCGTCGGCGATCAGCAGCGTGCCGGAGGCCTCGGCGATCTTCTTCAGTTCGGTCAGAACCGAGGCCGGATACATCAGCATGCCGCCGGCGCCAAGCACCAGCGGCTCGACGATCAGCGCGGCGGCGTGCCGGTCGCGGCTGACGGCCTCGAACCGATCCAGCGTCTCCTGCTCTCGCCCGGCGGCCGGGAAGGGGATGGTATCGACCTCGAACAGCAACGGCTCGTAGGCAGCGTTGAACACACCGCGGGCGCCGACGCTCATCGTGCCGATGGTGTCGCCATGATAGCTGTGCTCCATGACGACGATGCGCGAGCGCGCCGCGCCGATGTTGCGGAAATAGCCGAGCGCCATCTTCAGCGCGACCTCGACGGAGGTCGAGCCGCTGTCGGAGTAGAACACCCAGTCAAGGCCGGCCGGAGCGAGGCCGACAAGCGCCCTGGCCAGGCGTTCGGCCGGCTCGTGGGTGAAGCCGGCGAAGATGATCTGGTCGAGGCTCGCCGCGGTCGTTTCGATGGCCTTCATGATATGGGGATGGCGGTGGCCGTGGGTGACGACCCACCAGGAGGAAATGGCATCCAGGATGCGCGTGCCGTCGGCCTTGTGGAGGTAGGCGCCGTCCGTCCGGACGATTTCAGGGATCGTCGGTTCGAGCGCGTGCTGTGTGAACGGATGCCAGACTTGAGATTGCGACATCACTCGCCTCCGGCGATCAGAGCAAGGTCGAAGCCGGCAACCATGGCATCTCTCAGCGTTTCACTCGTCAGAGGATCGATGTGCGGCAGTCTGCCAAGCTGGCGCACACCGCTGAACTCCACGATTGTTCTTTGCGTATCGGCCACCTCATCACCGATGAAGGCAATGCCGATGAGCGGGATGGAACGGGCCCTGAGCGCCTCGATTGACAGCAGGGTGTGGTTGATCGTGCCGAGCGTGGTACGGGCGCACAGGATAACCGGCATCCGCCATTGCGCGAATATGTCAATGAACCTTGTCTGTCGGTTGAGTGGCACCATCAGCCCGCCAGCGCCTTCGATGACAAGCGGACCCGGCAAGGCTGGAAGCGAGAGCTTTGCCGCCTCGATCGCAACGCCGTCGATTTCCGCTGAACGATGCGGCGACAGCGGCGTTCTCAGACGGTAAACTTCCGGCAGGACGCGCCCGGCCGGCAAACCGGAAAGCCGGGCGACGACCTCACTGTCAGTCTCGTCGTCGAGTCCCGATTGCACCGGCTTCCAGTAGAAGCCGTCGAGCTGGCCGGCGAGCCCGGCCGAAAACACCGTCTTGCCGATGCCGGTATCCGTTCCGGTGATGACGATGCGCTTGGTCATGCCGAGGCCAACACCTCGACGAGCGCCTCGACCATGGCCGAAATGTCGGCTTCGTCGACGTTGAGCGTCAGCGAAATGCGCAGGCGCGACGTGCCCTCGGGAACCGTCGGCGGACGAATGCCGCGAATGTCGAAACCGCGCGCCTGCAGTGCTGCCGCCACCGCCATGGTGCGCCTGACGTCGCCGATGACAAAGGGCTGGATCTGTGAGCCGCTCGGTATCACGCCGCAGCGCCCGGCCAATTGGCGACCCGCGAAGCCAACACGCTCCTGCAACTGGAGACAGCGCATCGGCTCATCGGACAGCATGGCGAGCGCTTCGCGCGCCGCGACCGCCATCAGCGGCGACGGTGCGGTGGCGTAGATGAATGGCCGGCACCGGTTGACGAGATAGTCGCACAGCGTTCGTGGAGCGGTGACAAGCGCGCCCGACGCTCCGAGTGCCTTGCCGCAAGTGTGGAGTGCGATGATGTTGTCGCGGCCCTCGAAACCGGCGGCAAGGCCGCGGCCCTCCGGTCCCCAAACGCCGGTGGCATGCGCCTCGTCGACGACGATGAATGCCTCGTGCCGATCGGCGAGCGCGACCAGGCTTTCCAGCGGCGCGCGGTCGCCATCCATGCTGTAGAGGCTTTCGACGACGATCCAGACGCGCCCGGTGCCGCCTTCGGCGCGCCAGCGCGTGATCGCATCCTCGACAGCATCGACGTCGTTGTGCGCGGCGAGCTTGAACTCAGCGCGGCCAGCGCGGGCCCCCTCATTCATGCTGGCATGAGCGAGCTCGTCGAGGACCAAAAGGTCGCCCTTCTGCGGCAGCGCGGTCAGGAGAGCGAAGTTGGCGATGTAGCCGCTACCGAAGAACAGCGCGCGTTCAGCTCCGAAGAACGCCGCAGCGTCCGCCTCCAGAGCCTCATGCTCCGGCGCGTTGCCGCGCAACAACCGCGACCCGGTGGCGCCGACCGGCGTGCCCTGCGCGATCGCCGCCGCAACCGCGTCGCCTAGTCTTCTCGAAGCGGCAAGCCCGAGATAGTCATTCGACGAGAAGTCGAGGCCGGCACGCGGCGACAGTGTCCGCAACCGGTCCTTGCGCGCCAGCCCCTGCAAGGTCGCGTCATAGCGGGCAAGCGGTACCCCGTTCATTGCGCCTCAAGTTCCATCGGCTCGATGCCGAGACGGCGGAACAGCAGACTATCCTTGTCCTCGCCGGGATTGTCCGCCGTCAGCAGCGTGTCGCCGACGAAGATCGAGTTGGCGCCGGCAAAGAAGCATAGCGCCTGCATCTCGTCGGTCATGGCGGTGCGGCCGGCTGAAAGCCGGACATGCGATTTCGGCATCATGATGCGCGCCAGTGCGATCACGCGCACGAATTCGATCGGCTCGATCGGCCTGGCGTCGGCAAGCGGGGTACCGGCGATCGGGATCAGCATGTTGATCGGAACGCTTTGCGGATGTTCCGGCAGATTGGCCAGCGTCACCAGCATGTCGATCCGGTCCACCGGCTCTTCGCCCATGCCGACAATGCCGCCGCAGCAGACCTTGATGCCGGATTGGCGAACCTGTTCGAGCGTATCGAGCCGGTCGGCAAAGCTGCGCGTGCTGATAATCTCGCTGTAGTAGCGTTCCGACGTATCGATGTTGTGGTTGTAGTAGTCGAGACCAGCCTGTTTCAGACGAGTTGTCTGCTCGAGATCGAGCATGCCGAGTGTCATGCAGGTTTCCATGCCGAGCGCCTTGACCCCTTCGATCATCGCCACCACCGCGTCCATGTCGCGCGCCTTGGGGTTTCGCCACGCGGCACCCATGCAATAGCGGGTGGCGCCGGCGTCGCGCGCCTTGGTTGCCTCGGCGATGACGCGCCTGACCTCCATCAGCTTCGACGCCTTCAGGCCGGTTTCGTGATGCGCCGACTGACTGCAATAGCCGCAATCCTCCGGGCATCCGCCTGTCTTGATGCTGAGAAGCCGGCTGAGCTGGACCTTGTTCGGATCGAAATTCTGACGGTGAACGGTCTGCGCCTGAAACAGCAGGTCATTGAAAGGGGCATCATGCAGCGCCCGAGCCTCTTCAAGGGTCCACGTCCGGCCGCCGTCGAAGGATCGAGCCTCAGGCATGGTCTTTTCCGAAATCGCTGTATGCATTTCCATGCTGTTCCTTGCGTTGTGCGACACAGGCGCCTCTTGAAATGGCGGACACGGTCGAAAGAAGCTGGGTCGGCTGGATGGTCAGCCCCGACGGTTAAGGCTCACGATAGTCGAGACCGATATCGAGGATCGGCGCGCTGTGAGTCAACCAGCCGATGGAAATCAAATCGATACCGGTTGCGGCAACGGCTGGCGCAATCGCGGCGGTGATCCTGCCCGACGCCTCGGTTGTGGCCCGGCCGGCAACCATGGCTACCGCCTGGCGAAGCTCGTCGACCGACATATTGTCGAGCAGCACGGCGTCGGGGGCCAGAGCAAGCACCTCTTCCAGTTGGGCCAGCGTATCGACCTCGACTTCGATCTTGACGAGATGGCCGGAGCTGCTTCGCGCCCGCTCGATTGCTGTACGAATTCCACCGGCCATGGCAATATGATTGTCCTTGATCAGGATCGCGTCGTCGAGGCCGAAGCGGTGATTGGAGCCGCCACCGGCGCGCACGGCATGTTTTTCGATAGCCCGCAAGCCGGGGGTCGTCTTGCGCGTGCAGACGATCTTTGCGCCGTGGCCGCGAACCGCGGCGACGACCGACGCCGTCGCCGTGGCGATGCCACTCAAATGGCACAGGAAATTGAGCGCCGTGCGCTCCCCCGTGAGAATGGCCCGGGCCGGACCGCTGACCGATGCAATGATCTCTCCTTGCGCGACGTCGCTGCCGTCCGCTCGTTCCACCTTCATTTCCACATTCTGGTCGATAAGCCGGAAGGCGAGCATCGCCAGATCAAGCCCGGCGACAGTTCCAGCCTGGCGTGCCGAAAGGACGGTCGTTGCCCAAAGGTCCTTCGGCACGATGGCATCGGTGGTCACGTCGCCGGCCCTGCCGAGGTCTTCGAGCAGAGCTGCACGCACAAGGGGTTCGAGCATGATTGCGGGAAGTGGTGAGAGGTTCATCACGCGACGCTTTCCAGCATTGGGGAGGATTCGAATTCCAGCGCTGCGGCAATGGCTGCGTCGAGCGTCATCTGGGAGCGGCGGGCCACGGCAACATCGTGGGGGAAGTCCGTCCGGAAATGAGCGCCGCGGCTTTCCCGGCGCAGCAAGGCGGCAACTGTGATCATCAGCCCGACGGCGGCGGGATCCGACGCCGTTTCGTGTCGCTGCGACAGCGCCAGCAGGGTCCGGGCAGCCTGCTTCAACCCTTTGCCGTCCCGCGTGACGCCGAGGGCATGTGACAGGAGGGGGCGCACAGGCCCTGGATCTGGCGCAGGCAGGTCAGAGGCCCTCGCTGGCTTTCCGCGGTGCTCAGGCGAAGCGGCTACGCTCTCGGCAACCCAGCGCGCGCAAACGACGGCTTCGGTCAGCGAGTTGCTGGCAAGCCGGTTGGCGCCGTGCAGGCCGGTCGAGGCAACCTCTCCGCAAGCCCAAAGTCCCGGAATCGATGTGCGCCCGGCCAGATCCACGGCGACACCACCCATGTGATAGTGTTGGGCCGGCCGGATAGGGATGAGATCCCGCGCCGGATCGATACGGGCCTTGCTGCAGGCCGAAGCGATCGTTGGAAATTGCCGCGCGAATGTCGCGCCCGGCTTTTCGCGCGCATCGAGGAAGACGCGATGGCCGTCGGCAAGATGCCGCCAGACGGCGCGCGCAACGATGTCGCGCGGTGCGAGTTCCGCCCCGGGCACGCCATCGAGGAAACGTCGGCCTGTCTCGTCAACGATTGTCGCGCCTTCGCCGCGAACCGCCTCGCTGATCAGCGGCATCGGGCGGCAGGGCCCGTCAAGCGCGGTCGGGTGGAACTGGATGAATTCGAGGTCGGCAAAAATTGCACCGGCGCGTGCGGCGAGTGCCAGGCCTTGTCCGCAGCTGCCGAGCGGGTTTGTCGTGTCGTGGAACAGGCCGCCGATCCCGCCTGTGGCGAGAACGACCCGTCCTGTGGCGACGAACACCGGACCCGTAGAACAACCCGCCAGCACCCCGGTGACCCTGCCGTCCTCCACGACCAGCCGGCGCGCTTCGATGCCCTCGACGACCACAATCGACGGCGTGGAGCGCACGGCGGCGGCAAGGGCGCGCATAATCTCGCGACCGCTGCCGTCACCCCCGGCATGAACGATGCGCCGCCGGCCATGCGCGGCCTCCAGCCCGAGACATAGCGCGCCTTCGGGTGTCCGATCGAAGCGAACTCCAAGGCGCGACAGGTCCTCGATCGCGGCCGGCGCCGCGTACACCATGCGCCTTGCTGCTTCCGCATCGCAAAGGCCGTCGCCTGCGGCGAGCGTTTCGGAAAGATGAAGCGCCGGTTCATCGTCGTCGCCTAGGCTCGCGGCCAACCCGCCCTGCGCCCACGCACTCGACGCTTCCGCGCCAAGCGGCGATCTCGACAGCAGAAGCACCGGCTCCGGTGCCATGTGCAACGCGGTCATCAATCCGGCTATGCCGCCGCCGATGATGACCGGTTGGCCGGCGAGATTGCGGACGTCCATGCTCATACCGCCAGCATCCGCTCGACGGCCAGACGCGCGCGCCCGGCGATCTCGGGCGCGATGGTTACCACATGGCGGTTCTGCTCGAGCGCCGTACGGATGTTGGCGAGCGTTATCCGCTTCATGTGCGGGCATAGATTGCAGGGGCGGATGAATTCCACATCGGAATGGTCGACCGCGACATTGTCGCTCATCGAACATTCCGTCATCAGCACGACGCGGGGCGGCTTTTGCCGCCCGACATAGTCGGACATCGCTGCGGTCGAGCCGGAGAAATCGGCCTCGGCCACCACTTCTGGCGGGCACTCGGGATGTGCCAAAACCGTCACACCCGGATGGTCCTCGCGCAACTGCCGGATATCGGCTGGCGTGAAGCGCTCATGCACCTCGCAATGCCCTTTCCAGGCGATGATCTGCACGTCGGTCTGGGTGGCGATGTTCTGGGCCAGATACTCGTCCGGCAGCATGATCACCCGGGCAACGCCCAGCGACTCCACGACGGCCTTCGCATTGCCGGAGGTACAGCAGATATCGGACTCGGCTTTCACTTCGGCCGAGGTGTTGACATAGGTGACGACCGGCACACCGGGATAGCGCTGCCGAAGCAGTCGGACATCCTCGGCGGTAATCGAGTCGGCCAGCGAACAGCCCGCCCGCAGGTCGGGAATGAGCACGGTCTTTTGCGGATTGAGCAGCTTCGCCGTCTCGGCCATGAAATGCACGCCTGCCAGCACGATGACATCGGCTTCGGCCGTCATCGCCTTGCGCGCAAGCGCCAGGCTGTCGCCGACGATGTCGGCCACACAGTGGAAGATCTCCGGCGTCTGGTAGTTGTGCGCCAGGATGACGGCATTTCGCTGCCGCTTCAGATCGAGAATGGCGTCGATATCATCCGCAAATGCCGGCCATTCAATGGGCGGAATGACTCGCCGTACCCGGTCGTAGAGTGCGGAGCTCAGCGTCATTCTTGTCCCTCACATATGCTCGTTTTGAGTATATATGGGGCATATGCTTATATGGAGCATAAGGATTGTCAAGCACGCGAAAGTGGCAATTTCGTCCCTGCGACCGCCCGCTCGGCCAGAACGCCGTGCCGGAAGCGAAACAGCTTGGCCGGTCGGCCGCCTGTGTCGGTTGTTGATGATCCGGTCTCTTCGACAAGTTCCTGCTGCTCTACCAGCCGCCTGAAATTCTGCTTGTGGACGAGCCGACCGGCGAGCGCCTCGACGCTGCGCTGGAGTTGCAGGAGCGTGAAGACCGACGGCATGAGTTCGAAGACGACGGGACGATATTTGATCTTGGCGCGCAACCTGGCGATGCCGGTTGCCAGGATACGGCGGTGATCGGCCGCCATTGCAAGGCCGAAGGCCGATAGAGTGCCGTTTTCGCCTTGGCGGCGATGCGCTTCCCCGACAAGGGCCGCTTCGTAGAGCAACTCGTAGCGTTGCAGCACCAGTTCCTCATTCCAGCCATTACCATCAAGACCGAAGGCGATCGCTGCTCGCTGCCAGCGGTCATCGTGCGTAGGGCGATCGTCGGCGCCATCCGCCCAGGCCTTCAGGTGCGGAACGATCACGTCCGGCAATGCAGAGGGAACACCTGCACGGTGATCTTCCCAGGGGAAATAGTCGTACCAGTTGCGCCAGGCGGCTTTGTCGGCGGGTGCCGCCTGCTCCTCCCGGGTCAAGGCCAGGTAGCTGATGGAAACCACGCGTTGCGCGCTCCCGTTTGCTGTCCTGTCGCGATCGGCGAAAGTGTAGAGCTGCTCGATATAGCCCAAAGGGTGGCGTGTCTGGTGTTCGACCCAATCCCTTAGACCGGACTGTAGCGAACGATGTCCAAGTTCGAACGGGCCGGAAGGCAGGGATTGACCTCGCTCGATGGTCATGACGCGCGGCTGGCCAATCGTCACCGCGACCAGCACTGCAATCAGTTCCGCCGCAATAGAATGCCGTTCGCCGCTTTTTGCGGGCTGCCTCACAATATCTTCCGCCTCATTTTTGCGTAGTCCTCGATCAGGGTGCGCTGGCAATTGTCTGCCCTACGGCCAAGGGTTGATTCTGAGCGTGAACCGGGCCGTGGCGGCAGTCAACGTTTCAACCCAGGCACCAGGCGGGGTTGGATAGGCATCGGTCCAGGCACCCAGCGAAGGACAGTACACTGCCGCCGACTGGATATGGTTCACGAGCTACTGGCCAAGCATGCCAAACGCGAAATCCACACGTGACCCAGCCGCTCATCGAGCTACTTAGCGAGTCAGCCAGATTCGCACGAGAAACATCGGGATGGGTTTCGGCAAGCATCCACAAAAGTCTCGATGGAACGTGAGTCGCCAACTATGCGCAAAGCGCAAGCGATGGTGCCGCTGCCGCCAAGCGTTGCCCCGCTAGCCACCGACGTCAGGCCTGCCGCGCCGGTCTGGTCGCCATTGACGAGCAACGTGCCGCTGCCGACATTAGTCGCCCCGCCATGCCCAGCTAGGCGGCTCAATTCACAACGCCACTGTCTTTATTTATGTTGCCGCCAACCTACCAACAGCGCGACCGCTAGCGCTAAGAAGCTCGACCGAATTTCAGGTCGATGTCTCGAGATCGCCAATGCCGGCGCCTTCCCGTTCTGCCAGTTTGATGATTTCGGCGAATCTGGCGTCGTCGATCTGTCCGGCCATGCACACGCCGTCCGTATGCCATCCGGGCCGTGACATTTCCTCGAATTCAGGATCCCGCAGCCGGTCGGCCAGCCTGCGATTGCAAACGAGATAGGCGTCTTCAAACTGCTTTACGACATATGCCGGCAACCCGAACGGCGGCCCTGGCAGGTGTCGTTGAAGAGCCAAAAGCGCTTCTGACATCGGTGGCAGACCCCGCTCGTTGAGCATTCGCGCAACCTCGGTCATTTCGGCGTTAAGGCTCCGGTTGGCATGAATTTCCTGCACCTGATCGATCGTTTCGATGCCAATACCCAGCCGCACCTTGAACGCGCTCAGCAGCGAACGCGGGCTATAGTTGATCATCCGCATGGCGGCATCGGGAAATGCGCCGGTCCAGCTCTCGTAGAGGCAATTCCAGTCAAGATGGGGATGATATTCGGCGCCGTCTACAATATCGCTGCGCCCGAGCGACTTGATGTCCTGCGCGTAGCCGCTAGCTGACAGGATGTCCTGCCGCCTCAGGACACAGACGATCATGACGACGTCCACATTCTCCTGCCTGAAATATTCCGCCACATGCAGCGGCTCGCAGATATGAAAGTATTCTGACGATATGATCGACACCAGATCGGGGTCGGACGAGAACAGCGTCTCCTTCTCGTCAGGAAGGTTGGCGAGACCCCTGATGTCGTCCAAGGCGCGCCGCGACACGTCCTGGACCAGGCTTGCGGCGACTTGATGCGAGGCCATGTCAGGAGCGACGTAGAAGCCGGCCGGCTGCAGGACAACACTGTTGTATCGGAGCCAGTTCTGCAGGAACGTGGTTCCAGTCTTGGCGAGGCCGATATGAAGGATTGCCCTGGGCATGAGTGCCAGCTCTATGGAGGACTTGTTCACTCTTCCTACGCCTAGTCGGCCCGGTTGAGCAACGGTCGATGCTGCCTGTCCGTTCTCGCGCTCCGCTTTGACCGACAAGCGATTCCCGCAGGGCTCGGATGCCCCGGACTCGCCGCGACGCAAATTCGTGTCGGAGCTCCTCGACGCCAGGCATGCGGCACAAACGCGACCTAAAAGGCAGGCTGCAGATTGTTTAATTGTCTCCAGATCGTAAGTTGGTGGTAGGGCGGCTTGTGGGTTGGCGGCGGACGGCTCAGAGAGAATCGATGTCAGATATCGATATTGCCGGCATACTGGCAGAGCATGAACCACTCGCCCGGTCGATCGCCGAAGCGAAAAAGGTCGCCTATGAGATCAGCAAGGATGACATGCTGCTCGATTTCTTCGTCCGGGCCGTCTTTCCGACAGATCACCGAAAAGCGATTGAACCCTATTTCACAGGGGGAGAAGATTGCGCCAAACGCTTCGCCAACCTTTGCCGCGAGCACCTTTCATCTGGCCCAGCCAGCGTCCTTGAGTTCGCGTCGGGTTATGGCCGCGTCGCACGTTATGCGATGCACGTTCTGCCGGACGCAGCATGGGTTTGCAGCGACGTTCACCCAAATGCCGTCGAATTCCTATCAAACAAGATCGGCGTCAGGGCACACCTCTCGTCGACAAAACCGGAGGACTGGAGCATCGACGACGAGTTTGATGTTGTCTTTGCCCTATCGTTTTTTTCGCACATGCCAGACGCCACCTTCGCGCCGTGGCTTTCTCGCGTTCTCACGGCGGTGAAGCCGGGGGGTATCTTGATTTTCACAACGCACGGAGCCGTCACTCTCCGAAACATGAGAGCCGGGGGTTTGCCTGCGCAATTTGATGGCACCGGATTCTATTGGAACTCGAAAAGCGATCAGCGCGATCTGGACGCTCGCGACTATGGAACAAGCGCCGTTTCCCTTGGTTATGTTCAAAAAGCAGTGTCCGACGTCGAAGGGGTCGACTTGATCCGCTTCCAGCAGGCGTTTTGGTGGGGGCACCAAGACCTTTATGTCGTCCGCAAGCTCGATCAATAAGCTTGCTGTACAAACGATATGTCGCGTGAGGAAGGCGACTATACGAACTTAGAAGTAATACTACGTAGTAAATAGTTTTTTGCGAGCAGTTATTGCTGTGGCGTCTGGGTATGAAACCGTATTTATGTTGACCGACGCGAAGCCGGCTCGAATTGGAAATGTCCAAGCGTCGGCCCCAAACTCGGTGTGCACCATGAAGTCATACCCGCCTTGGTTCGAATCCCCATGGTAACTTGGCGGAAGCCCTTCTCTGTCGCGCGTCAAACGACCGACAATCGTTGGGACAGTATAACATAGGCATCCATCATCTGAGAGAACGCGCCCGCATTCCCTCAGAGCTTCAATCGGAAATGGCACGTGTTCCAGCGTATCGGAATGAACGACGAGATCAAACCGATCGTCCTCATAGGGCATGGACTGCATATCGACTGAGGGGTAGTCGGCACGGATATACAGTGGGAGAACCGAAAGTGTCTCAGACAATGACGAGCCGTTGATATCGAGAATGCGGAGACGGCGCGCTTCACTTGTATTGACAAACTCGACCAAAGTGTTGGGGGTGGAGACGGCTTCGCGAATTGCATTGGCTAAAGCAATCCCCCTTAGATTTGAGCCGCAATGCGTGCATTGCGTGCCTTGCTGCCGGTCGATATTGGCAACCTCGGCGGACGATAAATTCCACTCAGCGATCAGCCGAGGCCAAAGAACTTTGCTGTCCCGAAACTCATCATTCCCGCAAACTGTGCACGCCAACAAAGGAATCCTCCATAAGGCACATACTCAGGGCATTCGCGCAGAGGGCCAGACGTATAATAGTAGCAGTTCGCCGCTGGACCAGGCTATCGCCATCATGCACAGCGTGGTTTCGAAACTTTCCAATTGTCTGAGGTGGTTCATGCCGCGGGGATAGGTGTAGGTGGTGACCGTGCCCGCGGCATCCGTGCTGTCGAATCCAATGGTGCTTCGGCACGAAATCGCCATGCACTGCGCCAGCAAATCGATTATTTTCTTGCTGCGGTGGACCTGATTCCGCCCGGCTTGGGTTATCGCGAGGCAACTCCCAAGCGGCGCCGGCCAACTTGCCGAACTCAATTCGCAGATAGCCCGTCGTCACAGGGGAGCGCGGCGCCGGTTCGGGAAGGAATTCAGGCCAAGTCCTGCGTATTGACTTCAATCCATCCATTTGCGATCCGGAAGGACAAATGGGCGAAACCGATCGGCGCGCAATGGTATTTTCCGACCAGGCATTTCTCTTCCTTTACCTGCCGATCACGCTCTTGCTAGGTTCGATCCTTAATCGAACGAGATTATTCTCGCCGTTTATCTTCCTATCAAGCCTGATCTTCTTCTACTGGTCTTCTGGCCTTTACGTTCTGCTGCTGCTCTTCAGCATTGTGCTGAATTTCGCGGGCGCGATCGCGGTGGAGCGCTGGCATCACAAACTAGTGGTCACCGCCGTCGTCACACTGAACGTGTTGGTCCTCTGTTATTACAAGTATACGGCCTTCCTTCTTGGCTCTGTCGGATTTTTCGGTTCCGAGAGTCTGCAACACTTCGCGCAAACCATCATTCTCCCGATAGGGATCTCGTTTTTCACGTTCCAGGGCATCTCCTATGTGATCGACGTGTGGCGTGGCGAGGTAAAGGCTGAGCGCAACTTGGTGTTGTTTGGCGCCTACAAGGCCTTCTTCCCGCAGCTGATTGCCGGCCCGATCGTACGGTATCGGGACGTCGAGAAGGACTTCCACCATCCTGATCTCAACGCGGATATCTTTGCCGCCGGGGCCGGTCGGTTCATGGTCGGCCTTTGCAAAAAGGTCCTTATCGCGGACAGCGTCGCGGGCGTCGCGGACGCGTCCTTTGCCCTTGCCGGCGCGGAGCAAACCTTTGCCTCTGCCTGGCTCGGGGCAATCGCCTATTCGATCCAGATCTATTTCGACTTTTCGGGCTATTCGGACATGGCGATCGGCCTCGCCATGATGTTTGGAATCCGGTTCAAGGAGAACTTCAACCACCCCTACGCCGCGTCTACAATCACCGAGTTTTGGCGTCGCTGGCACATCTCGCTGTCGAGCTGGTTTCGCGACTACCTCTATATCCCTCTGGGCGGAAACAGGGCGGGCCTGGTGCGAACTTACGCAAACCTGATGATCGTGTTCCTTGCGACCGGGATATGGCATGGGGCGGCATGGACGTTCGTCTTGTGGGGCGCATACCACGGAATTTTTCTTATTGCGGAACGCCTGATCCTTGGAGGAAGGGCGTTTTCATCACAGGTCGTTCGGATGATCTATTTCTTTCCCGTCGTGATTTTCGGATGGGTCCTGTTCCGCGCAAACGACCTGGCAGTCTTCGCCAACCATGCACGCGCCATGCTGTTGCCGCTGGCGGACGGGGCGTTCGGGCTGCCCGGGTCGATGGATCTCGCGCTTTCGCCTCAGGGCAAAGTTGCTATGCTGTTGGCCTGCCTCCTCATAGTCATCCAGGGGCAGGTAAGGCCCTTGGGTGTGGTCGTAGCCGGAGCGACGGGCAGTGCCGCGTGCTTCGCCCGGCTTGTCTTCGTCAGCGTCGCAGCAATCATCTGCGCGATATACATCGTACCTCAGGCCTTCTCACCGTTCCTCTATTTCAGGTTCTGAGTATGAAATTGGCGAATCTCGCAACCATCGGAGCCTTCGCAGTCTTTCTCGCTGCGCCCGTCGGCAGCCTCGTAACGATGGGACTCGACCCGGCCGCCGAAAGAGCGATCACCTTGACCGAACTCACGTCGGCAAAACTGCTGACGCCAAATGACGAGAAGTATCGGAACGACGTAGCCAGAAGGCTTGTCAGCAATTCTCCAGTCGGAATGGACGCCATCCGCGCGAAGAATGCCCTGGATGTCAAAGTGTTCGGCTTCGTCAATACATCCCAAGTCATCTCCGGCGCAGATGGATGGCTGTTTTACAAGCCTGGGTTCCAGAACGGCGCATGTATGTCAGAGCACGATATTGGCGTCATGCTGGGGCATGTTGAAGCGTTGCGAATGATAGCGAAGGGGATTGGCATAGACTTTCGTACGTCGGTCTCACCAGACAAGGAAGTTGTGTATCCCGAGAAACTTGGGCCTGCCGCCGCAGCCGCTGCCGGCTGTAAGATCCTTTCATCGCGTTTGTGGCGCCGCATCGCAAAGACCAGCAAATCGAGCATAATAGACCATTTCGATGTGATGCGTCATGACGTAACCGATGACCTGCTCTACTTCAGAACGGATACCCACTGGAACGAGCTTGGGAAACTCAAAGCCGTCAGGCAACTCGTCTTCGAGTTGACCGGCAGAAAAGTGGACGGCCCGATCCTCGCAAGCGGCCAAGTCATGCACGCCACCGACATGCCAAACAGGCTGCTGAGAATCGACCACGAGGAAGCCGAAGAAACTTATGACGACTACGTATCTCGAACATTTCCTGATGATAGCAATCAAAAGATCGCAGATACGTTTATACTTCACGACTCATTTTATGGCGTAAGCTATGATTTGTTAAAGCATGTCTTCCTGAATCCCCTTTTTCTATCCTACGGGAACGAGAATATCGAACAGGAAGTCCGCAATGCATTGGCGAAATCCCCCAAGCATGTCCTGGTGAACACCGTCGAGCGGAACATGCTGTCCAAAATTCTCCACGGTGAGATGTCCTGGACAGGAGTGCTCGGCAAGGCGTTCCTGGACGCCAACGCAAAGGCTGCTGGCGGGTGCAAAATGGCGGACGCTGCGAAAGATGGGCTGAAATTCGAGAACCTGAGCAAACAGCCGTCGGGCGATTTCACCGCGGGAGTCGATCCCCAGATCCTCGTGCGATTGGCTGAGCATGGCAGGCCTTGCGTGCGGATCTCGTTCGAAACTACGGCAAGACAGAACACCTATGTCTATTTACCGATCAAAGACCAGGTCAATCAGAACGGGCCATACTTCGAAGGGTTCTCGTTGATGCTCACCGACGCGCCGGGACCGCGCGACTTCTGGCTTGTATTGCCGGAGGATTTTGCCGGCATGACGCTGAGGGTTGATCCGATCTACTCAACCGGAACGCTATCCCACCTCAGAATACAAACCGGGGCACTCCCCTCATTCTCGCCTGCATCGAACATGTGAGCACGCCTCGCCTGTTACCAACTCGTGCCGGGCGCGCGCAAACCAGCGGTATCGAATCCGGCCTTGCGCGCAACAAACGGCATCAAGCGCTCGACCGCATGGAGGACGGTGCCGTCATAAGGAACGGGCTCCGATGGGTAATCATTCCAATCGAGACCCAGTTCGCGTAACGGAAGCAACACGCTTGGACGGCACCAGAACATGGTTCCCAGCGGAAAGTCGAAAAAGTCCGCCAGCGGCATGGCGATGCCCATCCGTCTCGCCAAATCTTCAGCGATCTCCCTGTTGTCGTTCCAACCGACGAGGTGTGGATCCTCCGCCATCAAAAGACCTATCGCCGGTTTCGATGCGAAGACCTCGGCAGCGAGATCGAGCATCGCGTGTTCGCCACCAACCAGGTTCTCCCAAAGGAAGTGGCGCCACGCCTCACCCATAGCCGCGTCCGTGCCCACGCTCCTCTTGGCGTGCACATGGCCGATCAGATCGTAGCGGCCATCAAGCAGCCGTGGCAGGAATTCAGTAAGAAGCGGTCCGACATCGCGCCCCCTGTTGGGAACGATTGCCATTTCRAYGGAMCCGTGGTGGTCRTCAAACACSGCTCGAAGATGTCTGGCTTTGGCGTCGGTGTCCGTGGACAGGAACAGATCGCAGCGCGTGCGGTTACGCTTGAGCCGGAAGGCCAGATYATCAGCCAGATCTTCATAGTAAAAATGGGCATGAAGGGCCACACGCTGCTCCGACGGYCGGTMAGTGCYGTTGACRGGATTGAAAACGTCCCGSGACCAGGGGCCGGSSGSGCGCCCGGCGCGGASCCARTGGGCYARGGGATGGGCTTTTCCCGGTCCGCAYTCGTCYGGATTGGCTTGTGCATAGCTTTGCGGATTGAAGCCTGCACAAGGACGGCGGAACTGTGGRTTGGCKGTCGAATCGGCCGAAAGGCCCATGATGCTCCATTGCTGGAGCGTGCGCCGCCCGGCTTCCAACTCGGCAATTGGCGCGGTACYTGGAGGAAGAACCATTTCGAGATCGACAGCRGCGGCCGCCATCAGGGTGGCAAGGTCCTCCTCATGAAGTGCCGCCGCAGATGTTTTGCCCCACTCATCGATTTGTTGAACATAGGCACTCATGTTGTAGGCCGCATGTCCTACTCGCGCCACTTCCGCTCCCAGGGCCTTTGCCTTGTCGCGGTCGTCCGCCAGCCCGCACAAGATGACGGCTGCGGCATGGGTATCGAGGTGAGGTGCAATGAGAGGACGTGTTGCAGCGTCGGCCCCTAAGATTTCCGCCGTTCCACAGGCTCCCTGGAAGCATACGGTCGGTATCCCGCGCACAACCGTATCGATGGCCACGTTTGGCTGCGGGTCCAGGCGGGAACTGAGAAAGAAGGCGTCTGCAACGGTATATGCGGGCTCCAAATCCGATACCGGATCAAGCATCACCAGGCTATCTCCCAGATCCGACTGGGCTATCTGGTAGGCGAGATACGCGGAGTAGCCACTGTCATTCTCCGGATCGTACCCATCACCGATCCAGACAAATCGAAAGCGAACATCCGGTCGCAGTCGTTTCGCCGTGGCGGCAGCGCTTATGAAAAGATCAACGCCTTTGCGAATGTTCACCGAGCCGGCGCCGAGCACGAGAAAGGAAGCTTCCTCACCCTCGGGCCGCAAACGAAGCAGGAACTCGTCGCCTTTTTTGTCAGCCGGCTGATCGACTGAGGACGCTGGCGGCGGATCGCTGCGCCCCTGAGCCATGATATGAATTCCGGGGCGCCTTTCGAGGCCAGGAAAGGCATCGTACGAAGACTGCGCAACGATCTCGGCAGGAAATACGACATGATGCGCCCAGTCATAAACGTTACGCATCTTGGCCACAGGGCGAGTGTAGGCGGCAAACTCATGCACCAAAGCGACGCTCGGCACTCCACAAGACGCCAAGGCAGGCACCATGATCTGCGTTTCTATGCTGTTGGCGATGGCATAAAGCGGCCTGAATTCCTCTGTGATCCGCTTGGCCAGCCGGGCCGCATCCACAGGGTTCCAATCTTCCCAAGTCAACGGACCGACGGACGAGGCGGCAATGGCGATGAAGTCGCTTTCCAGTTCTCCACCGCGCATCATCAGGGAGACCAGCGTTGCCCCTTTCGCGAGTTCCCGGGCAAGGTTCCAGCCCAGCATCGGCGCGCCCGTCCTCGAAACCTCATGCGAAATCAGAAGCACAACCGGTTTTTCCGACTGCGGCAAGGGCGAAAACTCTAGCCTRTCAACGACAGAAACTCCTCGCCGACCTTCGCGCCTGCCATCGTGCTGGTAATGCAGTARAGGCGAAATCCCRGCGCTCGCGACATCTGGATAACGTTCCCGATAATAAGCCGAATCAAAAAGAGGCGATGCGCGCCAGCCCATCGGCTCACCGACCACTGCATAGTGCAACGCTGGGTCCATACCGGCCGGCAAACGGTCAGCGTAGAATTCAGCATCGAAGCACGGCGACCGTCGGAAGGCTGCAGCAAGTTCTTCGGCTTCATGTTTGTTCGCGGGCAGCGGTTCCCCYAGAGCCGAAAGTTCCAGCCAGACATAAGCAGGCGGCTTGAACATCCCTGCCGTCTCGTAGAAGGGACGCAAGAAATCACCGTTGAATCGCGCATTTGGCTCCAACCCAATCCGCCAGCCRATTTCGGCATAGTGCCCCACTGGATCCCGCAGTTCCGGCCGATTAAGGGAGGAGCGGTAATRGTCGGCATCTACGAACCCCGTCATTTCCAGCATAGCGACGAATTCACGGCGAATTTCATCAGCCATTACGCTCTCRCGACTATTCATTGTGTGCGTCCCGGTCCAAGGACACGATTGCGGACAAAGGCGCGGAGGGGGCGAGGAAAGAGCCGCGACGCGCCAAGTATCCCAAAGCGCCTCARAATGGCCTCGAGGCGGTTGCGCAGGCTCAAGTAGCGTTGCTCCCATTCGGCGGCCTTGCGCTCCAACTCCGCAATCCGACCTTCGTATTCGGCATTTCGCTGTCGCAGTTCTTTGGCCTCGGCATCTTGTCTGAGACGCGATTCAGTGAGGAGGTTGGCGTGGCCCCGGAACGACGTTCTCAACACGTCCCGCTGCACGCCTGCAATGGCCAGTTCGGAGCTTACTTGCGTCAACTCGGATCGCAGGTCGTCAATGACAGTACGGTTTTCCGACTGAACCGAGGCCAAAGCGGCTTCCGCATTCTGGGCCCGTTCGACTTGAGCTTTAATGGTTTCACTAGCCGTTTCAATTTCGCGGCGGAAACCGGAAGCCAGCAATTCCGTCTGCTCCATGTGACTGCGAAGCTCTGCCTGAGCGGCATGGCTTCCAGACTGGGCCAATGTCAAAGCGGCTTCCGCTTTTTCGGCCCGTTCGACTTGAGCTTTGATGGTTTCACCAGCCGTTTCAATTTCCCGGCGGAGACCGGAAGCCAGCAATTCCGTCTGCTCCACGTGATTGCGAAGCTCCGCGCGAGCGGCAGCGGCACTTTCTGCTCGCGCCAGGATTTCACCGATGTCGCTTGTTTCGATGAACAACGAATTGGGAATAGCTGGAAGTTCTGATTGGGACGCAATCGCAATATTGTAAGGCGGTCGAGGCAAGCCATGACTGACCTCGTAGTGCGTCTCTCCTCGTCGCTCGAACGTTAGCGTTCTCGATATTCCGGCCTCGTCGTCCACGATAAGCGTTGATCCGAGCAGCGGTCTTTGAAGGAGTATCAAGACATTGCGGAACGCCCCCTTCAGCAGGGCCTCGAACTCCACACGCGAGAGTTCGTGCACATGATAGGGATTGGCAGGGCTTCCGAGTGGGGAATAGACGTCTCGTTCAGGAGACGAAAGGATGAGAAGACCGGCTGGCCGCAAAACGCGCTGAACCTCTGCGATAAACAGATCATGTTCAAAAAAATGCTCGAGCGTTTCGAACGATACGACCACGTCGACACTCGCATCTCCCAAAGGCAACTTGCGAGCGTCTCCTTGCTGATAGCGAAGGTTGGGAGCGACATAGCTCCCCTGGGCGTGCGCTACCGCCTCCTCGGACAACTCGATGCCAACAACCGATCGCGCGACCTGGGCCAGGAGAGCGGAGCCGTAGCCCTCGCCTGAGGCGACATCGACAACATCAAGGTCGCGGCAAAGAGCCCGGGCAAGAAAATAGCGATGAAGGTGCTCGATCTCCACCTGACCCGCCGTAGCGGTTGTCAACCGTTCGCCGGTCCACTCTAGTGCTTGCCGCGGCAGGACCCGTTCGAATATTTCTCCCATTTGATTGTCGCCAATCCCTCTCACTGGTCTAATGGGCGGCGCCACTTACCGCTGACCTGTCACGATGCGCTACGCTACCACCAAGATCCGCGAGTGTTTGGCTCAAGCCTTCGGAAAATGAGAGAGTAGGTCGCCACCCCAGCGCCTCCCGAATGAGCGAAATATCGAGCACGCTCACTGGAACATCGAATTTCCGTCCGCGCTCATAGCGAACGTCCAGTCTTTGGCAGAGTTTTGATTCAAGTTCGGCAATGACACCGTTAAGGCTGATTCCCTCACCGCTGCCGATATTGAAAACCTGATGGCCGTCGAGCGGTGCTGCGCGTGCCAGTGCAACCAAGCCTGCTGCGGCATCGGAGATGTGAATGAAATCACGCACGACTTCCCCATCGCCCCAGACGATTATTGGCCGTTGCGACAACGCGCGGTGTAGGAACGTCGTTACCACGCCTTGGCCTCTAGCCAAATTCTGCCCTGCTCCAAAAGGATTGGCTAGACGCGCCACACGACAATCGAGCCCGTAGAGAGCTCGATAGGTGCCCAGATACAGTTCAACAGCGGCTTTGCCGGCACCGTAGGCGGTAATCGGGTTTAGACGGTGATCTTCATGCACCGGAACGCGTAGCAGTTTGCCATAAACCGTACCGCCGGACGAAGCGAAGATCAGCCTTGGCGCCTGCGCCCCTTTTTTCCGAAGCGCATCCAGCAAACCCAGCGTCGGCGCGACATTGGTCGACAGATCGAGGGTGGGATCGTTGTTGGCGCTGGCAGGGACGGATGACCATGCATAATGGTGAATGACGGTGACCCCGTCGATCAAGCTATCCCATTGCGCGTTGGCAAGATCGAAACTGCGCCATGCGACTCGCTCGTCAAGTGCAGGAGTAAATGTCGGCTTCGAAAGCGAGCGCCCGGCCAAAACGACCTCACACCCGCTTTGTACCAGGATTGCAGCAACATGTCGGCCAATGAAGCCACTTCCACCGAGAATCAGATGTCGTTCGACGATGTCCGATTTTTCTGTTTTTGATGACATCCGGATATGCTCGGCCGCTCCCGAATATGGTTAACTGCGGTTGTGGGAATCAGAATAGCGAACCGCAATTCCCAAGTAGGTCCGTACTCTGACTTCGCGAGTGCGTCAAAGCTTATCGGGTTGACGGAAGGATGTGTTGCTATTGCGCTCAGCACTTGTTCGGCTGGGTCGTAGATGACAACTTTTGCCGGCTACCAGCCAGAGCATGCGCCGGGGCGGAAACGCCGGATTAAGTGCATCGCCTGCACCGTCCTCGCGCGCAAGTTGTTCATGGTTTACTTGTTCATAATTTAGTAATGTAGATGCTAGGTGCTTCGCGTGCTATGCCGTCAGCGGTTATGGAGAGCGGCGATTTCGCGCAAAAATGAAAAACCTGGACCGACAGGACCGTGCTGCTTTCAGCGGCTTCGCTGCGACACTGCATGAAATGGTGTCGCTGAACCTCCATGAGAACGACGGGATGTTTCATGGGAACGGCCGGCACTATCTAACCTGCGGGGGATCAGCGCTAAACGTTATCGCGGCGGCGGTCGGCCTGGCTGGAATAGAGCCAAAAAAAATCCTCGATTTCGGGGCTGGTGCCGGACGCGTCACCCGTTGGCTGCGGGCTGCGTACGCCAGCGCCGAGATTTCGGCGACAGACACGCGCGCTGAGGATCTCGAATTCTGTGCACGCGAGTTTGGTGCGCGGACGTGGCTGTCTGGCACCGATGTGGACGGCCTCGACGCTCCCTCGCGGTACGACCTGATCTGGGTTGGTTCGGTTTTGACGCACCTGCCCGCGAACATATCCGAGCGTCTGGTCAGGAAGCTGCTTTCATGGCTGCGATCAGACGGCGTCCTTATCGTCAGCCTGCATGGACGTTTCGTCCATTTCCGAGGCCCCCAGTTCAACTACTATGGCGTCGCCTCTGGGTGGGAGGACATCGAGAGGCAGTATCTTGCAGAAGGCTATGGCTATGCCGACTATCCTGGTCAGGACGCATATGGGATCTCGCTCTCGAAGCCAAGTTGGGCCAGTTCGCTGGCGGAACGGCTGGAGGGCACTCGCCTGGTCCTGATGAGTGAACGAGCATGGGATAACCACCATGATATTCTCGCACTGCAAAATCGACCGGTGACCGCGCCGCTGTCCGTTCGAACCAGCCAGGCAAGTTGATGCGAGCGAGTATGGGCGGACAAATACATCCGAAGGCGTTGATCTTTCCGCTCACTGGACTGCGGTTCTTCGCCGCCTTTGCCATTGTACTCCACCACATCCAGGGGAGTTTCGGTGTATCGCCCACTGTGTTTCAAGGCTGGAACCTCGCCAATGGCGTCACCGTTTTCTTTGTCTTATCAGGGTTCGTACTGACCTATTCCTATCCTGCTCTCAATGAACCGGGTGAAACACGTCAGTTCTATATCGGCAGAATTGCCAGGATTTTTCCGGCTCATCTGGTGACGTTGCTGGCGGCAGTCGCGTTGGGCGTGCCATTTGCGGCTCCGTATTTCCTCGCAAATGCCTTGTTGCTGCAAAGCTGGTTTCCAACCGGCGACTATTTTTTCAGCTACAATGCGGTCAGCTGGAGCATCTCTACCGAGATGTCTTTTTATCTCGCCTTCCCGTTTCTGATCCGCAATTTCGAATCGACATGGCCTTGGAAACTCGCCGCATGCTTTGTCGCCTCTTCGGCGATGGGTCTCCTTGCCTGGCAACTCGGGCTGCCTTTTTACAGTGGCGGAAAAGATGCTGTCATCCAGGGCATCGTGATGGTCAACCCGGTCGCAAGGGTCTTCGAATTCTGCCTCGGCATGACGGCGGCGTTGCTGTGGACGCGCTTCCGCGACCGTCTTGCCCATCTTCGCTTTGGCACATGGGCGGCGATCGAGTTGATCGGCGTCCTGCTGCTGATTTGGGGATCTGGCTGGATCAACGCGATCCTGCAGCCCGTCATGGGCTCGGGTGCGATGCAGTATTGGACGGCCCAGACACTTTCTCCTGTCGTTCCGGCGGCCTTGCTGCTCATTATTCTCGCATCGAGCACCGGGCCGTTGGCGAAGGTGCTCGCCTGCCGCCCCGTGAGGTTCCTTGGCGAGATTTCGTTCGCCATTTACCTGACACACCAACTCGTCATCAGGTTTTTTGTCATGCACCCACAGATCTTGGAAGGGGTGTCGCAGCGGACGGCGATTGGGGTCTTTCTGATTACGGTTCTCGCCGCATCAACCGCACTGCATCTGGCCGAGGTTCCAGCCCGAAGGATGATTGTGGGATTGTTCGGTCGCACCCTGAGGACGAACGCCGTGACCGTCGACGACCATTTTTTGGTCAACCAGAGCCAAACTTAGAGTAAATTCGCTTTGTCATCGTGACCATGATTGTGACGACGACGATCGTCATTGTCGGTCTGCCTAGGCGCTTCATGTTGAAGGGCGAATGGAGACCGAGACGTCGAGCCGATCAGGTTCTTGATTTTCGTAGTCGCGTGTGGGGTAGTGGCTGCGGCGTTGTTCACCATGATTTAATGTAAATTAGCGGCCCGCGGGCGGAAATCTGCCTGAAAAGTTGACGCATCGGGAAGTGACAGGACTTTCCATTGTTCGTCACTTAAAGTATACTTATCCGGTTGCCATATCGAACGCCGTCATGATGCCAAACCAGCGAGGAGGAAGGCATGTTTCGGATCGCGTCTCTTGCGACTTTCAACGCTGCGCTTGCCCTTTTCGCCATGGTGTCAGTGCCGCCATCCCAGGCCGAACCATGTGGCACCGTCCACAAACTGACCCGCCAGCCGCTGAGTGACCAGACTTTCTGGCTGCTCGCTGAACATGACGGCAAGGCTTTCGTCGACCAGCGCACATGCCTTGTCGCCAGGCTGGACAGAGTTGATCAGCCGCTTACGCTGAGCGATGCGATGGGGCACTGTGCTACCCTCGGACAAGGCGGTCCGAACGGTGACATGGGCTGGCAGCTTCCGACGATGGCGGAACTGACGAGTCTCGATTCGGCGGACTGGCCAAGGCAGCACGACGCGTTCGCGGAATACAAGCTGCCGCCGCTCGCGCGCAGCGAAACCGATTATTGGACCCGCACTGAATGGCCGGGGGCGGCAGGCTCCTTCGCGGTCGTCACGTTCAGCGCGCGCACGACTGTGGTGCATCCGCTTGAAGCGACCAAGAAGGCCGGGGTATGGTGCGTCTTCGGGGTGCCGGCCACAGGCGTGGAGTAGACACTCTTACGCCAAGTCTCCCTCGGGCAACCAAGTCTCCTTCAGGCACCAGACAATCGCCGCTGCGGCGCACGCAACGGGCAACTGGCGCTCGACACCTGGTCAAGTCATGACGGAGCCCCAGCTTTCGCGATGCGATGCCTGGCTGCTCAGCAGCCAGGCCGTGGGACGGAGCGACTGTCCGACTTGCCTTCACCGGCGCGGCCATTGTGCCTGCTACGTCTTGGCCGCCTACCGCAGATCCAGTTGCAGCAGGCCGCTATAGTCCTCCGTCGTCAGGAAGAAGCCCTCGTCGATCGCCTTCGCCTTGAAAGCAGAATCGTCGCGCAGGTCCCGGAATTCCGGCTTCAATGTGCCTGACGCGTTGAAGTAGCGATCGCGAAAGGCCGCCCGGTTAAGCTCGGCATAGTCTCCGCCCTTGCCTGCGACCGTGCAGGATTTCAGTTCGGTTTGGTCGGCGGCCTCCGCCGGAAACGACGCCCTCGCGAAGTCCATCGGCCCGATGTCGGGGGCAATGCTAGTCGGATACTTTGTAATGCACCGGACCGTTCTATCCGCGGCCGCCACCGGCAGATCGAAATAGGGGGGCCGCAGCCCCTTGGCCGCGAGGTAGGCGAAGGTCCGTATGCGGTTGGCCGCCTTCAGCGCGTCAAGGTCCGTGGTCTCAAGAGCGGTAGCCCCGATCTTGATACTGCTGGAGCCGCTGATCGCGAGAATCTGCTGCTCCAGCCAGGCCCGATCGCGATCGATCCAGGCCAGGAAGTCCAATGGCACAGCAGCCGGCGGTCGAACTTCCTCGCCCATGGATTGCGTCGAAAATGTCGCTGCGGTCATGAGTGTGACCCCGGCGAGAATGGCCGGAAGCCATCGGTTCTTGAGCATGTCATGCCTCCATTCCTCTATGGCGACCAGCCACTACTAGTAGTTGTTGCGCGGCCTGATACCGAGCATGTCCCGCAACTGGTTCTCTGTTATGTCGTCCGTCCGCATCGTACCGCCGACTCCGACGGTGCGAGCTTCGGCGTCAGGGGCTTTGTATGGCTTGCCGTCGACACCGGTATAGCGGACTTCTGCCATGCCGGTGTCCTTACCGGCCATCATGTGCGTGGCGTGAATCTGTTCGTGCGCCAGCACGATACCCGGATCTGCCGGCGCATCGAGCACAACTTTGCCCGTCGACTTGTCGAATTCATCCGAGGTTCGAGTTCTCGCTGTCGCCGGGTCATACCTGATGACGACGTCCCCGGCGGTCGTCTCCGGGTTGGTTTTCGGATCTTTCACGTCGGCTTCAGTGTGGCCAGCGACATTCGTAATCGTGGTCGTCTGCGGGTCGTCGATCACCCGGCGCGTGAGCTCACGGCCCGCGTCGAACGAATTCGACCCGGTAACGAAGCCCTTCACGTCCAGCCAAACGCCATGCAGGAAGCTTTGCGACACTTCGCCGGTCTTGCTGTCGACACGAGCAGTTGGGTCGGTTCGCTGTAGATCTTGCTCCACCTGGCGTTTGTAGGCGGCATCGTCGGCCACGATCTCCTTGAGACCTGTTGGGTCGACGAAGGCCATCGGGTTGTTGTTGGCGTAGGCGAATAGATTGCACGACGTTGGGTTGCTCGTGCATCGCTCTGGATCACCGACATACAGCGGATCGGGCGAGATGAAGCGTCCGAGCGCCGGATCGTAGTATCGGGCACCATAGTAGTAGAGGCCTGTGTCGTCATCGAGATACTTGCCGGTGAAACGATGATGGGTCTTTTCACGCGGCAGGTCGGCCGCGACATCCGTCAGATGCGTCGCCCAGGCGGGAGACAGCATCTCGGGCTTATGTTCCGTGCCGTAGGCTTTGTAGAGCATCTGCTCGACCGGGACGCCGTCTGAAGCAATGACGTAGTCGCTGCTCTCAATGTGATCCTTCAGGTAGTAGAACCACTTGCCTGTGCCATGTTCCAGCCGCACAAGCTTGGAGTCGGCGATGTTGACGTAGCTCTCCTCGCCCTTGGGGCCGATTTCGAACGTCTCGACCGGGTAGAGATAGAGCTGTTCCGGCCCATTCGTCGGCGTCACCTTCTTGTAGAGGCGACGACCGGTCTGGTCGTAGCCGTAGAGCACTTCGTTCGTTGCCGTCTGCGCGCGGATCAGCCGTCCGTTGATGTCGAACACCGTCCCGGTCAATGTCGGCGATTTTGCCAACTGCGCGAAACCGTCGAAAGCATAGGGCTTTGCCRCGGTTCCAGTCGGTATGAGCCCTGTTGCCGAACCGGTCGCTGGCGCGATTGGCGCGCCAGGTTCCAACTCGTCATTGCGCGCGAACGTTCCGGCGGGTGAATAGGCGAATTCGGCCGGCTGGCCGTAGCGATCGATGCGGACGAGCTCGTTCTTGAAATTGTAGTGGAACGTTCCAGACCGGTCGACATGCCCCTGATCGCCCGCGCCTTGCGGCAGTCCATCGACGATCTGGGTGATCGATCCATTGCCGTTGAAGGTCATGGTCAGATCCTGCAACGGCTTGTCTCCGGCCTGCGTTACGATGTGGGTGAGGAACAGGGTCGCCGGGTCGTACGACATCTGCGTGAATGCGCCGAGGCGGTAATCGACCCGCTCGATGCGCGACTCGGCATTGTAGGTGATATTCTCGATGATTTTTTGGGACTCCGAAAAATCGGGATGCGTGACCGTCACCGACCGCAGGTTCTTGTCGGGCCCCAGCGCGAATTTCGACGCCAGGCCGCGCGGACCCTCGGACGAATCGATGCGTCCGTCGAGCGTATGGTGGAAATGGTCGGCGTATTTCGCGCCGTTAATCTCCACTTCGTGCGTCACCATCCGGCCGTTCCGGTCATACGCGTAACGCTGGATCGCATCGAACGCGCCGTTGGGATCGTGAATGGTAATCTGCGTCGTGTCTCCGAGCGGAAGATCGATCGGCGTGTCGAAACCGGCCGCGGATGCGACCTGGACACCTCTGTCGTACTGATATTCGAGGTGAAGGACGCCGTCGTTCACTTCGGTGAGTTTTCGGTTGAGGAAGTCGTAGGTGTAAGTCTGGATCGAGCTTTCGCCATTGGTTCCCACGCGAGCGATCACCGACTGCCTGCCGCGCCCGTCATAGAAGGCGTATCGGTCGCCCATCCCGGGGATCGCCTGGAATTCGATATCGCCGACCGAGTTGTAGATAAGCTTCCGAGGCGTTGCTTCGCCTGGTAGCCAGATCTCGCTCAAATAGCCAAATGTATCGCGCACAAAACGGGAGATATGTGTCGTACCATTGCCGTCGGTGGCGACGAAGGCAGTCACACCATTCTCGTTGCGCAAGGAGTACTCACCGCTGTGAACGGTGCCGTCGAACTGATCATTGTAGGTTGTGACGGTGTGCGTGCCCCACGGACCGAAATCCATGTCGGATGTCTTTCCCGAAGGGTGGGTTTCACGGACCATCCGATCGGCTGCGTCGTAGGTGTATGCGTTGCCGACTTCGTGATCCGGGCGCGGAATCTCGCCAAGATCGAAAACTTTCTGCAGGTTCAAGTCGTCGACCCCGCCGAAGCTCTTCACCACGAAGGGCGTCCAGCGGAAGACCTGCTTCGCGTTGCGGTTGTAGAGTGAGAAATGGAACACCCGCACGCCGCCTTCCGCAACGTTCTCGAGGTCGGCGATCTTCTGGCTGCGCGCATCATAGGCGGCGAGATCGGCTATGAACTCGCTCTCACCGTCCGGTGTCTCGGCAGCGCTCGCGTAGCGCCGGCGGGCAGTCAGGATCAGCGACGGTCGTCCATTCTCGCCGATCTTGTAGGTATAGAACTTCTCGGCGCCGTCTGCGGCCGCTTCCCGGGTCTTGCGTCCGAGCGCGTCGTAACTGGTCGTGACGACCATTCCCAGCGGGCTGGTAGTTGTCGCGACCGCACCCTGCCGCGGGCCGTCATAGGTCATCTTCGTCGTCTGGTCGAGTTCTGGTGCAACACCGGACGGCTTGGTGTGGCTAAGCAGCAGCGTGCCGGTGGCGTCGTAGACCGCAAGCTCGGTCGTTCCGAGTTCGTCGGCAACCGAAATGCTGTTGCCGAAAACATCATAGCCCATCGTCTTCGCCAGCTTGCGGCTGGCGCTGCGGAACTGCTCCAGTGCGGGCGGCAGCGCGCCCAGGCCTGAAAGGACCTCAAGCGAGCGCGATCCCATCCTGCCGCCGGAATTCGGCAGGTAGGTGAAGCTCTCGCGGCTGAGCAGCCGCGTCCCGGCGAGGATACGCCGCTCGGACGCGGCATTGACGATGCCGAGCGCAGCGAGATCGGTGCGCGACTGAGCGTAGTCTGTCTGGGTCGTGCGGCTGAAACCGGGAACTGTAAGGTTCTCCGGGCCAGGGACGTCTCGCACCCGCACCGTCTCCGAAGCTGCCATGTTGAACGCGTCGAAGTCGGCATAGGACTGGGTCTTGACCGGATCCTTGCATTCGGGATCGGCCGGATCCTGCTGCTCGGCCTGACCTGCGGATTCGGTCAGCGTGTCCTTGACTTTCCTCAGATAGGACGAACCGTCGCCACGCGAAAATGCCTCCCATACCGACGATTCGCATTTCAGCATCATGCCGGTCGTCGGCAGCTTCTGGCTGCGCGTAGCGGTCGACAGCGAGTGCAGCGCCGCCGCTGACGGATCGAGCGTCTCGGTTGTCTCAGCGCTCGCGACGAGCGTCGCCTCGGGCTTTACCTCGTATGTCTTGCGGATCTTCAGCTTGCCGGCAAGGTTCAGGTCGGCCGCCCTCTCCGCGAAGGTGTAATACTGTTCGCGATCGAGGCGGGAACGCTGCGTGACGCGCTGGCCGGCCGCGTTCTCATCGCCGTAAGCGACCTTCTCGACCTCCGAGAAGCCGATGAAGCGGCGATTGATCACGTCATAGAAGGGATTGTGGTAGAAATATTCGTCCGTCTGTACCTGGGCGCGAACCTGGCCGGGTATGCCCTGCGACGTGACGAGCTGCTTGGCGACGACAACGGGGAAATGCAGGTTGCGCGTCGGCTGGCCGTTGGCGCGGTCGCGCAGCATCTCGTCGATCGAGGTCGCATAGCGAATGTCGTGCCGGCGTCCGGAATCGAAGTCGACGACCGTCAACAGGTTCGCCTTGACGAGTTGCATGGTTGCGGTTCGGTTGAAGTCGATGATGACGACGGGCTTCACATCGTCACCGGACGGTTTCTGGAACACGATGATTTCGGTCTGGCCGTCGCCGTCGATGTCGGCGACGCGCGAGGCGAAGGTCTGTGTCGACGTGCCGAGTTGAACCCGCAGATTGAGCGCGATGTTGAGCGGATCCTTCAGGTAGGTCCCGTCGCCGAAGCCGAGCCAGATGCGCATCTGGTCGGTGCGCTCGCCCATCGACGCGAAATCGATGATGCCGTCGCCATTGGCGTCTATGTACCACATCGTGGCGAGGTTCTCGCCGGGCTGCATGCCGCCAATCTTCGAGAAGGTGCCGTGACCGCAGACCGGATCGTTGATCGCGGCGTCGCCAAACAAGAGCGCATTCGGGTCCGTCGAGAAGATGTTGCCCTGGTTCTCGTAGAGGCAGAAGCCCTGGTCGGCTGGACGGATGACGACGAGATCGGGCAGCCGGTCGCCATTGATGTCGACCATCCGCACATTGTTGCGGCCGAGTATCTGGCCGTCCTGGCTGTTGAATGGGAACGCCTTGGTCAGCGCGCCGAAATTGACGCTGTAACCGCCATCGGCCTGGCGCCGGGTGAGATTGAGAAATATCCGCCATTCGGTGCGGCCATCAGCGTTGAGGCGCGTCGTGACGATGTCGGACATGCTGTCCATATTGACGTCGGCGAAGCGGCCGTTGCCGCCCGCGAATGTCGTCGGCGAGACGCCGGGTAGCGGGATCGAGCGGCCGAGATAAGGGAAGGTCCCATCGGCCTTGCCGTCATAGACGTGCATCAGCCCGTCTTCGATTTCGACGATATCGACGAAGCTGTCGCCAAGGATGTCGGCAAAAGCGAAGCGATTGTCGGTGAGCCGGGGCGCGATCTGGCGCATCAGTCCAGCCTCGGTCGGACGCGACAGCACGAGTTGGGTGGTGTCGCCGAAGGCGCTGTTCAGGTCGCCGCTACCGAGATGCACGGTCGCGCCGTCATCCTTGGTCTGCACGATGTCGACCAATGCATCCATGTTGAGATCGGCCAATTCGAAATTCTGAGGGGGGATGTCGCCGGCGAACGCCATCTTCGGCGCTTCGAACACGACGGGGCGCGACGCCAGTTCGGCGCTTGTCCACGACGAATAGCCGAAATTGATGTCCGGGAACTTCAGCGTCGATTGCGCCAGCGCCCCGCCGCCGGTGTCGCCATACCGGTAGAGCACCCGCAACTGGTCGAGCACATTGACCGACTGCGTGTCGATGAGCGGCGTCAGGTCGGCCTGAGCCTTCGCCAGGCAGTCCGGATGCGCCCTGACGACGAACTTCGAGGTATCATTGGTGTCACGGCCGACATATCCCATGCACCATTGGGCGTAGACGGTGTCCTTGAATTTCGCCGTGACCTTGCCGTAAAGCCGGGCGTTCTCCTGTTTGCTGCCATTGGTGTGGCTGACGAGGGTCGATTGCGTCTCGATCAAGTCGAACTGATAGCTGCTCTGACCGCCGGCGAAGCTGGCCTTTGTCAGGTAGCTGCGTCCACCGAAACGCTGGTAGTCGTAGCGGACGGCTTCGCGGTTGGCGCTGAGCTGCAGCACCAGCGGCCATTTCGTCACGTAAGGCTTGGCTATGTCGAAATTGCCCTCCGCCACGGAGGGGTCGCCGCTGAAGATCAGCCGCGTTCCGTCGGCGTTGGTCACCTCGAAGCCGGAGGGGATGGTGTCGGTGTGCAGGCCGCCTGACAGGTCGAGCGAAACGACGTTGAACGCCCCGGTGTGATAGAGAATCTTGACGAAATCCTCGGCGTATTCGGGCTTGTATTCCCAGACGCCGTTCTGGTTTCCGAGAAACACGAGCCGCGTACCCATGAAGGACAGGCGGGAGAAGAAATCGCCGCCCGGCTTGGTGCCGGGCACGGCCGTGCCGAGATCGTCGTTGACGGCGATCTCCTGGGTATTGAACCGCCAGCCGATGCCGAGCCCGTTGCCGGTATCGCCCGCGAACTGGCTGTAGGTGAGGCTCATCTGCGGCCCGAACTGGCCACGAGTCGGCAGGGTCGGCAGTGGCAGGGTGAAGTTCGCCGATCCTGTATTGTTGTTCAGCGAGAAGTTGCCTTCCTCCTGCGTGACGGTGCCGCCCGCGGCGGGCAACTGCACGATCGAGGTCGCTGATTTGTCTTCGGCGCGAGCCGGGGAGCCGAGTACTGCGGCGCCAGCGGTCAGGGCTGCGAGGGCGGTAAGGGTCTTGGCGAACATGGGACTACCTCCGGGTGCAGGCATTACTGGTGAATGAGCGGGCCCACGATGACGTGGGGCTGGAGCTGCAGGCAGCTGGGACGCGGACAGACGACCAAAGGCTGGACGGCAATTTCATCGAACACGTGAATATTGACGTCCAGGATGCGCGACGGCTCGCGCTTGCAGGCTTCGGCGACTTGTGGGGTGAGCGGCTGCGGGAACGAGCAGATCGGATTATTGCCGAGATAGGATTTTCCGATCACCGGATGAACGTGAACGAAGTTCTCGATCCGGTTGCCTCGCAGATCGACGATCGACAGCGCCGGAAGCGAGCCGAGCGGCAGCGCATTGAAGACCCGGTTGTTGCGCAGATCGACATTCGACAACGCCGGCATGTTCGACAGATTGCCGACGTCAGTGATCTGATTGTCGTTCAGATAGATGTATTTGAGCCCGCTCGAGCTGAAGCGCGGGATCGCCGACAGCCGGTTGGTGGCGAGGTTCAGTTTCTGGAGTCCCGTCAGCGAAGCGATCGGGGACGCGTCGGTGATCACATTGTCGAACAGGTTAAGTTCTCCCAGCGCCCGAAAATGGACCACGGGGTTGACGGCGATGATCGACTTCTTGTTCAGCGTCAGGCTGGTCAGTGACTGCGCCCAGCTCTGCGCAGCGCTGCAATCGGCGCTATCGACGTGGTCGGCCTGCATGCGGCTGTCGAGTGCCGCCATAAAGCCTCGCGCGTCGCCGAGCGCGACAGAATCGAACCGGTAGACGATGCAGTATTCGGCGAAGCTGGCGTATTGCAGCGGCAGGTTGCGCATACCGGCGTCGTCGAGCAGCGGCAGGTCCGCCAACGGCGTCACGGATTGCACGTGTGTGTTCGAGAAATAGAGCTTGGTCAGCTTGTTGAGCATCCCGATGCCGATCAGGTTCGACACGGGATTGCCGTCGATGCTCAGTTGTTCGAGGCGGCGCAGTTGCAGGACGCCCTGGATCGAGGGGATCTGGTTGTTGCGGATCCAAAGCTTCGTCAGCCCCGGTATCGCCGACAGCGCCGAGACGTCGGACAACTGGTTGTCGGACAGGTCGATGGAGGTGAGATTGGCCATCACCGGGAAGAGCGAGACGCTGGTCAACCCGCGGTTCTTCGCGTCGGCGAACTGGCGTGAATTGAGATCGTCGTAGGCTTTGCCGCAGGCAGCCTTGCCCGAGATCGACAGCAGCGCATTCACTTCCGTGGCTTGCGCGGGAGTCAGAAAGTCAGTCTGGTTCCGCATCAGGCATGCCGACAGGAAGTCGGTCGCTTGCACGGGATTGTCGGAAAGATCGAGATTGATCAGGCCCGATAGCGCTGCCAGCGGCCTGACATTGACGATCGAATTTTTTGACAGGTTGAGTATGCCGAGGTTGGTCAGGCCGGCAAGCGGCGCGACGTCGGTGATGGCATTGCTCGACAGGTTGAGCGAGGTGAGTTGCGGCAAGGTCGCGAGCGGACGCAGGTCGCTGACGATCTTCGACGAAAGGTCGAGCGCCGTGGTCGCCAGCAGATTGTTGCCGACCGCGGCGCACGTGCCGCCGCCCTCCAATTCGACCATGGCGCGGATGGTCTGCCCAAGCGGGGTCGCCGCGTCGCGATGCAGCACGCACAGGTCAACGAAGCTCTGCCCACCGTCCGCGACAATTGGATTGCCGCTGAGGTTGATGGCGAGCGTCGAGGGGAAGCTACCGAGATTGGCGAAGGTCTCGATCTTGTTGTTGGCGAGGTTGAGGCTGGTCAGGCCGCCGAGGGCGCTGAGCGGATCGAGCATGTCGCCTGTCAGTCCATTGTTGGCGATGGACAGTGTCGAGAGCGCCTGCAGGAATTGCAGCGGGTCGAGGCTGGCGATCTTGTTGTTGTCGAGCGTAAGGTTGGTGAGCAGCGCCAGCGCCGACAGGGCGCGGATGTCGATGATGTCGTTGTCGGAGACGTCGGCCCGCGTCAGCGCGATGAGCGGCGCCAGCGCGTTGATGTTGCCGACGTGATTGCCGGAAATGTCGAGGAAGGTCAGCGTTTTGAGCTTGGTCAGCGGCCCGAGGTCGGTGATCGAATTGTCGGCGATCGACAGGCTCGTGAGGTTCTTCAGCACCGCAATCGGCTCGATCGACTGCACGCCCTTGCCGTTCAGGTTCAGCGTTGTGATCGATTCCAGAAAGGCCTGTGCCGCGGCGCAGGCAGCCGGGTCGCCGAGCGCCGAGACCCCGCCGGGCGTTGAATCGAGCACCGCCATCACGGTCGCCGTCTCAGCCGGCGTGCGGTCACCCTTGACGCACCACTTCGCGAAGGTCGTCGGCTTGTCGACCAGCGGCGCGCCGGAGAGGCACGTGATGGTGTGGATCTTGCCGGCGAAGAACGGCGTTGGGTCGGCGTTCAGAGCCTGGTCGAGATTGAGCTTCAGCACGGTGACCAGGGGCGCGCAGCTCGGAATGTAGAGCCGGTCGGAAAAAGTCGTTGCACCGAAGTCGGAGGGGAATTGCAGGTAGTAGACGAGGCCGCTGCCATTGTCGTGCGCGAAAACCTTGATCGGATATGTGTCGCCCGACGGGCACAGCAGTGGATTGGCGGCGGGATCAGCGGCGACGATCGCGCTGTCGACGGCGGTCAACACCTCCGAAGGAACCGTCGCGAACCCAAGTCCGCGGATCACCGCTTCCTCGTCCGCCTGATCCTTGCAGCGGATGCGGTAGCCGCGCCCGTCCGAGATAAGCAGCGGATAGTGCAGCCGGTTCGCCTCCAGCCCCGGATCCTCGAACAGCACAACCTTCGGCTCGTCCGCGCGGGCCGGGCCGGTGCCGGCGGCCACGAGCACGACCACAACAAGGAGCAATTGGGCGATGCGGTTCATCGGATCTCTCCTTTCGAGCTCAGGCTGATCGATGCGGCTCGATCAGCCCGGGCGACTGGCAGCACTACCTCTCGTCCGCCGCCTTGATGGTCCAGTAGCCTGACGGATCGCGGTCGCAGGTGAACTGAAGGGCCGGGATGTTGTTCAAGTTGCTCACTCCGCCGGCAATGGTCAGGCACTTGCCCGTCTGGACGTTCTCCGCCTGAACGCCGTCGCGCGTCTCGACCAGGTTCCAGCGGCGCGAAGGGTCGCTGTCACAGTTGAACTGCAAGGCCGGGATGTTGTTTTCGGTGCTGATCCCGCCGGCAATCGTCAGGCACTTGCCCGTCTGGACGTTCGCCACCTGGAATCCGCCGCCTGTCTCAACCAGCCTCCAGCGCTGCCATTGACTGCCGTTGCAGTCGAATTGCACCGTCGGTGCGTTGTTGTCGATTCGTCCTTCCGCGACCGACAGGCACCTTTCGGTTTGCCTGTTCACCAGCATGACTTCGGGGTCAGCCGCCCGGATGCTCCAGAATCGCGACGGATGGCGGTCGCAATTGAACTGGAGGGCAGGGACGTCGTCGTCGGTGCTCTCCCCGCCGGCAATCGTCAGGCATTTCCCCGTCAGCACGTTTTCAGCCTGGAAGCCGTCGCCGGTCGCGGTCAGCTTCCAATGTCGCGATGCGTCCCGGTCGCAGTCGAATTGGAGGGCAGGGACGTTGTTATCGGTGCTGACCCCGCCGGCAATCGTCAGGCATTTTCCGGTCCGTACGTTCTGCAGCTGAAAACCATCCTCCGTCTCGACCAGTTTCCAGCGACGCCACTGGTCGCCGTCGCAATTGAACTGGACGGCCGGGGCGTTGTTGTCGAGGCGCCCCTCGGCCACAGCCAGGCACTTGCCGGTCTGCATGTTTGCCAGCACCACGTCGCCTTCCTTCACTGCCGTGATGCAGGCTTCAAAAATCTTGCCGGAGGCCACGGTCGATTGCTCGGGTCGACTGATGCAGACCGGATTGCCGTCCAGCGACGGATTGAATGGCAGGATGGCGCTGACGGATTGCGCCGTGGCCAAGCGGTTTGCGCGCAGGTTCGGAGCGGCGAGTTTGGTCAGGCTCATCAAGGGACGCGCATCCGTGATCCGGTTCTTCGACAGGTCAAGCGCGGTGAGCTCTTGCAGAAACCGTAGTGGCGACACGTCGACGATCTTGTTGCTGGCCAGAACCAGCCGGGTCAGCGCCCGTGCCGAGGCGAGCGGCCGTAGATCGGCGATCTGGTTGGAGCTGAGGTCGGCCTCGGCCAGATCCTTCATCACCGCCGTCACGCTGATGTTGCTGATCCGATTGCGCGACAGATCGAGGAACGTAAGCTTGGTCAGCTTTTCCAGGTCGCGCATGTCGGTAATTTCATTGCCGGACAAGGTCAGGCTCGTCAGATGGGTAAGTGTCGCCAGCGGCTCGAGGTTTGTCAGCCGTCGCCCGGCCAGGTCGAGTGTCGTGCTCGACGCGAGAAAATCCTGTGCGCTTGCGCACGCCACCGGATTGCCAAGGGCGCCGGCGCCGCCGGGTGTCAGGTCGAGCAGTTCCTCGACCGTCGTCTTCTGGGCCGGATCAAGGTCATCCTTGATGCACCAACTGACGAAGGTCGTCGTCCTTCCGACAACCGGCGGCCCCGCAACGCATGCGATGGTATGGACCTTTCCAGCGAAGAATGGGGTCGGGTCGGCGTCGATCGCCTGATTGAGGTCGAGCTTCAGTCCCTCGACCAAAGGCCCGCAGCCGGGAATGTAGAGTTGGTCGGAAAGGGATGGCGAACCGAAATCGGTCGGGAACTGCAGATAGTAGACGATGCCGCTGCCGCCATCATGCGCAAAGACCTTGATCGGGTAGTTCTCGCCGGATGGACACAACAGCGGATTGGCGGCTGGGTCGGCAGCGATGACTGCGTTGTCGACGACAGTCAGCACTTGCGAGGGGACGGTGGCGAAGCCCAGTCCGCGGATCACCGCTTCCTCGTCCGCCTGATCGTTGCAGCGGATGCGGTAGCCGCGACCTTCCGAGATGAGCAGGGGATAGTGCAAGCGGGTGGCGTTCAGCGTCGGGTCTTCCAACAGGACGACCTTCGGTTCCTCGGCCCGGGCCGGACCGGCATGGATCACCGCGAGCAGCGCCAGCAGGTGGAGCAGCGATCGGGCGATAGGGTTCATCTGCCAATCCTCCTTCCGCTCTATTCTACGAGGCTGAAGCGGCCCGGCCCGCAGGCCCGGCTGGTATTGTCGTGTGCGATGTCGTTGCCCGGCAGCAGGAAACTGGCGCTGGAGGCGCTGTCGGCGAAACTGACCGCGCAGCGGAAGCCGGAGACCGTCGAGGTGGTGAAATTCGCCGACGAACCGCGCTCAAGCTGGATAGCGGAGCCGACCGCAAGGCCGGCTGCCGTCGGCGCCAGCCCGTCCGAGCGACCCGCCACGACCGCCCCGCGCAGCACCAGCGGATTGGCTGCGGCGATGTCGGTGAAGTCCATGCGCATCAGGCTGTCTGAAGTGAGCACCGCGCCGAAACGCGCGCGCACGAGGGTGGAGCGGACCGGCGCCTGGGCCGAGATCAGCAGCCGGGCCCGAACGCCCTGGATCGCCAGCATGTCTGCTTCAACTCTGAGCCCTCGCGCATAAAGGTCGGCCAGGCACAGCGACGCGCCGCGCGCCATCGGTGACAGTCCGTCCGCCACGGTGCCGATGGTCACATCGTCGAGCGCGACCGCGCCGTTTTGGGCGATCACGGCGACGACCTCATCGGTCGTTTGATCGGCCGCCCGCGCCAGGTCGATCCGCTCGAGTTCGAGCCGAGGCAACCCGTCCGCGACGATGATCACCCCGGTCGCGGACAGGATGCATGAGGACGTGCCGGCAGGCACCCGGTTGGCGGTGCCGACGAGCCGCGTGCGGGCGACGCCGGGGGCCGGCGCCATGTGCACCGTCTTGAACGGCAATCCCTTCAGGATCAGCGTCTGCGGCGTCTTGACCGATGCGGGCAGTTCGAGCCTGAGATTCGTCCGTCCGGCGCAATCGCCCTCGGATGAGAATTGCGCCATCGTCAGCGTACCGCCATCATTGACGCGGCGAACGCAGGTATCGCTGGCCGACCCCCGACAGTCGAAGCCGGTACCCGGCGGCGGAGTGGCGGTCAGCGCGCGATCTGTCTCGCCCATCCAGTCGCCAATGCCGGGTGCGGACAGGCCGAGCGCCGACGTCAGAAGCGGGCAGCCCGTGAAGGACAGCGTGCGCCCTTCCGCGAAGGTCCAGTCCAGCCGCGTATTGCCGAGGGGGTCGAGTGAGGTGATGGACAGGCCAGCCGACAGCGGCGACAGGCCGAGGTCGATGCCCGGTTGCGCGAATGCCGCGTGCTCGCGCTGATAGCCATCGCAATTCGACAGACACAGGTCGACGAAGGGCGCCGAACGAAGCGCCGCCACAGCGTCGGCGCCGAGCAGGGTTACCCCCTCGGCCTCGGCGATGCCGAAGAATGCCCGCAGCTTCGTCTCCGCCGCTTCCGCTGCGGCCACATCTGCGATGACGTCGCGCGTCGCCTTGCCGTCGAGGCGCGCAATCGGCAGGTAGGAGGGCTGCGCGCCTTCGCCTGGCGGCGTGTAGCGCACGACATAGACCGTGTCGCCGATGCTTTCGGCGCTGAGGAAGGTTTCGAACCGGTGCAGGCTCCAGCGGGCCACGCTCGCCGCCGCTATGTCCGATGGACCGCCGAGATCGCCGCGCCCGCAATCGAGTACGAACGGTGTCCCGACGTCGGGCGGCGCGGCGAAACCCTGGAGCACGCCCGGCAGTTGCAGCCGCTCGCGGATGGCAAGTGCCGCCTTGATCTCGGCGCAGGCAGTGGGCACGGCGAAATAGCCGGGGCCTGAGGGGGAAGGCAGATAGTAGTTGCCGGATGCCTCGACATCGGCCCAGATCGCTGTCGTCGCCGGCCAGTCGATATTGAATGCCGTCCCGGGGCATGGCAGCCGCGGCTGCGTCCCAAAACTGTTTTCAGTTTGAAGCTTGGCGAGCGTCGCCTCCGAGACTAGCGCGGTGTCAGCCAGGTGCAGCAACCTTTTCGCCTGGCCCGGGCTAGAGCAGCCGGCGAGTTCCACCGCCTTGCCGTCGAAAAGCGCGACATAGACGTCGTTGTTCTGGTCGGTGACGAAAGCGGCAAGCTGCGGCTCGGCGCGGGACACTGACGTGCCCGCGAGAACCAGGGTGAGCAACATGACCGCCTGTCTCATCTCAATTCGCTCAAGCAGCTTGCGGCGCGCGCGGGGTCCATATTGACCTCGGTCATCAACGGATCGAGGCCGGCTGACTGGCACAGCGCCTGGACCGTGATCGAATGCGGCCCTTGGAAGTCGACCGTAAGAGTTCCATTGGTGATCTGCCCGTTCTGGCCAACGCACAGCGGGTTGTTGGCGAGCGCCGGCCGGCGGCAGGTCCGGATGACGTCGGCCATCGAGCGGCGGTTGGTCAGTTCGCAGAAATAGATGCGGCAGAAGGCGGCGACCGCGGCGCGGTTCTCGGCGTCGGCATTGATGATGCGCTTGATGTCGCCGACCAGCGCGCTCGCCTTGGCCTCGAAGGCGAGGCCGTCGACGCGCGTCTTCTCGCCCGCGATCTCGCCCGATCGTTCGGTGATCTTCGGCATCAGGTTGATGTTTTCCGAGGTTATGAACAGCCCGCCCTTCCACCGGTCGAACTCGTCGAGGATCGAGGTCGCCCTCAGGATCGCCTCGCGGTAGGCGTTGTAGATCGGCCCCATCTTGGTGTCGCGCGCCGCTTCGTAGACCTGGTTCAATGCGGCGTATTCCTTGTTCACGGTGTCGGCGCCCGCCTTGATGTCATCGATGCCGGCGCGCGAACTCTGCACCAGGCCCTCGGCTCGTTTCAGCTTGCGCGAAAACATCGCGGTGATCGGGCTCTCGACGCTGGCGAAGTAGCTCTCGATGACTTTGCCGGCAGCCCCGTCGGCGAAGGCATCGATCTCGGTGTCGGACAGATTGGAGATCAGGCCGCACTGGGCGTCGAAATCGGCGCTCAAGGGCCCGGCCTGGCAGGCGCTCATCTCGGCCAGCCTCTGGTCCAGCGTTCGGTTAGAAGCGAGCCCGTCGGCATATTCGAACAGCGCATGGTTCCATTCGATCGCGTTCAGGTCGGCCTGGCTGTGCCGCCGGTCGCGGCAGAACAGCGTCTGCTCCATCCGGTTCTGGTTGCCGGAAGCCCGGTAGGCGTCGAGGTGACGCGTAGCCTCGGCGCAGGTCGCCAAGCCTGAAATCAGCCCGGCGAGTTGCTGGTGGACGGGCGGCAGTCCGCGTGTCTGCGCCTCCCGCATCAGGTTGGCCGCACGTTCGCTATCGCTCGGACTGCGGGCCGGGCGGTGGAAGACGCAGAGGCCTTGCTCGAAGGTCTTCAGCGTGCCGTCCGGAATGGCCGGCCCCTCGCAGTTGGGAGCGTCGAGAACGCGCGATTCGATCGTATAGCCGGCGAGATTGTCGACGAAGAGGTCGCGCGCGGCCGCTCCCGTCGCGCTGAGCGCCAGACCGAGCGCTGCTGTGGCGACGACGGCTCTCATGGCGCGCTCGCGAAGATGAAATAGAGGGTGAACACGGCGCCGTCGAACGGGCAGTCGCTCGGCTGCAGTGACAGCCGGTAGGAGCCGATCAGCGGCGCGCCGAGATAAGGCAGGATCAGGCTGGTGTCGTTCGACGGTCCGGGCGCGCGCGGGAATTTGCGCGCCTGGTAGCGATCCTGCACCCAGTAGCGGATGATCCGGCTGATCTCGTCGCCGCTGTCGGCCTGGTTGAAGAAGGTCTGCAACGCGACCCGCTCCGGCCCGACCGAAATGTCTGCGCGGACCTCGCTCGCCCCCTTTGTCAGCGGCTTGAAGATGAAGCCGCTGCCGCGGTGTTGCAGGGCGAAGCGGTTCCACTGCGCCCCCGTGCACTGGTAGTCGGTGCCGGCGAAGACATCGATCAGGGTCAGGTTCTTGCGCTCGCGGAATTTGTTGGGCGCCCACAGCGCGAAATAGCCGTTTGCCTTCATCAGCGCGTCGGTCGACGCGAAAGGCGAAACCTCGAACTCGACATTCTCGTCGAGCGCCAGCTTGCGGGCGAAACCTGAATTGGCGGGCACGACGATCTGGGCGACATCGATGTTGATCTGGCGCTCGTCGAAGAAGCGCTTGGCAACGATGTCGTCGATCATCGCCTGGAGCTGGGTTGCGTTGCGCACATACACCGCGGGCACTGTCGCCGCGTCGCCGGTGAAGGCCTGCACCACTTCAAAGCGGCGTCGCATCAGGTGCATCAGCCGGTTGGCGGTCTCGAGCACGCGCCGCTTGGTCACCAGATATTCGGGAATGCCCTTCATCAGGTCGGCGATGGTATCCTGGGTCGCGATGAACAGATTCTTGCGCGTCGCCGGATCGTCGATCTGGGTGACGAGCTTGGTCATTTCCTCCTGCTGCTTTGTCACCTCGGCCTGAACGTTGCTCTGGAACTTCAGGATGCTGTCCTGCAGAGCGCGGCTCTTCAGGCCGAGATCCTTGGCCTGGTTCAGTCCCGCGACGAGTTCCTCGGTGTTGCCACGCGACTGCGTGATGCGCTGCTCGACGAAGGCGAGTTCGGCATCGTTCAGTGCCAGCATCTTGTCCTTCTGCCGGTCGCGCAGTTCGTTGATCAGGTTGGTCGAGGCATTTGATTCCTCGGCGAGGCCTGTCACTGTCGTCTGCGCGGCGCGGACGCGGTCGATGCGGCCGTTGGTTGCCGCGACCAGTTCGGCGACACGTGCATTGTCCTGGTTGAGCTGGGCTTCCGACAGGGACAGCTTGTCGAGTTCGAGATTGAGGATCGCGATCTCGTTGGTCAGCCGGTCGATCGTGCGCTGCTGGTCCGTAATCTGGAAACTCAGCATGTCGTTCTCGCGCGCCTGAAGGTCGAGCCCGGCGAGGATGCGTTCGTGGTCGGACTTGAGCCGCGCCACCTGCTCGTCGATGCTGAGATCCTGGCTCTGGCAGTCAACCGCCGCCATCGAGCCCTGTAGCGCCAATTCCTTGATCTCCTGCGCCCCTTGCGCCAACCGGCCGGCCAATTGGAAATGCGTGTCGACCAGCGCCCTTGCTTTGAGCGCCTTGTCGAGATCGAGTTGGCCAATCGCCTGGCGGAGCTGCGTGAGGCGCTGTTTCAGCGCGTTGATTTCATTAATATTCGCCTGAGTGATCTGGCCGGTGGTGATGATCGTCGACAGGATGGATTGGGCCGCTTCCAAGGCCGCCCTGATCGGTTTGGCGACGTCCACCACAGTCGCGACGCCGCTGCCCAAACCGCAGGCGCAGGTGATGATTTCGGGCACCGCGGCGCCGATCGAGTATGCACCTTGCACCGAAGTCAGGATGACCTGCGCGGCCTGTGTGGTGCCGTTGAACGCGACGAACCAGGCGATCACTTCCGACAACTGGCCGTCGACCTGGTCACGCGCCTCCTCGAGGTCCGCCTTCCTCTTCGCATAGAGGTCCCTCTCGGCTTCGTAGAGTTTCTTGGCGAAGTCCGTTTCTGTCTGGGAAAAAGAACCGCAATCGACGTTCGCAAGTTCCTGCGGCAGCGGGATGTTCGATGTGATCATCTGCTGGTCGGCGATCAGCGGCTCGACATCGGCGAAGTCGGCGCTGCCGATGACGCACTTCATCAGGAACGCTTTCGCTTGTGTCTGCGAGTTCAAGAGCTGGGCCCTGAGGCCCGACTGACCGTCCGGGCCGCACATCTGGGCAACGTATTGGTTGCGCGTGAAGGCCGGCGTCACGGTTTGGCATGCCTGTTCGCCCGCGAGCAGCGGCGTGAACGGATGGTCGGCCGTATCTCCGATCAGGGCGAGCTGATTCTCGATGCCGCAAAGCTGCTCGCGGTCGACGGCCCGGCGGCGCTGATAGAGGTCGGTCTGGCGCAGTTGCAGTTCGGTGATTGTGTCGTTGGCGCGGGCGATCGCGCCCTGGTTGTTGGCGATCTGGGTTTGAAGGATCTGCCGCTGGCGAACCGCCTGTTCGAGCTGGTTGGCGTTGCGCTCCGTCTGGCGGGCGTATTCGGTGATCTGGCTCTCGAGCGAGGAAATCTGCAGATCGAGGTTCATCTGGGTCATTTCCCAGTTCAGCAGCCAGCGCAGTTCGTTGCGTCGCTCGACCTCGGCCTCCTTGGAGAGGACGATGAGGTCGAGTTCCTGCCTGTCATTGATCTGGCGGCGCTGGTTTTCGAACTCGGCTATCTTGGTGCCGAGCTCGATCTCCAGCGATCTGATCTGCTGGCGATAGCCGAACGTGTCCTTCTCGGCGTCGACCGCGTTGATCTCTTGCTGGACAGTGGTGGCGAAGGTCTGCGCCTCGTGCTCCAGCTTGCCGATCTTGTGGGCGATAAGGTTGACTTCCTGGCTGCGGATCGTCCGCTCCTCGTCGAGAGCGCGCGTCGCTTCGCCTTCCTTGTTGGCGTACCACCGCTCGACCAGCGCCTCGACATTGCGCTCGACCTCGGTCAACCGCTGCTCGCTCTCGGCCAGGGCCTCCTGCAGGTCCTCGAACGGGATCGTCGTGAACTGCATCGGGTCGATGTTGAGGAACAGGAAGCCCTTGCGCACGCTGTCCATGCGCGCATCGAGGTCGCTCTGCTGCAGCAGCAGGTCGGCGCGCAGGTCGTCGTAGGTGGACTCGCCCGGAATATCCATCTGCGTCTCGACCAGCACCCACATCGCGGCCTCGTAATTGGTGTAGGCCTTGGAGAGGTTGGGTTGGCTGTCGAGGCCAGCGCCTCCGACGGCACCCAGCGTATCGCTGACCAGGAAGTCGAGCGCCTTGACGCGTGCCTCCGAGACGGTCTGGTACCAGACATCCCCAGTGTTCATCAGCAACTGGATCTTCAGTGAGGACAGCGCCGTCAGCTGCCGCACGAAGGTGCGGTAACTCGCATCTGCTCCCGCCGCGGTGCCCTGGTCACCGCCTTGTTGTCGGGCCAGAATGCGAAGACCCCGGTCGACGATCTCGATGCCTTGCCGGCCGAATTCCTGCGCTGCTTGCGGCGAGACGGGCGTATCGTTGCGGCTGACGCCGCTCGCCGACGACAGGAAGGGCATGTCGGCGGCGAGGAACAGGCGATAGCGCCCGAGTTGCAGGTGGCAGTCGAAATCGCACACGATCGCCAGCCGTCCGGTCGCCTCGTCGCCGCAAGTCGTCAGGAACTGTTCGAGCTCGGTGGCGACCTCACCCATGTATTTCACGTCGGCGCGGAAATTGGCGATCTTGAGCAGTGTCGTCAGCTCGCCGGCATGGCCGGCCGCCGCGTCGATGTCGAGAGCCATGCAGTCCTGCCCGCGCGCCATTCCCGCAGCGCCGAAAACGATGCTGACGACCAGTCCGCAAAGCAGGAAGAACCGTCTCATGGTTGCCCCGTCGACAGAAAGACCTCGGAAATCTGGCGCACGTGCCGGGCAAGTTCGGCCATCTGCGCCTTGGAAAGCGATGGATTCTGGAAACGCCCGACCACCGCCCGGGCATGGTTGATGCAGTCCTCGTAAGGGCCGTTGATCGTCGCGGTCAGCGCGCCAGTGTCGAGCGTGAGGTCGAGCCTCGAATACGCTCCGGCCAATCCTGCGCAGGAAGAAAGCTCGGCGGTGATCGCCGGATCGTCGACGACGTGCGCGAGGCCGGAGAGAGCCGTCATGACGCCTTCGATCTGCCCGACGATCTGCGTCATCCTTGCCTTGCCGTCTTCGAACTCCTTCAGCGATTCCGGCTGGTTGAGGCTGGAGAGGTCGACGGCCTGCAGCGTGGCGATCGTCTCTGCTGCCTTCAGCTGATCCTCCTTGACGAGCACCATGTTGGCCTGTGCGTTGCCGAGCACACGCTCCAACTCCATCACCTCGGCCGACTTGATCGACACGTCCATCTCGTTGACCAGTGACTGGTATTCGGTCGAAGCGGCGTTCATCAGGTTGAGCGTGTCGTCGACCTTCGTCCTGACCGCCTTGACGATCTTTGCGCGCACCCGCGTCTCGATCAGGCCGGTCGTCTCGGCGCGCCCGCGTACCGGCTTGACCGAACAGACCAGTTTCGCCAGCGCGTCTGAACCAAGCCGTGCACGCACCGCCTCGACGATCGGGAACAGCGGACGCCAGGCCGCAGGCAGCGAAGCCAGGCTGGCGCCTGACAAAGGCCCGGCATTGATCTCGTTCATCCGCGTCAGGTGCCGGCATTTCTCCGGCAAGTCGGCCCCGGAGAAGTAAAGCCGCCCGGTAATCAGGTAGGCCTCGACGGCAGCGGCGTATTGTCGGCCGACGAGCGCGGCGAGCTCTTCGGCGCTATCGGTCGAGATTGGGGCGAAGAAGCGGTAGCGGCTGAGGTAGATCTCTGACCACGCAAGCCTTCGCATCAGCACCGAGGCGTCATCGGCCGAAAGCGGGATGATCGGGAAACCGACGCTGCGGCTGCCGCCGGAGGAGCCCGACGCCTCGCCGACCACCTCGCCGGTGAAGGGCAAGCCGAAATCGGGCTGCGTCGCCTCGTGGCTCGGTTCGACGGCGGCGGGACCGGGGGCGAGCACGCTGAACCGGGTGGCGTCGGGCGTTGCGTTCGAGAGCGTGGCGTTCCAGAAACCGTCGAGTTTCTCCGATGTGTAAGCCCGCTCCAGGATCGATGCGGCGCTGGCCGCGCCGGCCAGGACGCAACTGACAATCACGGACAACGCGATGGCTCGGAAGCTTGTCATCGGCAGTACCACACCCTGTCGGCAGCGCCTGCCTGGGCGCAGATGCCGGTGGCCGCGCCGTGCGCCTTCCAGTCCGCCTTTACCTTGGCGAGATCGTTGAATGCGCCTTGGGCAGCGTTGTCGGCATGAACCTCGGCGTCCAGCCGCCAGAAGGGCTTTGCCGGATCGGTCGGCAGCAGCACCCCGATCATGTTGATGTGGAAGGCGGAGACCTTGAGAAAATCCTCCGCGCTGGCGACCGTGTTGCGATTGAGATTGGCGTATTGCTCTGGCGTGACGTTGCCGAGTGCCCGCTTGAATTCTCCCTCCGATACTTCGACCGAGCGCAACATCTGCGTCGTCTTCGCGGCCAGGCCGTCGAGGATCGAGGTGTTGGCGACCAGCGTCGCGCCCGCCCCGGTCACCGGTCCGAAGATATCAGCGAAAATGACGCGGATCGCCTTCAGGTGCGTTTCGGCCGACTTGATCTCGACGCGGCGCAGGGCGATGCCCGTCTCGAGATCGGACGCCCGACTGACGAAGCTTCTCAGCGCCAATTGCAGCGTGTCGAACGAGGAACGAGCTTCCGGCGGCGGCTGCAGGAACACCGAGCGCGCATAGCGTACGGCCTCGCTACGGGCGATGTCCTCGACGGTGGCGCGTGTCAGCGCCGATTCCGGGCAGCCGGTGACGTCGCCGAGGTCGGTCAGCATCTGCGCGGCATGATAGATTTGGTCCATCTGTCGCATCGTGCCGAACGAGCCGCTGGTGGTGAACTCGGCCTCGACGCCGGACAGGTAGTCGGTCAGGTATTCGCGCGCGAACTTCACCATCTCGCACTGCACGCCGGCGGCGCGCTCGCGGATGTGGCGGCCGTAAAACGATGCGCCGACGAAGTATTTCTGGTCGGGCGTCGGTTCGAACCGCTCGACGAAGAGCGACTGGATAACGGTATCATATTCACCGCAGGCATAGGTGCGCTCGAGGCATGCGGAGTCGGTCTGCAGGTCGCACTGTGACAGCGCCTGGCCGCACATTTGCTGAGCTGCGGCAAGGTGAGTTCCTTCGCCGTAGACAAGGAAGGCTGCCAAGACAATCGCCGGATTGAAGACGTATCTCTTCAGCAAGACGAGCAAAAGAAAATGCACGAAAGCCCCCCGGCCACCGAAGCGGCAGCCTCATCGCTCTTTACAGGCAATATCTTTGCAAGATCAATTTTGTATTGGATCGTTACAGCGAGGATCGGCCACAAAAAGCGTGGCTAACTCAAAGTCAACTTCGCCAAATAACGCATTTATAGAATGTAAACTAAAACGGATTGGCGACCAATGCACCTGGTTTTTGGCTTCCGTAACGGAAATTTGCGCCAAAGTATCGACGCGGTTAACGGATCGTAAAGAACTGTCTTTTGCGCACCTTCGATCCATTTCCCTGAGCGTCTAAACTTCTGTTTAAACGTAAAAGGAAATCTGGCTCGGCTGGCAAGGCAGAGACCTGCTGTTCTCGAGATGAGCCTTGTTATGCTGCCGGCTGCATAGCGGCCCGCAGCAGCATGCCGAACAGATCTCGCGGTTCGTCGGGATCGGCGAGCAGGTCGAGTTCCTCATAGAGGCCAGTCGCCTGCAGCTGGTCACGCACATAGCGTAGCGCCGAAAAATCCTCGATCGCGAAGCCGACTGAATCGAACAGGGTGATCTGCTTGGCATCTCGGCGGCCTTGGGTCTTGGCGGCAATCACCTGCCAGAGCTCGGTCACCGGATGGTCGGGATCCAGCTGCTGGATCTCGCCCTCGATGCGTGTCTGGGGCGGGAATTCGACGAAGATGTCGGAGCGCAGCAGGATGTCCCTGTGCAGTTCGGTCTTGCCGGGGCAGTCGCCGCCGACGGCGTTGATGTGGACGCCGGAGCCGACCATGTTGTCGGTGAGAATGGTGGCGCACTGCTTGTCAGCCGTAACGGTCGTGATGATCCCGGCACCTTCGACCGCTTCCTGCCCGGTTTCGCAGATGGTGATATCAAAACCCATGCCAGCCAGGTTCTTGGCGCATTTGCGCGAGGCGGAGCGGTCGATGTCGTAGAGCCTCAGCCGATCGACGCCGGTCAGCGCCTTGAAGGCGATCGCCTGGAATTCCGATTGGGCGCCATTGCCGATGATGGCCATGGTGCGCGCGCCGCTCGGCGCCAGATACTTGGCCGCGACAGCGGACGTGGCGGCGGTGCGCAGGGCAGTCAGGATGGTCATTTCCGTGAGCAGCATCGGATAGCCGCTGCCGACATCGGCGAGTACGCCGAAGGCCGTGACCGTCTGCAGACCCTGGCGCATGTTCTTCGGATGGCCGTTGACATATTTGAAGCCATAGAGGCGACCATCGCTTGTCGGCATCAGCTCGATGACGCCGTCATGGCTATGCGAGGCGATGCGCGGCGTCTTGTCGAACAGGTCCCAGCGACGGAAGTCTTCTTCGATGTAGCCAGCGAGTTCGGTCAGGAAGCGCTCGACACCGATAACATTCACCAGCTTCATCATGCGGTCGACGCTGACGAAGGGGACGATGTTCAGCTTTGCCGTGGTCATGATCAAAAGCTCCCGGAATGGCTGCGGGTCGGCCGGTCCATGATGCGGCGGCCCATCAGGCTCGCCGTCAGGTCGACCATCAACGTCGCGGTGCGGCCACGCTCGTCCAGAAAAGGATTCAACTCGACCAGGTCCAGGCTGGAGACGAGGCCGCTGTCGGACAGCATCTCCATCACCAGATGCGCCTCACGGAACGTCGCGCCTCCCGGAACCGTGGTGCCGACTGCGGGCGCGATCGACGGGTCGAGGAAATCAACGTCGAGACTGACATGCAGCAGCCCGTCTTCATCAGACACCCGCGCCAGGAAGGCGCGCAGCAGCGGCGCGATGCCATGCTCGTCGATGGCGCGCATGTCGTGCACGGTCACGCCCGCCTGGTTGAGCGCGCTACGCTCGGCCGGGTCGACACTGCGCAGGCCCATTGTGCAGATACGCTTGGGATCGACCGCTGCCGGTAGATCCGGAAAATAGCCGTGGAAACCCGGCTGGCCGCTGGCGTAAGCGAGCGGAACGCCGTGCAGATTACCGCTGGCGGTGGTGTCGAGCGTGTGGAAGTCCGGGTGCGCGTCGAGCCACAGCACGAACAGCGGCCGCCCGGTCTCAGCGGCGCGGCGGGCGAGACCCGACACGGTCCCGGCCGAGATCGAGTGGTCGCCGCCGAGAAAGATCGGCATGGCGTCCTCGCTCGCCGCGTAGGCGGCCGCGGCAATGGCGGATGTCCAGGCCGATATTTCGGGCAGGGCCTTCAGCGCCAGATTGCCATGCGAAATGCGTCTCGCCGGCATCGCCTGTACGGCGCCCATATCCTCGACAGCGTGGCCGAGGCCGGACAGCACTTCAACAAGTCCGGCGGTCCTCAGGGCGCTCGGCCCCATTTCGCAGCCCATTCTGCCAGCGCCGTCCTGCACCGGTGCCCCGACGATTTTGCAACGCATTGTTTTTCCCACGGTCAAGTTCGAATGCCGCGAGAGAACCATGGCGAGCCGGCGATATGAACAGGCAGAATTGGCAATTCGAAATGCATTGTTTATCGTATTGGCAGCAGAACTGGTCAAAATGGTAAGCTGATGGATACACTGGACGAACGGCTCGTAACCTTGCTGCGGCATGACGCGCGGCGCAGCGTGTCGGATCTCGCCGTCGATCTCGGCGTCTCGCGCGCCACGGTCAGGGCGCGTATGGAGCGCCTGGAACGGTCCGGCGACATCATCGGGTACACGGTGGTGCTGCGCGCCGACGCCGTCGATCAGCGCATCCGCGGTATCATGCTCATCGAGATCGAGGGCCATGCCGCCGACCGCGTGGTCCGGGCGCTGGGCGGCTTCCCGGAAGTCTCGACCATCCACACCACCAATGGCCGGTGGGATCTGGTGGTCGAACTCGGGACGGCATCACTGACAGATTTCGATGCTGTGCTACGGCGCATCCGATTGATTGCCGGCATAACGGGCAGCGAAACAAGCCTGCTCCTGGCCACGCCGCGCACCACGCGAGCACGACTAACGTAAGCAATTTGTCCATTATCCGGCATCAGGCTGACGGTGTTTATTCCGGCGTAGGCGGCGCTGGTGCCGTAGCTGCCCGCGGGCCACGGTCAAGCACGTCCTGACGCTTGCTCAGCCTCCGTCCTCGTACAGACAATTTTTCCTCAAAATCGTGCATCCGTAGATCGTCGCTTCGTGAACCGGAACCCGATTTCGTCTAGCTTGCTTCATGAGCGAATGGCGCGAAGCTGATGCCGCTTCCCCAACAGTGCAGGCAGGACGCAGCATGATCGATCTCTATTACTGGCCGACGCCCAACGGCAAAAAAATCTCGATCTTCCTGGAAGAGACAGGCACGCCTTACGCACTGAAGCCTGTGGACATCTCACATGGTGACCAGTTCACGCCTGAATACCTAAAGCTCAACGCCAACCACCGCATGCCGGCCATCGTCGATACCGAACCGAGAGACGGCGGCGCGCCCGTCGGCGTGTTCGAGTCCGGCGCGATCCTGTTCTATCTTGCGGAGAAGACCGGCAAGCTCTGGCCGCAGGACCTGCGCACCAAGTGCGATGTCGCGCAGTGGGTGATATGGCAGATGGCCAACCAGGGGCCGAAGCTGGGCGAAGCGGGTCATTTCCGCAGGCTGGGCGACAGGGAAGGCGACCAGTCCTATGCGGTACGCCGCTTCACCGACGAAGCAAACCGGCTCTACGGCGTCCTCAATATGCGACTTCGCGATCGCCGCTACCTTGCAGGTGAAGACTTCACCATCGCCGATATCATCAGCTATCCCTGGACCGTCAACTGGCAGGCACAGGGCCAGGACATCAATGAGTTCAGGCATTTCAAACGCTGGTTCGAGGAGGTCGGCGCGCGCCCGGGCGTGCAGCGTGGCCTGGCGGTGGGCGCCGACCTGTCAACCGACCAGAGCAAGCTTACGCAGGAGGAACAGGCCCACATCCGCAAGATCCTTTACAACCAGCGAGCTATTCATCTGCCTGACTGAGGGCCTGTCCCCATCACAAGGGCGCAACGTCGGAGAGAACCATGACAAGCAAAGTTGCCGTTATCGCAGGCGTGGGATCCGGCCTTGGCGCCTCGTTGGCGAGGGTATTCAGCCGCCAAGGATTCAAGCTGGTGCTGGCGGCGCGCAATGTTGCGAAGCTCGACGCGCTTGCCACCGAGACCGGGGCCGAGGTGATCTCAACCGACGTGTCGGACCCGGCATCGGTGGAAAACCTGTTCCGTGCGGTGGATGGCATCGGCCCGCTCTCGCTGGCGATCTTCAATGCGGCCGGCCGCGTGCGCGGCGGCATTGCCGATCTCGATCCGGAGGAGGTGAAAAGAGCACTGCTCGTGGGTGCCTATGGCGGCTTTCTGTTCGGTCAGCAAGCAGCACGTCGGTTGCAGGCCGCGGGCGCCGGATCGATCCTGTTCACGGGAGCCACGGCCAGCGTCAAGGGCTTTGCCAATTCCGCCGGTTTCGCAATGCCGAAGTTTGGTCTGCGTGGGCTGGCGCAGTCGATGGCGCGCGAGCTTGCGCCAAAGAACATCCATGTGGCGCATTTCGTCATCGATGGCGGCATAGCATCCAGCGACCCGGGGCGGTCGCCAGACTCGACCCCGCCCGACCGTTGGCTTTCGCCGGACGCGATCGCCGAAGCCTATCTCTCGATCCATCAGCAGCATCGAAGCGCCTGGACGTGGGAGATTGAATTGCGGCCTTGGGTGGAGAATTTTTGATGCACAAGTAGCCGACTGCAACAGCCGCCGGCCGTTGCCGGCTAATAGTGTATCGGCCCCTTGACCCCGCCGCCGCATGCGATCGCGTCGCCGTTGATGGCAACGCTTCGCGGCGAAGCGAGGAATGCAACGACGTCGGCGATCTCGGCCATATCGACGAGGCGACCGATGGTGACATTGGCGGCAAGACGCTGTTCGATCTCCTCGGGCGAAACGCCTGCCGAAGCCGCGCGGGCGGCGACCAGGGGAGCGGTCTTTTCGGTGCGGGTCAGGCCAGGATGGACCACCGTCACGTTGATCCCCTTGGGGCCCAATTCGTCGGCAAGGTTCTTGGTCAGGGCAGAGACGGCAACATTGCGGATCGAGCCGATGATCGAGCCGGTCTGGCGCGCTGCGAGGCCGCTTATGTTGATAATTCGGCCCCAGCCCGCGGCAGCCATGTGAGGAGCAGCCTCGCGCGCCATGCGAAGATAGCCCATCACCTTGACGTTCACGTCATCCCAGAACAGGTCGTCGGTGATCTCGGCCAGTTTCGGCGGCGGTGCCTGCCCGCCCGGTTTGGCCGCGGCGTTGACCAGAATGTCGAGGCCGCCGAGCGCCGCGACCGTTGCGGCCACCAGCGCTCTGACCGAGCTGTCGTCCTGTGTGTCGACGGTCAGTCCGACGATCTTGCGTCCGGTCTCCGCAGCCAGTTCGCGCGCGGCAATGTCCACATCGGCAACGTTGCGTGCGGCGATGACGAGATCGACGCCTTCCAGGGCCAACTGCCGGGCGATGGCACGACCAATTCCCTTGCTGCCGCCGGTGACCAGGGCGCGTTTTCCGTCCAGTTGCAGATCCATGACCTACTCTCCTCGGGTTAGATGGCTGGCTTTACCACTGAAGCTGCAACGCAGCGGTGCCAAGAACCTTGCAGCACGCAGCCATGGAAGGGCCGCACCAGCAGGCTGTATCTTGCGTCACACCGCCAGGAGCTTGCGGAGAGGGCCGACGATCGCCTCGTCCTGCGGCTCGGTGTCGGAGCCAAAGCGGGCGACAACGATCCCCTTGCGGTCGACCAGAAACTTCTCGAAGTTCCAACTCACCTCGTCGGGTCCGGGCGCGGCACCTTTCCCCGCCATCCGGGCCGCCAGCGTGCTACCCGGTTGGAAGACAGCCTTCGGCAGCGCCTCGATCAACGCTCGATAGAGCGGATGCTTCTGTGGTCCCTTGACTACGATCTTGGCGAACACAGGGAATTCGACACCATAGGTCAGCCGGCAGAATTCCTGGATTTCGGCGTCGGTGCCCGGTTCCTGGCCGGCGAAGTCATTGGCCGGAAAGCCGAGCACCACCAGGCCACGCTCGCGATACGATGCGTAAAGCGCCTCCAGGCCATCATACTGCTTGGTGTAGCCGCATTTGGAGGCGACGTTGACGATCAGCAGGACGCTGTCGGCATATGCACGAAGGCTTGTGGTAGAGCCGTCGGCGCGGCTGAACGGAATATCGTAGATCGAGGCGGTCATAAGCAAAAGTTCCTGCAGACAAGAAGGCCTCCGTACATTGGTCGCTTAGCCGCTCCCGTCAAGGAAAGCTGTTCTCCAGAACCAAATTGCTGGGCATCTTTCGAGACAGCCGGGTCGGTCTTACGCAGGCTGGACCATGAACGAGGCCGTACAAGGTGCCCCGCCTTCGACTGCGAGCGCCGCAGTCCAGGAACTGCCTACCGGCACATCGAGCACTCGGCAGTTGGGTCGGTGCAAGGCCGTACCGACGACGACATGTTCCCCGGCCGTCGCACTCATGGGTACGTCAAGCTCTTGAGGCGCCACGGAAAATCCGCAGCCCCACGCCTTGAGTATGGCCTCCTTGCGCACCCAGCCGCGGTAGAGGGCGGCCAGGCGGTCGCCGGGGGAGGAGGCTCTCCAGGCGGCATAGTCGCGTGGCGATGCCCACGTCGTCAGGATTTCGGCGGCATCGATGGTCTCGATGCGTTCCAGATCGACGCCGACCTCGCACTCAGATGCAAATGCGAGAAGCGCCGCCCCACCCGCATGCGAAACATTGAAGCGCAACCGTTCGCACGGCAACCGAGGCTTGCCGTGAGCGCCATACGCAAAGGGGACGGACTGTGGCTGCACCGCCAGGTAACTCGCCAGGATGCGACGCAATCCCGCTCGCGTGCGCACGAATTGTGCCCGCGCCCGGGGGCAACGCAGCCGCTCCGCGCGCCCGCGTTCTTCATCGTCGAGCAGCTCCAGCGCATCGGCTTCTGCCGTAATGCACGGCCGCACGTCGAGCAGCCACAAGTCGACCTTGCCGACGTCCGGCGGCTCAGGCATTTTCGATGTCGACCGCCACATTGGCGATCCAGCTCATGCTTTGCGCGATCGCCACAAGATCCGCAGCCGCCAAATTGTCAGGCGGGACCGCAGCCCAGGCCTTGATGAGGTCGGCCACGTATTCGTGCAGTGCCTCCCGCACCATCCTTCGCGCTTCCGGCGTCAGTGTCGCTGCACGCAGCGCCTCGTGATAGGTGGCAAATGACTGAGCTATGCGTTCCGCCGCCTCGGGGGCCTGGAGCGGCTCCTGCATCGTTTCGGCGCAGCGGGCGAAGGTCTCGGCAACGGCCGCGCCATCCTCTGGCGAGGTCCAGGCGGATTCGAGGACGCCGCGAAAGCGTGCGAAAGCGCGGGCGAAGTCGAGTTGGGGACCGTCATGGGTCCATTGCCAAGGCGATTGTTGCTCCGGGTTCATGATACAGCTCCAGAGTTGGTCCGTTTGCGCGCTTCATCCAGCAACGCGCCATAGCCATGACGTCGCGCAGACGTCTCAAGCAATACCTCGATACCGGTGCTGTCCTGCCAGGCGCCATTTTGCATCTCGACCACCTTCTCCTTGACGCGCAGTAAGATCGGCTCGGAACCGGGCAGGCCGTCGCCCAGGACGACGAACCCTCGCCAGCCCGCCTGAGGCCCGGCTGGCGCGGCGCTTGGAACCGACAACGCCCGCGCCCGGGCGGCCAGTTCCGCGGCCTCATTGGGTGCCAGCCCGAACGAAGGATTCGGCCTGCCAGAGAACATGTCCAACACCACGCGCACTACAAGACCTCCACGCCCGGTGGTACGAACAGATAACTGCAAAATTGTGTGTAGGGGCCGCGGTCGCACGTCGCCGGCGTCAGTGCGCCGGCAATGACGCGACCCTGGTTGTCGACGTTGCGGGCACTGTAGATGCCCAGCTTGTGGGCCCAGAAGGCGCCATGCGAGCGGTACCAATGGAAATCGTGTCCCGGCCAAACAGCCAGCGCCGCCAGCCGCGCCGGGCCGTCGCAGTTGGCCCTGAACCCATCGGCGATTGCAGCTCGCGCAACCGCCTCGCAGCTGAACTCGTCATACTGGCGGCCAACCCTGCGTCCGGGCTGCGCCACGAAATTGGAAACATAGTTGCTGGCATAATTGTAGCAATTGTTGCGCAGGCGCACGGAAACTGTGTTCCAGAACCAGGGGCTGTAGGCGGCGAGGATCGGCTCACAGGGCGGGCCGACCTCCGGCGGTTCGGCAGCTGTGGCCGCCTCCGCGTGGCTGGCGCGTAGCGCGGCGCTGCGGCCAGCACGGGGTGCCACCCCGTCGCCCCGCCATTCGACGCAGCGCGCTGCTTCATCGATCACTGTACGCGCAACGATCGGTCGGGCGCTTTCCAACAGCGCCAAAACGGCCTCGCGCTCGTCATCCGGCAGCCGCGCCCGTCGTGCGGAGACTAGCTCCTCTTTGGTCTCCACTGTCGCAAGCGGTGGCACGCCGACATAAAAGGCTGCCGGCGCGTCGGCGTCTTCCGGACCACTCCCCACGAGCAGGCCGCGGTAGCCAAGCGCCGGCATCGGGGTGGCAGAGGCCGGCCCGCCCTGGCGCGACATCAGCTGCCTGAAATGCTGGGCCAAAGCCGGCGGTACCTGCCATGTCGGGTTGGGACGACCGGAGAACACATCTAGCATCACACGCATGCGCCCTCTCCTTGCTCATGCAATTGTTGGCGTACATCGGCATCGCTCATTTCAAGCACCTGCAGCACGATGGCTGCTGCCGCTTCCAGCCGCTGCCGCGCCGAATCGTCAGGACCAATCGCGCGTGCAAGCTCGCGTGCGCATCGGGCCTCGAACACGCGACGCAGCGGAATCTCGATCTGCAACAGCTCCCGCAGTTGCGAAACCAGTCGCGTAGCCAATAGCGAGTGGCCTCCGAGATCGGCGAAGAAATCGTCGGTCGCGCCGGCTTCCGGGACCTTCAACACGTCGCAGAAGCACCTGACGAGCAATGTTTCAAGGGCGGTTTGCGGAGTCGCGTGCCGCCGCTGCCTCGGGGCGGCGCCGGCAAGCATCCCGGCGATACGATCGCGGTCTGCCTTGCCATTGGCGGTGAGCGGGATCTCTTCGACGACCTTGAAGGCGCTCGGGATCATGAACGGCGGCAGTTTATCCTGGAGATGGCTTCGAAAAGTCCCGGTCAAGTCGGCCTGATCGAGGTCGCACGCCGGCGAAAGCAGCAATGCCGCATGCAGTCTGTCATCACCCGGTCCGGCGCGGTGGAGCACCACGGCCGCTTCAGCCACCGCCGGGTGTGTGCGCAGTGCAGCCTCCACCTCATCTGGCTCGACACGGTGCCCACGCAACTTGATCTGATTGTCGGCGCGGCCGAGGTATTCGAGCGTGCCATCACGACGGTGCCGCACTCGGTCCCCTGAACGGTAGACCAGGGCTCCGTCCGGTCCGCGTACGAAACGCTCCGCGGTGAGGCCGGCCTGGCCGACATAGCCCAGCGCAACGCCGGCGCCGCCAATTCGCAGTTCGCCAACCACCCCGACCGGGACCGGCGCACCGGACCCGTTACACACATTCAACCGCGTGAGGGCGATTGGACGGCCAATCGGCACCGGGCCCGGTCGAATGTCGCCGGCGCGCAGAAAATGCGCGCAGCAACCAACCGTGGTTTCTGTTGGCCCGTACTCATTGACGATCAGCAATCCCGGCATGTGCGTGCGCCAGGGCTCCAGCGTCTCGCCGTGCAAGGCTTCGCCCCCAACGATGAAACAGCCGGTTGCGCAGGCGGGCGCCCGCCCTGCCGCAAGCTGGCGCAAACCTTCGAGGTGGCTTGGGGTCAATTTGACAAAGCTGTAGCGCCGGCCCGAGTGAAGCGCTTCGTCGAGCGCTTCGAGGCCCCCCCCGGCTGGCAGCAAGAACACGGTCTTGCCGCACAAGAGCGGCACGAAAAGCGTGGTGACCGACATGTCGGCGGTGATCGAAGTGCACAGCGGTGCCCCTTCGCCATCGTTCACCGGATAGACGCTCATGCACCAGCGGAGGTAGTTGAGCAATGCACGATGCGGCACCGAGACGCCCTTGGGCCGTCCGGTGGAACCGGAAGTGAACAGTATGTAGGCCGGGCTCTCGGCGTCGCGCCGCACCTTCGGGGGCGGTACGCCGGGTTGCGGTGGTTCGCGATCCACCGCGATCGAGGTGAGCCCCGTTTGCAAGTCGGATTCCGTGCCTTTGGAACCAAGAAGCACCGTCGCCCCTGCATCGACGAGCATGTCGCGGGCGCGCTGAACCGGCAATTCAGGCCCCAGCGGCACATAGGCAGCGCCGGCCTTGAGCACGGCGAGCAGTGCCATCGGCAGGTACGTGCACGGCTCGATCGCGACCCCCACGCAATCGCCGGGCTCCACGCCATGTGCGATGAGCTGATGAGCGAGACTGTTGGCGCCGCCGTCGAGCTCCGCATAGCTGAGGCGTCCGTCGGGTGCCTGGCAGGCGACTGCGTCCGGGCTAAGACGCGCTTGTGCTTCGAACAGCCCGCACAGGTCGGTTTCGGCCGACGGCATCACAGGGCCCCGCGACCAGGCTTCCAACTGATGCAGTTCGGCGGCATCCATCAGCGGAAGATCTGCCACCGAAGCTTCGGGGTCGGCCAGTGCGGCGGAAAGGAGTCGCAGGAAGCGCTCCACCAGTCGATCGGCGCTTGCCTGCTGAAAGAGATCGGTAGCGTATTCCAGTTCACCGACCAGGCAAGATGCCGTCTCGGTAAGCTGCAGGGTAAGGTCGAAGGCCGAAGTGCCACGCGCGAAATTGAACGCTGGCGCGGCATCCGTGATCGTCCTGCGCACCTGGCTGGAAGAGAGCACCTGGAACGAAACTTGAAACAGCGGGTTGCGCGACAGATCTTGTTCGGGCGCCAGGGCCGCCACCACCATGGAGAAGGGCAGGTCCTGATGGTTCTGCGCCTCACGCAGCCGCGCATGCGTACGCTCCACCGCTTCCTCGAAGCTGCAGCCGCCGCTGAAATCCAGCCGCAAAACCACGGTGTTGGCAAAAAAGCCGACGACGTCTTCGAGCTCGGAATAGGGACGCGCCGCCATCGGAGTGCCGATGGTCACGTCGTCCTGTCCGGCGAGCCGGTGCAGCAGCGCGGCAAAAGCGGCAAACAGCACGGTGAAGCGTGTTGTGTGCAGGCGGCGTGCCAATGCTTCGGCGGCCGCGGCTGCGGCTGCATCGATGGTGATCGGTGCGCGCGCCCCGCGATAACTTGGCCGGGCGGGCCGAGGATGGTCCGTGGGCAGCTCGAGTTGCTGCATGCCCTCCAGCCGCTGCACCCAGTATTTGCGGTGCTGAGCCATCCGTTCACCGGACATTGCCTCGCGTTGCCAGACGGCAAAGTCGGCATACTGCACCGGCAATGGTGGCAGGGACGGAAGCCTGCCGGTCAACAGCTCGGAATAGACCTGGCCGATTTCGGCCAGCAATTTCTCCAGCGACCATCCGTCGGCGACGATGTGATGGATCACGAGCAGCAGCAGCGATTCACCAGCAGAAAGCTCCAACAGCCGACAATGCAGAAGCGGGCCTTCGGCAAGGTCGAAAGGCTGCTGGCTGGCAGCCGTGGCAATCTGCGCGGCGCGCGCCTCCGGATCCGGCTCGCAGCTGAGGTCGTCGATCTCGCATCGCATGGTCGTTGCAGGCAGAATGCGCTGCACCGGCTGCCCTCGGACGAGCGGGAACACGGTGCGCAGCGCCTCATGACGGGCGACCACCGCCGACAGTGCCTTTTCCAGGTAACGCTGGAGGGGGACAAACGGCAGCCTCTGCGCAATCGAGATATTGTAGAAGGGATTGCCCGGAACGAGTTGGTCGAGGAACCACAGGCGATCTTGCGAGTGTGAAAGCGGGAAGTCGCGTCCGTCGCGCGGCTGGACAGGGATTTCCTGCGCCGGCCGAACCCGAATGAGGTGCTCGCGCAGCGAGCGCTTCTGCTCCGGGGTCATTGCGGTGATACGGTTTTGCAGACTGTTCAAGGCGCCCCTCTCGATTCAGCTGGTTCTCGTGAGGCGAGCAGCGCCTCGCGCTCGGCCGCTGGCAGCGACGTCAACAGCTCCAACAGCTCGTCGTCGCTGGTTTCCGGAGTCGCGGCCTGGCGCTCCGCGATCCAACCGGCAAGTTGGCGGACAGACGGGTGGTCAAACACGACTCCCGCCGGCACATCGGTTCCGAGTTGGCGTGACAGTCGTGAACTGACGCGCAAGGCCGCCAGCGAATGCCCGCCGAGATCGAGGAAGAAGTCTGCGTCAAGCGTCACCAAATGCAGCTGCAGCACCTGCGCGAAACACGCCTGGACCTCTTTCTCAAATGGCAGCACCGGATTGGCATCGCCAGCATCCGGCAGTTCTCCCGGCGGCGGCAGCGCCAGTCTGTCGCGCTTTCCGTTGGGCGTCAGCGGCAGCGCGTCGAAACGCACGATGACCGCCGGCAGGAACGCGTGCGGCAGCCGTTCCCGCAACCCGGCCAACAATCGCCGGGCATCGAAGCTTGGCGCGGGCGCGGCGACGTAGGCAACCAGGCGATCCTCCCGCAGCACAACCATGGCATCGCTGACTTCGGGGGCCTGTCGAAGCAGCGCCTCGACTTCAGCCGGTTCGATCCGGAAACCACGCAACTTGATCTGCTGGTCGCGCCGGCCGAGGCAGACGATCAAGCCGTCGCGCTGCACCCGGGCCAGGTCTCCGGTGCGGTACATTCGTGCCGCTTTGCTGCCTGCAAAAGGGTCGGCCACAAAGCGCTCGCGCGTCAGTTCGGTGGGCCCGAGATATCCAAGCGCGACACCTGCGCCGCCAATGTACAGCTCGCCCGCCACATCAAGCGGAACGGGGCGCAGCTTGCTGTCGAGCACATAGGCACGCACGCCGGTGATCGGTCGCCCGATCGGGACGACGCCCAGCACAGGAGGCTCTTGATCGGGATCGAACCAAGTGGCGTCCCAGATTTCCGAAGTCCCGTAAAGATTGTAGAGCGTGGCCTTCGCATGGTGTCGGCGGAACTGTTGGTAGAGGTCTGCCGGGAGCGGCTCGCCGGTGCAAACCCAGAACAGCAGGTGCGGCAAGTGCCGCCCGAGGTCCGGTTGCGCCTCGAGCATCATCTTCAGCAGCGACGGCACCAGCCACAGCCGCGTGACGCCGCGCGATGCCAGTAGGCGGATCAACGCAGAAGCATCCGTTGCGATCTGCTCGGAAACGATCGTGGTCGGCACACCTTGCAGCGTGGCGCCCAACAGCTCCCACAGCGAATCGACAAAGTTGATCGCGGTACGCTGACAGGCCATTTCGTTCGCATCGAAAGGATAGGCCTGCCACATCCATATGAGCCGGTTCGACACCTGGCCCCATTGAACCAGCACTCCTTTCGGACGGCCCGTCGAGCCTGATGTGAAGACGATATAGGCGGGGTCGTCGCGCCGCCAACAGACCGGTTCGTCCTTTGCCGCATTGCCGCTGCAGGGTTCGAGGACGTCGCCGATGTCGATCACGGTTGCCGGTCCGTCCGGCGGCGTTGGGCCGGTTGCCAGCAGCACGGCCGGCTTGGCGTCCGCCAGCATCTGCTCCAGGCGGTGCGTGGGATAGGCCGGATCGAGCGGCAGATAGACGCCGTGCGCCTTCAGCACGGCGTAGAAGGCCACAACTTGCTCCAACGATCGGGGTGCAGACACGGCGACCGGCACGCCGTGATCCACACCCAGGTCGCGTAACCGTCGTGCGAGCCGCGACGACGCGCGCTCCAACGTGTCGAAGTCGAGCACACGATCGTCGGCGATGAAGGCCGGAGCCGCGCCTTTGTCGCGCGCCAGACCCCGCAACAATTCGAGCGGGTCCAAATCCACACATGCATCGGCATCGCCGACGTTTGGTTCTTCGATCAGCCGCCGGCGTTCAGCATCGGAGAGCGGCGAAAAGGTCGCCAGAGTTGCAAAGGGCGCAGCGCATATGCCCCGCAGCAGGTTGAGCAGATGCTCGATAAGAGCTCCCATGTCATCGCCATGGAAACGGCTACGGTCGAACCGCAGTTTGAGCTGCAGCCGGCCACCCGGAACAGCGAGCAAGCTGAGCGGCACATTGGCACGCGCCAAGTCGACGCCGCCGGTCGTGGATTCGAGCTTGGCCGCCGCTTGCGGGAAATTCTCGAACACCACCAGCGTGTCGAACAGAGGTCGATCAGGGGCGATCTCGCAGCAGCGTTGCAGTTCGGCGCTGTCGAGGTGGTGGAAAGCCGAGCCGCGTGCCTGCGCACTCTGCAAATCCTTGAGCCATGGCACCAGTGCTGCCTGCGGATCCACGCGCACCCGCACCGGGACCGCGTTGATGAAGAGACCGATCATCTGCTCGATGCCAGGAACCTCAGGCGGTCGCCCGGAAACGACGGCACCGAAAACCACATCGTCGCGGTCCGTATAGTGGCCGAGCAGCAAAGCCCACGCACCCTGCAGTACGGTGTTCAACGTCAGGCCGTGCTGGCGTGCGAACGCCCTGAGCCGCTCCGATTCCCCTGCATCGAGGTTGCCGCTGACCTCGTTGTCTGCATCTGCAAGAGCCGCTCGGCCAGGGGGCCGCGGCAGGCCGATCTCCACCGGCTCGTCGTAGCCACGAAGCACGTCGGCCCAATATTCGCGCGCTGCTTCGAGGTCGCGCGTGGCCAGCCAGTCGATGTAGTGGCGTAGCGAGCGTCGCACCGGAGGCTGGTAGGGCGCGTTGCGGACCAGCGCGCGATAATGTTCGATCATCTCCGCTGCCAGCAGTTGCGCACTCCATCCGTCGAGCAGGATGTGATGAAACTGCCAGACAAATCTCACTTGTCCGGCACGGCCGCGGATCAGCGCCAGCCGCATCAACGGTGGACGATCGAGCACGAAGCCCGCCCGGCGGCTGTCCCCCAGGTACCCTGCCAGCTGAGCTTCGAAGGCGGCCGCGTCGAGATGTCGCCAGTCGAGCTGTTCGAAAGCCAGCGCGACGTGACGGTGAACAACTTGCACCGGCTGCTCAAGGTCTTGCCAGTGGAAGGATGTGCGCAGTGCAGGCGTGCGCCGAAGCAGTTCGTGCCACGCCGCCTGGAACGCGTGCGCATCGACGGGCTCCGGCAGCGACATCACCTCCTGCTGGATGAAGACGCCGCTTTCCGGCGCACGCAGACTGGCGACCAGCATCGCCGCCTGGAGCGGCGCCAGTGGCCAGAAGTCTTCAACGTCAACGCTGTTCGTATTCAATCTTGGCCCCCCTGCCCACGGTTGAGGCGCGACATCAACGTGACCAGGTCCTCCGCCTTGATATGACGGGCGAACCCCCCAACGTCCTCTTCTTCATCAACGTCCTCTTCAACGGATTCGGTCGGCTTCGAGGCGCGAGCGAGCAGGGCCAGTGTCTTGTGGACGAAGATGTCGTTCGGCTCGATCGACAGCCCCGCTTCACGCGCGCGGCTGACGACCTGGATGCCGAGAATGGAGTCGCCGCCGAGCTCAAAGAAATTGTCGTTGATGCCCACCTGCTCGAGCCGCAATATGTCGCCCCAGATGGCGGCGAGCCGCAATTCGGCAGCCGTCGATGGGGCAACGTACTCAGCTCCGAGTTCAGGCCGCATGCCGTCTATCTTCGGCAGGCGGTGGCGGTCGATCTTGCCGCTAACCGTCATGGGCAGCGCGTCAAGCAGCAGGAAGCGCGCCGGGATCATGTAGGCCGGCAAACGCTGGGCAAGGAAGGCGCGGACCTGCGGTACCATCTTTCGCGCGAAGGCGGATTGCAGCGGGTTGTTGGTCCAGCGCCGGCGGTGCCCGGCGCCGCCTCCAAGAGTGCGCCTCGGGATTGGCCCGCGGCCCGCCCGATTCATTGCGAGCGGACTGAACACGGCGTCGATGTGACCGGTCGCATGGCGTCCCGCAACATGAAGCTCGACCTTGCAGCCGGCCTCGACCGCGCAAGCGAGCAACTGGTCCGCGTCAAGCCCCTGCACGGTCACCTGTCCTGCGTTCGAGCGCAGATCACCGACGCAGCGCGATCCATCGCTGCTCATGACCTCCGCGGCGGCGAGCATCTCCGCCGCGACGGTTCGGCCTGGAATGTCGGCGACCAGCAGGGTTTTCCCGTCAAGTGCCCGCAACGTCCGCAGCAGCGCTTCGGCGCTGCCCACGCTCGCCCAGTCACAGGTGTCCGCCGCCTCCACAACCTCGGGCGACCAGCCGACATGGAGCATGACGTCATATCGGAAAAGCGTCAGCTCATTGTCGGCGCGGCACGGTTTGGCCAGGATCTCAATGGCCCGGATGCGGTGGAAATCCGCTGCCAGGGCAAGGAAAAATTCTGAGTCGACCGCCAACTCCTGTTCCAGCCCCAGGCGGCGCGCCACACGTTCCTGCAAGGTGGCTAGCGGCAGGTCGGACTCTGCCCGGTACAACTCCACAGAGGCTGCGAAACACTCCAGCAGCGCCAGGCTCCGCACATCACCGATGAATACGGTGCCGCGGGTACCCAGCGTCGACAACGCGGCGCCTATCACGTCGATCAGGTAGCGTTCGCTCGGGAAGTACTGCACGACCGAATTGAGGATCACCAGATCCACTGTGTCCATCGATTGGGCCGCGACCTCGTGCGCAGCGCATCGACGGAACTCGATACCCTTGATCCCGGTGGTGGCCGCATGCTTGGCCAAATGGTCAAGCGCGCCCTGCGAGATATCGGTTGCCACATAGCGACGGGCCTTGGGTGCCAGGCGAAAAGCCAGCAACCCGGTGCCGCAGCCAATTTCGAGGGCTTGCTCGGCTGCGAGAGAATTCAATCGTTCAACCGTGCTTGCCAGCCACTCTCGCATCGTCCGCTCGTCGAGCGGCAGGCCCGTGTAGCTGCTGTTCCAGCCATCGATGACGAATGCCGGGTCGGTAGCTTCCGCTATCGTACCGTAGGTTTCATCGTAGATGCGGTGCCAGTGTTCCACCTGCTCGCTGGAAGCTGCGCTCTCGAACTGTGCGTCAGGTGCGCGCGGGTCGTCGCGCTGCACCACGTATGCGACGAGACGCGCATCTCCAGCGCCGACTTCGCGCACCGCGACCGCCGCCTCGGCGATCTCGGGATGCGATTGCAATGCCGCCTCGACTTCGCCGAGTTCGATGCGGTGACCGCGAAGCTTGACCTGGCGGTCGATGCGGCCGATGAAGTCGATGCGCCCGTCGGCAAGCAATCGCACGCGGTCGCCGGTGCGATAGATGCGTTCGACAGGGCCATTGCTCAGCGGCAGCTCGACAAACCGCTCCGCCGTCAGTTGCGGCCTGCCAAGATATTCCCGCGCCAGTCCGATCCCTGCCAGGCAGAGCTCACCTGGGACGCCGATCGGCACCGGCTCTCCGTGCGCATCGAGGACGAAGGCGCGCATATTGTCGATCGGCACACCGATGGTCGGCGGGCGCGAAAAATCCTCGCATCGCTCCCATGTCGCCCAGATGGTCGTTTCCGTGGGACCGTACAGGTTGAAGAAGTGCCTGCCGGGCGCCCATTGTGCCACTATCGACGCCGGACAGGCTTCGCCTGCCACCATCAGCGTGGTGAGAGTTCGCAACCCCGATACATCGAACGCGAACAGCGCGGAAGGCGGCAACACCGCGTGGGTGACGCGTGCCTCGTCGATCAGCCGGGCGAGCCCGGGACCGGGCATTCGTTGCTCCAGTCCCGGGATCACCAGCGTGGCGCCGACGCCGACGGCGAGGCCGAGTTCGAACACGGCGGCATCGAAGCTGAGCGAGGCGAACTGCAGCACGCGGCTTTCCGCCGTCGTGTCGAGCAGTCGTCGTTGGGCCGCCAGAACATTGGCCAGTCCACGCTGCTCGATGACCACGCCCTTCGGCTGGCCCGTCGAGCCTGAAGTGTAGATGATGTAGGCCACATCACCTGATGCGCGCTCAGTTGCCCGCGGGGCCGTGGCGCTGTCGCGCACCATCGCGCTGACGAAGAGTGGCCGGCATTCGAGCAACGACAGCGCGCCCTCGACACGGCCCCACGCCGCAGGCTCGGTGAGGATGTGGCGCGCCCCGGTATCCTCGGCAACATAGCGCAAGCGCTCGATCGGAAGATCGATATCGAGAGGTACGAACGCCGCGCCTGCCTTCAGCGCGGCGAGTATCGCGACCACGGCCGCAGGGGAACGGTCGAGCAGCAGCAGTACCGGTTCGCCCGGCCGAACGCCGGCCTCCTCAAGTCCGGCGGCGAGTTTTTCAGCCTGCTGATCAAGCGCCCCATATGTGAAGGTGCCCGCGGGGCCGGCAAGCGCGATACGCTCAGGTGCGTTGGCTGCGAAGCGCTCGAATTGCTGGCGGAGCGGCGTCTCGTCGAAGGCGACCGCTTTGCCCTCGGACGCGTGCCGGAACCGGCGCCGCTCGTCCCGGTCGAGCATCGCGATCGTATCGATCGGTTGCTCGGGGTCCGCCGCCGCCGAGTTCAGCAAGAAGCAGAAATGCCCGACCATGCGCGCGGCCGTCTCGGGATCGAACAGCGCAGTGCTGTATTCCATGCCTCCGGAAATCCCGCCGGCATGCTCATGCAGGTGGAATGCGATATCGAAAATGGAGGTTCCGCGTTCGATGGAGACCACCGAATCCTGAGCCGGCAGTGCACTGCCGCTATCGATGTTCCATGCGTTCTGCAGCACCAGCCCGATTTGAAACAACGGATTGCGGTTAGGCTGGCGCTCGGGCTGAAGCGCTTCGACCAATTTCTCGAAGGGCATGTCCTGATGTGTGTAGGCATCGAGCGCGGTCTGCCGCACACGGCGCACCAGTTCGCGGAAGGTTGGTCTGCCGCTGACGTCGATGCGAAACACGAGTGTATTGACGAAAAAACCGATCAGCGCCTCGACCTCGGGCCGCGTGCGATTGGCGATCGGGGCGCCGATCGCGATGTCCTCGTCGCCTGTGTAGCGCTGCAGCATCGCGGCAAGGCCTGCCAACAGCACCATGAACAGGGTAGCGCCTTCTTCGCTTGCCACCCGTTTCAGCAAAACGAGCACGGCGGCCCCGATGCTCAACTCCTCGAAATCGCCTTCGAAGCTCGGCTCATCCGGACGCGGTCGGTCCGGCACCAGCGCCAATTGCGGCAGATCGGCGAGCTGCCGGCGCCAATAGGACAGCTCCGTCTCCAGCCGCTCGCCGCTGAAATACTGGCGCTGCCATTCGGCGAAATCGGCATACTGGATCGCCAGAGGTTGCAGCGGGGAGGGCCGGTTTGCGACGAACGCCCCATAGGCGGCAGCCAGCTCGCGCAGCAGGATCTGCATGGACCAGCCGTCACAGGCGATGTGATGCAGGGTCAGCAGGAGCCAGTGTTCGTGCATCGACAGCCGCAGCAAACGTGCGTGCACCATGGGCCCATGCCGCAGATTAAACGTCAGCCGCGCCTGTTCGCCGGCCTCGCGGCGCGCTGCCTTCTCGCGCTCCTTCGGCTCAAGATGCATTAGGTCGAGCAGCGGCATCGGCACCGGGCCGGGTGGCATCACCTGCTGCATCGGCTCGCCTGCAATGTCAGTGAACACAGTGCGCAGGGCGGCATGGCGTGAAACCACGTGATCAAGGGCGCGCTTGAGCGCCGCCACGTTGAGAGGGCCGCGCAAGGGCAAGTTCAGAGGCACATTGTAGAAAGGGCTTGCCGGCGCGAGGCGCTGCATGAACCACAGGCGCTGCTGGGCCCAGGAAAGCGCTGCCGGGCCAGGGTGACTGCGGGGCGACAGTAGCGGATCATCTGACGCGGGGGGCTGCAGTCCGGCCGAGCCAAGCAATTTGCCGAGCAGCGAACGACGTTCGGCACTTATGTTGCCGGATATGGGGATTGCCGTCATATGCCGACCCCAAACAGAGCAATGTCATTCGTCGGATTTGCCGCTCGCCAGTGTCTGCAGGTCGGCCAGGTAGTCCGAAAAATTCGCGCGTGCCTTTTGCTGAGCTTCGTCGTATGCGGACGCCAACTGCTCGCCCAAGTCCTTCATGGTCTGCCCGACGCTGTTCTGATGCTTGCTCATCACTTGCCCGTACTGGCGCGCGTGATCGAGCCAAGCAGACGCGGCGCGCTGTTGCGCGTCGTCCCCGTTGCCAGCCTCGCTCAACGCCCGCTGCCACGAGGCCATGATTTGTTGGAGTTGATCACGGGCCGGGACTTCGGCCTCTTCCAGCTGCTGGCGGCTGCGGCCGTAGAGTTCCTGCGCGCGCGCTGCATATTGCTGCGCCACCTCAAACCCTTTCAGGCAGTAGTTCGAATAGGCATTTTCAGCACTCATGGCGAGCTCCCGCGATCGTGGGCCCTCTGACGGCTCAGGCGCAGAACGTCGCTTGGAAGCGACTTCGTCGGACGCGCGACTTCTACGTCGGACCATGCCGGCCCTCCCGAAAAAACTAGTCGGAGGTAGCGTTGCCGAACGGTCTCGTCTGTCGCTTCCAAGACAAACAGACTCCTGATCGGCCTCCAAATCGGACGGCTTCACTACGCTCTAGCGGCTCGCATCTGCGCCGCACAAGCAACTTAAAGTTTGCAATGCCCATCGTCAACAGATTTATTTTAGTCTGTATTATTAAAATAAAATTGTTATAGAAAGAAATACTGCAAAAAATTTTCTATAAGCGCCATGACCGAGGTCAGGTGCCGATAATTGCTATATATCGTCGAACGCCTCGCCAGAATGTATTTGGCAAAGCGTGACGCAATCGGCGTCAACGTCGCGGTTTGGGTGCACTGGCAGCAAGTCCGGCAATCCACCCAGCAACGGCTGCGAGATACTCCGGGTTCGGTGGCAGATCCTGGCGGTAACGCTCCGGCGTCGACATTTCGGGCTCGAGCCGGAATAGATGGTCGGCGTTGTGGATTTCCTTGTATGTGGAGCGGACATTGTGGCTGCGGGCGGCGCGGTGCAGCGCTTTGGCATCACGGTCTGCCGATGTCTGAATGTCTTTGTCGCCGTGCAAGATCAGCATCGGACAGCGGACGGCTCCAACCGCTGCGCGTGGATCGGTTTCGAGAACGGCCGGATCGGTGAGCGGTCTCAGGCCCCCGAGCCGCAGTTCCGCGCCATCTGTCCTTGCTTCCCGGTCGAGCCACTKCCGTAGTGCCGCGTCTCGCTTGCCGGCCTCTTCTTCCGACACGTGCAGGCGTGCGCTCTCGCGTGCATTCTGTTCCATCAGGATATCGCGCAACGGCCTGCCCGGGGGGGCAAGCAGGATCAGGCCGGCCGGCGCCAGGGCCGGGTCGGTCGACAACAGCTGCAGGATCACAAGGGCGCCCAGGCTATGACCGGCTGCGAAAAGATGCAGGGCATCGATGTCGGCGCGCGCGGCGAGCCAGCGCCAGGCGGCGGCGGCATCGGCCAGCCGCGTCGCGCCCAAGGGGCGGTCGGCCTTGCCGAATCCGGTTTTGCCTGCTCCGCGCGCATCTATCGCCAGGCTGGCTACGCCGACTTGCGCGAGCGCATCCATCGTCTCGAGTGTCTTCAGGCGCATGCCGGGCGCACCGCCCCAGCGGGTGATGGAGCCCGATCCATTCAGGAACAGGCAGGCCGGACTAGGCCCGGCGGGTTTGCGTCCGTGCACGAACAGGCCGTGCAGCGTGATATCCTCGCTTTCGATCGTAACTTCTTCGCGGTCGATGCCAGGGGGAGGCGGTGGTGGTTCGATGCTTTCCTCGGCGCCGCGAAGGGTCTCAATCGGCGCCGCGTGGAACACCGGCGTGCCCGCCCGCCCGATAAGCGTTCCCTTCTCGTCCATTCCCACGGCGGAGACCAGGGCGCCACTGGCGCTCATGTTGAGCCGTATGCCGATCGACGTCTCCCAGTCCAGCGCTCCGGCGGGCGCGACGTCGAAGTCGCGCACTGCCAGCGCTTCGGGTGAAAAGTAGTGAAGTTTGCGCGGACCTTCATCGCGATCGAGCGCGGCAAGACAGCGCGAAAGCTGAAGAAGTAAATTCTGTTGAAGCACGAGGTCGGGTGCGACAGTCAGCGCCAACTCATGCTCGTTGCCGTCGCGCAAGGTCAGGAGCGCACGGTTCTGACCGAAAACGGCGCGGTGAAGCACGGCGCCGGATGAAAACAGCGAATAGGTCGCAACCTTGCCGTCGTCACCGATTTCAATGACTGCCGCTTCTTGAACAGGCTTGGGTCCGCCAACCTTCTCGGCGTGCGTGGTCCAGTGATATTCGTCGACGGTCGACGCTACCCGCCGCCGCGCCTGTTCGACGAAGAGTTCGCCGCGAAGCAAAATTTGGAAACCCTCCATGAGAGGCAAATCGATTGGCTTCATTGCACCGGCTCAGGTCACCGCCGCTTCGTCTTGTCGGGCAAAGCGCATCGATGGCGCCGCCATATCCACGTGCTCGGCATCCTGGCTCGTGTCGGCGGCAACTTGGATCGCCAGCGCAAGGTAGAGATCGTCCTCCTGGAGAACGAGGTCGTTTTGGATGAAGCCTTGCACCGTTTTGGCCACGGTTTCCTCGTCCCATGCGCGATCGGGCGCAACGCCGCGCAAATTGGCGGTGAGAGAAGCAATGGATTGAATGCTGTCGAGGCCGAGATAGACGAGCCGATCGTCCCCGACCAATATGTAAGGGCGAACCGGGTGATCCGGCCGCAGGTCGATGATGGTAACCAGATCGGTGCCGACGATAGCGCTCAGCGCGGCGTGCCGGTGCTCCTGCTTCCAGTCCTGCGCCTCGCGCCAGGCGCGATTGATCCCCTCCAGCGTCTGCGCGTCGGTGGTCCCGCGGTAGGTGAAGAAATAGGCGATGCGCGCCCGTGCACCTGGTGAAACGCCCGGGTAGCAAAGGTCATAGGATGGGTATGGCTTGATGTCGGAAAGCCCGAAATCGTCCGGCCGGTCGAACATCGGCGAGAATCGGTCCAGCCGAAACGCAGCGAAGGACGACGGCGGGGTCAGGTGACGTATCGACCGCATGAAACGGATGGCTTCCTCATAGTCCTCCGGCCGTTCCCCAGGAAAGCCGCAGAGAACGTTCCAGGTGACCAGCATCTTGTGCTGGCGGACCCATTTCAAGGTCTGCACATTCTGGATGCCGCGAATGCCCTTGTCCATGAGCTTGAGCACATGCGTGTTCAGGTGCTCGATTCCGGGCTGCATCCAGGTCGTTCCCAGGCGTCTGAGAACCCCGATCTGGTCCTTCTTGAGGTTTGCCTTGGTCTCGTAGAACAGCTGCAGCTTGGTGCCGTCCTCCACCAGGGACGGAAACACCGTCGCGAAGTAGCGCATGTCGACAATGTTGTCGGTTGCGAAAAAGGTATGAATCCCCGTGCTGTCCCGCAGATGGCGGAACTCGGCCAGCGCGCGGTCCGCCGACTTTGCTCGGTAGCCGATACCGAGGCCGTTGAGGCCGCAAAAGGTGCAGTGGTGCTTTTCGCCCCACCAGCATCCGCGCGAGGTTTCGATGGTTAGCTCCGGTTCGATGAATTGCGGCGCCGTGGACCGCTCGAACGCGGCGAGGAAATCGCTGTGATCGGGGAAGGGGAGGCTGTCCATGTCGCGGATCGCAGCTTGTGGCACGAGGCTCTCGACGGTTTCGCCTCCCGCGCCACGATAGACGAGGCCGCCAATGGTTGACATGTCCGAACCTTTGCGAACGGCCTCGATCAACTGCGGAAAACTCGTATCGGACTCGCCGCGGCAGACCGCATCGATGAAGCTGAAGCTGCGATGCAGTTCAAGCCCCATCTCACCCTCGCAATTGGCGCCGCCGAACACGACATGCAGGTTTGGCGCGCGCGCCTTGAGCGCCTTGGCCATGGCAAGGCTCGCGAGGTTCTGCTGAAAGGTGCTCGAGAAACCGACAATGTCGACGTCTTGAAGGTCGATCGTTTCCGCCAGAGCGTCGATGTACTGGGGAGCCTGCTCCCGTGCATAGCGGATCTGGCCCAGGAAGGCGTTGGGGTAGTAATCGCCCGGCGTGGTCCTGGCATATCTATCGAAGGCCTCGTCGGGTAGCGCGTCGTGTCTCCAAAGTGCGCGGCTGAACACCCATTCCCCCGGCAGGTCGTGCGTCGGAGCGCTTTGCGCGATCCGCTGATAGAGCGGAAAGCCGATGCGGTCGGCAAAGCGGTGATTGGCGTAGAATACGTCGCATGCAATGCCTTGCTGTCGCAGACGCGCGGCAAACAGGCTTACGCCCAGGGCCGGCCTTTCGATCGGCAGGAACGGCATCACGCACAGCAGCACTTTCGAATTAGCGGCCTTTCGCATTGGCGGCCTCCGAGGCTTGCTGTGTTCGCCGATCCAGTTCGGCGAGGCGGACTTCCAGCCGCGACAGGCTCGCCAACCGGCTCTCCAGAACCGAAATGCGCGCGGCGAGAGGCTCGATCGCCTTGCCAACCGTGCTTCCAGACTTGAAGGAACCGGTGACGGCGATCGCCGTCACCGCAACCGCCACGGCCACGGCTTCGGCAATGATCGCCACGTCGACGTCGACATAGGCAAACGCACCGGCCAGGTCGGTCGGGTTGGCGATGCCGACTTCAGGATGATGCGCAAGGATATACTCGCGCAGCCGGTCGAGTTCCCCGCGGCTATGCAGCTCGACCACGTGAGGGTCGAAGAACAGCCGGATGATTGCCTTCTCACGGTCGCCAAGCGCAATCGTCTGGTCGGCGGCCACGCCATAGGTCCGCAACACCGTTCCGGGATGATCGCAGAAACTGTCGAGCACTCTGCGATCGGCAGCGATGTCGTCGCGCAGCCGGGCCAGCCCGACCGGTGGAGGTGCCGTCACAAATTCCCGCAACAGTTCCCTTTGCCGCATACCAGCCCTCCAGTCTCCACACGGACGAAGACACGGGGGTGAACGCTATGGGCGTTCACCCGGTGATGCCGCGTCAGCGAATGCGCTGCTCGAGACGGGTGACCTTCGCATCGAGCTTGTCGACAAGATTGACCCGAGCCTCGAGCGCCGCCACCTTGGCGCTGAGAATTCCCGCCTCGGCCTCGATCGTTGCCAGCTTGGAAAACCTGTCGGCTGCACCCGCCACAACGATCGCCGCGACGGCCACCGCAACGGCGACGACCTCGACCTCGATAGCCACGTCGAAGTCCGCGACCGCCACTGCGTGGGTGTCGCCGGGATTGGTGATCACGATTTCCCTGTACTTGTCGGTGATGTGGGCGCGCAGGTCGTCGATCTTGCCGCTGTTGTACAATTCGATGACGCGAGGATCGGAGAACATCCGGATCATCGCCTTTTCACGGTCGCCGAGCTTGATATCGCCGCTCACCGCAAGGCCGTGATCCTTCAGCACCGCTGACGGTTTGTCGACGAATTTCTCGAGCAGGCTCGGGTCGGACGCAAGTCTTTCTGACAGGTTCCTGACTTTTTCCGGAGGGTTATCGCTGACGAGTTTTCTGATGAGATCGCTATCATGCATGGTCTATGGCCTCCTGCCGGGATGAGGCGATTGGCGTATGCCGGGTGGACTGGTCCGGCCATTCTGCCTCGGGTTTTTGATGAGCCAGCCGATAACGGTAAAGGACGTCGTCGCGCCGCTCGCGCCAATGGTGGGCAAGCACGTCGCGCACCAATGCATCGTCATAGAGCGCGCGGCATGCGTCACAGTGATGATTGAAACGGTTCTCCCAGTCGATGCGTGGATCGATCGTGGAAGCCCAGGCGAGTATGTGCTCCGGCCCCTCTACCGCGAGCCATATCTTCAGGAAATCATTGCCGGCGGCTTCCGCGAGTTCCACGAGCGTAGCCTCTTCAAGCGACCCGATCTGCATTTCGGGAATCTGTTCGCGCGTCAAACCGCAGCAGGCGCCGACCTCGCCGCGCGGATTGACCACCATCGTGTCCAGCACGCTTTCACAGGGCGCGCGGCGGTGAATGTTCATGTGGTTGGTCAGGCTGGCGGGGCCATGCCGCACGGAATCGCGATCCTCCATCGCCATCCAGGGACTGTCGAACACAATGAGGTTGGGATGGTCGCGGATCGCTGCCATCTCCGGATGAGAGAGCAGTCCCTGGGCATGAAAAGTCCGGTCCATTTCGCGTTCCACCACGACGACGGCATTCATGCCGAGCCGGATCGCTGCGGCTGCGCCATAGGCGATGCGCTCGACCGGTACGAACTGCTGATGGTGGTCGCCGGTGCTCAAGTTGATTTCACGCAGGCCAGCCCTGTAGAGCGGCTCGAGGCGTGCGTGCGCGGCTTGCACCGACTTCGCCCAATAGCCGTTGGTGACACACCGGCTGGCGAGCCCTCGCTCGGTGCAGCGCGCAACCGCCACGACAAGCTCATCTTCCAGCATGAAGCATTCCCCGCCGGAGAACACCACAAGCTTCATCGACGGCATCTCCGCCGCCTGCTCAATGGCATCGAGCATGCGCCACAACGGCAGTTTCTCCGCGATCCCGGGATGCGACGCGAAGCAGCAGTTCTCGCAGGCGGCCGTGCATTGGTAGGACGTCAGCAAGGTCAGCGTGGTTGGTTTCCTGCCGGCGTTCATGCGTTGCCCTCCCGCATTTGTCTGATGACCGGGTCGAACATTGCGAAATAGGCCGGCTGTGCCTCGGACGCGCCAGCTATCACCAGGGCGATGCGCGCTATCAGCGGACCTGCCTCGAGCACGGTCTGGTCGGACGACTCGCCGGCCCAGCGCCCGCGCGCGCTCGGCCGTGTCGGAATTGCCGGGTTTGCATCGGGCTGCAGCATGTGGGCAAGGCCGGCCGGAATCAGCACGTCGCGAATTCCGGCCTGGGTGCGGCAAACCTCGGACATCACCGCCTTCCATGGCGCGCTGTAGAGCGCCAGCATCATCAACGCGTCGGCGATATCCAGGCGGTCCAGTCCGTCGACTGCCGTCCGCGCTTCATCCGCCACCTGAGCTGGCTCACAATTCAGCATTTCGGCGACCGCCTCATTGGCGAACACCGTGGCGAGCAATGCCTCGAGACGGCAGCGCCGGTCGACAATGCTCCAGAACAGCCGCTGAGCAAGCGGCCGGCGCGGGGTGGGAAATCCTATGCAAAGCAGCCGCCGGACATGGTGCCGCTCGCTTTTTTCGATCGCATCCAACGCATCAAGCGGCGCCTCGACCGCATTGAGGACGGCGCGATCGCTAAGGAGACAGGATACGAGCCGAGAGACCGAATGGCGGGCAGGGATCAGCGTTTCCTCGTCGGCCCCGACATCGATGATCAGCGGTTGGCGCCCCGGCTTTCTTTTCAGTTGCAGATTGATCCGCTCGCGCCCACCCGCGGCAAGCATGATCTCCATCTCCACCGTTTCGTGCCGCGGGCTCGCAACATGCAGTCTGAACTTGCCGGGCGGCAAAGCCCTGAACAGCAAACCGTCGAAGGCGCGGGCGTAGCGAAGGATGCGCCATGTGCGTCCGCTGTCGAGATGGGTCAGTACCGGGAACATGTTTCCTTGCGGAAGCCGTCCGTCTTCGTCGCGTATTTCCAGCTCAAGACAGCACGCGACGGTCGACGACGTCGCTTGGTCAACTGGAGAAAGCATACTCATGGGACGCCGCTCCTGCCGCATCGATATAACCACCGATGCTCCGAAAATCCGTCCTGGCCACAGAATTACACCCGCACTAAGAAATACTGACTAATAGATTCGAGATATATCTGTTGTGTATACAAATATAAATGCCGCACCGACTAAATATCAGCGCAGGTTTCAGCACTTTTCAAGATTTTTTTATTATATGTTACTCATATTACATTTTCAAGCGATCCAGTTGAAATTTTCATATCTTCCGGCGCGCCAGGCAGTCGCCGGCCGGTGTCGAAAAAGCCGGCCGCGATCACGCCTTCCTCGTCACGCTCCGCCAGCTCCGACCGCTTCGGTTCGCTCTCGGCCGAGATTTCATCCTTCTCGAGAAATCGCTTGAGCAGCCAATGATCGAGGCGTGCATCGACTTCCTTCGCGCACAAGCCTTTCGTGGCCGCGACGCAGACGTCGCAAATCGAGGCGTAGCCGTCAGGGTCGGAGGAGCGATCTGGGCTCATTTCCGCAATCGCCTCATGGAGTGCGCGCGGACCGAACTGATTTATGAACCGGAAATGCGTCCGCGTTTGCATCGCGTCAAACAGATCCGCGAGCGAACGCTCACGCACGTTGCCGACCGTGAAGCTCGCGATCTTGCCGCCGGCACAGCAGCACGCCTGAAAACTGCCGTCGGGGTAGATGACCGGTCGGTTCACCACTTCTTGGCAAGGCGTATACGTGTAGGTGGCGAGATCCGAGCGGTAGTGCTCTTCGGGGTATTCGGCGGCGCGTCCGAGGCCGACAAGCCTGCCAAACGAGAGGTTCACCCTCTGGGTCAATTCGGGCGGCACGGTATCGGTAGCCACCTGCCTGATGAACTCGTCCTCGTCGAAGAGGCGGATCTTCTCGGTGGGGATGCCGTAAAGTTGCGAGAACAGGGCGACAGGATCGCCCGGCATATTGAGGACCGTGTTGACGATGACCGGAAAGCCTGCTTCCCAGGCGATCTCGATTGCGCGACGGAAAACCTCGGCCGGAAGGAATTCCAGGTGAAATTTGTCGGCACTGAAATTGAGGGAATCAAGCCCGGCGAGCTGCAGCCGGTAGAGAAGGCGCCGGCCGGTGGCTTGATTGCGACCCCAAAAACCGTTGGTGATCACGCGTGTCGCAAATCCCAGCTGGTTGGCCACGCCAAGCAGGCGCTCCAGGTGGTGCGGGTACATCATCGGCTCGCCGCCGGTGAAGACGATCGTCGACGGCCTGGGATCGAGTGAGGCTGCCTCGGTGATGCAGCGCTCCGCCAATTCCATGGCCATGCTGTCGAAATTGTCCGGGCCGGAAAGGATGCCGCAATGGCGGCAGGCGATCGGGCAACGGTGCGTGAACATGATTCCCAGTTCGAGCGGGCGTTGAACGTCTGTGCCGGGTGCATTCATGGCGCGGCCTCCCGGTGACGGGGCTGCGCCGTCTTTGCCGTCGCCGCCCGCAGCCCGGCGTTCGACCAGACACCGCTGCCGGCCGCGCCCAAGAGCGTCGCGAGCGCGGCAAGCTCCTCGAGCCCGCCTTGATCGCCTTCCTCGCCATCCAACGGCTCCTCGATGATCTCGAAGCGGCCGTAGTCGAACGGCACGCCGGGGGCACGCTCGACCAGACGGATCCGTTCGCGCAGGCCCTGGCCCGCGAGCGTCAGTGCCCGGTGGTGGCAGAACGGGTTGTTCCCGGGACGCCCGAACAGCGCATGTGCCGTCCATGTGCAGCCCGCCTTGCAGCGATCGGCGTGTTCGCAGGTGGCGCAGAACCCCCACAGATCGGAGCGCGTCCTTGCGCCGAGGCCGCGTATACGCTCACTCGACCGCCACATGTCCTCGATAGAGCTGGTGCGCACCGAGCCCGCACCATAGTCGGCGCTCGGCAAGGAGGGACAGCCCTTCAATGTGCCATCGGCTTCAAGGCCCAGCGCAGCCTGGCCCGCGAGGCAACCGCTCCATGTATGCCCGTCGGCGCCGCCGTAGCGCAGATAGGGCTCGTGCGGACCGAAATAGCCGATGTTGTTGCCAGGGAAGAGCTGGACGCCGCCCGGCTCCAGCACCGTCCGCTTGAGCCTTGCGAGCAGCGGCATCACGTTGAGCATATCGTAGGGCTGCAGCAGCAGGTCCGGACGGTCTGCCGCGCGGCCGAGAGCGACCGTCAGCTGCACTTGCCAGGCGCTCGCGCCGATCTCGACCAACAGGTCGGCAAGCGCCGGCAATTCCGGCAGGCTAAGCCGGTTGATCTGGGTGTTGACGCTGAGGCCGATCCGGCCGGTGGCCATGATCCGTTTTGCTGCGTCGAGTGCTGCTTCGTAGCTGCCGATGCGGCCGCGAAGGTGGTCGTGCGTCGCGCCGATGCCGTCGATCGACACGCCGATCCGCCTGATGCCGGCCGCGAGCGCTTCCTGGATGCGGAAATCATCGAAGCGATATCCGCCGGTCACCATGGTGCAGGCCATTCCAGCCTTGGTGACGGCGCTGGCGATGTCGACCCAGTCATCCCGCAAATAGGCCTCGCCGCCGATCAAAGTGACCTCGCGAACGCCAAGCGCCGCAAGCTGCTTCACGGTGTCGAGCGCCTCCTCGAGCGTCAGCTCGCCAGGGCGTTCGGCGCCTGCCCGCGAACCGCAATGCCGGCATCCGAGATCGCACTTCAGCGTGATTTCCCAGACGCAGACGCGTGGTGGCTCGGACGGCCCGGACCACCAGCGCACGGTCTTCGTCGGATCACCATCGTAGACGTCAAGCATTGGGGCGCACCATCACTTCACACGAGCGAGAAAGGCGGCGAGCATGTCGGCGTTCACGCCCTCGATGGCAACGCCATCCGGCCCGACGATGGAGAAGCTGAGCTTCTCCTTGGGAAAGCGAGCCAGTTCGCGCAGTGACCTCAACTGCTCGACCGATGTCATGGCCAATGATCCGGCGGCCGCCACCTGCGTAGATGAGGACGTCACCACGGAGACGCCGTAGATGACCACCGCCGAGGCAACCGACACGTCGATCCCGGGTTTGCCGCCCGCGGCTGCCGAACCCTTCCAACCGATCACGCCGAACCGCTCCCACAACTCCCCGGCCGTCAACGTCTCCGGCTTGGCCCGTGCGAACTCGTCTTGCCACTCTCGCCCCGAAAACACGTGTTCGAGTTTCTTCAGCAGATCCCGTTCGTCGATGCGGTCGGGAAGCGCCAGCACGTCGGGGTTCAGCCCCTCTTCGGACAACACGTGCTTGGGCGATTGGACAAAGCGGTGGCGAAAGTCCTTGTCCTTGCGCAACCGGTTGATGAAACTCGCCGCTTCGGTTCCCATGACAAGCTCCTTGTACTTCGCATGCTTGCGGGGTCGGGCCGCTCAGCGCAGGCGGCCGACCAGCGCCTTGATCGCTTCGATGCCGAGGCCGTGCAGTGATCTCCCGTCCGGTCCGCTCACCGCAAAACTGAGGGCCCTTGCTGGCAGCCGGGTCAGTTTGCGCAACCGGCCGAGACGCGCCAACTCCACATCCGTGCGGGCTGCGCTGCCCTGCGCCGTAACAAGGGATATGACGGAGGTGGTTGCCGTCGTACCGTAGATGATGCTCGTCGCTGGGATCGACGGCGACGCAAGATCATAGTTGACGCGGATGAAATTGAACCTGTCCCAAAGTTCCTGTGCCGATGCATGCCTCAGTGTGGCCGCATCCGGCGGAGCGGAGGATATTTGCGCGTCGATACGCCGTTCCAGCGCGTCGAAATCGATCTTGGAAGGCAGGTCAAGGAGGTCTGGATCGAGCCCGCTCGCGCGAAGAACGCCGCGCGGATCATCGGCGAATGCCTGCCGGAACGCTTTGTCCCTGTGGAGCTTCTTTATGAAATCTGCATAAGGCGACACCATAGGTTCCCCCTACGCTGAGCGCGTTGGCCATGCCTCTCGAATGTGACAATCGTCAGTTTGCCAGCGTAATATTGTTTCCAAATTCGCGGCGGAAACTTAAAGATTACTACCCTATCGCGAGTTTTCAGGCAAGAAAAGTACGTTATTTTACCGTTGCTAATGTGAGTTAAGAAAGGGTTTACAATCAGGCTCACAATCGAATGCGAGGCCGTGTTTGGCCATGCCGTTGATCCTGACGCCGATTCGGGGCAGCATTCCCTGGCGGTAGCGCGAGCGGACGCGGCGCTGCGAACCGGCCGCCTGAACTGGCAAATGGTCGAACAGGGAGACCTCTCATTCACGGAAGGCTGATAGCGCTCGTTGTGATGGTATTGAGCGGCATCGTCGCGGCACTCTTCACGTCGCCGAATGCACGCATTGCGGTTCACTGGTCGGCGTCGGGCGAAGCGGACGTCTTTGCGGGCCGCTGGGTCGCATTGCTTGGTGCGCCGGTGCTGCTCGCCGTGCTGTGGATGGTTCTGCGCCTGTGGCCTGGGCGGCAGGTCGAGAACAGGCAGGCAGCCGGCGAACCCGCAAGAAGTTTTGCGCCGGACCATGCGTGGCTCATCGGCCTTTTGCTGCTCATCCTGCTGCAGGCCTTCTTGATTGCTTCGGCGTTTGGATTCCAGACGAACCGCCTTCGGCTGATGCCGATCATCCTCGGCGTGATCATGATCGTCGTCGGTGCTCGAATGCCGCTCCTGCAGCCCAACCGATGGTTCGGCATCAGAACACCCTGGACCCTTGCGGATCGGGACGTCTGGACGAGAACTCACCGATTCGGCGGCCCCGTCTTTCGGGCGGCCGGGCTGCTCACTGTGTCGCTGCCTCTTTTCGGCTTGTCGGACGATCGCGTCGGCCCGGCGGTGCTGGCTATTCTGCTGGCCGCAGCACTCATATGTGTGGCCTATTCGTGGTGGACATCCCGGCGCCAGAACGGCTCAGGGTGATACGCAGTCCAGGCTGGATCCGTTCAGCAGTCTAAGCCACGCTTTTGGCTGAGGGCGGCTCGATGAACCGCCGACCGGGCGGTGAGGCACCGGCCGCCGCGATTGCCCCTGCTTTTTCGCGCCGCTGCGCGGCAATCCCTGCATACCGCCCCGGTGCAACTGACCGGGAACGATCGCAAGCAGCGGGACGCCGGGCGCACCTGGGAGCAACCGGCGTCCCGACACGTCTGATCCCGCGGCCGGGGCGCCACGGTCCCTAGGTGAAGGAGTAAGGTCGATTGACAACGATCCTACTAGAAGGTAGGCATGTTGCATGAGCAATCTTGTCATGACCTCCGATCAGATCCTCTCGTCCGCGCGCAACTTCATTGTTTCGGGCGGCTACAACGGCTTCAGCTATGCTGATATCGCTGAGGTGGTAGGGATCCGCAAGGCGAGTATCCACCATCATTTCCCCAGCAAAGTCGACCTTGTTCGCACGCTTGTGGCGCGCCATCGCGAGCGTACCGAGGCCAGCATGGCAGATCTGGAAAGTAAACTCCCTGATCCGCTTGCACTGCTTCAAACCTATGCTGGCTACTGGGCAAAATGCATTGAAGACGCGAGCATCCCGTTTTGCGTCTGCGCGCTGCTTGCCAGCGAACTCCCGGCACTCCCGCCTGAGGTTGCCGTCGAGGTGCGGGCCTACTTTCGATTTCTGTCGTCCTGGTTGACCAAGGTCATGGAGCGGGGCGCTGAACAGGGCGTTCTCAAATTCGCCGGCTCTGCGGAGCTGGAGGCAGAGACTTTCATGGCGACTGTCCATGGCGCGATGTTGTCGGCGCGTGCCTATGGCAGCCCTGCCATCTTTGGCGCGATCCTGACGTCGACCTTGCAGCGCTTATCGGCGAAGGTTCACTGACAAGTTATTTGCGCGGCATGGCGGCGAGCCGCCGCAACCAAATTCGCATCTCACAGGGACCGTTGAGACCTCCAGTGCATCGGTGCTGAAAGTAGCAACTTAGGGTCGGCCATTTCGTATGGCCAATACGGTTCACGATCTCCGCCACCGCTTGGTTGATCGGTCGTGCCGAGCTCCGGTCGCCCAGCCCCTGCCGTCCGGGACGGCGTCAAACCGCCAAGAAAGTGGTTGACGTCACAATATCTACCTTCTAGTAGGTAGTCGACAATATCAAGCGCGAAGGAGAAATCGAAATGCTTGCTAAGACGACTGAAGCCAACCTGGTCCAATCCTCAACCGCCTGGCTCAAAAGCTACTATTTCACACGCTTTGCCGTTTCGACCGCCTGGGTCCTCCTGGCCTTCACGGTAGCCAAGGCAATGCCTCCCCTGGCAGCCATCATGCTGGTCGCCTATCCGGCTTGGGATGCGCTGGCCAATTTCATCGACGCCCAGCGCACCGGCGGCTTGAACCGCAACAAGACGCAGTTGCTCAACTTCGTCATCAGCATCATCACGACGGTAGCGGTCGCCATTGCTCTCGGAAAAGATATGAACACGGTGCTCGCCGTCTTCGGCGTCTGGGCGGTCCTGTCGGGCCTTTTTCAGCTTGCAACCGCGGTCAGGCGCTGGAAGTCCGGCGCGCAGTGGGCAATGGTGTTGAGCGGCGCTCAGTCGGCACTGGCAGGCATTTTCTTTGTGAAGATGGCGGGCAGTGCGGCGACGATCGACATCACCAACATCGCTCCCTATGCGGCCTTCGGCGCCTTCTACTTCCTCGTTTCCGCTGTCTGGTTGACGGTAAGTGATGCGCGGCGCAAGTCGGCTCAAGCGGCTGGCTGAAGAGCGTCAAACGCTCCTGTCCTCCAAGCCCCTCAATCGGAGCGCTGCCCTGCAAGGTCGGCGCTTGCATGATGCGGCGGCGTGTAATGCCTTGTTTTGATGGAAACCGCGATCACTCGCTCATATTCTGAAGCGCATCATGCTTGATTATTTCGACGCAGCGCAGGCTGACCAAGCGAATGATGCCCTTTTCCTTCAGCCTGGTGAATATTCTTGAGACCGTCTCGATGGTGAGGCCGAGATAGTCGCCAATGTCGACGCGCGACATCGGCAGTTCGACCTGCCGAAGCGCGCCTTGGCGCTCCGCCATATCGACTAGGAACGCTGCGACGCGCTCGATGGCGTTCTGGCGGCCGAGGACCAGCAGATGCTCCTGCGCCCTGGTCAGCCCCTTGAGCGCCAACGGCAGCAACTGATGAGACATGTCAGCCCCGGCGGCAATGCGGAAGACGCGGACCCCGGTGGCGTTGATTGCTTCGGCGAAGAAATGATGCGTCGTGTCTGCTTCGAAGCCAAATGTCTCTCCCGCAAGGTGGAAGGCGCTTATCTGCCGGCGACCGTCGGCGAGCAGGCGGTACACACGAACGGCCCCAAACTCGATTTGGTAGAAAGCTCCGGCCTTCTCGCCCTGGGCATAGATTTCCGCACCGGCGGGAAAGAAGCTAAGCGGCTGCACTGGGGCCGGGTCGAATGCCGTCGGCAGGCTCGGCTGGGCAAAATGCGACGGCAGCGAAATTTTGGAGGTCGTGTAGGCGTGCATGGCTGTTTCCCCGGTTGATCAGTGTCACAGCAATCGCTCGAATCCGCGCCGCGCGAAATTCGGTTATGTCCCTACGGGATACTACCTAGACTCCCCTTGTCGTGACGATTTCGACAGCGTTGTCAGCCGGGAATTTTCGGCAGGGTTGCCCATAGCCAGCGAACGCATTGTGATCCAGGCGTTCGGCCTTCGGCACCTGATACAAACGCGTTTGCGGTGGATCAAAGCTCGCATTGTTCGTCGCCACTATGAATGGCGCAAACGACCGCCCGCCATACGCCGGGTTGACGGCCACCTCGCTGCAATCTGGTCCGGCGGTCATGAACCGAATGGCGCTCGAATGCGTTGGTCGTCCATTCGGGGCGATTTCGATGAATAGCGGCGCATGTCGCGATCCGACGGCATTCGCAAATGGGGGCTATGGGAGCCAGACATGACCGAGCACACGACGACAGCAACCCCCGGCAGGCGGCTGTCCGAACGCCAGTTGCACGACATCAATGCATACTGGCGCGCCGCCAACTATCTGACGATCGGGCAGATTTACCTGCTCGACAATCCGCTGCTCCGGGAGCCTTTGCGCCTGGAACACGTGAAGCCGCGTCTGCTCGGCCACTGGGGAACATCGCCGGGCCTGAGTTTCATCTATGCCCATCTCAACCGCGCCATCCGGCTCAGGGATGCAAACGTGATCTACGTCTGCGGACCGGGTCATGGCGGTCCGGCGATGGTCGCCAATGCCTATATCGAAGGCACTTACAGCGAGCTTAGTCCGGACATATCCCTGGACGAACAAGGCATGCGCAAACTGTTCCGGCAGTTCTCCTTTCCGGGCGGAATTCCAAGCCATGCAGCGCCCGATGTGCCGGGCTCGATCCACGAGGGTGGCGAACTGGGCTACGCGCTTTCTCATGCCTTTGGCGCAGCCTTCGACAATCCGGACCTTGTCGTTGCCTGCGTTGTCGGTGACGGTGAAGCGGAGACCGGGCCATTGGCTGCCGCGTGGCATTCAAACAAGTTTCTCAACCCGGCGCGTGACGGGGCAGTGCTGCCGATCCTGCATCTGAACGGCTACAAGATCGCCAATCCCACTATCCTTGCCCGCATTCCCGAAGAGGAACTGCGCGCGCTGTTCACCGGCTATGGCTATGACCCACTTTTCGTCGAGGGCGATGACCCGACGTTGATGCACGAGCGAATGGCAACAGTGCTCGACGATGCGCTGGACCGCATCGAAGTGATCCAGAAAGGTGCGCGCGGCGGATCTGCCGACGCGGGGTTGCGGCCGAAGTGGCCCATGATCGTGCTGCGCAGCCCGAAGGGCTGGACCGGTCCGAAGGAAGTCGACGGGCTGAAGACCGAAGGCTTCTGGCGTGCGCACCAGGTCCCGTTGTCTGGCCTTGCGGAAAATCCGGCGCATCTGACGATGCTCGAGGAGTGGCTGAAAAGCTACCGGCCGGATGAGTTGTTCGATGCCGCTGGTGCCCCTGTCGAGGCGATCCGTGCCACCACGCCGCAAGCCGCGCGGCGCATGAGCGCCAGTCCGCATGCCAATGGCGGCCTGCTGCGCCGGACCCTCGATTTGCCCGGGCTGCAGGACCATGCAGTGGCCGTCGCTCGGCCCGGCGCGGTGAAGGCCGAGTCAACACGTGTAATGGGCAGCTTCCTTCGAGCTGTGATGGAACTGAACGAGGCCGCGAAGAACTTCCGCATCGTCGGCCCTGACGAGACGGCCTCGAACCGGCTTCAGGACGTGTTCGAAGCCACCGAGCGCGCCTGGATGGAAAAGATCCTGCCCGAAGACGTTCATCTCGGCCGCGACGGCAGGGTCATGGAAATCCTCTCCGAGCACACCTGCCAGGGCTGGCTCGAAGGCTATCTTTTGACCGGGCGGCATGGCCTGTTTTCCTGTTACGAGGCGTTTATCCACATCGTCGATTCCATGTTCAACCAGCATGCGAAATGGCTTGATGCCTGCCGTGACATCCCGTGGCGGCGGCCGGTCGCCTCGCTGAACTATCTGCTGTCGAGCCATGTCTGGCACCAGGAGCACAATGGCTTCAGCCATCAGGATCCCGGCTTCATCGATGTCGCCCTCAACAAGAAGGCCGACATTGTGCGCGTCTATCTGCCGCCGGATGCCAACACCTTGCTTTGCGTGACCGATCACGTGCTGCAGACATGGAATCGGATCAACGTCATCGTCGCCGGCAAGCCGCCGTCGTGGCAATGGCTGCCGATGGACAAGGCCATCGTCCATTGCCGGGCAGGGATCGGTATATGGGACTGGGCATCGACCGAGAACGGCGACGAGCCAGACGTCGTGATGGCGTGCGCCGGCGACGTTCCGACCCTCGAAACGCTGGCAGCGGTGCAGATCCTGCGGCATCACGTTCCTGAGCTCAGGATCAGGGTGGTCAACGTCGTGGACCTGATGACCCTGCAGCCCAAGGAATATCATCCACACGGCCTGTCGGCCCGCGATTTCGATGCATTGTTCACCACCGGCAAGCCTGTCATCTTCGCCTATCACGGCTACCCGTGGACCATCCACCGGCTTACCTATCGGCGCACCAATCACGACAACATCCATGTCCGCGGTTACAATGAGGAAGGCACGACCACCACCCCCTTCGACATGACGGTCCTGAACGGCCTCGACCGGTTTCACCTCGTGCAAAGCGTGCTTGACTGGGTTCCGCAACTCAGGAGCGTGCGGGTTGGCCTGAAGCAGGCAATGGAGAGCAAGCTGCTCGAGCATCGAGCCTATATCCGGGCTCATGGCCAGGACATGCCGGAAATACTCGGCTGGAAGTGGGATCAGGATCCCGATGCGGCATCGACAGGTCGCCGCTGAGGACGAACGCATGACCGACGCTATCCTGGTCCTCAACGGCGGTTCCTCCAGCTTGAAGTTCGCTGTCTTCGAGGAACGCAACGCGCTTCCCCTGCTTTTGCGCGGCAACGTCTTGTCGCTGGCGGGGCACCCGCGACTGCGTGTCGAGGCCACTGCGGGTGAGCCTTTGACAGACAAAAGCCTGGGCGACGGACCGATCGACATTGGCAAGGCATTCGCGGCCGTCGCCTCTGTGCTTGCCGATCGCAACCTGCTGCGCCGCATCGGCAGGGTCGGGCACAGGATCGTCCATGGTGGCCGCAATTTCACCGGAGCGACGCTGCTCGATGGGCCCACGCTCGACGCACTGCGCCTGCTCGAGCCGCTCGCGCCAATCCATCAAAGGATCAATCTCCAGCTTGTCGCCCTGGCCGCTGAGTTCCTGCCGCGAGCCCTCCAGGTCGGATGCTTCGACACGGCATTCCATTCGGCCCGGCCGGAGGTCGCCAAAATCTACGGCCTGCCGCGCGCCATGACCGAGACGGGCATCGTTTCCTATGGCTTTCACGGCCTGTCCTACAGCCATATCGCTTCAGAGCTGCGCGACCGCTACGGCGCGCGGGCTGGAGGCCGAGCGATCGTTGCCCATCTGGGCAGTGGTGCCAGCCTCTGCGCCATGGACTCCGGACGAAGTATCGCCACGACGATGGGGTTTTCGACGCTGGACGGCCTGGTGATGAGCACGCGTTGCGGCGCCCTGGACCCGGGGATAATCCTCCATTTGCTGGAGGACGGTAAGCTGTCGCCCAATGAACTGGTCACGCTTCTCTATGAGCAATCCGGCCTGCTCGGAGTGTCGGGGATATCCGGAGACATGCGCACGCTGATCGGTTCCGAGGATCCTGCCGCCGCCGAGGCGATCGATCTCTTCGTCCATCGAATCGGGCGCGAGATCGGGTCGCTGGCGGCTGCCCTCGGAGGTCTGGATACGCTGGTGTTCACGGCCGGTATCGGCGAGAACGCGCCGTTGGTCCGGGAGAAGATCGGTGCCGCGGCCGGTTGGCTCGGCGTCGGCATCGACCATGAGTTGAACCGGAGAGGCGAGGGCGTGATCAGCCTTGCCGATTCCAGCGTCAACGTGCTTGTCATTCCCACGGATGAAGAGAGGGCAGTCGCCAGTGATGTACAGGCTGCATCCCAGGCGGCATCGCGGCGCGCGACCTGACGGGTAGGCCTCCCGTGCCGGACAAATGACTTGGCCCGTTCGTCCGGCTCGCGCATTTTGTTCAAGCCGCTCGCCTCGTGCTTCCAGGCGTAATACCTCTAAGGCCGTTCGACCCTTGCCACCTGATAGGTGTGCATGGTGCCGTTGCGTTCGATGGACACGTATTCGCCGGTGACGAAACGTTCGTCGCCGAGGTGGAAGCCGATCTCGTCATCGCGGTCGCCTTCTGCATAGTCGAAGTACCACTGTCCACCGGGCTTGCGCCGCAGAAGACCGACCAAGTCTTCTTCGTCAGCACGAAAACGGCGAACGCGGCAGGAACCCTGGTGCGACTTCCACTCGTCGGCGTCGATCCGACCGTCGCTCTTCAACGGGGCGAGCACATCATAGCCCTCTTCGCGATCGCCGCCCGGATGGCCCTTCTCGCGGGCAAGCAGCAGCCGGACATGCCGGAACTTCGGGGTAAGATCTTTCAGATCGGTCATGGCGAACTCCTTGACGGAGTTCATAGCGCGACGACCGGATTTGGCCTTGATCCCGATCAAAGGGGCCGTCGTTTCTGCGCAGTCAGAAGGTCGCTAGCAGCACCATGGCGCAGTAACCGGCGGCTGCAGCGATCAGGGTCGCCACGGCCAACGGCAACCAGAACCTGACCGGGCCGGCAACGACCGCCAGCGAGACGCGACCGGTCGCGTTTGCCGCCAGCGCCGCCAGCACTGCCTGCCCCACGGTTTCGACAGGGACCGAATGCCTGACCAGGCGCAACGCGCTGAGCACCGAGACGTCGACATCGAACGTTCCGGCAAGCGCCGAGCTCGCCAGCAAGCCGCGCCCGCCGAATTGACCCGCCAGTGCGGCGCTGGCGGTCGAGACCACTGCAAAGAGCAGCGCAAAGAGCAGCAATGGACCGAGTTCGAATGGATTGCGCGTCAGCCCACCACCTTTTTGATCCCCGCCGACGCGCACCAACAGAAATGCGCCGCAGGCCGCGAAGGCGAATGCCGCCGCAATCGCGGGAATGCCGGCTGGGACGAATACGCTCGGTTGGATGATCAAAACCACCACGCAAACGCGCAGCGATGAGACCATCGCTGCCAGCGAAGCTGCCCCTGCCAGCGGTAGCGGATTGCTCGACGACGTCGCGTTGCGGGCAAGCGCCACGGTCACGGCTGTGGAGGAGACGATTGCACCGACGAGCGAGCTGACGAGCAGACCCCGCGTGGTTCCAAGAACGCGAACGGCGACATAGCCAGCGAACGATATCGACGCCATCAGCACCGTAAGGAACCAGACCTCCCAAGGATTGAAACCGCCCCATGGGTCCATGGTCCGGTTCGGCAGCAAGGGCAGGACAATCGCGGTCATTACCGCCAGGATCAACGCCGAACGAAGCTCGATCCAGGTCAGTCGTCGCAACAGGCCGTGCAGGACCTCGCGACTGGCAAGTACCGCCGCGAGCGCGGCCCCTCCAGCGCAAGCAACCCGATAGTCGCCGGCTACACAGAGTGCGCCGAGCGCGAACACGCCCAGGCCGGCCATGACCGAGGTGACGCTGAAATCCTGGTCATGAGCAGCTTCTCGCGCCTTGTACCACGCGAAGATCGCGGCAAAGGCGATAAACCCCCCGACCAGCACCGAAACCGCGTCAACGGCTTCGGCCAGCGCTGCCAGAATGCCACCGAGCAGGCCGGATATGCCGAAGGTTCGAATACCGGCCGTACGGCTGCGATCCGGTGCATCCCGCTCCCGCCAGCCACGCTCCAGTCCGACGAGCAGGCCGATTGCCAAGGCGAGTCCGAGCCGGGCGATGAGCGGATCCATGGGAGGCAGTTTACTCGCCCGCTTCCCTGCCCGACACCTGCTGAATCAGAATTCGGAAGAACACAGGTGACGCGCTGTCTGAAACGGGAGGTATTGCCGGCTTGAGGGCACCGGGCTCCCACCAGTCCGCGTGCTTGCTGAGCACGGACCATGCATGGTCGCGCTCGACCTTGTGGCCGATCTGATCCGGCAGTTCCTCATAGCGGCCGTCGACCACCACGCTTCTCCATCCTCGCCCTTTGCCGCGTTCATCGACCTCAACGCACACCAGCGGGTTGCCTCGCATCCACTCGATCTTCTTGCCTGGCATCGAAAACGCGTAAAGGTGATTGTCTGAATGGGCATAGTGTATCGGCACGACGTAAGGCTGGCCGTCCTTCGCGCATGCCAAACGACCGATCCGGTTGGCGGTCAGCAATTTCGTGCATTCCAAGGCAGAAAGGTTACGGATCAGCATCGGTGCGATCTCCTACTTTTTCGAGGTGGCCCCGTGCTGACGCTCAGTCTCATCTGTACGGCGGCCGGCGGGCTTCTTGAGATTCTTGCGTTGGCGGGTCGCTTGCCGCAGGGCAGCTTCGTCCATTGCGGCGACAACAGAGCTGTCGGAAAGCTGAGGGAACGACAAGTAGTGGTAGCCCAGTGCACCGAACCGCGCTGGTTGACTAAGGCAAACCACCCGGTCGGCTTCGCCAGCCAATTCCGATATCGTATCGCGCGGTGAAACAGGAACTGCTACGACGACCTCCTTGGGGGCTCGTTTTCTCAGGGCACGAATGGCAACCTTGATCGTCGTTCCTGTTGCCGCGCCGTCATCGACGATGATCGCCGTCTTCCCCGCGATCGATAAGGGTGCATGCTTTGCTCGATAGGCGAGCCGGCGACGTTCAAGCTCGGGTCGTTCCTGCGCGATCAAGGCGCGAAGTGCGTCATCATCGAGCGAGTAGGCTTCGACAATCTCCCGGTTCAGCACGATGTCCGGAGGATCGCCGTCTACGATTGCGGCAATGGCCAGTTCGGGATTTCCCGGCGCGCCTACCTTGCGCACGATAATCAGATCAAGCGGTGCCTTCAGAGCTTTGGCCACTTCGGCGGCGACCGGAACGCCGCCACGCGGCAGCGCGAGCACGACGGGCTGGCGCAATTGAAGCTTGCCCAGTTCGATGCCGAGCTTCTCTCCAGCCTCTTTGCGGTCTCGGAACATCGTCAGTCCGCCGGCCAGAGTTGATGAAGTGACTTCCTCATCGAATTCCTCACCTGGGTGATCTCGCCATGCGATATATGGCGATCGAGGAGCTTGAAAACTGCACCGATCGCAGTGTCGAAATCGACTTCGTCATCGTAGCCGAAACCGCTTCTGACATCGATGATGAAGTCTCGCTTCGTTCGCTTGCAGGCAGGTGCTTTCGTTGGCTGCCAGCCCTCGAAATAGATGCCGCGAACCAAGGCAGGGAGCTGCGCTGCAAGGTCGGCAGTTTCCGCAGGCGACAACCAGTCTCGCAGCGTATGCAGAACGGATTTCAGCAGCCGGTACGCGCTCGGCTCGCTCCAGCAGAGGTCCCTGGCGAGTTCGTTGACCCACTGCTGAGCCTGCTGCGCGGCGTGGGAAAAGCCAGAAAATGATGTGTGAGACATTTGGGTCATGTCAATTGCTCGCTTCCAATCCCGGGAGTGCGTGAGCATCGCGCCGGATCAATTTCCTGCATCCGACCCACTGCCGGCGATGCCCGATCGGTGGTCGGCATGCGCCGTCAGTCGGCCCGGATCGTATCGTCCAATGTTGCCAGAACCGATCCGGGTTCGATCACGGCATTCACGGGGGCCATGATCGTCGCGCGACCGCTTGCCGGCGACACGATCTCATGCAGCGCGTCTTCAATTCGAACCTCGGCTATTCTATCGCCAGCCTTGATCGTGGTGCCGCTGGCAACGAACCATCGTTCCACAATGCCCTCGGGAAGCATGCTGGACGCCCACAGCGCTTCATCGACCTTGATTTCGTGCATCGCGTTTCTCCTTATGAGCAGGGAAAGTAGCCCAACCGCCAAGATGGACATTGATCGCGATCAAAAGGTGCGGTTCGGCAGACGCAGGGCAGCCAGCTCAAGGCTGCATTCGGGTGTCGAAAACTGATTCAAATCAAGGCGAGGCATGCCATCTCGCGCATCCTAGGGGGATGTGGAAGCCGATCCTAAGCGCTCCGTTCGACAGCGATCTCGAACTGGCCGTCCTCGACGAGGATGGCGAGCATGCGCTTGTATTTCCCTGCATGAAGACGCGGAAAGGATGGAGGAACGCCGCGACCGGCGCCTATCTCGACATCCACCCGACCCATTGGCGCGACTGGGTGCCGGACAAGACACCGGCAGATATCGGCAACTCTATCTCTCGGTCGCCCTAGTGCTTGGGATCCACGATGAGTGCCATGCGAACCAGATGCGACAGGCTGCTCGCGGCCATCTTGCTCATGACATTGGCGCGATGGATTTCGACAGTGCGCGGGCTGATCCCCAGATCATAGGCGATTGTCTTGTTCGGCAGACCCGACACAAGTCCATCCAGCACCTGCCGCTCCCGATCCGATAGTGTAGACAGACGCCCGCGGATTTCCGCGGATTGCGGGTGCGTTGCATCTATCCTATTGCGATTGGCCAAGGCGGAGCGGATCGCGTCGATCAGCATCTCGTCGTCGAACGGCTTTTCGATGAAATCAGCAGCGCCTTCCTTCATCGCCTGGACGGCGAGTGCCACATCGGCATGGCCAGTCATGACAATAACCGGAAGCCTATGTCCGCGAGTCCGAAGCTGTCGCAGGAACTCGATGCCGTCGATACCCGGCATGCGCACATCGGTCACGATACAGCCATCAATATTGTCTGTCGTCGCGGCCAGAAAGGCTGTCGCTGATTCATGCAGGCGCACGGCAAAGTCGGCTGTGGCGAGAAGAAACCCAAGCGACTTGCGGACGTCGACGTCGTCGTCGACGACATGCACAAGATCATTGCCGGCCATTGGCGACCTCTTCCTTCTCAACGATGCGCAATGTGAACCGGAATGCTGTTCCTCCGGTGGGCATTGGCTCGGCCCAGATGTGGCCGCCATGCGACTCGACGATGGTACGGCAAATGGAGAGTCCGACCCCCATCCCTTGCTTCTTGGTTGTGACGAAGGGCTGGAAAAGTTGGGCCGAGACTTCTGGCGCAAGGCCGGTGCCTGTATCCGTCACGCTTACCTCGGCCATCCCATCCTCCCGTGCGACGGTCCTCACGTGTAACTCGCGGCGCGGTACACCTTGCATGGCTTCCACCGCGTTGCGCATGAGGTTGAGCAAAACCTGCTGAATCTGGATGCGGTCGGTCAACACCAGCTCGGCGGCGGGATCAAGCTCGTAGCTGACGCGGACATCGATCTCCCTTGCGCCGACCAGGGCGAGCGACGAAGCTTCCTCGATCAGCGCCGGCAGTCGTTCGACCCGACGCTCGCTTTCGCCCCGCGCAACAAAGTCCCTCAGGTGACGAATGACATTTCCTGCCCTCAGGGCCTGCTCAGCCGCCTTTTCCACGGCATCGCGCAGCATAGGGGCGTTCTCTTCCGTACTCTTCTCGAGCAGCCGGCGGCTGCCCTTGAGGTAGTTCGTGATGGCCGTCAGTGGCTGATTGATCTCATGTGCAAGCGTCGAGGCCATTTCGCCGAGCGCGGTAAATCGCGCCATGTGGAGCAATTCCTGCTGCTGCTCCTGTATTCTCGCTTCCGCCCGATGGCGCTCGGTCAGGTCGCGGCAAAAGCCGGTGAAGAAGCGTCCCGTTCCCGGGTGCATCTCGCCGACTGAAAGCTCCATGGGGAAGGTCGAACCGTCCTTGCGCATCCCGGTGACGGTGCGACCAAGCCCGATGATCCGGCGCTCCCCCGTCGTCAGATAGCGGTGCAGGTAGGCATCATGTTCGCCACGATACGGCGCCGGCATCAGCAGGCTGACATTCTGGCCTATGACTTCGCTGGACTTGTAACCGAACAGCGTTTCCGCGGCCGTGCTGAAGGATTGGATGTGGCCTTGTTCGTCGATGACGACCATTGCGTCTGGCACCGTTGCCAGGATCGAGCGCAGATGATCCTCACGCAACCGAAGTGCGGCATTCGCAAAGGACAGTTCGCTGACATCGGTGCCTTCGACGAAGATGGCCGTGATGCGACCATCGTCGGCCTTGATCGGCTGGTAGACGAAATCCAGGATGCGCTCTTCTGCCGGTTCGTCGTTGTTGTTGCGAAGGGCAATCTTCATGCCCTGGCCTCTGTACGGTTCGCCGGTCTTGTACACTTGGTCCAGCTGTTCGAAGAAGCCTTGACCTTCCAACTCTGGAAGGGCCTCGCGCACCGACTTTCCGATCACCCGCCTGTGGCCGATCAGCCGTTGGTAGGCAGCATTGGTCAGTTCGAAGACATGGTCCGGCTCGCGCATCAGAGCCATGAAGCCCGGAGCCTGCTCGAACATTTGCGACAAGACTGATTTCAGCATCGCGCCGCCGGCCGACAAAATAGGCGCTTCGTATTGGCTCACCTGAGATCCCTGGGCTCGATACGCCTGCAAGAGAGGCTAACTATCACTTCTCTCCGTACAGGCAAAACGGATCGAGGCCGACTTTTTTCGCACGGATGCAATTGGCGGGTTCTTTGACACGCATCAAGGCGTCGAGCGCCGATGGATGCCATTTCACCATCGTATTTCACCGGTCCAGCGAAAGGCCTCCATCATGTCCTACAAGTCAATCATCGTGAATCTTGCCGTGGATGCACCTCCGGCGGCCATGGTGAAATTGGGGATCGAGCTTGCGGAACGGTTTGGAGCCCGTCTTATCGGCCTGGCGGCAGCAGATGTCCCGCCACTGGTCGCGACAGGCGACGGCATGGTCTACGAAGGCGAGATCATGCAGATCCAGCGCACGGAGATCGAAAAGCGGCTTGCCGAACTGCGTGCCGAATTCGAGGAACTGGTTCCCGCTTCGATCTTTAGCGAATGGGGCCAAGCCGTTTGCAGCCCAACCCGCTTCCTCAGCGCTTCGGCCAGAGCCGCCGATCTTGTCGTTACCGGCAGCGGGAAAGGCGAAAATGTGTTTCGCGCCGTGGATGTCGGCAGCCTCGCACTTGGAATTGGACGGCCGGTCCTGGTCGCCGCGAGCAATGTCGAGCATGTCATGGCGAAAGCCGTGCTTGTTGCCTGGAAGGACACCCGGGAAGCGCGACGGGCGATGGTGGATGCATTGCCCTTCCTGGCCAAGGCCAACGAAGTTGTCGTTGCCACCATCGATACCGACCGCGACGAAAGCATTCGCGACAGTCTCGCCGACGTGGCGGTTTTTCTTGAGCATCACGGCATCATGGCACGGACCGAACTGATCGCCGGCGAGGCCGACGGCGACCGGCTGCTGGCATTCGCGCGCTCGATCCATGCGGACCTGATCGTCTCCGGCGCCTATGGTCATAGCCGTTTGCGGGAATGGGCATTCGGCGGCGTCACCCGCTCGCTGATCGAGGACAACGGCATCAATCGCTTGATGTCCTATTGAACGCGTGTCGCGTCAGCTTCTTCAAGTCGCCACACGCAGTCACAAGCTGGAACGATGGCCGAGCGTGCGTCGCGCTGTTGACCGAGATCAATGTAGTGGTCGCCAACATGGCGATGATGGCTGGGAAAGATGGCTGAGAAATAGGAGTGACCGACGTGACCTTTCTCGACTACCTGATTTCAGTGGACGCAAGGACAGCCCTGATGGGCCGTATGATGCGGAAGCTCGGCGTCGACAGACAATTGAAGATCGTCGCGGACCACGCAGCCGTTACAAATCGGGCGGTGGACCGCTGCCGCTCCTGCGGACACCAGGATGAATGCTCGAACTGGCTCGACGAACACCGGCAAGCGGATGATCCGCCGGATTACTGCCGTAACCGCGACCTGATCGCACGGCTGCAGCATGCGGCCGGCCGCCGATAGTGCTTTCAGCGCCAGACACGGGCTGGTGCGTATTTAGTGTCCTATAGCTTGCTTGCAGCAAAGAGGTCTGCGAATGCCGTTCGACGTTTGGGGCTGACGAGAGTCAACGCGTCAAACCGAGTTCTTCTGTGATACATTTGCATCCACGGGACCAGGCAGTTTTGGACACTCTATTTTTCCTGGAAGCATTTCTGCTCTTTATCGCGCCCGGGCCAACCAACGCTCTTCTGATGGCGGGGGCGGTCAAGCGCGAGAAGGCAAATACACTCCTGGTCGCACAGGCCTGCGGCTACGGGATCGCAGCGGCCTGCTGGCTTTTGCTGCGACCCTTGCTGCCGTCCGGCGCCATCCAGGTGCTCAAGCTGGCCGCAGCTGTATGGCTCGTAATTCTTGGCCTGCGTCTGATAGGCACCGACCGGGTCAACGCGTCCGACGGCGGCGATAGCCTTTCGGTTCTCGCAACCACTTCACTCAACCCGAAAGCCTTTATCTATTGTCTGGCAATCGTGCCGGTAGAAGCGGGACCGTACGAACTGGGCCTCTTCTGGATCGCGCTCCTGGTGACCACGGCTGCCACCGGGTCGATGTGGATCTTGCTCGGCAGGCGGCTGAACGGAGGCAAAAAAGTAGCAGACAGAGTCGCGGGCGCGGCACTTGTTCTATTCGCCCTGTTGCTGCTTCGACCGTTGATAGCGGTAGCCTTGATCTAGGGTCAACGCGGACATTTCGCCTCGAATGTCGGGTCGTGCAATGCGGAGTCCGCGAATTCTTTGGTGCTAACTAAGAGACGAGCACCACCGACAGGGGCCCCGGGCAGAAAAGCCTATCCTTCACTGCCTTTACGCCGGCGACGTTTTCGGCGGCGACAATGGCCGCCTGGCGCTCGCGTTCGTCGAAGATGGCGCCGCTCAGCTCCACCACCCCTTTGTCCACGGTCACGTCGATCATGTCCTTGCCGGCCCATTTCTGCCTCGCAAGCTCGGCGATGATGTCCTGGCGGATCCGTTCGTCGTCCCTGGCTGCCGAAGGGGCCGACAGGACGGTGAGCAGCGCACGCAGGATGTCGGAACGGGTGATGATGCCAACGACTTTCCCGTCGTCGACAACCGGAATGCGTTTCACGCGATGGCACGTCATGAGCTCGACGATCTCGGGCAGCGATACGCCCGGCGATGCCGTTACGACATCCGTCGTCATCACCTCCTCGATACGGCGTCCGTTGGCTTGAACATATTCGTCAGCGGCTCTTCCGGGGCTCACAAGAAACTCCAGCCAGCGTGAGCGTTTGCGGTTGGTGCCCAGTTCTCCCCGGCGGAGGAAATCGCCCTCGCTGACAATGCCCACCAGCGTGCCATCGCTGCGAATGACGGGAAGGCCACTGAACTTCTTGGAGAGCATCAACCCTGCCGCATCGGAGATCGATGCTGTTGGTTCTATTCCGATGACCGGAGCGGTCATTATGGCTGCGGCTTGCATGTCTGCCTCCTCCAACATCTATCGGATCATTATCGGGGCCTTGTGTGAGGCATGCCTTGATCTGCGTCATCTCCGGCGTCGACGGACGTCAATTTGACTTGTCGTCCCTGTCGATGAGTATCCGTTCCGCCGCCCCGTCGAGGTCCTCGTATTGACCGCTCCTCAAGGCCCACAGGAAGCCGGCCAGCCCGAGCGCGCCGAGGAACAGCGCCACAGGTATGAGGTAGACGAGCGTCGTCATGAGGATCGTGCCAGTGCACCAAAGCCGGCGCGCCTGTCGGCCGCGGTGCTTTTTGCTGGAGTGTGCGGCCCAAAGCCCTGCAGCCGTAGCGCGTTTCCAATAACCAGCAGCGAGGAGGCGGACATGGCGATCGCCGCAATCAATGGCGTGACCTGTCCCAGGATTGCGATCGGCACGGCGACGGCATTGTAGACGATCGCGATCGCGATGTTCTGGCGTATCAGCCGCCCGGCTTTCTGCGAGACGTTCAGTGCGAGAGGCACGGCCAGAAGGCTTTCGCGCAGGAATACGAAGTCCGCCGCGTTGCGGCCAATGTCGGCTGCGGTCGCCGGTGCGATCGAGACATGCGCCGCGCTCAGCGCAGGCGTGTCGTTGAGGCCGTCGCCAACCATCAGGACTTTGTGTCCGTCTTTCGCCAGGGTCTCGATGCATTCGACCTTGCCGGACGGCAGCAGGCACGCAACGAAGTCGCCGACACCCAGAATTTTCGAGACTTCGGCGCAGGCCCCTGCGGTATCGCCAGACAGCATTTGCACCGACATCCCGACATCGTTCAATCGCTCGACTGCCGCCCTGGCGTCGGCACGCAGCGCATCCTCGAAATCGAAGGTGGCGACGATGATGCCGTCTTTCGTCAGGACCGTTCCGCCATAGCCATGCTTGCCTTCGCCGCCGGTCCGGGCCTTCCATCCGGCCCATCCGCGTCGGCCCAGCCGCCAGATAGCTCCGGAGTCGGCAGCTTCGATCCCAAACCCGGGATGCTCGGTGACGGCATCGAATTTTTGTTGCCTGCCAGGAGAGGCAAATCCGGCGATGGCCTTCGAAAACGGATGACGCGAATGCGCGGCCATGTCTGCGGCGATTGCCAGCATGGCTGGGTCGATCGACGACGCATTGACGAGCCGGGGCTGTCCAAGCGTGAGCGTTCCGGTCTTGTCGAACACCGCTGTATCGATCATCGCCAGGCGCTCCAGGGCCGAACCGTCCTTGACCATGATGCCGTTCTCGAACAGGCGCCGCGCGGCGACCACCTGAACGATCGGCACGGCGAGGCCGAGCGCGCACGGGCATGTGATGATGAGAACAGCAATGGCGATGGTGATCGCCCTATGCCAGTCGCCGGTTGCCGCCATCCAGCCAAGGAACGTCACGAAGGCGGTCAGGTGAACCACAGGGGCATAGAGCGCCGAAACGCGATCGGCGATCCGGCGATAATGCGCCCGGCCGCCCTCGGCGGCCTCCATCAGCCGAACCATTGCCGCCAGGAACGAATCCTTCGCGGCGGCTGTCGCTTCGATCGTCAGCGAGCCGGTGAGATTGAGCGTACCGGCCTGAACCCGTTCCCCCGACGCCACCGTTTTCGGCGTGCTCTCGCCGGAAACCAGCGAGCAGTCGAGATCCGACGCCCCCTGAACGATCTTGCCGTCGACGGGTATCCTTTCGCCGGCTGCGATCAGCAGCAGCATGCCTGGTTCGATGTCGCCAACCGGCAGGTAATCGCGTGCACCATCGCTGCGCAGGACCATTGCACCACGCGCCGCCAGCTGCGAGAGGCCTTTCACGGCGGTCCGAGCACGTTCCCGCATGACATGATCCAGCGTGCGGCCGATCAACAGGAAGAACAGCAGCGACACCGACGCATCGAAATAGGCGTGATCGCCATGGTTGATCGTCTCATAGAGGCTCATGGCGTAGGCGAGCGACACCCCGACCGCGATGGGCACGTCCATGTTCATGCGGCCGTGGCGCAACGCATTCCAGGCCGAGCGGAAGAAGATGCCGCCGGCGAAGGCGAGGGCAGGGATGGCGATAAGCGCCGAGACCCAGTGGAACAGGTCGCGGGTCGCGCCTTCGGCACCAGACCAGACAGAGACCGAAAGCAGCATGATGTTGCCCGCCGCGAACCCGGCAACCGCGACGGCGCGGATCAACTCCGAAAGCATTCTGTCCTTCGCGTCGGCCTCGGGAGCGAAGAGATGCGCCTGGTAGCCGAGCCGCCCAATCGCGGCGACGAACGGTGGAACCTCGTCCCCACGCCACCGGACCGAGACCCGTTTCGTCGACAGGTTGACACGAGCGCCCTCGACGCGCTCAAGTTTTCCCAACGCCGTCTCGATCGTCTGGATGCAGGCTGCGCAATGAACCGTCGGCACGGAAAGATCGGTCAGACGAAGGTCATCGCCAAGCGATCGGCTCGCCAGCCGGATCTCCTCGCTAGATGGCAGGACCGATGTGGTGCTCGAGACATCCAGCGCCATTTCAGCGCCCGGCGCACAACAGCTCATTGCAGCGCTCCATGGGAAATCATGATCCTGCGGACGTCGCGATAGGGTTTCGCCAGACCGGCATCGGCGTCGATCTCGACGATCCAGACGCCGTCCTTCGGCAGGTGCTGCGCGGCAAACTCCTGGCCGGAGGCGAGCGCGAGCGTGACGGCCTTGTCCTCTTTCTCGTAGGCGGGATGGCGAAACAGCACCTTGACGCCGTGCAAGGGAACAGGCTTGCCTGTGGAGTCGGTGAGCCCGTAGCGAACTTCGCCCCACGCGATGGTAAGCTTGCCGGTCCAGCCGAGCGCTGCCTGCGCGCGACCCTCCTCGGCCTGCTTGTTGAATTGCTGGCTCGCCACATAGGTGTTTTCGACGACAAGGCCGGTCCAGCTCGTGTTGGCGAGCGTCGCCATGGTCAGATTGACCGCGATCACCACCCCGAAAAAGGCAAGGATGATGGCCAACATGTGCCTGCCGGTGAATTCGCGGGATTTCTGCGTATTCGCGCTCATCTGGCGGTCTCCGGCGCGTTGAAAGTGGCCGTGTATTCGTCTGTCTCGAAACTCGCCTTGTCCTCGACACGGAACTTGAAGGTCTGCGCTATGCCGCGGATCTGATCGACCGGCTGGCGCACGAAGACCTTCAGCATCTTCAGGCGGTCGGGCTCGACCGGAATGGCGAAGGAACGGCCTGCCGGGATGTCGTCGCCGACCACGCTCATTTCAGCCCCTGGCAAGCCTTGCATGGTGACGACGATCGTCCGTGGCTCGGGGATCATGTTGAGCAGCTTGACGGTGTAGCCGTTGCGGATCGAACCGTCGGACAGCGTGACGAATTGCGGATTGCGGTCATGCAGCACGTTGACTTCGAGCCTGTCGCGCGTCAGCAGTGAATAGAGCAGGCCCAGTCCGATCAGTGACCACAAGCCCATGTAGACATACGTGCGCGGGCGAAAGATCTTGCGAATATGGAAATGGGCCACCTTGTCGGAGAACAGGCCATCAGCGGTCCTGACCAGCGACGGATTGACTGAACCGGAGCCGCCCGCGGTCGCCAGCATCATATTGGCGTTGTAGTCGGAGAGCGTTGCGTAAGAGATCAGCCCGCGCTCCTTGCCAAGCTTGTCCATGACGCCGTCGCAGGCGTCGATGCAAAGCGCGCAGGTGATGCATTCGAGCTGCTGGCCGTCGCGAATGTCGATCCCCATCGGGCAGACAGCGACGCACGCATTGCAGTCGACGCAGTCGCCTACGGGCTGCCCTGCTGCTTGCACCTTCTTGGCGTGACGCGAGCGCGGTTCGCCGCGCCAGTCATTGTAGGTGACGGTGAGCGAACTTTCGTCCAGCATGGCTGCCTGGATGCGCGGCCATGGGCACATATAGGTGCAGACCTGCTCGCGCATCAGCCCGCCGAACGTATAGGTCGTCGCCGTCAGCACGGCGACGGTGATGTAGGCGACGGGTGCCGCAGTGCCGGTGAAAAGCTCGCCGACCAGCGTCGGCGCATCGGCGAAATAGAAGATCCAGGCGCCGCCGGTCGCCGCACCGATGACCAGCCAGATGGCGTGCTTCGATACCCGCAGCACGAGTTTGCGGGCGGTCCACGGCCCGGCATCGAGCTTCATGCGCGCGTTGCGGTCGCCCTCGATGGCCCGCTCGACGACCAGAAACAGATCGACCCATACGGTCTGCGGGCATGTATATCCGCACCAGGCACGGCCAACCGTGGATGTGACCAGGAAAAGACCGACGCCGGCCATGACCAGCAGGCCGGCCACATAGTAGAATTCCTGCGGCCAGATCTCGATGAAGAAGAAGTAGAAGCGGCGGTTGGCGAGATCGAGCAGCACGGCCTGGTCCGGAGCAAACGGACCACGATCCCATCGCAACCACGGGGTCAAATAGTAGATGCCGAGCGTGATCGCCATCACCAGCCATTTGAACTGGCGAAAGCTGCCCGAGGCTCGCTTGGGGAAGATCTTCTTGCGCGCGGCATACATCGGCTGGCGCACTTTGGCGGAGTTGACCGCCTCGGCTTCGAGCCGTTCTACCTGCGTATTGTCCAGCACATGCACCTCCACTCGCGCGGGCGGCAATCTGCCCATGCCTGGGCCGCCAGCGTAGTGAAGTCTTGCCGCAGGGCAGCGCCACGCGCGTTGATGCAAGTCAAACCGGGTTGCCGAAACAAACCGAGGCCCGGACATGCCGGGCCTCGTCGCTCGGGCGGTGAAGGGATGAGAATAGGCCCCCGCTTCCTATTCTCCGCCGCCAAGCGAATGAACGTAGACCGCCAGTTCCTTGACCTTGGTTTCGCCCAGGCGTGCGCCCCAGGCTGGCATTACCCCCTGCTTTGGCGTGCGAACCTGAGCGGAGATGGCTGTTTCGCCGGAGCCATAGAGCCATATCGCGTCGGTCAGATCTGGAGCCCCGAGTTCCTTGTTGCCTTTTGCGTTGTCGCCGTGACAGGAGACGCAATTTTCGGCAAAGACCTTGGCGCCGGGCGCGATCAGGCTTGCGTCCTGGACCTTGCCGGAAAGGCTGGCCACGTAGGCGCTCACCTGAGCGATCTGGTCAGCGGTAATGATGTCGCCAAAGGCAGGCATTTCCGACAGGCGCGTATCCGGATCGGACGCGAAGCGGATGCCATGCGTGATCGTCTGCTGGATCTGCTCGGCCTTGCCGCCCCAGAGCCAATCGTCGTCGTTGAGATTGGGAAAGCCCTTGGAGCCCTGGGCGCCAGAGCCATGGCATTGCACGCAATTGACCTTGAAAGCGGCGCCACCGGCAGCGACCGCGAACTCGCGCAAGGTGTCGTCCGCGGCAATCTCCGAAACGCTCTTGGACTCCACCGCCGCGACATACTTGCCCTTGGCGGCTTCAGCAGCGGTCAGTTCGTTCTTGACCTCGTTGCGGCTGGAATAGCCAAGCACGCCCTTGGTTGCCGAGTGCAGCAGCGGCCATGCCGGATAGGCGATGGTGTAGCCGATCGCCCAGACGATGGTGACGTAAAACGTGACGACCCACCAGCGCGGAAGCGGGTTGTTCAGCTCCCGGATGCCATCCCACTCGTGGCCGGTGGTCGAGACGCCAGAGATTTCGTCGATGTGCTCGTCGCTCATGATCACTCGTCCTCAAGGGGAATCCGGGCGGCTTCGTCGGCCAGCTTGCGGCTGCCGGGGCGGAGCGCGAAGGCGATTGCGCCGACAAAGAACAGCGCCATGGCGACCAGACCCCAGCTGTCGGCAAACTCTCGCATCAAATTGTAATCCATGGATAAGACTCCTCAGCGGTAGCCGGCGGCTTCGTCGTAGTTCTTGAAATCGACCAGCGTGCCGAGCATCTGCAGATAGGCAACGAGGGCATCCATTTCGGTCACCTGTTGCGGGTTGCCGTCGAAGTCGCCGATCTTGGCTTTGGGATAGCGGGCTTCGAGGCCGGATGTGTCGGCGTTGGGATCGGCCTGCGCCATCAGATCGGCATTTGCGTGCGCGATCATGTCATCGCTGTAGGGGACGCCGACCTGCCTGTTGGCGACCAGATGCGTCGAGAAGTCCTTCACGTCGATCGGCGCGTCTTTGAGGAACGCGTAGCTCGGCATGATCGATTCCGGGACGACCGAACGTGGATCCGCAAGGTGCTCGACGTGCCATAAATTCGAGTAACGGTCGCCAACCCGGGCGAGGTCCGGTCCGGTGCGCTTCGATCCCCATTGGAAAGGATGGTCGTACATCGACTCTGCCGCCAGACTGTAATGGCCGTAGCGCTCGACCTCGTCACGGAAAGGTCTGATCATCTGGCTATGGCAGAGGTAGCAGCCCTCGCGCACATAGATGTTGCGTCCCGCAAGTTCGAGCGGCGAGTAAGGCCGCATGCCCTCGACCTTCTCGATCGTGTTGTCGAGATAGAAGAGCGGCGCGATCTCGACGATGCCGCCTACGGTCACCACAAGAAGGGAGCCAACGAGAAGAAGCGTGGCGTTCTTCTCGATGAGTGCATGTCTGTCCATCAGGCTCATTCTCTGGCTCCTTATTCGGCAGGCTGGAGGGAGGGTGCGGAGCCCGGCATCGGCTCTTCCGCGCGCTGGTATCCGAGGATGGTCATGGTGATGTTCCAGGCCATGATCAGGGCACCGGAGAGGTACATGGCCCCGCCGATGGCGCGCATGACATAATAGGGGTGCATGGCGGCGACGGTTTCGGCGAAGGAGTAGACCAGGAAGCCCTGCTCGTCGTATTCGCGCCACATCAGGCCCTGCATGATGCCGGACACCCACATCACCGCCGCGTAGACGACGATGCCGAGCGTCGCCAGCCAGAAGTGCCAGGTGACCAGCCGCAGCGAATAGAGACGTTCACGGTTCCAGAGCTTCGGCACCATGTAGTAGATCGCGCCGAACGAGATCATGCCGACCCAGCCGAGCGCACCGGAGTGGACGTGGCCGATGGTCCAGTCGGTATAGTGCGACAGCGAGTTGACCGTCTTGATCGACATCATCGGCCCCTCGAAGGTCGACATGCCGTAGAAGGCGATGGCCATCACCATCATGCGGATGATCGGATCGGTGCGGAGCTTGTCCCAGGCGCCCGACAGCGTCATCAGCCCGTTGATCATGCCACCCCATGACGGCATCCACAGCATGATCGAGAACACCATGCCGAGCGTCTGCGCCCAGTCGGGCAGGGCGGTGTAGTGCAGGTGATGCGGACCGGCCCAGATGTAGAGGAAGATGATCGCCCAGAAATGGATGATCGACAGCCGGTAGGAGTAGACCGGCCGGTTCGCCTGCTTTGGCACGAAGTAATACATCATGCCGAGGAAGCCGGCGGTGAGGAAGAAGCCGACGGCGTTGTGGCCGTACCACCACTGCGTCAGCGCGTCCTGCACCCCGGAAAAGGCGGAATAGCTCTTGGAGCCCAGGAAGGAGGCCGGCATCGACAGGTTGTTGACCACATGCAGCATCGCGATGGTCACGATGAAGGACAGGTAAAACCAGTTGGCGACGTAGATATGCGGTTCCTTGCGCTTCAGGATCGTGCCGAGGAACAGGACGAGATAGGCGACCCAGACGATGGTCAGCCAGATGTCCACATACCATTCGGGTTCGGCGTATTCGCGGCTCTCGGTGATGCCGAGCAGATAGCCGGTCGCCGCCATGACGATGAAGAGCTGGTAACCCCAGAACACGAACCAGGCGAGATCGCCGCCGAACAGCCGCGCGCGGCAGGTGCGCTGCACGACATAAAGAGACGTGCAAAGCAGCGCGTTGCCGCCGAAAGCGAAGACCACGCCCGACGTATGCAGCGGCCGCAAACGGCCGAAATTGAACCAGGGCTGGATGTTGAGATCGGGGTAGGCGAGCTGCAGCGCGATGACCACGCCGACCAGCATGCCGACGACGCCCCAGAACATGGTGGCGATGGCGCCGTAACGGACTGGCCCATCCATGTAAGCGGATGCGTCGATGGGAGCGGCAGCTTCAAAGCTCGTGTTGCGGATGAGGACGGCGACAAAACCGAGCAGCACGAAAAACAGCACCCACATGTGCTGCCGGAAGGGCTCGTCGACACCGAAGCCAGCGGCCACCAGAGCCGCAAATGTAAAGAGGGCCAAAGCGAAGATTTGTGTGCCGAATTTCATGACATGTCCCCGACCTCGGATTCCGATGCGCGGACGCCAATCCGCCTGGACACCAATTCCTCAGCCGCGTTGTCACCGCCTTGATCCATGTCAAAGCTCAGCGCTTTCGGATTGGGCAGCGTGGTCTTGCAAACCAACCGGGGGCCGCCGTTGAGCCAGACGAAAGGACCGGGAACGTCGCTGTTCGGAGCAGGCGATGAAAATCCCGCACCAGCCGATCGATCCTGCAGAGAAGCCGTCCCGGCCGCGGTGATGAAGCGCGCGCACAGGGAAAAGCTGCAGCTCTGCGATGCCCTGGAGAGAATTGCAGACGCCTTGCCCAGCGTCGATCGTCTGAAATGTCTCGGCACGGCCAACGCGATCGTTCCGTTGCTGCGCAACATTCATCGATACGAAGAGACGGTCATCTTTCCCGCCTACGATGCCGCTTTGACCGGCAGCGGTGCGAACCTTGCCTCAACCCGGCGATTGCGGGCCGAACATGTGGAAGACGAATGCTTTGCCAGTGAGGTGACCGAAATATTATTGGCCATCGGTCATGGTGAGACAGTCGAGAACCCCGAAACCATCGGCTTCATGTTGCGCGGCCTGTTCGAGAACTTGCGGCGGCACATCGCGTTTGAACGTGAGCACGTCCTGCCGATGATCGGGATCGTCGACCGGGACTAGAGCGTGATGCCGAAAAGTGTGAGGCGGTTTTCGGCCGACATCATGCTCTATCGTTTTGATTTAGATGCGGATTCAGCTTTCAGGTCGATTCGACCTGAAATCATCCGGCTCTAGGCGCCAGAGCGGCTCGCCAACCGGGTGAGGCTGTCCACCGTCACATGGCGGTTGTTGTCGATCCGGATCACGCCGTCTGTCCGCAGCCGGGTCAATTGGCGGCTCACCGTTTCGATCGTCAGGCCGAGGAAGTCGGCGATGTCGGCGCGCGTGAGCGGCAGGTCGAAGCTCGTCGCGTTGGTGGCTGGATCGAGCGTGGGATCGATGTTTCTGGCAATCATCAGCAGAAAGCTCGCCACTTTTTCCGCAGCGGTCTTGCGTCCCAGCGTCACCATCCAGTCGCGCGCCTCGTCGAGTTCGTTCAGCGTTTGCTTGAGCAGGCGATGCTCGAGCTCCGGCGATTGCTTCATCATCCGTTCGATCGCCGTCTTCGGAAACGAGCAAAGGGAGACAGCGGTCGCCGCTTCCGCGTTGATCTCGCTTTCCACCTTGAAAGGTCGTCCCAGAAAGTCCGGCGCGAACTGGAGGCCGACGATCTGCTGGCGTCCGTCCGAAAGGCTCTTCGTCAGCTTCACCACGCCGGAAAGCACGTTCGAGTAGCTGTCGACGGTTTCGGCGTCGCCGATCAGTTCGCTGCCCGGCTCGACACTGTGCCTTGACGAGGTCTTGGCGAGCCCAACCAATTGGTCGGGGTCGAGGGCACCGCAAACGCCGCGATGCCTTGCCTCGCATGATTGGCAAAGCACAGGAATGCCGGCGCTATGAATATCCTCACGCACTGTCATCACGATCGTCCGAGGATCCAGAGTATCGGCAAGATAGCATCGGCCAATTGAAAACGCCTTGTGGCAGTTTGTCCGGTGCAAGGGCTTTGACCGAAATCAAGGCATTGGCGTCCCGTCGCGGCCATTTTGCTGGCCATGCAAACACAAGGGATGGCGACATGCGATCGGAACTAGCTGCCAGGCTTGGCGAGAACGTGCCGCGCTACACGAGCTATCCGACCGCGCCGCATTTCCATCCGGGGGTCGATGCCACTGTCTGTCGAGGCTGGCTGGAGGCGCTCGGGAAAGGCGACGAGATTTCGCTTTATCTGCATATTCCCTACTGCGACAGGCTCTGCTGGTTCTGCGCCTGCCACACCAAGCAGACACGTCACTATGACCCCGTAACCGCMTATCTCCGCTCTTTGCATGCCGAGATCGCCACTATTGCCCGCATTGTCGGTGGCAAGGCCGGCGTGCGCGCCGTCCACTTCGGTGGCGGCTCTCCGACGATGCTGAAGCCCGAGGACATGGTGGAGTTGGGGAAAGCATTGCGGGCCAGCTTCGATTTTCTTCCGGACGCCAAGATCAGCGTCGAAATCGATCCCAATGATATGGATGACGCCCGCCTCGATGCGCTTGCCGAGATCGGCATGACCAGGGCGAGCCTCGGCGTCCAGGATTTCGACCCGAAGGTGCAAAAGGCAATTAACCGCGAGCAGAGCTTTTTGCAGACCAAAGCGGTCGTCGACGGCGTTCGCACACGTGGTGTCGAATCGGTCAATCTGGACCTGCTCTACGGCCTGCCGCACCAGACTAGGGAGAGCGTGTCCGCCACCGTCGCGCAGGCGTTGACCCTGGAACCGGACCGGATGGCATTGTTTGGCTACGCACATGTGCCCTGGTTCAAGAAGCATCAGACGATGATCGACGAGGCATGGTTGCCGGGTCCGGCGGAGCGGTTTGCTCAATCACAACTGGCCGCTTGTCTTATGCTGAACGCAGGATATGAAGCCGTCGGCTTCGACCACTTCGCCAAGCCCAACGATGCGTTGGCCGTAGCGGCCAGAACCGGCTGCTTGCGCCGCAATTTCCAAGGCTACACGGAGGATCGCTGCGAAACGCTGATCGGCCTCGGCCCATCATCCATCAGTCAATTTCGCCAAGGCTATGCGCAGAACATGCCGTCGACCGCGGAGTATGGGCGCATGGTCTCAGACGGTGGGCTGGCGGCTGTCCGCGGTATCGCACTTTCCGACGACGACCGCGTTCGCGGCTGGATCATCGAGAGGCTGATGTGCGATTTCGCCTTCTCGGCGATCGAGCTGGTGGAGCGCTTTGGCCAAGCCGGCCAAAGGCTTCTGCTCAAGGCAAGTTCCACCGCCCTTGATGGTCCTGCGCAATTCCTTGAACTCGATGGCGACAGCTTCGTCGTGCCGGCGGAAAGTCGCCCCTTTGTGAGAAGCATTGCGGCGAAGTTCGACAAATATCTTGAAGCCGGCAAGGCCAGGCATTCGGTAGCGGTCTGAGCGTCCACCCGGTCAAAAGTGCTCGCCAGCCCGGAACGGGCCGATGCGCGTTCCGGCCGCGATCAGATAGGCGGTCGACCAGCCGAGCAGAAGAAAGCCGTTCACGCCTTCCAACGCAGCCAGCACGCGCCAGTCATGGGCCGGCACCACGTCGCCATAGCCGACGGTCGAAAAGGTGATGGTGGAAAAGTAGAGAGCGGTCTCGAAGTCGGGCAGGACGCCGAGCAGGCGGTACACGCCTGCCCACAACCAGACCTCGGCGGTCATGACGGCAAAAAGGCCCATCACCACGCTGATCATTGCAACGACCCGGCTTCGTCGACCATGCATGCGAAATCGCGCCACCAGATGTCCCATCGCACGGGTGACGGCAATGAGGCCGAAGGTGTGAATGACGACCGTCAGGCTTATGACGATCGTGCCGACGAAGAGGTTGAGAGCCATGCGAGGAAACTAGGAGCCGCGAGGGACGCTTTCCTTGCGTAAAATCAAACCTGGCGCTGGCCTTTCGAGCCTTGAAGCAATCGGTCGGGTTTCGCCAAGTTCGCCTATTGGCCTGCGCCTGGCGCGGCGGGACCAAGGCGAAAGAACATCGCCAGTTTCAGGCTTGCCGCGATCCGCTCGGCTCTGTCGACAAACACCGCCGCCGTTTCCGGGACGAAGAGTTCGGCCGCCGTCTGGCCGAAGAGGGCCTGCCAGATATCGAAATCGGCCTCGGTGACATCCTTGAGTTTGAGGTGCGCCGGCACCGGGCGTCCGTGATAGTCGCCGCTCTTGAGGATGACAGAACACCAGAAGTCCGTCATTTTCTCAAGATGAGGCTCCCAATCCCCGGTGATTTCGCGCGCGAAAATCGGACCGAGACGCTCGTTCTGTCTGACCTTTGCATAGAATTCGCGGACCAGTTTTCCGATCGAAGTTCGATCAACGCCGTTATGGTTCAGAGCTTGTTCCGCGACAGGACGTGCCCGGTCAACCGGAGCGGATTTTGAAGTCATTCGTGCTCTCTTGTTTCTGCTGCAGTCAGGTCAATCCCAAGCTGCGAATGGTAGTTTGAAAGAAACCTGTCCGGTCGCGCACAAGCCGGAAACCCAGATTGTCGGGCGGCGTTCCTACGGCGCAGCCGCCGCTCTTACCGTCCCGAATGAAGTTCGACATATAGGTGCGGTGGAAGCCCTCCACGGCGTGCACTCCACAATTGTCGATCAAACTCGCGGTGCGCTTTCCGTCGCTGTCTATCGTGGCGTGCGAATAACATGTCGAGGTCCATTCCCAGACATTGCCTGCAATGTCCGACAATCCCTTTGAATTGGTTCCGAAGGCGCCTTGAGCTCTCGGCTCGGGATCAGGTTTGCGTCCGAGTGCAGCCTCCTGGCGATACTGTGTCAGCCACCGTCGCGCCGGGTTGTTCGGGTCGCTTTCGCCACCCTCGATGTCACCTCTGAATCGCTCGCCGGCGGCGTAAGCCCACTCCACATCCGTGGGCAGCCGCCATGCCTCACCTCTGCGGGCTGACAGCCAGGTTGCATAGGCTTCGGCATCGATGTGGCTGACGCCGGTGACCGGCACGTTGCCGATCTTGCGCGAGTCGGCGGGCTTGCAGGCACCGTCCGCCACGCAACGTCCATAGTCCGAAACGCTTACCTGGTATTTCATGATTTCCAGCGGCGCATCGATGGTTTCCCGCACGACGGGGGCTGCGACGGAATGGTTCTGCTTGAGGAATTCCCCGGGCTGTGGGTGATCGAACGAGCCGGGTCCCAGGACCACAAGTTCGCTCACGGCGACCGGTGTCGGCAAATCCAAAGGAGCCCTGTCGAGCGCATGGGTTATGCCCAAGCCGATCAGTGCGGCAGCCGCAGTTGTTCCGAATGCGAAGACAGGATCGAAGGGCATGGCACCAAGTCCGGCCGCACGTGCAACCTTTTGGCTCCGCCGCAAGGTTGCACTGAAGATCGGATCTCCCGTTTACGAGGCGATCGGCTTGGGTGCTTCGACCTGCATCATCAGATCGTCGTCCCAGGTTCCGTCGACGACAAAGTGCGCGGTTGCACCAAGTTCCACCGCCTCGATCAAATTGTGGTTCACATACGCGTAGATGCCTGGCTGCCGGAACGTGTAGAGCGCCGACCCAGCCGACCCGCCGCGGATGAACCAGGTTTCCAGGTCCTTGGCCGGAGGGTTGGCGAACTTGCCCTGTTCCCAGACAAAGTCGCCATGGCCGCCGATCAGGTGCGGGCGTGTGTCACGATTGGCCTGCGAATGAACGATCAATATCGTTTCGCCGACCTTCGCCTTCATCGCGTTGTCGCCAGTCAGCGATCCCGCCTTGCCGTTGAACACGACATGGGTGGGGATCAACCCGCGCATGACCTTGACCGTATCATCGTAATTGTCGCCGGCTGTTTCATATTTCTTGAATTTCCCCTGCTCGTCGCGGGGGACGTAGAAATCGTTCTCGCCGATGTAGAAGATGCGGTCATAGCGAACGGGCCTGCCCTTGTCGTCCTTGAGGCCGTCGCGCGGCAGTATCATCACTGCTCCGCTCATCCCCGACACGACATGCCACGGGATCATCGCGCCGCCAGGCGCACAGTGGTAGACGAAGGTCCCCGTGCGCGTGGCCTTGAAGCGCAGCGTGACCTGCTCGCCAGGATTGACCAGGGTCAGGCCGCCGCCGCCAAGCGCGCCGGTGGCGGCGTGGAAATCGATATTATGGGCAAGCGTATTGGTCTCGGGATTGATCAGGGTGAGTTCGATATAGTCGTCTTGATGCACGACCATCAGAGGGCCCGGAATCGAGCCGTTGTAGGTCATCGCATTGAGCTGCGTGCCGTCGGCATCGATGATCATCGGCTTCTCCTCGATCGTCATGGTGAATTCGACGACCTTTGGACCGCCCTTGGCCACTTGGTCATGGGCGTGGACGAACGGCGGCGCGACGAGGGTGACCTTTTCGCGCGGTAGACTTGCAACTTCGGCTGCACTTGCCACAACCGGCATTGCAACAACGGCCGCGGCTGCGGCCGCGGTAAGGACAGAACCTAACAAAGCTTCTCGTCTCGTAAGCATTTCCATCTCCTTTTTTCACCGATCTGATGCACTAAGAATAGTCTGCTCGCGGGCCACGTCTTTGCGCTGGCGCAAATCCGATTTCATTTGTTGCGTTGCTCGATTGACGGGGCGAGTAGCCGAGCCCGGCCGGCCGAGGTTCACTGACTGCCAACTCCAGATCAGCAACCTTGGATAAGGCAACCGCTGGGGACGAGAAGATCGTGTCTCGGGCTGTCTATCGATATCCAAATGAAATAGGCCGGACCAGACCGCTCCCCTCGGTCTGTCCGGCCTCTGCCTCCGGAAGGTCGCCAACCGGAGGGCATCCTGGAAAAGGCTCAGTTGGAAGCAGTCTTGGTCGCTTCGGCAAACAGTTCGGCAAACACGGTTTTGGCTTTGCCGACCTGCTTGACGGCCTGCGCCGCTTCCAGGTTGGCGGGCTTGCCGACCACGATCAGCGCAACCATGCCCATGCCGTAATGTGGGGCACACTTGACGCCGTAGACGCCCTCCTTGGTGAGGGTCACGATTACTTCTTCGCTGGGCTTCCCTTTGAAAGCTTCAGCACCGTCCGGGATCATTCCTTTGATGCTCTCGGCATTGTGGGATTTGTCGGTCGGCACAAATTTGATCGTGTCTCCGGGCACTGCCCGGACAAAGGCGGGCTGGAAGACCATCGAACCTTTCTCGCCCTTGTTCAGCATCTGCACGACGTGTTCTTCGGCATTCGCGGCACCGGCGATGGAGAGCAGGGCGATGGCCGCGGCGATCAGTGGCAGTTTCATTTGGAAATCCTTTTCTTGAGTTCATCACGGCCTTCAACCGTTGCCTTCTTCTAGGCCATCAGGCGGCTTGGCGATTTGCGCTGGCGCAAACTCGTGAGCAAAAACATCGTTGGCGCCCTCGTGTGGCGTGGCGCATGGACGAGAGCCTAAGCATGCGCCCCTTGCCCCGCATCAGTCGCCGTGAGAACACTCTTTGGCAGACCGGCTTGGATGCATTGGCCGCGGTCAAATTCAGGAGGGAAAGAGTTGGCTAGCCTCGATCGCTCGCTGATTGCAGGGCTTTCCGTCTTTGAGGGCGTCGCCGCCACGGATCTCGACCGCATCGTCGGCCAGGCCAGGTCGCTCCGGATCGCCAAGGACCAGCCGGTGTTCGAGCAGGAGCAGGAAGCACATTCCTTTTTCCTGCTGCTCGACGGACATGTGCGCGTCGTGAAATCAACCCCGGACGGTCACGAGGTGACTGTGCGGTACATAAGTCCAGGTGAGTTGATGGGAATCGCCCACGCGCTTGGCCGCACCACCTATCCGGCAAATGCGATCGCTGCCGTCGATTGCGTGGTTCTTGCCTGGGCAAGCCATCTATGGCCGACCTTCGCAGCAAATTTCCCGAGCTTCAGTGCCAACACCTACAAGGCCGTGGGCACTAGGCTGCAGGATGCTCATACGCGCGTCATCGAGATGGCCACAGAACAGGTGGAACAGCGCGTCGCCCATGCGATGCTCAAGCTGGTCAAGCAGGCTGGCAGGAAGACAGAGGAAGGAATTCTGATCGACTTCCCGATCTCTCGTCAGGACATTGCCGAGATGACGGGAACAACGCTCCATACGGTGAGCCGGTTGCTCTCGGCCTGGGAGGACCAGGGATTGGTCAAAAGTGGACGCCAGAGGGTGACCGTGGTCGAACCTCACCGGCTCCTTCTGATCGCGGAAGGCCGCGCCGAGAAAAGTTAGTCAGGGTTGGTGCTTTCGATCGCGGCCCGCAAATCGGAGCCGAGTTGTTCCTCGTTCAGATCGTGCTCGCGTGCCGCGTCGGAAACGGTATGGAACGAGGCAATCGGGCAGCCGACGCAAAGCATGCCGTGCTGGAGCACCACCCGGATGGCCGCCGGCGACAGGTGCATGATTTCGTCCATTGTCGCATCGTCGCTGAATTTGCGTTTCATGCCGCTTGCCCACGCTTGGAAGCGGACATGCTGCATCTGATTTCCGGGATGCTCGTTGCGCTGGGACAAAGAAGAAGCAGCCGATTGCACCCTCCTCACCTATGAACGGCGCAGATCGTCGACCGCGTCAGGAACCGCTTCTCCCGTCCGTTGTCCAGCGAGAACATGCCGCCGCGACCAGGCACTACGTCGATAATGAGATCGGTATGCTTCCAGGCCTCGAATTGCGAAGCCCCGATGTAGAAGGGCGCGTCTTCGATGTGGCCGAGCAGCACATCATGATCGCCGACGATGAAACCGGCGCGCGGATAACACATAGGCGAAGAACCGTCGCAGCAGCCGCCGGATTGGTGGAACAGCACCGGTCCATACTCGGCAACGATCTCCGCGATCAGTTCAAGGGCTGCCGGCGTCGCCGTGACCTTCGCATGCATGGTGTTTTCCGCATTCAGAATGGGGGCGCGGCCCCTCGCGGAGCCGCGCTGTGAGCCAAACAGGGGATCAGAAGAAGCCGAGCTTCTTCGGGCTATAGCTGACCAGCATGTTCTTGGTCTGCTGGTAGTGGTCGAGCATCATCTTATGGGTCTCGCGGCCGATGCCGGACTGCTTGTAGCCGCCGAAGGCGGCATGCGCGGGATAGGCGTGGTAGCAGTTGGTCCAGACGCGGCCGGCCTGGATCGCACGGCCGAAGCGGTAGGCGCGGTTGCCGTCACGCGTCCAGACGCCGGCGCCAAGGCCATAGAGCGTATCGTTGGCGATCGCCAGCGCTTCATCGTCGTCCTTGAAGGTCGTGACCGAAACCACCGGTCCAAAAATCTCCTCCTGGAAGATGCGCATCTTGTTGTGGCCCTTGAACACCGTCGGTTTGACGTAATAGCCACCCGCCAGATCGCCGGGCAGGACGTTACGCGACCCGCCGGTCAGCACCTCGGCGCCTTCCTGGCGGCCTATGTCGATATAGGACAGGATCTTTTCCAGCTGCTCGGACGAGGCTTGGGCACCGATCATCGTCGCCGGGTCAAGCGGATCGCCCTGCACGATCGCCTCGACGCGCTTGAGGGCGCGTTCCATGAAGGTATCGTAGATCGATTCATGGATGAGCGCACGGCTTGGRCAGGTGCAGACCTCGCCCTGGTTCAGCGCGAACATGACGAAGCCTTCGATCGCCTTGTCGAAGAAGTCATCGTCCTCGGCGACAACATCCTTGAAGAAGATGTTGGGCGACTTGCCGCCCAGTTCCAGCGTGACGGGGATCAGGTTCTGGCTGGCATATTGCATGATCAGCCGGCCCGTCGTGGTCTCGCCGGTAAAGGCTATCTTGGCAATGCGCGGCGAGGATGCGAGCGGCTTGCCGGCCTCGAGGCCGAAACCGTTGACGATGTTGAGCACGCCTGGCGGCAGCAGATCGCCGACAAGATCGGCCCAGAGCAGGATGGCCGCCGGTGTCTGCTCGGCAGGCTTCAGCACGACGCAATTTCCGGCTGCAAGCGCGGGAGCAAGTTTCCAGCACGCCATCAGCAGCGGGAAGTTCCACGGGATGATCTGGCCGACCACGCCGAGCGGCTCGTGGAAATGATAGGCGACGGTATCGTCGTCGATCTGGGAAAGGCTGCCTTCCTGGCCGCGCACGGCGCCGGCGAAATAGCGGAAATGGTCGATGGCGAGCGGCAGGTCGGCGGCGGTCGTTTCACGGATCGGCTTGCCGTTGTCCCAGGTTTCGGCGCATGCGAGGAGATCGAGGTTTTCCTCCATGCGATCGGCGATGCGGTTGAGGATAAGCGAGCGCTCGGCGACGCTGGTGCGCCCCCAGGCGTCCTTGGCGGCGTGCGCGGCGTCCAGCGCTGCCTCGATGTCCTGCGCATCCGAACGCGCCACCTCGCACAGCAGCTGACCGTTCACCGGTGAGTGGTTTTCGAAGTAGCGGCCGGAGCGCGGCTCGGCCCATTTGCCGCCGATGAAATTACCGTAACGCTTGTCGAAGGGCGCCTTGACCGAGCGTGAGAATTCTACCTTGTTCATGTGTCTTCCTCCCAGAGCTGACGCCGCGGAATGCGACGCTTGGGAAGGAGACTTGCGATTTCCGCCGCTATTGTCACCGCGCCGAGGACAGTGGGCGGGCGGCATGTGTCGCAGAATTGCGACAGTCATGCGAGGATTCGGAAGGTCAGTGAGGCCTGTGGACATCCAGGCGGTTGAGCTTGCGGTGAAGCGTCGCCCGGCTGATGCCCAGCGCCTGGGCCGCAGCCGTGACATTTCCGTCTGCTCGCGCCAGCGCCCGCTGCAGCACGCCGCGCTCAGCCTCGGCGAGGACTTCAGGCCCGCTCTCGCCCCAACCAAGCAGGTCTGCGGCAGGCATCGGCCTGTCGAGACACTGTTGCGTAATTCCGAGCGCCAGGCGGGCCGATCGGGTCGCGCCGACCACAAGGTCGTCCGCATCAACCGCGATCAGCGCGCCCGAACCTCTGTCGGTCACCGGCGCCAGCAGAATTCGCGCCTTCGGGAATGCCATCCTGAAGTTCTCCGCCTCGATCCGACGCACCGCGTCGACCACGGCCACGGAGATAAGGTTGGCGAAGGCTTCGGTCAGATCGGCCCGGCAGGAAGACACGTCGAGCGCAGCCACAAGATCCCCCTGGTGATCGTAGATGGGAGCGGTGGTACAACTGAGCCCCGTGTTGCGCGTATGAAAATGCTGGTCGCGATGGATTGTGAGTGCGCGCTGTTCGACCAGGCAGGTGCCGATCCCGTTGGTGCCCTGGCTCTGTTCGTTCCAGACGGAGCCGGTCCACAAGCCCCAGGAATGAAACGTCTCGTCATCCACCGGGGCGCCGCGCCGTTCGACCGGCACGCCGTCGCGGTCGGCGAGAAGGACGCAGCACCCGACGCCACCCACGGCAAGATAGAGCCGGTCCAGACTCGATTGGGCAGCACGGATGAGCGGCTCGCTGCGTTGCCGGGCCTCTCCGAATTCCGCCTCTGTAAGATAGCGTGGGGGACTGCAATCGGTCGGATCGAGCCGATGCAAATTGGAAGACCGTCGCCAGGAGGCAACCAGAGCGGACTTCGCCGCGGCGTCCGAAGCGATCGCTGCCTGAATGCGGTCGGCATGATGACTGGATAGATCCTCGCCCATGCTTATCCTCCCAAACCTCAACTCTCCCTTTCAGGCCCTGGATCAGGTCAACTGCAAGACAGGGTTAAGCTGTCATTGCGCCCGCTTTTTCCGCTTTCAATCGTCACACTGTCAATTCGTCGGAAGAACTAGAAGCGCAAACCACTCCCCACCATGCTTGGCCGAACCGATGGTCATTCTCGCCCCGAACGTTCGAACATCCTTATTGAAGCGAACCGTTCAATTGACGTCCTGACAGCGTACTCAAACCAGATTGGGCATTCATTGATCGAGAGCAAAGTCTCACACGGCACGCCGCCTGGCGACATGGGATGGATTTTCTCGATGCTCCGGATCACAAGCCGGACTGGCGAAGATTAGGACGCGGAACCGCGTGGAGGAGAAGCGGCCTTCAGAAGGGCGTCAGAGCAGAAGCTCTGACGCAAGAAGGCCAAGGTGCCGTATCAGGAGCGATATGGGGTCGGCTCAACGCCGTTGAAGAAGGTCCAGAAACTCTCATAGACCAGATCAGGCCGGTGCTCGGCTGGATAGTGACCTGTCGGAATGGCCCAGCCCCTGAGGTCCGGCGCCCAGGGCGTCCAAGCTTCAATCGGCGTCAGGTGACGGCCAACATGGCTGTTGCTGCCCCAGATCACCATGACCGGGCACTGGATTGTCTTCTTGCCGAAATCGGCTGTGTCCATGGCGAGGTCGAGCGTCACGGTCGCGCGGTAGTCCTCGCACACGGCGTGGATCTGCTCAGGCGTGGTGCAGCGTGCATACTCCTTGAAGGCTTCCGGCGTGAATATCTCCAGGCCCACGCCTTTCTTGTTGAGCTTGTAGTTGATGTAGTAGTCGAGGTCGGCACAGATCAGCTTCTCGGGGAAGGGCGCCTTCTGCGCCATGAAGAACCAATGATAGCTCTCCAGCCCCCATCCAAGGGTGACGTTGGTCAGGAGATGGTAGGTCGGGATGATATCCAGCGCGCAGAAACGGGTGATCCTGTCGGGCTGATCGAGCACCATCCGAAACCCGACGCGGGCACCGCGGTCATGGCCAGCAAGCGCGAACTTTTCAAAGCCAAGCGCGCTCATCACATCGAAGGCGTCTTCGCCCATGGCGCGGAAGCTGTAGGCGGCATGGTCCGCACCGCCGTCGGGTTTCGAGCTGTCGCCATAGCCGCGCAGGTCGATGGCGACCACCGTGAAGGACTTTGCCAGGGAAGGCGCGATGCGATGCCAGCTGACATGCGTCAACGGGTTGCCGTGGACAAGCAGCAATGGTGGGCCTGATCCCGCGACGGCGACATTGATCTCGGCGCCCCTGGTCTTGATCCTCCTGTAGGAGAATCCCTCCATCAGGCTTCCATGCTTGCTTTCCAAGGGCGGCATAGAGGATGCGGCGGCGACTTCCGAGGCGTGTTGGCTGTCCATGGTGCTCTCCAGATAAGGTCACCCTTAGCCTCGCCTTCAAATTGAATACTGTCAACAATTTTCAGTTGACTTTTCTTGGATGCGGCGCAACATGGCTTCAAAGCGGTCACGAAGCCAGCCTTGCGCGGCCGATTTCGGGTGACCTCACCACCGTTGAGCCGAAGGGGGCATGTCCATGGAAAATCCAGATAAATCCTCGCGCAAAACCGCTTCACCCCTGCCTCGTCTGGCCTTGCTGCTTGGCGATATGACCGGTATCGGCCCGGAGCTCGTTGCTCGCGTGCTGTCGGACGGCAGGCTCTCCGACGTGGCGCGCATTGTCGTTCTTGGCGACCGGCGTGTCCTGGAGATGGGCGCGCGCGACGCCGGCGTAGCGCTTTCGCTCAAGACCGTCCCGGATGTTGCATCCATCGACTGGGATGCATCAGAAACACCTGTCATCGACCTTGGTAACATCGACCCCGCGGCCTTGCCGCGCGGCGTGGTCTCACCGGAGTCGGGCAAGCTGACAGGGGACACCTTGGCCGAGGCGGTGCGGCTGGCGATGAAAGGCGATGTCGATGGCATTACCTTCGCGCCGCTGAACAAGGCAGCGCTTCATGCTGGCGGATGGAAATTTCCCGACGAGCACAAGATGTTTGCTCATCTGTTGGGACACAAAGGCTATTTCTCCGAGATGAACGTGCTCGACGGCCAATGGATGTCGCGCGTCACCTCGCATGTGTCGCTGCGCACGGCTCTCGATCAGATCACCCATGACAGCATCATCGAGGCGATCGAACTGGTCAACCGCACCATGCAGCGCGCCGGTATGGACAAACCGCGCATCGCCGTTGCGGCCCTCAACCCTCATGCCGGCGAGAACGGGCTGTTTGGCCGTGAGGAAATCGACCTGATCGGACCGGCGGTCAAGGTCGCCGCGGCAACCGGCATCGACTGCAAGGGGCCTTTCCCGGCCGACACCATCTACATCAAGGCCTTCGCGGGCGAGTATGACAGCGTCGTCGCCATGTACCACGACCAGGGGCAGATCGCGACCAAGCTGCGCGGGTTCAACCGCGGCGTGACCGTCACGGCCGGGCTGGAGACCGTGTTCACCACGCCGGCGCACGGCACCGCCTTCGACATCGTTGGCAAGGGAAGTGCATCGACAGGTGCACTGGAAAACGCAGTCCGCCTCGCGGCCCAGCTTGCGCGCCGCAAGGACGCGCAGCGCGAAGAGGCCGCGGCCTGAGCAATTCCCGTCGATCAGCCTGGAAAGCAAAATGACACAATCCAACAGTTTCCGCATTGCGGTCATCCCAGGCGACGGGATCGGCAAGGAGGTCGTACCCGAAGGCGTGCGCGTTCTGGAAAAGATCGCGTCACGCTTCGGCATCGGGCTGTCGTTCGACTGGTTCGATTTCGCCTCTTACGACTACTATGCCCGTCACGGCCGGATGCTGCCGGAAGACTGGAAGGACAAGATCGGGTCGCATGACGCGATCTTCTTTGGCGCCGTTGGTTGGCCGACCGGCGTGCCCGATCACGTGTCGCTGTGGGGGTCGCTTCTCCAGTTCAGGCGCGAGTTCGATCAGTACGTCAATCTGCGGCCGGTGCGCCTGATGCCCGGCGTTCCGAGCCCGCTCGTCGGCCGTGGTCCCGGCGATATCGACTTCTGGGTCGTGCGCGAGAACACCGAAGGCGAGTATTCATCGATCGGCGGTCGTATCTTCCCGGGCACCGAGCGCGAAGTGGTTGTGCAGGAAACGGTCATGACGCGCATCGGTGTCGATCGCGTGCTGAAATTCGCATTCGAGCTTGCCGCCAAGGGCAAGCGCAAACACCTCACCTCGGCGACCAAGTCGAACGGCATTTCGATCAGCATGCCCTATTGGGACGAGCGCGTTGAGGAAATGGCGAAGGCCTTCCCCGACGTGCGCTGGGACAAATATCACATCGACATCCTGACGGCTCAGTTCGTGCTTCACCCCGATTGGTTCGATGTGGTCGTCGCATCGAACCTTTTCGGCGACATTCTTTCCGATCTCGGTCCGGCCTGCACGGGAACGATCGGCATCGCGCCGAGCGCCAACATCAATCCGGACCGCAATTTTCCATCTCTGTTCGAACCGGTCCATGGCTCGGCACCGGATATTGCCGGGCAGGGGATCGCAAATCCGGTGGGGCAGATCTGGTCGGCGGCGATGATGCTTGACCACCTCGGACATGCTGAAGCGGCTGCCGGGATTGTATCGGCCATCGAGACCGTTTTGGCCGAGCCTTCGCTGCGCACGCGCGATCTCGGCGGCGCTGCAAACACCGTCGAGTGCGGCAAGGCGATCGTCGCCGCGCTCTGACTTCCAGATCAATTTTCTCAAAGCCCGGGACGACAGGTCGCCTGCATTGGCCAGGCTGGCCGCCGACGTCGGCGAAACCCACCTGTTAGGTAGGCGGGGTTGCGGCCTGGGCGATCGCAACGGTGTCTTCGAGGCTCTCGATATCCCAGCACAGGTCCCGCAGACGCGCCGTTGCCTTCGCACCCAGAACCGGTTCGGCCAGTCCGCCGAACTTTGCGTTGAGGTCGTCGTCGGTCATCGGCCGCGCCAGGCTGCCGATCGCATGCTCGACATGCCTCTTGAGCACGCGACCATCCCTGAGCTTGATCGTGACGTGACATTCGTCTTCAGCGACGCTTTGCGACGCCACTGCGCTGACGCGATCGCGCAGCGCAATGACCTGCTTATCGCGCACGTTTGCATCGCTATATTCTGCCTCGCCGCCGCGGCCTTCGATGATGGCGACCGCCGCCGAATGGTAGACACTGAATTTGCCTTCGAGGCCAACCTGCGGGGTCTTCTTGCCGGTCAATTCCAACACCAACGGGTCGACTTCCAGCGCAATGCTTTCGATCTCATCGGCCTTCAGGCCGAATTCATTGCGCAATTGCACACAGCCGTCGATGATCGGGTGGATGACGATGCCGCAAGCGAACGGCTTGTAGGTGTTGAGAGCGATCTCGAAACTCTCGCCCAGGCCTTTTGTGATCTCATCGAAATTCCGCTCGGTGGACATGACATGGGCAAAACCGCGCGGCGCCTCAAGCACGCGGTTTGACGAGGTGAAGTCGCGTTGCGCCAGCACGGCGGAGAGCAGTCCATTTTGCGCGGCGCGGCCGGGATGGAAGCTTTTGCACATGGTTCCGAACATCTCACGAAAACCCGAAGACTGTGTGCCGGCGATGCCGAGCGCCCAGATCATCTGCTGTTCGTTGAGACCGAGCAGGCGGCCTGCCGCGGCGGCGGCGCCGAAAACGCCGGCGGTTCCGGTGATGTGCCAGCCGATGTCGTAGTGCGCGGGATAGACGGCGTTGCCGATGCGGCATTCGACCTCGACGCCGAGGATGAAGGCGTGCAGGAGATCACGCCCGCTCACCGTCTGCATCTGAGCCAGGCTGAGGATCGCGGAGGCGACCGGTCCGGCCGGATGGATTATGGTCCTCAGATGTGTGTCGTCGAAATCGAAGACGTGACTGGCGATGCCGTTGATGAGCGCGGCGTTCAGGGCGTCCAGCCGTTCGCTGCGGCCGAGGATCGCAGCCTGATCCTTGCCGGCGAACGGTGACACCGCGGACAAGGCAATGTCGACGCTCGGATGTTGCGAGCCGCCTACCGCGCAGCCGGTCCAGTTGAGGAAGGAGCGCACCGCTTCGCGCCGGACGTTCGCCGGTACGCTGTCCGCGGATGCCGACACGACATAGCGCGCCAGAATGGCTGTAACGTCCATCATTTGATCTCCCTGGATCGCCGTCGGGCACCGCCCGGTGCATCGGCGTGCTTGCTGATTGGCGTGCATCACGCCATGAAGGCACCGCCATTGACGTGGACGGTCTGGCCGGTGATGTAGCGAGCCGCCGGTCCGCAGAGATAGCGCACGAGCAGTGCAACTTCCTCGGATGTTCCACGCCGCCCGACAGGCGGCAGTTTCCCGGCATGATGAGAGGGTTCTCCGCCGGCACGTTGAGTGTCGATCATGCCGGGTGAAACGCAATTGACCGTGATGCCTTCACCGGCAAGTTCATGGGCGAGCGCCCGGGTGAATCCGGCCAGGCCCGCCTTGGCCGCGATGACATGGGCGCGACCGCTGGCGCCGGTATGAGCCGACAGACCGCCGATGTTGATCACCACGCCTTGTCCTGATTTCTTGAGATGCGGGAGCGCCGCATGGGCGGTCAGGAATGCACCATCGAGGATGATCGAAAGCACCTCGCGCCATTCGGTGAAACTCAGATCCTCGAACGCGGTTTCGCGTCGCACGGCGGCGCTGTTGACGAGAATGTCTATGCCGCCGAACTGCCGGACAGCCGCGCCGACCAGCGCGTCGACGGCATTCGGGTCGACGACGTCGGCCAGGACGGCCGTAGCCCTGCCTCCGAAGGCGGTGATCTCGTTGACGACAGCTTCGGCTTCGGCACGAGATGTGCGTGCGTTCACGACCACCGCGGCTCCGGCTCGAGCCAGTTCCAGCGCCATCACGCGCCCGATGTTGCGTCCTGCACCGGTCACGATGGCGACGCGCCCCTCAAGTTCCCGCGCGCCGTTCATGCGATGTCCGTGGTTTTGGCAGCACCGCCGATCGAATGCTCCGTGTCGGCTGCCGCTGGCAGGGTCATGCGGCTCTTGCCGCTCAGCACATGCGCAAACGCTGCATCCATGGCTGCCGTGGCGTCGCCCGCTCCCAGCGCTGCCACGATGCGGCGATGCTCGATATTGGATACGGTCAGACCGCCGCCTTGGAGCAGCGCGCGCTCGCGAAACAGGTGCAGTTCCTTGACGAGCTCGGAATAGGCTTTGTGCAGCCGGCTGTTCCCGGCAAAGCGCAGGATGGAATCGTGGAATTCCAGATTGAGCGGATAGTAGTTGTCGAGCGAATTCGCGAGAACCGCTTCTTCCATGCGATCAAGTAAACTCTGGAGTTCCGAAATCTGCTCCGGCGTCACCTTGGTCGCCAGCAACCGCGCCGCCGATGCAAACAGGCCTGCTCGTACGTCATAGAGTTCGGCGGCCTGTTCCTCGCCAATCCTGCGCATGAACACGCCTCGATTGGGCACGAGCTCGAGCAAGCCTTTTTCGGCGAGCGCGCGGCAGACTTCGCGGATCGGACCGCGGCTCACCGAGAAGCGGATTGCCAGCGAATTCTCGTTCAATCGCTCACCAGGGGCAAATTCTCCCGACAGGATGAGGGTTTCCAACTCACGTCGAAGGACGCTCGTCAGGGAGTGGTTCTGGAGAAATTCAAGCTCGGCCCTCATGGGGTAGTGATCGACTATTTACTGCAAACTGTCAACAGAATACAGTGCCGCAGACGCAGCGATCGAGCACATCCCTGGTTTGAAAGCAGGAAAAATCGGAGGTTTCATGGATCAAATGGATGTCCCGCTGGCGCCTGACACGTCGCCCCCGCCAAGCCTCCTTGAGCTCTTCCTGGCGTTCACCAAGCTGGGCATCACAAGCATTGGCGGTGGTGTGAACGGCATGATGCACACGGAATTCGTGGTGAATCGGCGCTGGTTCAGCGACAAACAGTTTCTGTCAGGGCTGGCGCTCAGCCAGTCCCTTCCTGGTGTCAATGTTGCAAACCTGGCGCTCTGGCTCGGGTTTCAATGTCGAGGTGTCGTCGGAGCCGTGGTGGCGCTGGCGGCGGTGGTGCTGCCCCCCGCGGTCGCAATAGTTCTGATAGGAAATATCGTGCTGAGGCTGAGCGCCGATCCCGCGATCGGCGCTATGCTCGTGGGTCTCGCGGTTGCGGCAGCCGGCTTGTCACTGTCAGTCGGCTACCTTGCCATGCGCTATGCCTGTGTCGATGCGGTTTCAATTGCCCTCTTCACGTGCACGCTGATCGGCGCGACGGTCTTTCATTTCTCGGCTCTCGTCGTTGTGGCGGTGCTTGCACCCATCGGCATCGGCGTCGGCTTTGCAAGAAGTCGCCATGAAAGACGATAATCTGCTTGTCAGCCTGTTTCTGGTGTTCGCGCCTCTGTCCTTGATGGCCATCGGCGGGGGGGCCTCCATTCTGGGCGAACTGCAGCACAGCGTTGTCGACAACCACCATTGGTTGACCAACAAGACCTTCCTCGACATGTTTGCCATCTCCCGCGTTGCGCCCGGACCGGGAACCCTGATCGTCACGCTGATGGGTTGGCATCTTGCCGGATGGGCGGGCGCGATCGTCGCGACGATTGCGATTTTTGCGCCGTCGTCGCTGCTGGTGATCGTGATCGCGCATTTCTGGCACAGCCGCCCCAATGCGGCATGGCAAGGGGCTTTGATTTATGGCCTGGCCCCGCTCGCCGCCGGGCTGGTGCTGTCAAGCGTGTTCACTCTCTTGAGCAACGCAAAAGGCGGATGGATCGCCTGGTGCGTGGCAATCGTGGTCGCCGTTGCCGCGCGGACAATTCGTTTGGGTCCACTGACGCTGATGGCCGCTGGATCGTTGGTCTTTTGCGGGCTGTTGTGGGCCGCCGGATAGCGCGCCGCAAAGCCATTTCGATTCAACGCAGATGGCAGCGCTTTGCAATTCGTGCAGATAGTCGTCAGTTAATTGTTGACAATTGACAAAATTAGACCGACCTTTAGTAGCAGGCACAAGCGCATCGCGTTTGTGAGGAAATGTTTCGGGAGGACCGATGGCCTTTGTGGAACTCGATAAGCTGACCAAGCGCTACGGCAAGCTGACGGTGGTCAACGCGGTCGATCTCGCTATCGAGAAGGGAAAACTCGTGTGCCTGCTCGGACCTTCGGGCTGCGGCAAGACCACGACCCTGCGCCTGGTTGCCGGCTTCGTTCAGCCGTCGGACGGTCAGATCCGCGTCGGCGGCCGGGTTGTTTCGTCGCCCCACGCCAGCGAACCGCCGGAAGCGCGCAACATGTCGATGATCTTCCAGAGTTATGCGCTCTGGCCGCATATGACGGTGTTTGAGAACATCGCCTACGGCTTGCGGCTTCGTCGCATGGGCAAGGCCGATATTCAGGCAAAGACAGGCCGCATCCTCCAGGCGACCAAGCTCGAAAGTCTGGCCGAGCGCTATCCGGGCGAGTTGTCAGGCGGTCAGCAGCAGCGTGTTTCCCTGGCGAGAGCCCTTGTCATCGAGCCGGAGACGCTGCTGCTCGACGAGCCGCTTTCCAACCTCGATGCCAATCTTCGCGAGGAGATGCGGTTTGAGATCCGCCGCCTCCACGACGAGTTCCGCTACACGACCGTCTATGTCACGCACGATCAGACGGAGGCCATGACCGCTGCCGATGTCATCGTGGTGATGAACCAGGGCAACGTCGAGCAGGCCGGCTCTCCCGAAGACATTTACGAGCGTCCGCGTTCGGAGTTCGTTGCACAGTTCATCGGCGGCACCAACATCTTCAAGGGCAAGCGGGTCGGAACGGACACCGTCGATTGCGGCAACGGTCTGCTGCTGCGCTGTGGCAGCGGCGACTATGCCGCCAACGGCCAGACCGCCGTATCCGTGCGGCATCACGATCTGCATCTCACCAACGAGAAACCGAAGGGCGATCCGAGCAACTGGGCCACCGGCAAGGTCGTGCGCCAAGTCTATCTCGGGTCGCATCGCGATTATCTTGTCAATTTATCAGGTGGCGAAACCGTGCGGGCGATCGCGCCTGTCGATGTCGCGGTCCCGGAAAACCAGCAAATTTGGCTTCATTGCCCACCTGATCGTTGCCGGGCGCTCGCACACTAGGGAGAGAGAGAATGTCCAATAAGAAAGTCGCAGCAGGCGCGTTTTTAGCAGCCTTGGCATGGGGTCAATTGGCCTGGGCCGGTCCGCCCGAACCCTACAAAGTTACGGACGATCTGGTTGCCGCGGCAACCAAGGAAGCGTCGGTGGTCTACTACACCTCAACCGATGTCCAGGTCGCCGAGAAACTGGGCGCCGCATTCGAGGCGCACTATCCAGGCATCAAGGTTCAGGTGGAAAGGGCCGGTTCGGAGCGCGTCTTTCAGCGCATAGGACAAGAATATTCGAGCGGCATCCACAACGCCGACATTATCGAAACCTCCGACGCATCCCATTTCCTGACGTTCAAGGAGCAGAACTGGCTGACGCCGGCCGTTCCGGAGGATGTCGCCAAGATGTGGCCGGAAAAGGATCGTGATCCAGATGGCTTCTATGCGGCTTTCCGCGCCACGCTGACGGTAATCGCCTACAGGACAGACCTGGTCAAGGAAGGTGACGCGCCGAAGACCTGGACCGACCTGCTCGATCCCAAATACAAAGGCAAGCTGGTGAAGTCGCATCCAGGCTACAGCGGCAACGTGATGACCGCCACCTACGCACTCAGCCAGCTTCTCGGATGGGACTATTTCGAGAAATTGGGCAAGCAGGGTGTCATGCAGGTTCAGTCCTCGACGGAGCCGCCGAAGGTCCTCGCCCAGGGCGAACGCCCGATCCAGGCCGACGGCAACGAATACAACGTCTTCATCCTCCAGGACAAAGGCGTGCCGATCAAGGCGGTCTATCCGGCGGAGGGAACCTCGATCGCTTACGGCAACGCCGCGATCCTGGCTTATGCTCCTCATCCGAACGCAGCCAAGCTGTTCTATTCCTTCATGTTCTCGCAGGAAGCGCAGCAGTTGAACGACGATTTCGGCGGTTTGCGTTCGGTTCGCCCGGACGTGAAGGAGAAATCCAACCGCACGCCGCTCTCCCAGATCAAGCTTCTCGACTCCGATCCGTCGAACGTTCGGGATGCCGTTGAAGAGATCAAGCAGAAGTACGAAGAGTATTTCGGCACGTAAGCAAAGGCTCGGCACCGGCCACGGATCGGTGCCAGAATGAGGATCTTGCGATGTCGTCACCGGCGGCATCGCCACATCCCTGGGCAGATCGGCGGTTGACCCGCCGACGTCGGATCAAACTCAGAGGTGACCAGGTGACCATCGCTGCATTGTCCCCCGATACCGCCAACAGGCGACACCTCGGCAGGTTCGATTTGTCGACGCCGCTCTTCGTGCTGCTTGCAGTGGTTCTGTGTGTGCTGGTCCTGCTGCCTTTGTTCTGGCTGGGATACTACGCCCTCACCAACAAGGCCGGTTCACCGACCCTGGCAAACCTGGCCCGTCTCTTTACCGATGCCACAATTCGCCGGGCCTTCCTCATATCGCTGGGCATGGCTGGTTGCGTCGGCGTGTTCTCTTGCCTGGTGGCCACACCACTCGCCTGGCTCGTCGCGCGCACCGACATGCCGGGGCAGCGCCTGGTCCGCAGCCTGGTGACGGCATCCTTCGTGACGCCGCCATTCCTGGGTGCCATTGCCTGGGCGATGCTGGCCGCGCCCAACAGCGGCATCCTCAACAACATCTACCGCTGGGCATTTGGCCTCGATCAATCGCAGGCGCTGTTCAACATCTACACCTTCACCGGACTGGTGTTCGCGGTCACCTGCTACTCGTTCCCCTTCGTCTTCACGCTTGTTGCCAACGCCTTCGACAAGGTGCCATCGGATCTTGAGGAAGCGTCGGCGATCCTCGGCGGCAAGCCAGGCACCACATTGCGGCGGGTGACCCTGCCGATGGTGCTGCCGGCGATGCTCGCCGGGTCTCTGGTCGCCATCGTCCAGGCCTTCACCATGTTCGGTTCGCCGGCGATCCTGGCGCTGCCTGCCGGGTTCCACGTTCTCACCACCAAGATCTGGAGCTTCTTCCAGTTTCCTCCACGGCTTGATCTCGCGGCAGCGAGCGCCGTGCCTTTGCTTGTGGTCACAATGCTCTTGCTGTGGGGGCAGAGATGGCTGCTTGGGCGCCGAGGCTACACCGTGCTCGGCGGCAAGAGCGGCACACCCCGGCGTGTGAAGCTGGGCAACTGGAAATGGCTGGCGGGCGCATACGTTCTGTTCATCCTGTGCGTGACGATCCTGTTCCCCTACCTGGCCTTGCTCAAGGTAGCGCTGACCCACAACATTTCCGAACCGCTCAGCTGGAGTTCCTTGACGCTCCATAACTTCAATTTCGTGCTTTTCGAATTCTCCAGCACGCGGCTCGCCATCTGGAACACCCTGATCCTCGGCCTGGCTACGGCAACGATCGCGACCGGCATAGCCCTTGTCGTGTCCTATCTGGTTGCGCGCCGCGCGGTGCCGGGCGCCTCGCTGCTCGGCATGCTGGCGACCGCGCCGATTGCGATTCCAGGCATTGTGCTGGGCGTTGGCCTTTTCCTGGCCTACGCCAATCCGACTTTCGGCCTCTACGGCACGCTGTGGATCCTGCTGATCGCATTCCTGACGATTGAGCTTCCGGCAGGCTACCAGCAACTGTCATCGGCCTTCCATGGCGTGCATCCGGAACTGGAGGAAGCCAGCCGGATTCTCGGCGCCACCCGCCTGAAGACCCTTTGGCAGATCACCGCGCCATTGTTGCGTACCAGCCTGATTGCGGCGTGGTGTTTCGTCTTCATCGGCACCATCCGGGAACTGTCGGCGACGGTCCTGCTGACGACGGCGCAGACCAAGCTGGTCTCGGTCATCATCTACGACCTCAACGAAAGCGGCGACTACGGCGCGATTTCGGTGCTTGGTATTCTGCTGCTGGTGGTCTCGTTCACCGTCGTCTTCATAGCCAACAAGGTTCCGGTTCTCGGCGGCGCGGCGCCCAGGAGTGGCAGTTGATAGGATACAGCTTGGTTCCACAGCAATTATCGGCGTTTCGCTTGACAAGAGGAAGTATCGTCTCAGTCATGGGCCCGATTGGACGCGTCGGCATCAATTCGATGAGGGAGACCAAACCATGGATGATGCGCAGGCTACGCGTTGGCGCCCATCGGGGCCTGACCACGCAGGCGGTATCTTCCGTGACGCATTGAATGGAATTCAGGCCCATGGCTAACGAAACCGAGAACATGCAGGGATTTTCGCCAATCGACTTTTTGCGCACGCGCTCGCTTGCCAATGTCGTGCAGCACGAAATCGAGCGAATGATTGTCGAGGGGGAATTCACACCCAACGAGAGGATCAACGAAAACGCCCTGGCCCAGCAACTCAAGGTCAGCCGGGGACCGATCCGCGAGGCGTGCAGCGCGCTGGCCGCTCTTGGGCTGATCCAGGTGATTCCCAATCGCGGGTTTTTCGTGCGCGAACTCAGYGAAGACGAAGCCCGTGATGTCTCGGAGGCCCGTGCCTACATCTTCGCCTGCATGACCATGAGCGTTGCCGAGAGGATCACCGACCCCGAGGTCGCCAGGCTGCGCGCGCTCGTCGACCGCATGGACGCGCTGGCCAAGACCGGTGAGGTGAGCCAGTACTACCCGGTCAATCTGGAATTCCATTCCGAACTGGCCAGGATGTGTGGCAACGCACGCCTGGCGCAGATCTATCTCGGCCTCGCTCGCGAGCTTCATATCCAGCGCTATCGAGCATTGGCGAGTGGCGACGTGCTCGACATATCCAACCGCGAGCACAGGGCAATAGTTGAGGCTGTTGCCGCCCGCGACCCGCAACGGGCTTTCACGGCCGGGCGGGAGCATATCGTCAATGGCACCTCGCGAACGCGCAGGGCCAACGTCGCTTTGCGCCACGGCTCCGACTGACGCTCACCCATTCCCGTAGTCGAGGTCCGAGGACAGATACCGCGGCAGCATTTGCATGCCTGCGGTAGCAGCTGTCCGACGAACTGAAAACTTGGTTGCCCTGTCGACAAAAAATTGTTGACAGTTTACCAAAACTGCCTTCCTACTCTTCTGCATCAGGCGGCCATGACATGGAGTCGAGCTTGAACTCGATGCCTGGTTGGCCCGCTACAATTTCGATGGAGAGGACTATCAATGCACGACACCGCACCTGCAGGTCTCACGAATTATGTGGCGGAATTCGTCGCGTCGGCCGCTCCGGAAGATCTGCCGGACGACGTCGCGGCCCTTGGCAAGAAGTCGATACTGGACGGCATTGGGCTGGCTCTTTCAGGCTCGGTCGCGCAAAGCGGCGACCTCGTCCGCCGCCATCTCGATGAGCTTGGACTGATGCCGGGCGCCGCGACCGTAATCGGAGCGGGCCGCAAGGTTGCACCGCGCTTTGCGGCATTCGCGAATGGTGTCGGCATCCATGCAGATGATTATGACGACACCCAATTGGCCGTCGCCACGGATCGCGTCTACGGCTTGCTGACACATCCCACGGCGCCTGCATTGCCCGCGGCTCTGGCTATTGGCGAACAGGTGGGCGCCTCGGGCAAGCAGGTGATGCTGGCGTATCATCTCGGCGTCGAGGTCGAGTGCAAGATCGCCGAAGCCATCGCGCCCCGCCACTATCAGACGGGATTTCACGCCACGGCCACTTGCGGAACGTTTGCCGCGGCCGCGGCTGCGGCGTGGCTTTTGCGTTTCGACGCCAAAACCACGGCTCGTGCGCTTTCGATCGCAGGCAGCCAGTCGGCTGGTTTGCGTGAGAATTTCGGCACGATGACCAAGCCGTTCCATGCCGGGCGTGCATCGGAAAGCGGTGTCGCCGCCGCACAGTTCGCCGCCCATGGATGGACTGCCACCGACAAGATACTGGAGGCCCCGCGCGGGTTCTTCCAGGCGGCCGGCGGCGGTTACGATGAGAACGCAATTCGCGGACGCCTTGGCGCTCCCTGGACGTTCGCCAACCCAGGCATCTCGATCAAGCCGCATCCCTCGGGGTCGTTGACCCATCCCGGCATGACTGAGATGGCGCGCCTCATCCGTGAGAATGACATCAAGGCCGGGGATGTGAAGCACGTGCGCATCGGCACCAATTCCAACATGCCGAACGCCCTGATCCATCACCATCCGCATGATGAGTTGCAGGCCAAGTTCTCCATGGAATTCTGCATGGCCATCCTGCTGCTCGACGGCAAGGCCGGGCTTGGCGAGTTTACGGATGCAGCAACCCAACGCGACGACGTCAAGGCCATGATCGACAAGGTGGATTTCGTCATCGACGAAAAGGCCGAGAAGGCAGGCTATCACAAGATGACGACGATCATCGACGTCACGCTCAATGATGGCCGCGTCATCCATGGCGAAGCCGATTTCGGCAAAGGCAGCCCCGCCAATCCGATGAGTTATGAAGAGGTTGCCGACAAGTTCCGGGACAACGCGGCTCATGCCCGCCTTGCCCGTTCGGCGGCTGACGAGGTCGTCGCGCTGGTGCGCGACCTCGAAGAACAGCCCTCGCTCGAGCGGTTGATGGCCCTGGTCGCCAAGGCCGGCTGACGGTCTTCGTGGCGCTGCGCCGCAGCCGGCATTCAGAAAGGTTGGTTCGATGGCCCATCTCACGATCGGCATCCTCAATGGCGATGATATCGGACACGAAATCGTGCCTGCTGCCGTGCGCATCGCCCGGGCCGCCGCGGCGCGAACGGGTCTCGACATCGACTGGCGACCGATGCCGATTGGCCGCTCGGCGCTCGACACACACGGCTCGACGATGCCCGAAGGCACGCTCGAGACGCTTTCGACACTCGATGGCTTCATACTCGGTCCGATCGGACATCGCGCCTATCCAAAGGTGATTGGCGCGATCAACCCGCATCCCATCTTGCGCAAGCACTTCGGCCTTTTCGCCAACGTCCGTCCGACGCGCTCGTTTCCCGGACTTGGCGCGCTGTTCGACGATGTCGATCTCGTCATCGTTCGGGAAAACAATGAGGGCTTCCAGCCGGATCGCAATGTGGTTGCCGGTTCGGGAGAATTTCGTCCAACGCACGATACGACCATTTCGGTCCGCGTCATCACCCGTGCTGGCAGCTATCGCGTGGCCAAGGCCGCACTCGAACTTGCCAGAACCCGGCGCAGGAAGCTGACGATCGTTCACAAGGACACCGTGTTCAAGCTCGGCTGCGGTATGTTCGTGGAGGAGTGCTACCGGGCCGCCGAGCAGTTCCCTGACGTCGCTGTCGACGAGGTGATCGTCGACACCTTTGCCATGCGGTTGCTTCGCGATCCCCAGACATTCGATGTCGTCGTCACCACAAACATGTTCGGCGACATACTGAGCGACGAGGCAGCAGGCCTCGTCGGCGGGCTCGGCATGGCGCCCGGCCTGTGTATCGGCGAAGGCAACATAGCCATGGCGCAGGCGGCGCACGGGTCTGCTCCCGATATTGCCGGAAAGGGCATCGTCAATCCCTATGCGATGGTCGAATCCACCCGCATGCTGCTGGAGTGGCTTGGCCACAACCGCGAGATTGCAGAGGCGCTCGCCGCGGCGTCGATCATCGCGCAAGCCACCATTGCCGCGCTCTCGCGGCCCGAAACGCGCACGGGCGACATACGCGGAACCACCAACACCGAAGGAATGACCAGCGCCATCGTCGCTGCCATCGAGAAGGAATCTGAAAATGTCCTTGCATAAGATCGCTGTCATCGGCGGCGATGGTATCGGCCCGGAGGTGGTTGAGGCCGGCGTCAAGGTGCTGGAAACGCTAGCCGACGTCGAGCCAGGCCTTGCCTTCGATTTCAAGCGCTTTGACTGGGGCTCGGACTATTATCGCCGCAACGGCCGCATGATGCCGCAAGATGGTCTGGCTCAGATCGAGGGCTTCGATGCCATCTATTTCGGTTCGGTCGGCGATCCGAACCTTCCCGACGACATCACGCTCTGGGGTCTGCGCCTGGCGATCTGCCAGGGGTTCGACCAATACGCCAATGTGCGGCCGACGCGTCTGCTGCCCGGTCTGACCGGTCCGCTGCGCCCCGAACTCGGCAAGCAGATAGACTGGGTTATCGTCCGCGAAAACAGCGAGGGCGAATATGCCGGCGTCGGCGGTCGCGCACATCGCGGCCTGCCGATCGAGGTCGGCATGGATGTCGCCGTCTTTACCCGCACCGGCATCGAACGGATCGCCCGCTTTGCCTGCGACCTTGCCATGTCGCGCCCCCGCAAGCTGCTGACAGTGGTGACAAAGTCGAATGCACAGCGCCATGGCATGGTGCTCTGGGACGAAGTCGTGCGCGAAGTGGTTCGCGACCACCCTGGTCTGACTGTCGACTGGATGCTGGTCGACGCGATGACGCAGCGCATGGTCAACAAGCCTGGCAGCATCGACACGGTTCTGGCGACCAACCTCCATGCGGACATCCTTTCCGACCTGGCTGCGGCACTTGGCGGGTCGCTCGGCATCGGCTCGACATCGAACATCGATCCGGCGCGCAATCGTCCGTCCATGTTCGAACCCATCCATGGTTCGGCCTTCGACATTACCGGGAAGGGTGTTGCCAATCCGCTTGGATCGTTCTGGACGGCGAGCTTGATGCTGGACCATCTGGGTGAGCAGGCTGCATCGCGACGTCTCATGGTTGCGATCGAAACCGTTACCGGTAGAGGAGAATATCTTAGCCCGGATCTTGGTGGCGCAGCCAACACCGCCGAAGTAACGGCCGCTGTGATTGCCGCGCTTTCGGGCGTGAACAGTCCAGGATCCTGAGGCTTACCCGCACAGATGTGTTGTGGGCGCGGCGACTGTCCCGTCAACCACCGAGGCCGTCGCGGATCGCGCTGAAATAGCGGTCGGTTCCGACCTGTCCGCCCTTAAGCGCAACCTCCAGTCCGTCGATCACCGCAAAGCGCGAATGGGCGACGCATAGCGGGGAGCCTGGCGAGGCAGGCAGGGGCATCCGCACCGTCAGCGCGTCGATGCCCATCTGGCCGAGCGCATGGCTCGAGGTATCGCCGCCGGCGATGACCACGCGCCGCAGTTTCTGTTCGATCGTCAGCGCGCGAAGCAGTTCGCCCAGACCGCGGCCGAGCTTGTGGCGGGCGCCTTCCTGCCGGTCGATTTCGCCGCCCCTGTCGGCGGCGGGGCCAAGCGCGGTGTAGAGGATGACGCTGCGCCCGGCTTGCAAGCTGGCGCGGCCGCTTGCCGCCGCACGCGCGATCACCTGCTCGGAAGCCTCCGAAACCAGTTCGACAGGATCGACCTCGATGCCGTCGAAACCGTCGCTCAGGGCATACCGGATCTGTCGTTCGGTGGTCGGCGAGCAACTGCCCGATACGACGGCGATCCGGTCGGCAGCACCCGGCGGTGTGAAGCCTGGTCCAGTGCTGACGATGTCATTCGAAGCCCATTCGGCCAGCAACGCGTATTCGATGCCGGACGAGCCAACGACAAAGGAGCCGCCTGGCTTGCGGATGCGCCAGATCTCTTTGCCGGCCAGTGCCTGGGTCCCGTGGCTATCGACGTCGACAAGCACGATAGCCGCGCCATTCGCCACGAGGCGATCGAATGCCTGCGACCGTGACGCAGATTGCAGGGTCGCCAGATCCAGTAATCCCGAGGCAAGCCCGGTCTGCCGCGACAGGTGGATCAGCAGGTCGGATTCATCCATTGGCGTCGTTGGGTGGCGGCTCATCACCGGATGGCGGTCGACGCGGAAATATTGGTCTCGATAGGCGGCGAACAGATGTCCAAAGGCGGTGTAGCGCTTGAGCTGCGGCGCGCCGACCAGCAGCGGCACGCTGTCCTGACTGAACACCGAGCGGCCGATCTCGATCGCCCGGCCGATGCTGCCGGTCGTCGGGCTGGAATCGAAGGTCGAGCAGACCTTGTAGTGACAGATCGCGGCGTTCAGCGTCTTCAGCCAGGTGAAAGCGTCCTTGAGATGCGTGTCCATCCAGTGCGGCGTCTCGCTGCGGCTGGTGCCGGCCAATCCGATGGCCTGGCAATGTGAGAAACGCGAAAGTTGGGCCTTGTCGGGCTGGCGCATGAACAGCACCGTCTGCACGCCGCCGAGCTCGAGCGCTTCCATGACGTCGGTCGAGCCGGTGAGATCGTCGCCATAGTAGCTGAGCAGCAGGTTCTGCATGGCGTCAGGCCGCCCTGCCATCGCCGAATTTTTCGATCGACCGTGCCAATTCGGGATGAGTCAGGGCGAAGTCTGCCAGCGGAATGCCGTCTACCGCCGCTTGCCAGGCTTGCTGCACTGCGCGGACGCCGGCGCCCGGCCCGTCCGGATGGCTGACGATGCCGCCGCCGCAGAGATAGAGCAGATCGACCGTGCGGCCGGTTCGCTGGTAGGTCTCCGGCGCCTGCCCACCCCATTGGCCCGAGCCCGCCACGGGCAGAGCGCAATCATCGGGCGAGAAGATCGGCGTGGTCACCGCCTTGAAGGATTCGACGAAGGATGCATCCGGCTCCCAGTATTTCGAGGCGATGCCGTTGATCTGGAACTGGTCGACGCCGAGCAGCCGCCAGAATTGCTGCCAGACCTTGAAGTCCATCCCGAGGCCGGGGTGGCGGGTGAGGATGTCCCAGCCATTGCGGTGGGCGTGCAGCACCAGGCTGGAGCGTTTTCTCAGGAACGCCATGCCGCCGAAGCCGATCGAATTGATGTTGACCACCGCGCAATTGCCGCCGGCCATCGCCACCAGATCGTGGTTGCGCATCATCTCGTCCGGGTCGGCATGCGAAATGCCGAAGGCATACATCACCTTCTTGCCGGACTTCTGCTCGTGGTCGAGGATCAGCGGCATGATCGCCTTCACCCGCTCGGCCAGTGGCGAATAGGCCGGGCTCATCAGCTTCTCGTCGTCCTTGATGAAATCGACGTCAGCTTCGATCAGCTCGCCCACCATCGCCGCCGTCTCGTGCGGCCGCAGCCCCAGCGCCGGCTTGACGATGGTGCCGATGATCGGGCGCTCCTCGACACCAGTCAACCGGCGGCTGCCGGCGACGCCGAACTGCGGGCCTGGGTGCGCGCCGCGGAATTGCTCCGGCAGCTTCATGTCGACGATGCGAATGCCGGACAGCCCATTGATCGAATAGGTACCGCCGATGGCGATGGTCATCAGCGCCGCAAGGTCTGTGCCGATCGCGTCGAGCGGAAATGCGATGTCGACATCGGCGCGCTTGAACGGCCCATCGCCGGCTTCCGGAATGGAGGGCTGCATGGCGTCGGGCAGATGCCGGATCGCCAGGACGCGCGCAGCCACCCTGGCCTTCAGCTCCTCGGTCTCGCCGGGCAGCGCAACGAAGGTGCCGGTCGATTGGTCGCTGGCGATCTTTGCCGCCAGCACCTCGATGCTGTCTGATGTTTCGATGCGATAGGTGAGGGTGATCATGGTCCGCCGTCTCAAGCCCGGGCGTTCGAAAAAGGTTCACCGATGCTCGAAATCTGGTATAATGAGTACATAAGTATTGCAAGAGATATCCGAGTGGAAGTTTGGTCGGGTCGACCCGACCGCAATTTCCGGGAATTGTGGCGGCAGTGTTAGATAGGCCGGATCAAGGGAGTGATTCGTGACGATGAACCGTTCCGAACCGATTGTCCGGCGCAAGCTTTCCGACGAGGTCTTCTTGCGGCTGAAGCGCCTGATCACCAGCGGCGAACTGATGCCGGGCGATGACATGCCCTCGGAGCGCGAACTGATGGAACGCTTCGAGGTCGGCCGTCCGGCGATCCGCGAGGCGATGCAGGCGCTGAGCAATATGGGGCTGGTGGCGATCTCGCATGGCGAGCGCGCCAAGGTGCTGCAGCTTACCGCCAAGTCGATCATCAGGCAGGTCGACGGCGCAGCCAAGATCATCCTGTCGTCGTCGAAAGACACGCTAGAGCACCTCAAGAACGCCCGCATCTTCTTCGAGCGAGGCATGGTCAGGGAAGCAGCCGAAAAAGCCACCGCCGAGGATGTGCAGCGGTTGCGCGCAACCGTCGCCGAGCAGCGCAGCTTTCGCGGTGATTCCGAAGCCTTCATATCCGCCGACATGAAGTTTCATACCCAGATCGCGGCGATTTCGGGCAACCCGATCTACGTCGCCGTCAGCGAGGCGATGCTGGGCTGGCTGAAGGAATATCACACCGAAATGCTAATCTGGACCGGCAAGGAAAAGTTCACGCTGACTGAGCATGAAGAGATCATTGGCCGCATCGAGAAGAAGGATGCCGACGGCGCCGAGAAGGCGATGATCAAGCACCTCGAGCGCTCGCGTGCGCTCTATGTGATGAACGCCGAAAAGTGAATCCGCAGTGTCAGCCGAACCGGGTGATCGCGTAGGGCGTCATGACCAGGTGGCCTCTGCCCAGCGCTGAAATGTCGACCGGTACGTCCTCCGCTGTCAGGTTCGCCAGCCACACGATGGTCTGACCGGAAGCGGAGCGCCCGGCCAGCGCCAGCACCTTGGTCTCATCGCTCGTCGTTGCCGCAACATGTGCGAGGCCGGCCAGTTCGCAAAGCCCCTTGATAGCCCTGAAGATCGGCCGAGGTGATCCTTCCGCGGCTGGCTCGCCCGGTCCCGCCAGCACGCCGAACGGTCCTGTGAAGCCGGAGAGCGTCAGCATCTCAAGCCCCGCCGGTGCGACGCGTGCCGCATAGCCGATCGTCCATGCGGCCCCGAACAGGCCGGCATGGCGCGGATCGCGGTCGGCCATGGCAATGCGCTGTCCCCCGGGATTGGCCTTGGTCGCGCCACCATAGGGGTTCTGGCGCATGGCGATCGTCGACGGGCCGATCCGGTAGGGTGTTTCTCCGAAGATCGCCCGCACCGATTGGGTGATGAAGGGCAGCGCCCCCAGAGATTGCATGACGCTGAGATCGTCGGCCGCGTGCACGATCGGGCAGGTGCAATGAGTGACGAAGTCGAGCAGGTCCGCCGGCACGCGTTTGCGGTTGAGTTCGGTGAAATAGCTGAACATGCCGCCGCCGAGACGGATGTCGGGGAAGGCGCGGCGGGCGGCGGCATAGACGGTTTCCAGCGGCGGACACTCCGGCCATGCGCTCCCCGGCGGCGTCGACTGCCGGTCGACCGAAGGCGAGACGGCGATGGCCGAAAGTTCTAGCCCTGCCTCGTGCACCAAGCTGGCGACAGCTGAAAATTCAGCCTCGAGATCGCCCACGCCGGCAACAACGCATTCGAGCGTCGTCCGGGCCGGGTAGGCTGCCGCGACCCGGGCAAAGGATCGCAAGGCGTCGAGCCCATGGCCGCGCGTTGGATCGTAGTGGAGGACCAGCTGTTGCGGGCCAAGCGCCGACAGCAGCGGCAGGTTCGCCAGTGCCGTCTCGACATCCTCGGGATAGATGATCACGCCGACATCGGGCAGCTTCCTCGGTCCGGCCTCGCCGAGCTTAACGCGGACCGGTCCGTTGGCCACGGAGGCAGCCGGTGCTCTGCCCTCACCAGTGATCAGCAGGCTGATTGTCTGGCGCAGGGGCTGGCCGGCCGGCAGCATATAGGGCCACGGCAAAGCGAGCGGCCGCACATAGGTCTTGTAAGAGGCATCCGACCAGTTGCGCTGGTCCTCCATTTCGAACACATCGCCTTCCATCCGGCATTCGGCTCTGACGCCAGGCCGCACCTCATGCGTGATCGCACGCAAATCCCTGAAAGGCTGCCACGGGTCGATCAGCAGCGGAAGCTTGGTCGCGACCGTGCTGCCGTCGGTGTGCTCCACCGTCACCGGGCTGCCGGCGAGGCCGGCGATCGGATGCAGGACGCAGAAGCCGCAGCGGTTGGTTTCGAAATCGCTTTCGGGAAGGGCGCTGACGTCGAAGACCAGTTGGCCATCGGAGGAGCCCTTGATGGTGGCGCGGAATCCGAGCCGGCTTGCGTCCGGCCCGGTGCAGCTTGCCGAATAGCGGATCGAGAAAGTGTCATCGCCCTGGTCAATGACAAGGTCGGTCAGTTCGGGCTCGTAAGTGCCCCAGTCGCGATCCCTGACGATGTAGGCGATGGCCCGCAGCACTTCGGTACCGCCATGGCGGATGGTGCGCAGATTGCCGTTGACGAAGTCGGCACTGAGCGCACCGGCGCTCAGCCTGAACGGCTCGACCTCGGTCGCATCCGTGCCGTAGAGGTGAAAGGTGTCGGCGGTCATCTGAGCAAAGTGTCGAGCTGCACCGGCTCGCGGCTTGCAGCACCGGCATAGGCAGCCTCGACCAGTGCGAAGGTCTTGAGGTTGTCGGCGCCCGAGGTAGCGGGCTCCGTTCCCTTCGCCAGGCAGTCGACCCAGTGCCGCTGGATGGCAACGACGCTTTCCTGGATGTTGTGCCAGGGACGCGATGCCCAGGGCAGCAGCGGCGGCGAGACGTCGCTGACCGCCGTGCCGCTTTTGCCGGTGACGGTGAGCCGATACCCCTGTGCCAGTCGGATCGTGCCGTCGCTTCCGTCGATCTCGATCAGCGTTTCGGGAAACGGTTCTACGGCAAGCGTCGTGGCGTAGCTGCAGTCGACCACCGAGGTTGCGCCACTGGCGTGGTCCATCAGCATGGTCGCCACGTCCTCGCCTGCGATAGCAGGGTTGATGCGCGCCGTTCGCGTCGTGATCGTCGAGACGTCGCCCAGCAGGAAGCGGGCTATGTCGAGGATGTGGATGCCGAGATCCTCGACGATGAAGCGCTTTCCCGTTGCCAGATAGGGCTGGCCGGAAAACACGTCATAGGCGGAGCGGAACGAGATGCGGCCGAAGAACGGCGTGCCGATCTCGTTGCTGTCGAGTACGGCGCGCACCGCCTGGATTGGCGACTGCCAGCGAAAATTCTCATGCACCATCAGCGGCACGCCGGCATCGGTGCATGCCTTCACCATCGCCTTGGCATCGGCAAGCGTTGGCGCGAACGGTTTTTGACAGATCGTCGGCACGCGGTGTTGCGCCGCCATCTCGACCAGCGCACGATGGCTGGGCGCCGTGGTGGCGATATCGACGAAATCCAGGTTCTCGCCATCAAACAGGGCCATCGCGTCGGTGTAGCGCCTGGTAATGCCGAACTGGTCGCCGACGATCCGCAGCCGGTCGGGATCGCGGTCGCAAATGGCGACGATCGTGGCGCCAGCGATGTCGCGCCAGGCATGCATCTGATTGACGGCGAAGAAGCCACAGCCGATCAGCGCTCCGCGCAATTCCACCATGCTCAGCCTGCCTTTGCCATCTGCATCAATGTCACGCGACTCTGCAGCCGGCGCTGCGCCTGGTCGACGACGACGGCGACAATGATGACCAGGCCCTTGATCACCATTTGCCAGAAAGAACTCACCCCCATCATCACCAACCCGTCCGAAAGAATGCCGATGACGAAGGCACCGACTATGGTCCCGCCGATCGTGCCGCGACCGCCCGACATCGAGGTGCCGCCGAGCACCGCCGCCGCGATGGCATTGAGCTCGAAACTTTCGCCCGTCGCCGGATGCGAGGCCATCAGCTCGGACGAGATGATCAGGCCGACGATTGCCGCGCAGAAACCGGAGAACATATAGACGAACATCTTCACCGTGTTGACACGGACGCCCGAAATTCGCGACGCCCGTTCGTTGCCGCCAACCGCGAAGATATGGCGGCCAAGCGGCGTGTATTTGGCGAGATAGGCCGCCGCCAGCGCCACGACGATCAGGATCCAGATCGCCACCGGCAGGCGAAGCAGCCGGCCAGCGCCGAGGAAGCCGAACCCGGTGGTGCCCAGTTCCGGCTTGCCGACAAGGTTGGGGAAGGTGCGGCCGTCCGACGACAGCAGCGCCAGGCCGCGCGCGACATAGAGCACGCCGAGCGTGGCGATGAATGGCGCGACGTTCAGCCTGGTGATCAGCAATCCGTTGACGGCGCCGATCAGGATGCCGACCGCCAGCGTGATCAGCGCGATCTCGACGACATTGAAATAGATCGTGTAGCCGATCTGCAGGTCGATGCCGTTGAGCACGAGATAGCCGGCCACCATGCCGCACAGGCCGACGATCGAGCCGACCGACAGGTCGATGCCGCCGGTGATGATCACGAAGGTCATGCCCATGGCCAGGAACGCATTCAGCGCCACGTGCTTCGACATCAGGATCAGGTTGGCGGTCGACAGGAAATTCGGTGCCGCGATCGAGAAGAAGACCAGCACGGCGATCAATGCGATGAAGGTCCTCGCCTTCATCAGCGTCAGCAGCAGCGAGCCGCTCGATGCGGAGGGAATAGCCGCCTTGGCCGGGATGTCAGTCATGGGCGGTGTACTCCGTGTGCGGGACCGGCCCGTGGCCAAGCGCCGAGGCGGCGACAAGGGCTGCCTCGGTCGCCTCGGCGCGATCGAACATGCCGGTCAGTTTTCCATTGCTCATCACCGCGATCCGGTCGGACAGCGCCATCACCTCGTCGAGGTCCGAGGTGGCGAACAGGATGCCCAATCCGTCGCGCGACAGTTTGCGCATGGTGCGGAAGACGTCGGCCTTGGCGCCCACATCGATGCCACGGCTGGGCTCGTCCATCAGCAGCACCTTCGGGCCGGTGAGCAGTGCCTTGCCGATCACCACCTTTTGCTGGTTGCCGCCGGACAGCGACGAGACCTCCTGTGCCGGATCGGCAACCTTGATCGCCAGTTCCCGCACCATCTGCACCACAGCCTGCCTTTCGGGGCCGCCGCGGATATGAAACAGGCGGACAAACCGCGACAGGCTGGCCAGCGTCAGATTGCTGGCAACGGAGAGGATCGACACCAGCCCTTCGCGCTGGCGGTCTTCGGGGATCAGCGCCAGCCCGCGCCGGATGCGGCGCGTCGTGTCGCGCTCCTTGACCTGTTTGCCGGCAATGAAGATCGTTCCGGTGGCCTGGCCATGGCGGCCCATGATGCAGTCGAACAGCTCGCTGCGTCCTGCACCCATCAGGCCGTAGATGCCGAGGATCTCGCCGGCGCGCAGCGACAGCGAGACGTGGTCGACGGCAAGACCGCCGGTCGCACGCGGCAGGCAGATGTCATGGGTTCGGAATATTTCTTCGCCTGGAACATGGCCATCGGCCTTGGCGAAATCCTTGGCGTCGGACCCAATCATCTGCCTTACGATCCACCGGGTGTCGACGTTTCTCATTTCCTCCTGGCCGGTGATGTGCCCGTCGCGCAGCACGGTGATGTAGTCGCCGATGCGGATCAGCTCCTCGAGCCGGTGCGAGATGTAGACGATGGCCACACCGCGCGCCTTGAGGTCGGCAATCACCTTGAACAGGATCTCGACTTCCGCGGAACTCAATGCCGAAGTCGGTTCGTCCATGATCAGGATGCGCGCATCGAGCGAAACCGCCTTGGCGATCTCGACCAACTGCTGCTGGCCGATGCGCAGATCCTCGACCAGCATGTCGGGCCGGATCCCGGCCTGCAGGCGTTCGAGAAATTGCGCAGCGCGGCGCTCCTGTTGCTTGCGGTCGATCTTGCGGAACCGGTTGGTGATCTCGCGGGTGGCGAAGATGTTCTCGGCGACGGTCAAATTGCCGAACAGGTTCAGCTCCTGGAACACCATGCCGATGCCGCGGTTCACCGCGTCGGCGGATGACGAGAAGGAAACTTCTTCCCCTTCCAGGAGGATCCGGCCGGCAGTAGGTCGTTCGACGCCGGCGATGATCTTCATCAGCGTCGATTTGCCTGCGCCGTTTTCGCCGACCAGCACATTGACCGCGCCTTTGCGCACCTCGAAATTCGCGCGCTTGACCGCAACCGTGCCGGAATAGACCTTGGAGACGTCTTCCAGCTTCAGAATAACATCGTGATCGCTCATGGTCGCGGCCCGATTTCTGCCTCCGCCGGCGTCACCAGCGGCAGGTCTTGGCTGCCTTCGAGCGTATAGGCGCCGAGAACCTTGGCGGTGCGGCCTTCCAGCGCTTCACGCGGCAGCTTCGAAAGCACGGTCTTGTCGGCATACGCGTTGAACGCCTTGCCGAACTGGGCGAAGTCGATCTGGTTGGTGAAGTCGTTGAACTGGACGAAGTCGAGGCTGTCGCGCAGCGCCGTACCGCGCATGGCGGGACCGATCTGCACGCGTGCATCCGCCTTGCCGTCGCCGTCGACATCGATATCCATCGTCGCCGCGCGCGAGCCCGTGTTTGCGGCAACGATCTTGCCGTCAACACGAACCGCGAAGGTCCACGGCGAATTCGCCTGCTTGTTCGGATTGCCGTATTTGGCGCCGGCAGCCGCCGGATCGGTTTTCGCCAGGGCATGAACCTCGGGAAACGGTCCGGCTTTCTGCCTGAGGTAGGGCACCACCTTCGCCGCCCACAACGCCTCGACCATCTTGTCGGGATTGAAGGCGGCAGCGCCGCCGCTATCACCCGAGGGGGTCGGCAGAACCTTGCAGCTGGCAAGGCTGATGCCGAGTGTCACGACAAGGATCGGCCAGGTCGGCTTGTTCAGCATGGCGGTTTGTTGTTCAGCATGGCGGCCTCGGCATGATGGTCGGCATCCGCAGAAAATGGCGGCGAGGGACGAACCGAGATTCGCCCCTCGCCATTCATGTCACGCCGGCTCAGTTGGTCAGCGCGAAGGTTTCCAGCTTGGGGGCGTTGTCGCCATTGACCAGGAGGCAGTCCATCAGCTGCTTTTCCTTGGCCGGCGACTTCTTGTTCTTGATGAAGTCGTTGGCCTGCTCGACCGCCATCTGCGCCTGCGCAAAGGCCGGCTGCAGGACTGTGGCCTTGATGCCGCCCGCGGTGATTGAATCGCGCACGTCGTTCGATCCGTCGAAGCCGACGACAATGACGTCCTTGCGGTTTGCCGCGACCAGCGCCGCATAGGCGCCCATCGCCATCGTGTCGTTGCCGGAGATGACGCCCTTGATGTCCGGATTGGCCTGCAGGATCGATTCCATCTTGGCGTAGGCTTCGGTCTGGCTCCAGTTGGCCGACTGCTGGGCAACCATCTTCAGATCCGGATAGTCGTCGATGACGTCATGATAGCCCTTGGAGCGAATGCCGGCATTGGTGTCGGATTCCTTGCCGACGAGTTCGACGAAATTGCCCTTCTCGCCCATCAGCTTGACGAATTCCTGCGCGCCGAGCTGGGCGCCCTGGTAATTGTTGGAAACGATCTGCGCGACGGCAACGCCGGTGGCATTGATCTCGCGATCTATCAGGAACGAAGGCACGCCCGCGTCCTTGGCCTTCTGCACGGCGGCAACGGTGGCGTCGGCGCCGGCATTGTCGAGGATGATCGCCTTGGCACCGCGGCCGATCGCCGTGTCGATCAGCTCGGACTGCTTGTTGGCGTCGTCATCATGGACGAGCACCAGCGCTTCGTAGCCGAGTTCCTTGGCCTTGGCCTCCGCGCCGACAGCTTCCGCCTTGAAGAACGGGTTGTCGTGCGAGGGCGTGATGATGGCAATCAGATCGGCAGCATAGGCTGGTGCGGCCGTGCCAAGCGCCAGCATGCCGGCAAAAGCCGCCAGTGTCATTCTGCGTGTCAGTTTCATGAAGTCCTCCCGTTTGAAAAACAATTCAGGCCGCTGTCTGCATTTCAGACCGCGGATCGTCTCAGTTTCAAAAACCGTTTGTTTGCCGGCATCACCCGGGCCGTCGTGCCCCCGGCAGTCCTCCGCTCGTCCAGGCCACGAATTCCCTGCGAAGCCTTGGCCTGAGCTTAAGAAATAGCTAAGCCAACTGGTATGATGAGTCAATCACAAATTCAGATGATATGTACCTGATGAGCGCGTTTCATGAGGGCGTCGACGGCCCAAACTCTCGCAAGCGCGGTTTTCATCTAAGGGTCTCGGCCCTTCCGGCCGTTCCGCCTGAACTTCGCTTCAGGTGATGCGCTGAATGCTGGCGGCAATCTCCTCCGGCTCGAAGACCCGCTTCCAGTCGTCGCGCATCAGCACCGGCTTTCCAAACTCTATTGCCTTGTTGCAGGCGTCGGAGAAGACGCCCTTGGTTTCGCCGAAGATGACAGCGCCAAGCACGTTCATATGGCCGAGCAGGAAATCGAGAGCCGCCTGTTTGTCGACGCCGCGCGCAACGACTTCATCGACGGCTTCCTTCATGACGACGAGCAGCGAGGCGCAGACGGTCTCCGAAAGACCCGGTTCGAGCAGCGCCATCTGATCGACAGTGACGCGGTGCGAGCGCATCACCGGCGCCCAGATGATCTTGGCGATCGCCTCACCCTTGGCATAGTCCTCTTCCGGGCCCTGCATAAGCGCACTAACCATGTGCTGCTTGGCTTTGACGCCGCCGAAATAGTCCTTCTTGGCCGCCATGTCGGTTTCGTCGTTGAAGATTGGCGGATGACAGGGATGGGTGACGAAATAGGTCAGGTCCGGCCGCTTGGGCAGATGGCCGGCGAAAGGTGCCGCGGCGTCGAGCACCACCACCATCGTGCCTGGCACGAGCTTGCTCTCGATGCTCGCCGCGACCTTGCCGATATGTGTATCGGGAACGGCCAGGATCACCACATCGGCGCCTTTGAGCGCGTCATCGGCACTGACGGCATCGAAACCCAGCCCCGACTTCAGCCGCTCGCGGCCGGCCTCGCTGACCTCGACATGGCGTATCGTGTAAGGCGAGCCGCGAAAATTGGTCGACAGGCGGTAACCCATTTTCCCGCCGGCACCGAACAGTGCAATCGTCGTCATGTATCACTACTCCCGATGTCCAACGATGGATCAACCAATCGTCATGTTATCAACTGGTATAATCACTCTACCAAAGTTTGGCAATCTGGATCGGAATGGAATGCCCGATGTTTCATGCCGGACCATCCTTGGCCTGCATGTCTGGCGCTGGTCGAAGCTCGCTAGTCAGCGAGACAAGACATCGAGATGCTATTCACTTGGTCCATTGCGGAACGTGCAGCAGCTCACGAAGGCGGATCGGCAAGCTGGGCGAAGCGCGCAATTCGGCACAGCTGGCCTCCCATCGCCCGAGGTATTCCGCGATCGGTAGACCGGTGCGGCCGGGCCAGCGGTTGAGTGCACCCAGTGCCTCGACGCAGTCCGGCGCGCGGTCGTATTCGGCGAGGATGGTCACGGACATCGCCTGGGCGAATAGATTGAGGCCGGGTATTTCGATCTCGCTGCGATGGTCGGCGAACCACGCCGCGGCGTCGCTGGTGAGCCCCTGGCTGTCGGCAAGCGCGGTATAGCTTCGGATGATGTTTTCGCGATACTTGGCAATGGCATCGCCGAAGGCGTTGTCGCCGGCGAAGGGCGGGGCCTCCTTCCAGCTTTTCGCCAGACGCCCGAGCCCGCGCAGCGAGTGGGCCTCCACCATTGCTTCCTCGAGCCACTGGCAGGGCGCCGCCGGCTTGGCGTCCGCCTGCCAGCTGTTGCAGAGTACATGGCCGAGCTCGTGGCCGAACTGGTAGGCGAGCTTCGACCAGTCACGCTCGCCGATATCGACGATGATCCAGGCCATGCTACTGCCGTCCGGATGCAGCCAGATCGCCGGCGTGCCGGAAGTGTGCTCGTCGACACGCAGCCGCGTCGGCTGGCGGTCGGAGAGCAGCCGGACGCCGTCAAGGCATGCATGCCGCATGCGCTCGACGACCTGATCTGCCGCACGTGGCAGCATGTGGCCCCAATCACCGGCGAGCTCGATCGGGGCAGTGAGGAGGGACGGAGATACATCAATCGGCAGCGTCATGGCAGCATAGCTTTTGCCCAGCGGCTCCCAACCGGTCAGCGCAGCGGAAATCAAGCTGCCGGCCACTGCTCCCCCAAATAGTGTAACGATATCCCGCCGCCGCACTTCGATTCCCAATGTCCGACCGCCGAGATTTGAAATACCATGTTTGTCCGTAAGGGCGAAAGCCGGGAAATGGAGGGGTATCAGGAGTGGGCGAGGCCATTTTTTCGCGAACATACAAAGGCGATACTTTGTCAAGTTGGCAGGTGGCGCACGAGATGTCAGTTCGTCTCGAAGACGGAACCCTTATTGTCTCAGATACAGAGCAGCACAACTGGCACCTGTTGCGTCTGCATGATTCGGATTTTCTATTTAGAATTATAAGAATGAAATGCTTTCTAAAATTTCGTCCTGGTTCTACCGCTAATTTCTATATCCATCACTATGGAGCTATTGATGTCGCGGAAATTTCTGCGGACGGTTCCATAGTCAACGATGGTATTAGTAAGTCCATATCAGTTAACAAGAGTCCTGAAGGGATTCTTGAGGTCGAGGTGAGGTTCCTGAGTTGTCACTCAACCCTGTCCATAGGCTGCTCCAACAGTCGTCGGCCCGTCTATACTGGCAGTGGGCGTGAACAGTTCGTCCTCGTCAGCGTACTGGTTGAGACGTTTGACGCACATAGCGAATTGGCCCGCACACCAGCAGAGGAGCGCATCACGCTGATCGATGTCGGTGGCCAAGAGGGGCTGCAACTCAAGTGGATGCTGAAGGCTGATCAGATCACGCCAGTGGTGTTCGAGCCCATACCCTCGGAGGCGGCACTGGTCAGGCAAACTCTTGGCCGCATACCAGGCGGCCAAGTTGTTGAAAAGGCGCTATCGGATGCCCAAGGCATTCAAAAACTGCATATTGCGGCAGCATCGGGCTGCTCATCCTTAAGGGAGCCAAACTTCGAAGTCTTGCAGCACTATTCCATTGGATCGATCTTCCGTACGATTGATACGAAAGACGTCGATTGTGTTCGATATGACGAGCTATACCGGATGCAGACGGTTCCCTCTCCGGACGTAATAAAAATCGATGTGCAAGGTTTTGAATACGAAGTTCTAGTTGGCTTTGGACATCTTCTCGAGTCCTGTCTGGCCATAGAACTCGAGACACATTTCGTTCCGATTTATCGAGGGCAGAAACTAATCGGCGACATTGTCAACATGTTGGGAGATTTCGGCTTCGCGCTGCGGCAGGTTAGGCAGGTCCCGAATTTTGATGGCGATGCCGTCGAGTTTGATGCTTGGTTTACAAAGAGGCGAGATAGAGTCACTGCGCTCTCTAAAGGGGCGAGACGTAAATTTGATCGGATCATTGATGTATTGGGTATTACTCCATACACCTAATCTGGCTACGTGGAATTCGAGTGGGGCTGTTGGAGACCGTAAATCTCCACCTCGGAAAGATGGAGATACTCTTTGCGAGGGATCGAAATCCGAACGTAGCGTGTTTCCACAGGTAAGTCAGAGGACCACACCAGTGGCATTCCAGCGCTGTATCCGCCGAAGATCTGGCCGGACTCTGTCCTGAATATCAGTTTCCAGAGCTCACCATCGTTCGAGCCTTCGACTACAATGGGCGACGTTCGGCGCTGCATCCATTCCGGAATACGGTCTCGGTTGAATATCCGAATGGCGAACACTTGAGAGGGTTCTTCAAGGTCTACCATCCACCACGGGGATTCGATATTTTCAGTATGAAATCCAAGCGCTTTTGCTGGATTTCCATTTACTGCATTCCCGGCGTCTTCTTCCAAGGTCGATCCAACGGACCACTGGCTCAACGAACTTTGTGTCGCTCGCTTCCTGAGCGCCAGGTTGGGCATCGAAAGATCTATGGGAGGATGTCCATCGAATTGGCGAACCGGCTGATAGCCCCGCAGCCTGCCAACTTCGAGATAGTGGTGCAGTGGATCCTCGAACCACCCTTCGCTTATCTCCATTGCAGCGTCGATGTATCGATGTGCGTACCAGATGGAATCGAAGGTGATGGCAGACCCCTGCGCGGTTCTCGACGGCAAGCCGCTGTCGTAATTCTCTCTCGGCACACGCAGGAATGGAGCGGAAGTCTTCAGCAGCGCAACCTGATTGCGCGATATCTCTTTCCATCTACCTGATATCCGGCGATGGTATTCCAGGCTCTGTTCTTCCGGAATTCCATAGTTCAACGGAAATAGAAAGTATCTATAACGAGGATCATCGATCGGCAGCAGATCGACCTCGCGATGATGCGCCGGGTTGTAGAAACCACTGAGCGGAAGGAAGATCGTCTGCGCTTGGGAAAGCCATGCCGCTAACCAGGAGAACGTGCTGACCGCAACGACGATGTTCTTTGCTGAACGAATCAAATCAAAGTCGGCCCTGGCTCCTTGGCTGTCGTAGAAGACAGCTTTTGGGAAGCGGGATCTAAGTTGTCGCACATACTCTGAATCGCCGAGCTGTCCAACAAACACCGGATTCAGTCCCGTCGAAGCGACCACATCCTCATAGAAATCTATCGGAAGAAGCGGATAGTGAGCTATGCCTTGTAGGATTTCGGCAGTTCGAATATTGATTAGTAGATCACCCTCGCCAATTTTCCGTTCCGGAGAACTGTATGGAAAAAGTGAGTGATAGGCTTGAGGTGGGTCAAGGAACTCCATCCTCTGCAGATGGTCAGCCATCATTATTCGCACCGACTCGCTTCTGTTCGCAAGACGGCAAATCTCACCAACGTGAGGTCGAAAGGCATCCCAAGTCCACAAATCTATGTTATCAAGAAAAATCTGACTTTGCGTATCGTCTGGAATTTCAATCCCCCATTCCGGGATCGAAACGCCAACAACGCTGCATTGTTCAATGCGCTTGGACATTGCCAAAGCGCCAATATACTGAATCATCTTGTTCGCTACATTGCCTCGATGCCTTAGGGCGATGACACGCCTACGCGCAAAGTAATTTTCTGGCGGCACCTGACTCATTTTGCTACACTTTCTGCGAGATTAGTAGTTTCTCTTCTCCACTTCAGTAAAAAATTGGGAAAACTTCGCATAGATTATCTTGAATGATCAACAGTTCCGGCAACAAGCAGATAATAATTGACCAAATTGTCGATCTGAAGCGCGCGGTGCCGCGTCATATGCCTTGCTTTAACAAGACGCATTCCGGCAGATCTGATCTCGTCCACAGCGGGCCGGTTGCGGTCGTCCAGAATCCAATCCACCTTTTCCAGAAAATCCTCTCTCGCAGCAAAAATGCATGTTTCGTGATCTACGAAACCGAGTTCGTTCATTTCCTTTTCGATCAAGCGATCGGTCAAAAGCAATGAACCTGCCGATGCGATTTCAAAATTCTTGAGATGAATGTAGCGATAAGAATGGCCATCGCAAAAGCAGCAAAGGTATTTTGAGAGTTCCTCGTAGTATCGTACTCTGACAATGGCCGGGCTGTCGTCGTTGTACTTTCCGGCGTAGCCAGGATGATCCAATACGGCCACCTTGCTGGAGTCGAGACCGGCCGCATATTTCCTCAGAGGTCGATCCGCCGCGATGCTCCCCGACACGAGAACCTTGGAAATCGGGGTTTCATTGAACACGATACGCTCGAAGCCTTTGCAGCCTTCCATCGCCGACGAATATGGAACCCAGTTCACTGCACGATGGGTGAAGTGGTTCTGAAACTCGTACGCATATGGGCTTACGACGACATCGGATGAAGCGACAAGGGATCGCAGCAAAGTATCATAGCTTGGATTGTAACTTACAAGGTCATCTATTTTCAAAAACTTAAGTGCTGAAAAAGCATCGAGAGGTATGGATATGCCACCCTGGTAGGCTATCAAGAGAGCCGAATATGAGTTCAGGCGCTCTATTGTGCTTTCGGCGGCAAAGTTCGTCGATCTGCAATCTATGATGTCGAAGTCATAGTCTTCATTCAATAGCCGAACCAAATAGAAGTGCTCGTCTGCAAGATAGGACGATAGCCAGCCGATGTCGCAGATGACGGCCTTGCGGGGAGCGCGGGACAGCGTGTCTGCGGCAGCTCGAATGGTGGGATGGACGATGTGGCTTTGAATCCGGCTCTTGTCGAAATCGGCGTGGTCGGTTCGCCATTGGATCGTGTCCCGGCTGCTTTCCGTGCACCAGTTTTCCGAAGCGATGAACAATTCCCAAGTGCTGCAAACAGGAGCCCTGAGTTCCACGTGGCCATTAGGTATGGCCGACAGAAACAGGCCACCGGATCTCAGCGCCAGCAAACCACGTTCGAGGGGGATCAATTCGAGCGCGTCCGCATCTGCCGGTCGATTCTGCCGTTTCGCCTGTGAGGCGGTCAAACAGGCGTCATGAAAGCAAAGGACCGGTTCGGGCAAACCGATGCCGGCATTGAGCAACCGACCCTGCCGGTATCCGCCTGCCAAACTCATCTCCGGTTCAAAGAAAACGTTTGCCGGGACGCTTTCGACGGGGCCGTGTCGCAGCTCGCCTGTAAGTTGGTCGACATACAGCACAGTGCCGAACGCTGTGAACAACCGCGCTGGTTTGAAAGACGGACCGCTCGTGTGACCGCGCGCAAGCCGCAGTCGGTGTTTGATGAAAAAATCAACATTGTTCTTGAGCCGCTGATTGCCGGCGTCCAGTTCGACCGCCTTTTGCCCCCATTCCACGGCTTGATCCATCGAATTGAGTTTCCATGCTGCCGTGGCGCCAAGCTCGTACAGCCGGGCCCCCCAGCAATGCGCTTCGTCCAGATAACTGCCGGTGCGGCGCGTCTTCTCGATCCCATTGCTGCAGGCCCAGAGCAGGTTCAGCCAGTCGGCCTTGCCATGGAACTCTTCGGCCATGTCCAGCCAGATTTCGCGCCGATGGGGGGCCTCCATCCGTGCTTTGTCCAGCCAGGACAATTTCTGCTCCGGTTTCATGCGCGCGATGTAGCGCATCGCCTCGGAGCGTTCTTCGCCCCATGTGCTTGTCGGCAATGCAAGGTAGTGCTCGAGCAGTTGGACGGCCCGCTCTGGCTGGTTGGCCCACATCAAGTCCCGTCCGAGCCAGAAGCATATTTGAGCGTCGCTGGGGTCCTCCTTATGTGCCACTTCCATCAGCGGCAGGTAGTTGCTCCTTGTTGGCTTGGCGAGGTCCTGCACCTCGAACATGACGATGTCACTGCTGTTCGTGGTGACTTCCCTGTCTCCGGTGAAGACCAGAGCCTCGTGGACAGGCCGCTTGAAGCGATATCCCCAGCGATGGTGAAAGTTCTTAGCCGGCCAGCTTCGAAGCGGTGTCGGATCCTCGACACTCGATCTGTAGGTCGTCTGACAGTAAAGGGCTGTCGTCTCGGGGGTCCAGGCAGCCTCAAGTTTCGCCCGCCAGCCAGGCGCAAGAAACCGGTCCATGTCCATCGTACAGCATACATCAACGTCAGGCGGGATCAGGGCCATGGCGGCGTTGCGGGCGTCGTCGAAGCGCCACGGGCGGACTGCTATCCTGTATACTGTCACCCCCGCCTCGGTTAGTCGCTCCACTGTGCCGTCCGTGCTGCCGGTGTCGACCACAATGCGATAGTCGGCGTCGACGGCCGAATTGGCCCAGCGCTCCGCGTTTGCGGCTTCGTTCAAGGCGATGGTGTAGACCGCAACTTTCAAATCAAGCCCCTTCACTCAACGTGCGATGATGCACCTCGCCTGGTGAACATGCCCGACGCGCCCTTGCGGATAGCCACCAGGCCACAGAGCAGCCTTGCCCGATTCAGCTCGTAGTGACTGTCGAAGAACAGGATCTCGGCGAACTGATCGGCAAGCGCGCTCACACCCAGCGGATCGACCGAGCGCGCGCTACCATGCTGCTGGATCTCCCGCAGCAGGGTCTTCGTGAGCGTGATCTTGCCGGCGTCTTCGCCCGGCGGCTGCCAATCGAGGTCCTCGATGAAGTACCAGCCACCCTCGGCGAGTAGCGGGAAGAACTCGCGGAGCGTCAACTGCTCGTCGAACGAGGCGTGGCTGCCGTCGTCGATAATCACGTGGAGCGATCCCGGTTCGAGCTTCGCAGCGACGCCGCGCAGATCGCCCAGCTTGGACTGGTTGCAGACGAAGGACTTGAATCTTTCGTTGTTGAGCTGCGAAAAATCCGTCAGGTCGACACCGATCACCTGACCGAACGGAAAATAACTCTGCCACAGGCTGACCGAAGGCGTCTCGGTCTGACTGCCTTCCCCGAAATTATTGCATAGGCCAATTTCCATCAGCCGACCCATGGACAGCCGTCGGGCCGACAGCAGGCGATCGTAGATCCTCGCGTAGCAATGGCGGTTGCCTGTGTGCCGGTTCTTGTCGGTGTTGAAGCGGTCGGCGAGACTTGTGAACGTGGGGAAACTGTCGAGCGGGGTGATCAACTGAGAGATCAGCGGCGCCCCTTCGCCGCCCGGTTGAGCGTCGTTTCGCGCCGTCCAAAGATGGAGGCCGACTACGCGATCATCGTTCAGATAGTCAGCCAGTTCCGCTATCGGCTTCTCGAACCGGTCGATCTCAGTCCAATCGATCGTGTTGAAGAACATCGGGCTGAACACCCATTCTTGCAGTTCGGATCCCCTATCGGAGGCAATATAGTCAGACAGCAGCTTGGGACCGATATCTCCAAACTCCTTGCCGTCGGCATGATGGAAACGTTCGATCGAAATCTCGTAGAGCGCCCTCAGGTGGCGGCTGTAGGGCTGGGCATACATGACGTTGCCGCAGATGAAGTGGCCCTTGTGCGCTCCCCGCCATTGCAGATTGAAGAAATGATCGCCGCGGAAGGGGAAGGGCCGCAGCATGACGACATCGCAATCCATCCATAGCCCGCCATGCTCGTACAGCACGGCGTAGCGGAAGACGTCGCTGAAATACCTGATCTCGGAGCCGGCGACGATCCGCTCGAACATGGCGCGCGGCATGACGTCGTCGGCATTGCGGATTTCGATCCCATGCGGGATGAGGAATTCGAGCTTCTCCGGTGCATAGCTCCACACCCGCACCGGATGACCCGCCGCTCGCATCGACGCTGTGGCGGCAATCAGGGTACGATGCTCGGCCTTGTCGGACATCACCTGATAGAAGCAGTTGATCTGGGGAAGTGCGGTGTCGTCGCTGCCAAGGAAGGGATTGATCCGCGCGTCGAACTGGCGCGATCGTTCCCGCCGCTCCCGCGGAGAATCGACGTCGCGCAGAAACGGCGCAAGCTCATAGAAGAACTCCTCCGTTGACTTCACGCGGCCGGAGGCGATGGCTTCGACCAGCACCCCGCTTCTGTCCCCCGCCGCGCCATCACGAGCACGGTCAGGCTTCATCCGCGTTTCCGTTGGAGGAGCGGTATGCGCTGAATCTGCCTGGAGCCGCGAGGCCGGCGACGACAGCGTCAGCCTGGACGCTGTGTCAGCCACACCCGATGGCAGGCTATCCACATCCTCCAGCAAGGCCTGGACCTCACCCGCATCGACGGTCGCGATCCAGGACTCGCTGTCGGCCACACCGTAAGAAATCAGCAAACGCGCGTTATCCGGATGCCAGGCTAGACCCGCAGCGAATTCAGGGCCCTTTTTGTTGAAGAAGAACGGACGGCTCACTTTTCGCAGAACGCTTGTTTCGTCGAACCAGACGAACCGATGCATGCACCAATGGAGCTTCTCCGCAAACCTCCATTGCACTTCCTGAATCAATGTCAGCCAACCGCCGGCGAAAGCGATCAGTTGGGTTCCTCCCCCGAACTTATGGGTCGCGATCGCGGGAGACGTCTCAAGGACGGTCGCAGCATGCTCGTCCACTATCCTGACGGAGTCACCGAAACAGATGAATTGCAGCTTCTCTCCGCCTGCCTCCGCCGTGGCAGGCTTGACTTGCGGCATCCAGTTCTTCTCGTGCACCCGCGGTCCTGCCGGATGGAGCACGCGCCAGTCGGTCAGCCGGCTGGCGCCACCCTCGTCGATGCGCGCGATGACCTGTTCGCACTGACCGTCCGGTTTCAGTTCGCGCACGCACGAGACGCTCCACAGCGCATCGCGCCAGCCGAACGGGCGCATATCCTCAAGAACGCGGTCGCGCGCGAGTTCCGGCATGTCGGCCGGCGGCAAAATCTCGCTCGCGGACTGGATGGCGAGTTCATCGCTCAATCGGAGCAGGAAATTGCGCGTGTGAACCGGCACTCCGTCCGGCGTGTCGTATCGAAGGTTGTCTTCGGTCCGGGTGAAATTCACCGTTCGCTGCAACAGCACGATCTGTCCGCCCCACAGGGTCACCGACGGGTTTGACGGCCGATAGCCGTCGGGCGCCACGAAACCGACCGGACGCGCGCTGAAGGACGGCATCACCGTCTTGGCGGGCTTCACATAGAAGAACAGGTTCGACCACGCCAGTTCCCTGGGGCCATCGGCGATGGTCCGGTTCAGCGCCAGCCAGTTGCACGCCGCGAAGCCGCGGTCCTTGCGCACGGGATCGCGCGCGTAGTTTGCCGCGATCGCGTACTCCTCCAGCAGGCCTGTCGTGTAGGCGTAGTCCTCGATAAACAGGATGTCCTGGTCGGGTCGCCTAATCGCCAGCCCGGCTTCCGAAAACAGCACGCTGGCGTCATTCATCCCCTTCTCGCGGTAGAACCGCGCCAGGTCATAGAGCGGCTCGGCACGTTGCGGCCGCTGATTGAAGGCGGCAAGCGCCTGGCCGATGAAGCCAGCCTCGTCGCCGAGCGTGCGCAGACAGCGCGCCTCTTGCAGCCGGGCGTTCCACGCCTCCTCGTCCCAGCCGCCCATCGCGGCGCGCTTGGCGTATGCCACCGCGGCCTCCGCCGTCCGCCCGGCGTCGCGGTAGGATTGCGCCAGGTAGAACCAGTAGCGCTGATTATCCGGATCCTTTTCAAGCGCCTCCAGCAAAAGCCTGGCATCGCGCTCGAATTTGTCCACCCGGTTCGAGCCGCTGGCGTGGTCCTTGTACCAGGCGCTGCGTAGTTCTTGCACGCCGCCGGGCACGTCGAGATATTCGTGGGTTACACCACGGTAGCGTGCGCCAGCATCGCGCCTGACAATGCGCGTGTTCCAATAGGCGAGGCCTGAATCCGAGCGTTGCAGCAGCCGGTAGCCTGGACCGTCGAGCCCCTCGCGGAAGCCCGTATCCTCGACCATCAGTTCCATGTCGGCGTCGTCGAACAGCAGATAGTCATAAGCGAGCGGCGAGGCATAGGCGTGATCGAGCGCGGCGTTGCGCGCCTGCTCGAAATTGTGGAATGGAAATTCGTGCAGCTCGCCTGGCAGGTTGCGGGCGGCGAAGAACGATTTGACGAAATCCTGTGTCCCGTCGGTCGAGCCGGTATCGCCGATGACCCAGCAGTCGATGTGGCTGGCAACTGCGCCGAGACAGCGCTCGAGGTTTGCCATCTCGTTCTTGACGATCATGTTGAGACAGAGGCGCTTGCCGCTTGTCATGTGCTGACTGTCTGCTCCCCGGATAACTGCGGGTCGAGGCGGTCACTTTTATGCCGTCGTGCCGTCTGGGGCAGCGATCCGCTCCGATGCGGATTTGTCCGACCTTCGTGCCCCATGTGCAATACCCCCCTGCCTCGGCCATTCGCATGACCCGTGTGCAAAGGATAGTTCGTCCCTTCCTTTGCAAACGCGACCCCCACGCTATCCATTGTTAGCTAGCGCTGTCCGCCGCCGCAAGGGTCTCGCCGTCCCGCTGAACCAGCCGTTGGCGAGCAAACGCTTCGTTCGGGTCGATCGCTCACTTGCCGTGATGTCGAGGGCACGACGCGAACCAGGGGGCACCTTTAAGCCTCGGATTTTTCGAAGGGTTTGGCCCACGAGCGCCATGTAGATGTCGACCGAAAAGTAGTTACCCGTGATCAACAATTAACAAATTGATAACAGGGTTATTTACAACTTGCTAATTTTAGATTTTACTAATGTCTTGTGCATGGGAGGGTAGCCGTGGACCGGGCAGGAGGCCTGTCGGTCTGCGCAGTCTGTCAGCCTGGAGAGTGTCTGGAGCAAGTCACTTCGTGCGTGAGGGCGCATAGAGTGTGCGGTGGCGTGCAAGTGAAGACGTCGTGACGCCTTGAACTCAAGGCCAGCGTTTTCCCAACCCGATGTTCCCTCGCTAGCAGTCGGTTCCCTCGCAAGTCGTCGTCGAGAAATCGAGACACGCGTAACGGGAGTTGGCTGTGGTAGGTGTGATACCGCGTATGAAACGATGCGGCCGCGACGCGGGCGCCCGCTTCGATCACCCCCTCAATCATCCGCAGCTGGTCGCCGGCAGGGAACGCCCAGGTGCCGGCGGGCTCCTCAATCACCTCAGCGAAGACAAGTGGCACCTCAGCGAAGACAAGTGGCGCGCCGTTCGATCGAGCGTGTCGAAGAGGCCGTCAAGCCTTGCCCGCCCGTCTCGCAGACCTGCCCGTCATACGCGGATGCGCACGCGGCCGATAGCAGCCGCGAACGGCTTCGGCGAGCGCGTGCGCTCGGCGGCGATTGAAACCAGCGATTGAACCTAAGGGTACGAACAAGAGAAGCAGGTGGCCCAGCCGCCGCCGACCGAGGAGAACAATAATGAGCTACATAGCAGGGTTTGCGGTCATGGAAGTCGCCGTTAGAGGCGTCTTGCCTATCGGCGACACGACCGAAAATGTGCCTTATTTTATTCTGGACACGGCCAAGAACGCCATTGTCGGTCAGGTCGTTCTTCCCAAAGCCGTCAAGCGAAGCCTCGCCGTCGCTCTCACGGTCAAGGTTCCGGCCGCAGCCGGCTCATTTGCGATTGGCACGTTTGAAGATGGCGGGAATTTCCAGGCCTGCAGCTTCCTCCGCGTAGAGAGCCCCGCTGTCAAACATCCCGACGGCGCCGTCGGCCCGTCCGGAAGATGACGGCTCCCGTGCTCCTTCTCCCTACGACCGCTCGCCGGCCAAGCCGGTGGGCGGTTTCCCCTTGAATCGAATTCCAAGCCAACAGGAGCCAGTCATGGCCCGTGCCTCTGAAATTCTCTTTGTGGATCCTTCGATCTCCGACCTCGAGACGGTTCTCGGCAACGTGCGACCGCAAGTCCAGGCTGTCGTACTCGACGGCCGCCGGCCGGCCGCGCAGCAGATCGCTGCCGCGCTCGCAGGGCACGAAAGCCTCGATGCGATCCATATCATGGCACATGGCGCACCTGGCCGGGTTGGCTTCACCTCCGGAGAGTGGTCGACCGGGACGCTGAAGGAAGCGGCTGACGATTTTGCCGCGATCGGCAGGGCCCTTGCCGCGGACGGCGAGCTGCGGCTGTGGAGCTGCGAGACGGCGTCGGGGGATGCGGGCGAGACCTTCGTAGTGGCACTGGAAGAGGCCGTCGGCGCGGACGTCCGTGCATCGAGATCACTGGTTGGCGCAGCCGCCCTGGGCGGCGCCTGGGAGATATCCGCACGCGTAAGCTCGTCCGCGCCTTTGCCTCCGATGACTTCAGCTGGCGTGGCCAGTTACTCGGGGGTGCTTGCCGCCGCCGATCTTACACTCACTGGGATCATAAATGCCGGCGGCAACTCTTCGGCTGTTAACACGTACTATATAGTGGATACTCACGTGGCTCCGCCGACTAACCCGGCGCTTAGTACGGCAGATGATACAGTGGTTGGTAGCTTTCAGCTTCCGTCAGCTGACCAAAACGGTTTAATTAAAGACTTTAGAGCAACTATAACAATTCCAAACACTAATGATATTTATTTCGTTTACGACAGCACTTTCAAATTATACGGCACGCTTACCCCCGTTGCAGGAGGTTATAGTTTTACCCCTGTAGGCAATAATAATGGAGATAATGGCAATTTATTTGATACCGCTGCTTTCATCGCCACCACAGCTCAAGGCGTGACGGGCCCGGCAGGCCCGACCGGCGCTACGGGAGCGACCGGCGCGGGTGCGACCGGAGCCACAGGCGCGACAGGCGCCACGGGTGCTACCGGCACGGGTGTGACCGGAGCCACAGGTGCGAGCGGCCCGACGGGTGCGACGGGTGCCACAGGCGCGAGCGGCCCGACGGGTGCGACAGGCGCGAGCGGCCCGACGGGTGCCACTGGCGCGAGCGGCCCGACCGGTGCGACAGGCGCGAGCGGCCCGACCGGTGCGACAGGCGCAAGCGGCCCGACGGGTGCGACTGGCGCAGGCGGCCCGACGGGTGCGACTGGCGCAGGCGGACCCACAGGTGATACCGGCGCCACGGGTTCCACGGGTGCAACAGGTTCGACTGGCGCAGGAGGCTCGACCGGAGCCACGGGCTCGACAGGAGCGACTGGCGCAGGCGGAGCCACAGGTGATACCGGCGCCGCAGGTTCCACTGGCGCCACGGGTTCTACAGGCGCGACGGGCGATACCGGAGCGACTGGCTCGACCGGCGCCGCCGGTTCGACCGGAGCGACTGGTTCGACAGGTGCGACCGGYTCGACTGGCGCGACGGGCGACACCGGAGCCGCGGGCTCCACTGGAGCAACCGGAGCCACAGGTGCGACCGGCGCCACGGGTGATACCGGAGCGACTGGCTCGACCGGCGCGTCCGGTTCGACCGGAGCGACGGGTTCAACAGGTGCGACTGGCGACACTGGTGCAACAGGAACCACGGGTGCTACGGGCTCTACCGGAGCGACCGGCTCGACTGGTGCCACCGGTGATACCGGAGCCGCGGGCTCCACCGGCGCAACCGGAGCCACAGGTGCGACCGGCGCCACGGGTGATACCGGAGCGACTGGTTCGACCGGCGCCTCCGGTTCGACTGGTGCGACTGGCGGCACTGGTGCAACTGGAACCACGGGTGCAACGGGCTCTACCGGAGCGACCGGCTCAACTGGTGCCTCCGGTTCGACCGGAGCAACTGGTTCGACAGGTGCCACTGGCGACACTGGTGCAACAGGAACCACGGGTGCAACGGGCTCTACCGGAGCGACTGGCTCAACTGGTGCCACGGGTGATACCGGAGCGACTGGCTCGACCGGCGCCTCCGGTTCGACCGGAGCGACTGGTTCGACAGGTGCGACTGGCGACACCGGTGCAACAGGAACCACGGGTGCAACGGGCTCGACCGGAGCGACTGGCTCGACCGGCGCAACCGGCGACACCGGAGCGACTGGCTCGACCGGCGCCACGGGTGATACCGGGGCAACTGGCTCGACTGGTGCGACTGGCGACACTGGTGCAACGGGKTCGACTGGCTCGACTGGCGMCACCGGTTCGACCGGAGCGACAGGCTCGACCGGCTCGACTGGAGCAACCGGCTCGACCGGAGCGACTGGCTCGACAGGTGCAACGGGTGATACCGGCTCGACCGGAGCGACGGGCTCGACTGGTGCGACTGGCGACACTGGTGCAACGGGTTCGACTGGCTCGACTGGCGCCACCGGTTCGACCGGAGCGACAGGCTCGACCGGCTCGACTGGAGCAACCGGCTCGACAGGTGCAACTGGTGATACCGGCTCGACCGGAGCCACCGGCTCGACCGGTTCGACGGGAGCAACCGGCTCGACCGGAGCCACCGGCTCGACGGGTGCGACTGGCTCGACTGGAGCCACCGGCTCGACTGGTGCGACTGGCTCGACCGGTTCGACTGGAGCAACCGGCTCGACCGGAGCCACCGGCTCGACCGGAGCGACGGGCTCGACTGGTTCGACCGGCGCAACTG